>JAFUZJ010000059.1 GCA_017476665.1 Lachnospiraceae bacterium | reverse complement strand
TGATGCGGGTATATCTGGGATCGGCCGTCACGCCTGCTGTGATGCTCTCGATATTATAACCTCTGCGGGAAAACAAGCCAGAGATACGGCTCAGAACACCCGATGTGTTATCTACCAATAACTGAAAAACTTTTCTACGCATGCTATCCTAATCCTTCCAATTCTTGCCGACTGTGCAAAAATGTCGCTAAACCACACTATAGCACAGTAAAGTGCCAGTGTCAACCGAGAAACCTAAGATACTTTGTCAGGGTCTTGGTCAGTTTGGGCACATCAATGGGCTTTGAGATATGCCCGTTCATGCCCGCTTCCAGGCAATTCTGGATATCCTCCGAAAAGGCATCCGCCGTCATCGCCACGATCAACACAGTGATCGCATCACCTCTGTCCATGGCACGTATGGCTTTGGTGGTTTCCAGGCCGTTCATCACCGGCATCCGCAGATCCATAAGGATCAGATCATAATACCCTTCCGAAGAAGCAGCAAATTTCTCATATGCGATCTCTCCGTTCTCCGCGACCTCCACAAAAGCGCCTTTATCTTCCAAAATGGTGCAGGCAAGTTCCGCATTGATCTCATTGTCCTCCGCCAACAGGATACTCATGCCCTCCAGCCAGACATCCGCTTGAACCGGATCGTCCGCTTCTTCACCGAATCTGCTCTCTGCCAGCAGTCTGTCCTGCTCCTCCTGTACCATCTCAAAATCGACCGTCACATAAAAAGCGGTCCCCTTGCCCGGTGCCGACTCCACATCGATGGTTCCCTCCATGGCATCCAGGATATGCTTTATAATGGTCAAACCCAGACCGCTTTCATGCACCTCGTAGACATGTACTGCATGTTCTTCTTCCGCATGTTCTTCAGCGGAATGCTCTTCAGCGGGAAAGAGCTTCTTCTGAAATTCTTCAGACATACCGATTCCGTTATCCCGTACGGAAAAATGATTTTGCACATATCCCTTTCCGCGATGAGAAAGCTTCTGGGCGAGCGAAAGAACGATCGTCCCCCCTTTGGGCGTATATTTTACAGCGTTGCTCAAAAGATTGATCAGCACTTGATTCAGCCGCCCACCGTCACAATATACATCCTCCGAGATCAGCCCCTCCATCCGGATCTCAAGCTTCTGGCTTTTGGCCTCCAGTTCCACATGGATAATGTCCCGTACAACATCCAGCGTTTCTCTCAGAGAGACCGGACGAACATTTAACGTAAACTTGCCGCTTTCGATCTTTGACATATCCAGCACATCATTCACAACGCCCAACAGGTGCGTGCCGGAACTCTCAATTTTTTTCAGACAATCCGCCACTTTGACGGAATCCTCCACATGACTGCCGGCAATGGCAGTCATACCGATGATGGCATTTAAAGGCGTCCGGATATTATGACTCATATTGGACAAGAAATCCGTTTTCGCCCGATTCGCCGCTTCCGCTTCTGCCCGGGCAGCCTCCGCTTCCTGTCTGGCACGCGTGGCTTCATCGCCGGCCTTTCTGGCCTCTACCATAGCATTCTTGGCCTGAATACGGGCTGCCTCCAATTCCTTCATCTGCTTCCTGGTTTTGTGAATGTAGATCAAAAGCAGGATCACCAGCACAATCACAAACCCCAGGAAAATAAGATCTACCGCAATTGTTTCCATTTATCTATGATCTCCACACAGGCGTCTACATCCATCTCTGAGATAGCCTCCAGCAGTTCTTTGCAAAGTTTTTCTTCTTCACCTTTGTAACCGTACTCTTTGAGCTTGTCAGACACTTCCTCCATGCCGTCCATATCCAGCTCATCCACCGCAGCAGCCAACTTGTCGAACTGTTCCAGCAGCGTTCCGTCATCGATCTCCGCTTTCGACTGTGCATCTTCCTCTCCACCGCCGAAGAACGGTCTCAGATCCTGCTGATAAGTCAGATATTTCTTCAATACATGCGCCGTCTTCTCACGAATGATACGCATATCATTTTCATTTCCGGCTTTCTCCAGTTCCGCAGCCATATCAGACAATTCTTTCGCACCGATCTGTCTGGCTTCACTCTTCAGTGCATGCACTGCAATTGTATAAGCATGAATATCCTGGTCGTCATAAAACTTCTTGATCGCCATCGCTTTATTTCCGATGGACTCATAAAATTTCTTCAAAATATTCAGATAGAGCTTATCATTTCCGAGCAGCTGTCGTGCCGATGCTGTGTCAAGGTCAGCAATCACTGCCGTATTCAGATCCAGTTCACCGTTTCCTGCAGGTGCCGGACTCGCGGCAACTTCCTTATCCTTCTCCGTCGCTTTCTTGATCTTCTCAGGCGGCAGCCACTGTTTTAATTTCATCACGAGGAACCGGACTTCGATGGGTTTGGTGACAATATCCTGCATGCCTTCCGACAAAAACATCCCCTTAGCCCCCTCGATCGCATTGGCCGTCAGCGCAATGATAGGCGTATTGTCATAATTCGGATGAAAACGTCTGATCAGACGGGTTGTCTCCACACCGTCCAACTCCGGCATCATATGATCCATGAAAATGATATCATACTGTTCATTCTCAATCCGCTTCAAAGCTTCCTTACCGCTGGTCACGGAAGTCACATGCATCTTCATCGGCTCCATCAATCCTTCCGCCACAGTCAGATTGATCGAATTGTCATCCACCAGGAGGATCTTGGCATCCGGAGCAATAAAGTCAATGGTATAGGCATCCGCATCGCCGTCCACACTGATCGCTTCATCGCCGTTCAGTACCATTGCAATCAGAATGGCGGAAAGCGGTTTTTTCAGGATCCGCAGATTGGGGAACATGGACTTCTCGTCCATGAAGAAATCCTCCACCATGACCATATTGATATCCGGATACTTCATCAGGATCTCATTCATGGTGTCATCCTGGCAATGCTTCTCTGTGAAGATGAACAACTCTTTCGGTTTGGAGCCTTTGAATTGTTCCAGATGCTCAATCACATCCTGCCAATCCTTCATCTCCTGATGTGCCACGCCAAACCGCGCAATATCTTTCATAAATTGGGTTCGCAGATCCAGACTGTTAAAATTGCACATTACAAATTTCCTGTCCGGCTCTTTGATGATAACAGCCTTGGTACGGTCAACCACTTTCTGGGGCAGGTAGAAATAAAACATGGAACCTTCCCCGTACACACTCTGTACGCTGATATTTCCACCCATAAGCGTCAGCAGCTGTTTGCTGATGGCAAGTCCCAGTCCGGTACCCTCTATATTCCGGTTTCTCTTACTATCCACCTGATTAAAGGACTGGAACAACTTACCGATATCCTCCTCCTTAATACCGATACCGGTATCTTCCACAAAGAAACGGAGTTTGATATGATCCTCGTCTATATTGGAAAAATCCATGCGGATCTTTACATGTCCGCTGTTGGTAAACTTGAGGGCGTTATTGACAATATTGGTCAATACCTGCTTGATACGCAGATTATCTCCCTCCACATATGCAGGAAAATTCGGATTGATATCCAAAAGGAGTTCCACATCTTTGTCCTTCAATTTCACCTGCATCATGTTAGCCACATCATTTATGATGGAAAGGGTTTCATACTCCACCGGAATAATATCCATCTTACCGGATTCGATCTTGGAGAAATCCAGAATATCGTTGATAATATTCAGCAGTGATCTGCCCGATGTCTTGATCTGATTGATATATTCCTTCGCCAAAGGCGGCAGATTCTCGCGAAGTGCCATCTCGGCCAGACCAATCACCGCATTCATGGGCGTACGGATCTCATGGCTCATATTGGCAAGGAAATCCGATTTCATATGCGCTGCCCGCTCAATTTCTTCCCCGGCCTTCACTGCCATATAGCTGCTGTATGCCATCTCCGACAATACATCCGCCAGCACATACAGGAAATTCGCCCGCATATCAATATCATAAGGAGAACGAACCGGTACTTTTTGGGCAGCTTCCCACAATGCATCCGCATCAATCCCCAGTTCCTCTGCAACCCCTTTGATCTTCTCTTCATCCGGCGGTTCCGGCAAAACCTGCCCACCGATAAATGAACCGATCATCTTGCCTTTCACCATAATAGGTGCCGCAAAATCCACCAATCCGGAATGACAGCGATAGGTTGTGGCATGCCCCGCATTCATGGAAGTGACTGCACCCATTTTATCGCATTGCTCACAGCGGGCGCAGCCGGTCGGATTTGTCCGGATCCTCTCCATACAATATTCAGTAAAATTAGATCCTTTTGTGACAGCCTTACCCTTGGCATCCGTGGTAAGCGCTGCCAATCCTGACATATCGGAAAAAGCGTCCTGAATTCTCTGTAACACATCCGCAGGCATCAAATCTGTCAAATATAAGTCATCCAGTTCTCTCGGATCAATTTCTCTCGTGTCCGCCATAGCGTCCTCCTACTAAATAAACTTATCCAAAGTCCCCAAAAGCTTTTCTTTGTCAATCGGCTTCAGCAGATATCCCTGCGGCTTCAGCGACAATACCTCTCTGATTTTGTCGCGTTCCGCCACACCGGTCAGAAATATGACCGGAATTGATGCGATCTCCGGGTTCTGTCGCAGATTTTTCAAAACTGCCGGGCCGTTTTCACCGGGCATCTCATAGTCAAGCAAAATAATATCCGTTTTTTTCTTTTCCAGGAATTTATATGCGACCTTACCGCTGACCGCAGTTGCCACGTCATAGTTGTCATGAAGATGATCCTTTACGATCTTCAGCATCATGGGGTCATCATCGATCACAAGCACGTGTTTCCTGACATTTTCAGCCGGCGCCGGTGCTTCAGACACATCTCCAAGCCCGGGAATCAGGGACTGGATTGAAGCGCCGCCTGATGAGGCTTTTTCAGGGATTGAACCCCCCGGTTCCTGTAACAGATCGGCTTCCTCCAGTTTTTCTTCGATCAATTCCCGGATCTTTTCAGCCGTAATGGGTCTTGCCAGGATCAGATCCGCCATCGCTCCCGATATTTTTTGAAAACTATGGCAGGTTTCCTGTGAACCGAAAATCGCAAAAATAATATTCTCTCTTGTCAGCCGTCTCTTCAACGTGACAACCTTTTGCATGTTTTTGCCTTCTCCCGCAGTCGCCAAAAGAAGCAGATCCGGTTCAAAAAAGGTCATATGGTTTTCCATGTCCTCCAGACGGATTGAACTGGTCACCAGATCATAAAAAGTTCCCAGCATAGTAAACATATCGTCAATCATGGCTTCATTATCGCCCAACACTAAAATTCTTTTTTTCTTTTTCTCTGCCATATTCTGATCCCCCTCAGTCTTCCTGTTCCATACATTTAGAAAGTGCTAACGTTCCGGTTCTCGCAACTTCCACGATGCTGACTGACTGCAGCAGTGAAAGCATCACCTTAATGCGTTCCGGTGTGTCACAGACCTGGATCATCATATAGTGCTTTGACATATCTACGATCTGCGCCTTCATGATATCGCACAACTCTGTGATGTCCCGGCGATTCCCTTTATTATATTTCACCTTGATCAGCATCAGTTCTCTGGAAACGCACTGCTGTTCTTCAAAAGTCTTGACCTTTATCACATCCAGCTTTTTATTCAGCTGCTTCTCAATCTGCTCAATGGTTCGCTCATCTCCGCTGGATACGATCGTCATGCGGGATACATCCCCGATCTCTGTCTCTCCCACAGCCAGAGAATCAATATTGAAACATCTTCTGGAAAAGAGTCCGGCCACCTTGCACAGCACACCGGAGCGGTTTTCCACCAGTACGGAATAAATTTGCTTTTTCATCTTCGTGCCCCCTTCCGCGTTATTTCACCAGATCCATGGGATCGATCACACATTCCAAAAGCACCGAACCGTCATCCTTGAGGAATTCAGCAATGGTTTCCTGAGCCTTCTCCATATTTTCCAGACGCAGAAAAGGAAGATCATAAGCAGCCGCAAGCTTTTCAAGGTCAGGGCTGCCGCTCAAATCCACAACCGAGTAATTATCTTTGTAGGTATAATGTTGATATTCTCTGACCATTCCAAGATAGCCGTTCTTTAAAACGATAATCTTAACCGGGATCTTATGCTGACGCATGGTCGCCAGTTCCATCATAGACATCTGGAAAGAACCGTCTCCGCATACTGCGATCACCTGCCTGTCCATGCAGGCTGCCTTTGCCCCCATCGCCGCCGGGATGGAATATCCCATGGTTCCCATACCGCCGGAAGTGAGGAATCTGCCGTTTTTCACGATGTGATAGGTACAGGACCATATCTGATTTTGTCCCACATCCGCCACATAGACCGCATCATCCTTCATGGACTCGGACAGCATAGTGATAAATTTTGCCGGATCTACATATTTCGGATTGGGATTTCGTTTGATCGGCATGGATTCTCTGTACTGCGCCAGGGTTTCAAGCCATTCCGCAGAATCCGTCTCGAACTCTTCCGTCAAAAGGTCATCAAAAATATGCCCTACGTCGCCCACCAAAGGGATGGTCGGGCCTGCATTCTTTCCGATTTCCGCAGGATCCACATCCATATGTACCAAAACTTTGTTGCGCGTGATCACCTCCGGCTGATTTACCGCCCGATCCGCCACTCTGGCGCCCACCATGAGCAGCATATCGGATTCATTCATGGCACGGTTCGCATAAGCTCTTCCGTTATTTCCCACCATTCCGAAATACAACGGGTGTCTGGTGGGCATGGCGCCAATTCCCATCATGGTAGAAACCACAGGGATATTATGTTTTTCCGCAAACTCCCGCAGTTTATGTTCCGCCTCACCGATCAGCACGCCGCCGCCTGCACAGATCAAAGGACGCTTCGCCTTCTCCAGGCCTTTGATGACTTTTTTGATCTGGACCATATTGCCCTTCACGGTCGGTTTATAGGTGCGTAGCGATACTTCTTCGGGGTATTTGAATTTGCTGCATACCGCGTTCTGTACATCAATGGGGATATCGATCAACACAGGACCCTTTCGTCCTGTGTTCGCAATATGAAACG
>JAFUZJ010000006.1 GCA_017476665.1 Lachnospiraceae bacterium | reverse complement strand
TAATTTGGAATTATCCTTTATTCATACTAATAAGATTCCTCGGATGCTTATGCACAAGTATATCTTTCTGTTTTGCATTAGATACATGTGTGTATATCTCTGTTGTACTAATCGAACTATGCCCTAACATTTTTTGAATATATCTTATATCAACATCTTGTTCCAGAAGCAAGGTAGCAAAAGAATGTCTAAACATATGCGGCGTAATATGCTGTTCAATTCCTGCTAACTCTGAATAATAATTGATCATAAATCTTACTGACTGATCTGATAATTTGCTTTGAAGTCTGTTTACAAAAAAATATCCGCAAAGACTTATTTCTTCTTTAAAAGTCTCCTGATATAAATTCAGTGCTGAAATGACTTCCGGATTACATATTTGCAGTATTCTTTCCTTAGCTCCTTTTCCATAAATCAGTACTGTATTATTTACCAGATCAATATCTGCCGGTTTTAAAGAGCACAGCTCCGATATGCGCATACCTGTTGCAAACAATAATTCGATAACCGCAATATCCCGGATACAGCAGCGTTTCCGGTATTCTGTCGATGCAAGATCCTTTTGGCTATATAGCACAGATAAAAACGCTTGTATGGAATGAAACGGTATTGTCTTGGGTAAAATCCTGGCCTCTCTGAACCGGACATCCAGCTTGGAAAATGGATTGTCCTGTAGAATCTCTTTATACTCCATGTAATGAAAAAAGGCTTTTAAACTTGCGATTTTACGCTTAACTGTCTTGGGTTTATACTGCTTATGCAGGTTCGTTATGTACTGATCCAAAATATTTTTAGAATACCATTCTGGGGCATTTGACGTAAAACTACGGTATTGCTTTAAGTCAATACTATATGCCTTCAACGTTTTTGGATTCAGTCGCTTTCTGTATTCACAATATTCCGTATACTCTTTTATATGGTCATTTAAATGATTCATTGTCCTTCACACTCCTTAATTTTTAACTTATTGATTTTTTAATTAGCAAAGCTTTGTTTTGTATCTATGTAATAATATTAATTACCGAACAAACTTAAAAAGCTTCTCACCACCAATTTAGCTGTTGGTAGTAAGAAGCTTTCACTTACTATACTATTATTTCAAATATTTTATATACTTAGTCCCGTCTATTATGACCACCGTTTCAATATATAATCTCTGAGCCATAAATCCCCTTATCCTTTGTACGCTATCTTCTCAACGCCAGCAGCCAGGCCATGATATGCACCGCCTGCTGGAATTTTCCCGCCGCGATCAGTTCCTCGATCTCCGAAGCTGTCAGCCGCTTCACATTCAGAAATTCCGTGTCGTCCAGCTCCTGTCCCCCGATCCTGCGGCAATTTCTGGCCACAAAAATATGCCCGTAATTATCCGCGATCGTCGCATTGGACGGCACCGTGATCAGATGTTTCCATTCATCGGAGACATATCCGGTCTCCTCTTTCAGTTCCCGCTTCGCTGCCAGAAGCGCCTCTTCCGCCACCGCAGGATCCTTTCTGCCGCCGTATTCCTTCCCGTCCCTGCGCTCAATGCCGCCTGCCGGGAATTCCGTGGTCACCTCCCGGATGCCCTGTCTGTACTGTCGGACACAGAGATATTTTCCCTCCTCATCCGACGCCACGATCACCACATAGTCTCTGCGGCTGTAGCTATAATACGGTTCAAATTCGCTCCCGTCCGGAAACCGAAAGGCGGAACGCCTGAAATCAATCCACTCGTCCTGCACAATATGTTCCGTGCGGATTTCTTCCCACGCGAGATTTCTGTTTTCCTGTTCCTGCTCCATTTCTTCTTCTCCCCTTTCTTTCTGCCATTATGCCGCTATAATCTCTTTTTTGTCTCCCGAATAGAACACCCTTTCTCCGCCGCAATCCGCGCAATATCGTCATACTCCCATTTTGCTCTCCGCACGCCATAGCCGGAGACTTCCTTACGCCTTATAATGCCATCCTCCGTTTCCACCTCGGTGATGTGCCGGTCCAAAACATACCGATTCAATCTATTCTCCCTGATCCCAATGGTGGAAGTATGTTGAAACATGGCTCTGACAATCTGCTCCTTTTTCTCTGGGCTTACGAGCACCCGGATCAATGTTCCCGGACGATTCTTTTTCATGTAAACCGGCACCGTATATACTTCCAACGCACCGGCTTCAAACAGGCGCTCCATGGCAAACCCGATCTCCTCCCCCGTCATGTCATCCACGTTACAGGAAAGTTCAACTACCTGATCCTCCGAATCTGCCGTTTTCCCCAGGATCGCACGCACACAATTGGCCCGCGCAAAATCCTTCTTTCCCATGCCGTATCCTGTCTTCTCTATGGTGAGCAATGGCATCTGCTCAAATCGCTTCACAAAATACTTGAGCAGCGCTGCCCCTGTGGGCGTACACAGCTCCGCTTCAATCTTTCCTGCATAAACCGGAATTCCCTGCAACAAAAGAGCCGTCGCCGGAGCAGGTACAGACAGCACGCCATGCGCACAGCGTACCGCACCATACCCGGTTGCCACAGGTGAGGCAATGACCTCATCCGGTACAATCTCACACATCAGCATACAGACCGCTGTAATATCTGCAATGGCATCCATAGCGCCGACCTCGTGAAAATGGATTTCAGTCACTTCTTTTCCGTGGACCTTACTCTCCGCCTCCGCGATCAGACGATAGATCGCCATCACATCTTTTTTTATCTGCGTATCCAGTTTAAGCTCATTCACAATATGCTCAATCTCGCGCATGGAACGATGTACATGATGATGGTCATGCCCATGTTCATGGTCATGATCGTGCTCATGATCGTGCTCACCATGCGCATCTTCAGAGACTTCCTCCTCCCCCTGTACGAGCATCTTTACATGTGTTCCTGTAATCCCACATTTCTCCGCCTTCTCAATCTGCAGCTCCACTCCGGGGATTCCTGCTTCTCGAAATCTCTTTGCAAATGCCTCCCTGTCCGGCACCAGCTCTAAAAGTGCAGCGGCAAGCATATCGCCTGCCGCCCCCATTCCGCAATCCAGATATAATGTTTTCATTTAAAGTGTACCCCTTTCGCCGTTTTGTCCATCCCGCAGCACTCCTGACCGCTCCAGCGCAAACATGATTGCCGGGATCAGAAACAGATGCAGAATAATCCCCGGCACCGCCTTGGTAAATGCCCCCGCAAGAAACATCTGCATCGTAAATGGATTTCCCTGTATCCCATAAAGGACAATACTCACAATTCCCCAGACAACACGTCCGCACAGCATTGCCACAATCAGCGTGACATAGATAGACACCAGATTTTTCTTTTTAAACAGGGCATACAATATACCCGAAACCGTACCATAGGTCGCCAGTTCAAACGCCATACCCACTGCCGATGGAAACAGGATGGGCATGCCGAACAATACAGATCGCAGCAATGGCGTGATAAATCCCACTGCCAGCCCAAACGGCCACCCGCACACAAATCCGCACAAAAATACCGGTATATGCATCGGGGACAACATCTTGCCGATCTGCGGTATCTGTCCTGTCAGAAAAGGCAACACCAGCCCAAGCGCCATAAACATTCCAGCCAAAACCATATTTCGCGTCTTTTTATTTCTCACAGAATTCTACTCTCTTTCTCTCTATTCTCCGCCTTGTCAGCTCTGCCTGCGCAGTGCGGTGCGCACGCTCCCCTTCGGGTCTTTGATCAGAAGAACGACCGTCCAGATCACCAGTCCCAATACAACCACTGCAAATCCGAGGAATGCGTCATTTACCATGTCCTCCAGAGCCGGTGTAAAATACATCTCTCGCAGCTCCACATACTCAAAGACTGCATCCACCAACCACATCAAGGATGCTCCCCAATACATCAGGCAAAGCATTCCGAGGTTCATTAAATCGTCCTTGCGATTATACCAGCAGATCGTAGCGATCACTGCTGCTGTAGTCGATATCAATAATGTCATGTTATATCCTCCTCTACACAGACCTTTTTACCGTCTGAATATCGGGGCGTTTCACAATGGCATCCGCTGTTTTGCACATTATACCCCATACCCCTGTGATCAGTACCGCCATGGAAACGCCTACCGCAGCGATCTCCTGCAGCATCGCCGCGGCATCAACAGGGTCTGCCATTGCCGTGAGAAAGGGAAACCACGGTACAATTTCCCCATGCCACACATGTTCAAATGCCAGTAAAGCGGAACCTCCTACCAGCATACCATTCAGCCATTTTAATTTTCTGCTGAACGGGATCTGCTCCTCTTTTCCAAGCACACTGCGCTTACTCTCCGCTTCTTTCTCCTTCTTTGCTTCATGTACCTCCACTGCTTTCACAACCATCGCTTCCACAAGTGGTGCCGTAAAACATGCCATAATTTTTTCCTCCTGCCTTCCTCATTTTAGCCTAAATAAAAGCACAGTATCTCCTTCTGGAAACACCGTGCCTTCCTGTCACGATTCTGTCTTATATGCCATTTACAGTCATAAATCCAAAATTCCTGTCTTTTATTCTCCCGCGCTTCTGCGCAGCCCGTCAACTTCCTGCCAACGATAAAATTGTACCACAAAAAGCACCTGCAGTCAAATCATATACTGATCTGACCGATCAATTCCGTGCAGGCATCTATGTCGATATTATCAATTGCCTCATATAATTCACTTATAGCTGCCTGTATGGCCTCCGGGAACGAGTACTGCTTCAGTGCTTCCTTTGCTGACTCCATTCCATCCATATCCAGGTCCTCACATGCGGTCTCCAGCTCCTGCAGGATGCGCCTCAGTTCTTCCGGTGCAATCTCCGGAAGATCACGTCCATCGCTCTCCTCCACGAAATATCCGGACAGTTTATCCAGCAGTACCCTATAAGCCTCCAGCAGATCCGCAGTCTTACCATGGATGGCATCCAGATCAAGGGCATTTCCTGCCTTTTCCAATTCCTCCGCCATATCGCCAAGAGCAGGCGCACCGATCTGCCTGGAGCTGCTCTTCAGCGCATGCACCTTTATGGTATAATCCTTCCAGTCCTCGCTGTCGTATGCAGACTTTATCCCCGCATATTTTGCTTCACCGGACCGATAATACTCCTGTACGATCTTCTGGAACAGCGCAGGTGAACCCAGTGATTTTACTGCGTTTTCACAGTCAAGTCCTTCATAAACGATTTCCGCTGCGTCCCCGGCAGCTTTGTCCTTCGGTGCCGCATTTACCGCAGCATCAATCACTGCCTGCGCTTCCTCCCCGGATATCATTTTGCTTTCCGGCAGCCATTGTTTCACTTTTGCCACCAGATCTCTGACATCGATCGGCTTCGCCACAAAATCATCCATGCCGGCTTTCAGGAACATATCTTTGACGCCTTCCATCACGTTGGCTGTAACCGCCAGGATCGGCAGCTTCTCTGCAGAGGGAATGGTCTCCCGGATCACCTTTGTCGTCTCTATACCGTCCATCTCCGGCATCATGTGATCCATCAGCACAATATCATACCCGTTCTCTTTGATCTTCTCGATCGCTTCTTTGCCGCTCAGAGCGCTGTCGCATTTAGCCTGCAGCGGCTGCAGCAGTCCTTCCGCTATGGTGATATTGATCGCGTTGTCATCCACGATCAGAATTCGGGCATCCGGTGCCACGAAATCGATGACAAAAGCACCGCCCGTTTCCTGCACAACCTGTTCCAAATCCTTATCGTTCAATACCGCAACCATGGACAGTGTGGTTTCCGGGCGCCGCATGACATGCAGATTCGGCTGTTTAGGCACGAAATTGGAATCAAAATTGACCAGAATGACACCCATACATTCCGGATGGCTGTCCAACAGCCGGACAACCGTCTCGCTGTAATCCCGTTCCTCAAAGAACAGATAATCTTTTTGACCGGTGGGCTGATATTCCTCCAGCGAATGAATGATGCGGGAATCCACACCCAGCTTGTCCATCTCGGCGGTAAACATATCCACCATCCTGTCATTGTCGCACAGACAGAATGCGTGCTTTCTGTCCGCATCTTCCACCGCGATATCCGACTCCGGATCCAACACTTTCTGCGGAATACTGAAATAAAAGTCCGAACCTTTCCCGTACTCGCTGGTCACGCCGATAGTGCCGCCCATGGCCTCGCAAAGCCTCTGGGAAATGGCAAGCCCCAGACCGGTTCCCTCCACGGACCGGTTCCGCTTGGAATCCACCTGCTGAAAGCTGACAAAAAGCTTATCCATATCCTCCGGCTTGATGCCGGAGCCGGTATCGATCACATGATAGGTCAGCATCACTTCATCCTCTGCGGTCTTCTCACAGAAGATCCGGATATGTACCGTTCCCTCCTGGGTAAATTTGATCGCATTGTTTGCCAGATTGATCAACACCTGGCGGATGCGCATGGCATCCCCCTCCAACGCCCGGGGAATATTTGTGTCGCTGGTGACAAACAACTCCAGCTTCTTATCGCCGATCCGGGTCACCAGGACATTGGCCACATCGTTGATCTCCGACAGGGGCTCATATCTCTCCGGAAAAATCTCCATCTTTCCGGCCTCAATCTTTGAAAAGTCAAGAATATCATTGATAATGTTCAACAAATTCCGTCCGGAATGCTGGATCTGCGTCAGATAATCCAACACGTGGGGCGGTAATTTCTCTCTCATGGCAATCTCCGCCATACCGATCACCGCATTCATGGGCGTTCTGAGTTCGTGGGACATATTCGCCAGAAAGTCCGACTTCATCTTCGCCGCACGTTCCAGCTCCCTGTTCGCCTTCTCCATCACCCGCATCTGAAGGATAGATTCGGTGGTGTCGTGGAAAATATAGATTGTCCCCAGAGAGGCGTCCGCCGCTCCCAAAGCGGTTTTCTTTACCTTGAAATAAATCTCCCGCTCCCCGGTCTCACACGTCAATACCTCGATATTGTCAATGTTGGTGGTATGGGAGATCCATGTGTCCAGCTGCCCCTTATCCTTAAAGCTGTCCAGCAGGTCAGCCGGAATCGTCCTCTTCAGCAGGTCATTCATATGGATCAAATCGTCATATTCATTGTACAGCACAAAACCGTCACTCATCTCATTCGCAAAACTGATGAGGGACCAGTTCTTCAGCTTCTGATCGGAATAATACTTGATGAAATAAAGAGAAAAGATGCAGCAAAGATTCATCACAAGACATTGAATCCAGAGCGGCCACTGAAAGATATCCGTGGCGATCTCCGTACCGGTGAGCAGAATCTGCACCCCGATAAACGCAATAAACTTTCCGCGAAAAATTTTGGTCGTGTGGATAAAACACGCAACCATCACACCCAGAATGATCAATGTATTGACCAGGAGCAGAACCCGGTAAGCATTCAGACTGAACAGCACCGACGCGGTGCGTGAGCCCTGCGCCAGCCACCATGTTTTTCCTAAAAGGATATGCTTTGCAGGGGCTATGATCCTTTTTCCAAACCAATTGCCGGCCATCAGCACAGTCTGGTAGACACAGACCAACAAAACGGGAACGCTGTACAAAAAATAATGCCTGCGCTTTCCCATCTTGGATAACGTCCACAGCACCCCCCAAAAGAGCCATGTATAACAGATATAGTAAATACTCAGAATTGTTCTCGCGCTTCCGATACTTTTGGTATCCAGCAGAAAAAAGCAGACCACATCAGAGGCTGCAACCAAAAAGGCTGTAACCATAAAACCGATATTACGCCGCTTTGCCGTTGCCGCCATCACCAGACAGCCAATCGAAACAAGCGCAAAAATCAAGAAAACAATTCGAAAAATCATTTATTTCCTCCGCCGATCTGCTTTAACAGATCTGCATCATATGTATTCGCAAACAATTCCACGGCAGAAGCCGTCGCAGCCTTGAACTCATTCAGATCCGGGTAGGTAACTTTCATTCCTGCTTCCTCAAGCTTCTGAATATATTCCTCTGTCTGATTTTTGATCAGCTCCCTGTCCTTCGCCTGTGCTTTTGCAGCGGCATCCAGCAGTATCTGCTGATCCGCCTTCGACAATTTATTCCAGATATCCTGCCGTATCACAAACAGCATAACGTCATAGCTGTGATTGGTGATCGCCAGATTGGACTGTACCTCGTATAGCCCGTTATTGTAAATAACAGGAATCGGATTCTCCTGCGCGTCAAACTCTCCCTTTGCCAGCGCATCCTTCAGCTTGGTAAACTCCAATACCTTCGGCTCCGCTCCCAAAAGCAGCATGGTCTGCATCACAATCTGGTTCTCCGGCGTCCGGATCACCAACCCCTGCATATCCGAAACGGAATTCACCGGTCCCACCTTCTCAGAAGTCGTCACACACCGGAATCCGTTGTCATAATGCCCCAACACCTTGATATTATTATCTTTCAGATCCTCCTCGGCCTGAACCTCTACGCTGCCGTCCACAAATTCCCATGCATCTTCGAATCCGTCGAACAAAAACGGGAATGCGGAAATTCCCACATTGGGGTCGTAGCTTGCAAAATTCCCGGCGCTGGATGCGGTGATATCCACTTCTCCGTTGGCTACACCGCTGATCAGTTCGGAATCAGAACCCATCTCTCCGTCCGAATGAATCTCCACGGTGATCCTGCCGTCTGTAGCCTTTTCCACTTCCTCCTTAAACAGCTCCGTTGCCACCACTCTCGGATCGGACGCTCCCGTTGAAAATCCGGCTTTCAAAACAAGCGCTTCCCCCGATCCGCCTGAAGCGGAACTACAGCCTCCCGCAAATACGCCTATCACGGCAGCCATGCACAAGACCAACACCTTCTTTGCTTTCATACCCCTCTATCCTCCTCACATTTATGGAATCAACTAACTCCATTTTATCATTAAAAGCCTGTCCGTTCAACACTTTTCGCCTTTTTCCTGCAAACCGCTCCTTCTTCCTCCCTGAATTTCCAGGATTACCTCCTGCACCAGCTTCCCTACGCTGTTCTCCCCAACCCCCACAATCGTCGTCTCACAATTATTATACGGGATCAGGATCCTTCTCGCAGTGCTGGAACCCACTGCCGCCGCCATCGCAGGTGTGATTTCCCCCAACATTGCATCCGCGATACAGATGCCCACAGGTCCTACGATCACATCCGCCTGCCTGCACGCCACCACAACGGCATTCTCTCCGGCAGCGCCCCGGTCAGCTCCCGCCTTCAGCATATTGGATGCCGCTACCGCATTTGTGCCCACCGCCCATACCGTGGCATCGGGTATCTCCTTTTTGATCCCGGCGATCAGCTGCTTCCCCAATCCGCCGCCCTGCGCGTCTATCACCAAAACTACCATACATTCTATTCCTCCCAGAATGCGTAAAAACTGATATCCATATCCACATTCCCCTTGATTCCGTTCACTCTTCCTTTGTCCGAATACTGCCAGATACCGTATGCATAGGGATAATACATGTCGTCATTATAATAAGCAAACCATTTTTCATACGGCTCCAACGTCTCAATGTCCAGCATCAGCGCGCCCATCTCCATATTGTAATAGACAATAGGCTTATATCCTGCCTGCTCTACGATCTGACAGAACAGCAGTGTCAGGTTCGTACGCTCCTCCACAGAGAGCTGATTCATGCGTCCCGTGGAATCCAGCGTTTTCTCCACATCAAACACCACCGGGCATTTGACGTCCAGATCCTCCAGCTTTGAGATGACAAGCTCCGCTTCCTCTCTGATCTCATCCTCATTGATGGCCTGGGAATAGATATAAGCACCCGCGTGGATCCCCGCTGCAACCGCCCCTTTCATATTATCCTCAAACGTGGTGTCCTCCACCATTTTGCCTGTGCCATACCCTCTGTATGCCACTCGCATGAAAGCAAATTCCACTCCGTCCTCTGCCACGGCCTTCCAGTCGATCTTTCCCTGAAATTTCGACACATCGATTCCCTTATGGGAAATGACGTCCTCCCCATTCCTATACTGGTATTCGCCGCTCTCCAGAATATTCAGATTTGCCACATCATACTCATTCATTTTCAGTTCTCTGTTGATGGGCACAAAATGAAACTTTCCGCTGCTCACCACCACAAGTTCATCCGGATAAAAGGGTCTGAGCACCTCCACCATACTCTGATCCCCCGTTTCCAATCCGGCCCGGATCCCGCCAAGGACATCCTCCCTCGCCTCTGCTGCCGCCTGCTCTTTCTCCGCCTGCAATGCAGCAATCTCTGCGGCTTTCTCCTGCTGAATATTCTCCACTGCCTCATCTTGGGCTTCCTGAATCCTGGCGTTCAGTTCTGCCTGAGTCAGCGTCACCTCCTGATCCTCGGGCAACAGCTCTGCCCCCGCAGATACAGCCAGATCCTTCGCACTCTTTTCCAGCTTATCGTTGATCCAGGTAGTGAGCATACCGGCCACCAGGATCACCAGCAACAGTCCCCCGAGATACCCCAAAAAAATAAGGAGCGACCGGAATACGCTCTTCTTTTTCCTGGCGGATTTGCTGAGTCGGTCCTCTGTATACCGATAATCCCCATGCTCTGTATTTTCACTGTAATTTGTATCTTGACCCAATTTCATATTGCGTTTTCCTCTCCCTGCTCAAAATAATACTTCGCATTATTGATTATACCAAAAGACAGCGCAAATAGCTAGAGGAAAGATTTATGCAATCCTGCGGCGCAGACGCAGCAGTATCTTCTTTTCCAGCCGACTGACCTGAACCTGGCTGATGCCAAGTCTGTCCGCCACCTCCGTCTGCGTCCTGTTGTCAAAATACCGCATGCGGATCAGGATACGTTCCCGCTCTTCCAATTCATCTAATAATTGCTTTAAAAGCATATGGTTTAACAGTGCCTCTTTCTCATGATCCACCATATCTCCGCACAGATTTCCCAGATTGCCGGGACCGGCATCCGCGATCCGGTCCACCAGATACAGTTCACTTCCGTCGTCCTGGTAAACAGCCGAATAGATGGACTCCACCTCTGCCGTAGCCGTAGCTGCCATGACAATCTCCTCCTCCGTCAGCTGGGTTTTCTCCGCGATCTCCTGAATCGTGGGCTCCCTTCCCAGACTGCTCTGCAGCTGCTGCCGCATTGTCCGGATCTTTATGGCGTTTTCCTTGATGGAACGCGATACTTTGATGGGACCGTCGTCCCGAAGAAAGCGTTTGATCTCGCCGGTGATCATTGGCACCGCATAGGTGGAAAACTGCAGCCCGAGTTTCAGATCAAATTTGTCGATGGCCTTGATCAGCCCGATCACGCCGATCTGAAACAGGTCTTCCGTCTCATAACCTCTCCCCGCAAAACGCCTCACAATATGATGGACCAGACCAAGATTTTTTTCTATCAGTACTTCTCTTGCTTTTTTATCCCCGCCCTGTGATCTTTCAATCAGTACTGACATTTCTTCCATGGGCTAATCCTCACTATCGATCCATGCACTGCTGCCCAGTTTTTTTGTCATCCGTATCGTCGTCCCTTTGCCGACTTCGCTCTCCACCTCCAGGTCGTCCATGAAGGCCTCCATAAATGCAAACCCCATCCCCGACCTGTCCAGATCCGGTCTTGTGGTGAACAGCGGTTCCATAGCGCGCTCTATGTTCTCGATTCCCTTTCCTTTATCCATCACTTCGATCTGCAGCACGTCTCCCTTGAGTCTGCAGTGCAGATACACCTTGCCGCAGTCCCTTTTTTCGTAACCGTGTATGATCGCGTTGGTCACCGCCTCCGAAACGGCGGTCCGCACATCGTCAATTTCCTCCATGGTAGGATTCAGATGGGTAACGAACGCCGCCACGGCCACCCTTGCAAAACTTTCATTCTGGGATACGGCATCAAAAGAAATCTCCATTTCATTCTTCTGTTCATTCATCTGCGTCATCATTCCAATACCTCCACAATTTTGTTCAGTCCCGCCATATCAAACATTCTCTCCATTTTTTTATCCATATGGATCGCATAGACCTTTCCGCCAAAACAGGAAATCTTTCGATATCTACCCATAATGATCCCGATCCCGGAAGAATCCATAAACTTTGTGTCCTCAAAATCAAAGACCACATTGCTCACATTCTGCTGCAAAATGTAATGATCCGCTTTCTTGCAGATTGTCGTTGCCTGATGGTGATCTACTTCCTCTGGAAGTTTGATCATCAGATAATTATTGATCACCTGAAACTCCTCCATATCTCTTCCTCCCCTTCTTTCCAATCAGTCCCGGCGCTTCGCAAAAAAATAAAAGAACCTGCAGCATTCGCTGCAGATTCTTCTCTTTCGTAAATTATCGCCTCGGAATTACTGTTTCAATTCCTCCAGATATCTCTGTGCATTTAAAGCATTCTGTGTACCTGGGAACATCTCGACCACCCGCTCATAGATCATGATCGCATTTTCCCTGTCATCCATACGTCTGTACGCCTGTCCCAGATAATACAGGGATTCGGCGTTGGTGCTGTCATAATATACCGCCTTTGTCAGCAATTCCACTGCCGTGGCAAAATCCTCGCTGTGATAAGAGGCAAGTCCGTCGCTGTAGTAGGTTGTGGCCAGCTCCGGACCGATGGTATCCCGCAGGATATGATACAGATTCTGAAAGGCCTCGGAAGTCTCCTCCACATTCACACTGGCCGCGATGGTTTCCAGATGCCCTGCGGTATCCTGGGCATTCTGCGTCTGCATATAGACCGCAGATGCCGTCAACAGCTCATCAATCGTCTTCAGTGTACCGTCATCTCCGACGTAACCTTCCAATTCCTGATTCAGGGTATCGTTTTCCGACTGCATCTTTGCAATGCTCGCCTCCAGCTCCTGGATCCGATTCGTCTTTATATCCGACTGGTTGGCAATTTCCGTGATTGACTGCTGCGCCTGATTCTTCGCATCGCTGACCTTGCCCGGCACAACCAGGAAATAGCATGCCGCCAGTCCGATCACCAAACCGACCGCCACGTTAAACAAGGTGGCCGCATTGCCGGATTTGGGTTCCTTCACATTCATGGGCTGAATGATGATCTCATTGTCGCTCTGATACCGGACCGCTTCCTGCTTCTTGCGCTTCACCGGCTGCTTCACATTGTCATCCGGCTCCAGCATTCGCTCCACTTCCTTCATATAGCGAAGTGTCATGGTATTATTCCGGTCAATATCCGCACATTTCTTCAGCTCACGCTGTGCCTTCTCCCACTGTTCGCTGTCCATATACAACAGCGCCAGCAGCTGATGAGCCCGGATAAATTTCGGGTTTAAGGACAATACCTTCTTCAACTGTATCACAGCCAGATCCTTACTCTCCTGCACACAGTAGGTATACGCCTGATTATATTTCTTAATGGTCTGATTGAGTGCGTCCACCCGATTTGCGTTGGACTGCAGGATTCCTATGTAATCGTCCGCGATATTTTTCTCCGGACGAAGGTTCTTGCTGATGACCCATTCACTCATGGCAGCCACCACTTCACCCGTCTCAAAATAGACAAGTCCCAGGAGATTTCTGGCTTCCACATTATTTTTATTAAACTTCAAACTCTGTCTTAAACTGGTGATCGCTCCGGTCAGATCCCGGACACTCGCCTTCTCCAGACCGTCATTGTAAAACCGGTTGGAGACATACATGATTTTCTTGTAAAGACCTACATCTGCTCCGCATGCCGTGCAAAAATCATGTTGTTCAGACAGCTGTACGCCGCAATGATAACAAAACATGGTTTTTCCTCCGCTATGCCTCTTCCTTCTCCTCAGATTCCTTGATCATCTTTACCAATAAATCCGCCATGTCCGTCAGATCCTGATTGTATATCGCTTCCTCCGCATCCTCAACCTCCAGGCTGGGATGGAACTTCTTTAGTTCTTCCTCAAAATTGATCATCCTTAAAAAACTCCTTTATCTCGCCGACCAGATACAGACTGCCTGCAATATAGATCCGCGCACCATCCCGGGATGCCAGCGCGCCATCCAGTGCCTCTCGCACATTTCCGCAAAAAAGAACCTCCGTCCCTTCCGCGGCATTCTCTTCCCAATATTTCTGCAGGTCAGTGAGTTCTGCTGCCCTTGCCGTATGCATGTGCGGCACGTAGATCCGACTGAACAGATCCGCCGCAAGCACCTGCTTTATCATCGTTCTGTAATCTTTATCCTGCACAACACTGAAGATCAAGATCCGCTTCTGCGCTTCCCTGTCACACCCGTCTTCTCTCACGGTGTCCAAAAAAGCGCGGATTCCGTCCGCATTATGCGCACCATCCACAAACAGATCCGGCAGGATCTCCTCCATACGCCCCGGCCAGAATGCTTTTGCCAGGCCGCCTCTGATCTGTTCCTCTGTAATCCTCTTGAAATCCTCTGCGCCCTGCGCCAGACGTTCCTCCAATGCCTCCACTGCGCGCACCGCAAGTGCAGCATTCTCCATCTGATAATACGCGATCGTGTGCAAAAAAATTTCAACATAACCATAATAGCGAGTCCGCAGCGAAAAATCAATGGTTTTATTATGAAATTTCTGGAATCTGTAGTCTTTTTTCGACACCGGCCAGGCGGCAATCCCCAACTTTTGGGCTTTTTCAACAAAAATTCCCGTTGCCTCCGGCACCTCTGCGCAATATACCAAAGGCACATCCCGGCAAAGGATTCCCGCTTTTTCCGCCGCAATCTCCCCGATGGTGCTCCCCAGATATTCCACATGATCCAAGCCGATCCTGGTGATCACCGTCAATGCCTTTTCGGAAACGGCATTGGTCGCATCCAGCCTTCCGCCCAGCCCTGTTTCCAGAATACAGAAATCCGGCTGTTCCTCCGCAAAATACAACATGCACATAAAAAATAAATACTCAAAAAAGGTGGGGTGATATCCCTCCCCCTGCTCCAGCATCTCCCAGTCAAGGCTGTCATACACCTGCAGAAACAGCCGCAGAAAAACTTCCCGGGAGATCATCTTTCCATCCGTCACGATCCGCTCTCTGATGTCCACAAGATGCGGGGACGTGAACACCCCCACCCGATACCCCGCTTCTTCCAGGCAATAGCGCAGATACGTGCAGACCGATCCCTTTCCGTTGGTGCCCGCCACATGAATGATATGATGTACCTTTCGGTCCGGCGCCCCCAGGCGCTCCAGATGGGCGCGGGTATCCTCCATGGAATGCTTCGCGGTAAAGCGCGGCATATTATAAAGATAATCCACTGCCTTTTCAAAAGTGTCTATGTTACACTTTTTCATTTTAAAATCCCTTCTTTTTCAAATCCGCCACCAGCTGCACGTAAAATTCCCGCACATCGAATCCGGGGAAATTTTCTCTGTTCAGATCGATCATATCTCCGTGGGAGATTCCTCGTTTTCCCTTCACCTTCAGGAACTCATAATGCTCTCCCCAGGGGAAGGATTTCTCTCCCACCAGTCCGTCATTGGCGCCGTCAAAATATTTCACCAGATAATAAGTCAGGTTCAACGGGAATCGCCCCGAGGCCGGCTTGTTCAATTTCGATCCCACCGACTGATAATAGACTCCCGGCACATCTTTTACTTCTTCATTCCGCCTGGTACAGTTTTCACTGGTCAGATCATAGACCGCCGCCAGGAAATCCGGATTCACATCTCCCAACGCAGCCGCTCCCGCATTGTACGCAGCAGCCACGGTCTCCTTCTGTTTCTCCGGTACCTTGCCCAGCAGATAATCTGCAAATTCACATCCCCTGTGCGGCGTATTAATCGTGGTGAGCGATGCGATATAGGGTGCGATCGACGTCTTGGAAAGCGCCGTGCGCATATCCAGCCCGCCCTTGGAATGGGCGATCACATTCAGCTTTTCACAGCCACTCTCCTCTATGATCTGAAACACCCGCTTCTCCAGCTCCTTTGCGCTGTCGTCCACCGCCGAGGCGCTGTTGTGATTGCCGTAATAGAGCGTGGCACCGTTCGCCTCCAGCTCCTCCGGTACTCTCCCCCAGTAATTCAGATGTTCGAAATCCCGGAAAAACACGCCATGCACCAGCAGGATCGGATACTTCGTCTTACAGATCTGCACGCCCTCTCTCGCCCGGTTTCGCCTGATCCTGGCGGTCTCCGTATTGACTTCCAGCCAGGCCGTCTTCAGGATCACATATAACATGACCAGATGTGCGATCGGGATCATGCCGCACAAAAGCCCCAGCACCCGCCAACGCACTCCCAGCTGTTTTGATGTGGCATATACGATCAGCATTCCGCTCCAGAAAATAATATTTTCAATAATCAGTACCCCCAGAAGCTTTAAAAGCCAGTAAGAGGTATTGTCCAGCACGCTCCCCAGTCCGGAGAAAAATCCGCAGAATCCCAATATCAGATAAAGTCCCGCCGGGATCACCGTGATACAAAAAAGCATCAATATAATACAGCCTGCACGGCACCATCTGAGTCTCGCCATGATAATCCGTCCGCCTCCGCCTTTGTTTTTGTCATGCTTCGCATTTACCCACGCATTTCAAAACAGAATTATAACACCCCCCAGCACAAAATGCGACAATTATTTGAAAGTTTTTCTTTTCTAATCGCGGAAGATATGGTATTGTAGAACAGTATGAGTTTTCATGAAAAACAGGAAAAAATAGAAAAAGGAGAAGTAAAATGAGCCAAATCTGTATTATTATCGTCATGGTTCTGTATCTTGCCCTGATGCTCTATATCGGTTTTGCTTCCAACAAAAAGGGAAGCGGCAAATCCGTAGATGAGTTCTATCTGGGAAACCGAAAGATCGGACCCCTTGTCACCGCCATGAGCGCAGAAGCCTCCGACATGAGCAGCTACCTGCTGATGGGACTGCCCGGTCTGGCATATCTGACCGGTATCTGCGACGTGGGCTGGACCATCATCGGCCTGGCTGCCGGAACCTACTTAAACTGGCTGCTGGTGTCTAAGCGCCTTCGAAGATATTCCGCCAAGATCGGTGCCATCACCATCCCGGACTTTTTCTCCAAGCGCTATCACGATGAGAAAAACATTCTCTCCTGCATTGCGGCGTTGGTGATCCTGATCTTCTTTATCCCTTATACCGCATCAGGATTTAAGGCCATCGGAACCCTGTTTAATTCCCTGTTCGGAGTGGATTATCACGTTGCCATGATCGTGGGCGGCGCCGTGGTCGTAGCCTACACTGTGATCGGCGGCTTCCTGGCTGTATCCACCACCGACCTGATGCAGAGTATCGTGATGACCTTCGCGCTGATCGCCATTGTGATCTTCGGCATCGAATACGCAGGCGGCTGGGATAATGTAGTCGCAAACGCACAGTCCATGAGCGGATATCTGGCGATGAACGCCACCTATGATCCGGCTACCGGCAACGCAGTTCCCTACGGTTTCCTCACCGTATGCTCTACGCTGGCATGGGGACTTGGCTATTTCGGCATGCCCCATATCCTGCTCCGTTTCATGGCGATCCGTGATGAAAAAGAACTGACCCTGTCCAGAAGAATTGCAAGCATCTGGGTAGTCATCTCCATGAGCGTGGCAATCCTGATCGGCGTTGTGGGCAACGCAGTATCCAAAAACGGATTGATTCCTTTCCTGAACACCAGCTCCGAATCCGAGACCGTCGTGATTGAGTTGGCAAATATTCTGAGTCAGAGAGGCGTGTTCTTTGCTCTGATCGCCGGATTGGTCATGGCCGGCATTCTGGCATGTACTATGTCCACCGCGGACTCCCAGCTGCTGCAGGCATCCTCCAGCTTCTCGCAGAACATCCTTCAGGATTTCCTGCACATCGAGATGGATGAGAAAAAAGCGATGCGCTTTGCCCGGGGTACCGTGGCTGTGATCGCACTCATCGGTGTCGCGCTGGCCTGGAATCCCGACAGCTCCGTATTCACCATCGTTTCCTTTGCCTGGGCAGGCTTCGGCGCGGCTTTCGGCCCGCTGATGCTCTTCTCCCTGTTCTGGAAGCGCACCACCAAGGCAGGCGCCCTGGCCGGTATGGTATCCGGCGGCGTGTGCATCTTCGTGTGGAAATTCCTGATCCGTCCCCTGGGCGGTGCCTGGAATATCTATGAACTGCTGCCTGCCTTCATCGTATCTACGATCGTGATCCTGGTCGTATCCCTGGCCACCAAGGAGCCGGAAGAAGCGATCTGCAAAGAGTTTGAAAGCGTAAATGGGAAATAAATTTCCCAGGAAATAAAATTCTCAGAAAGTAACTGATACAAAATAAGATATTAGAAATGCAGCCACTCACGAATTGAAAAAAGTGACTGCATTCTTTTATTATAAAACGTCCACTGCTACACCTGATACAAAAATTCACACCGCTCATCAATCTCCACAAAGTCCACCTCACATGCGCCGCCCCAAATTCCAACCGGGACTTTATCAGCAAAGGTATAAACCTGGTGCGCCTCTGATCCAGTGTCCTTCTCTCCAAAAAGATAAACCCACAGCTGTTTCTCCTCAGGAAATACAATCCAGTATTCTCTGACCCCCGCTTCCCGATATCTACGTAATTTCAAATCCATATCCTTTCTTCTGGTACTGGGAGATATCACCTCAATGACCAGATCCGGCGCATTGACCAGCCGTGCATATGTGATCCGATCCCGATTACATACCACAAATACATCCGGCTGCACCATCGTCTTATCATCACCGAAAAGCTGTACATCCGCCGGCGAAATAAACGGCATACAGGAACCCTTATTTTTCTCCACATGACGCATAAGGATATGATATATCATACCGGATATATTCTGATGCACATAGGACGGCGCCGCCATGTCATAAAACACGCCGTCGATCAGCTCGACCCGCCTTTCGTCCGGTAGAGCATGGTAATCCTCTATCGTTTTATTGCCTGTCTCCCAGATTATTTGTTCACTGTCTTTATGCTCTTTTCCCAATACAAACTCTCCTTCCTCTATTTCAAACACTTTAGTTTCCTAAATTCAGTCATATAAGAATTTACACCTCTCATAGATTTCCGCGAAGTCCACCTCACACTTTCCATCCCAGATTCCTACGGGCACTCTATCTGTGAAAGTATATTCTGTCGGCACAATATCTCCTGTTGCGTCCGACTTTTCAAAAAGATAGACCAGCACTTTCTTCTCTTTCGGAAATATAATCCAGTATTCTCGCACGCCCGCCTCCCGGTATTTACGTAATTTCAGATCAGCATCCCGCCACCTGCTCCACGGCGATATCACCTCCATGACCAGATCCGGCGCACCAAGCAATCTGTTCATGGTGAGTTGATCTCTGTTGCACACCACAAATACATCCGGCTGAACCATCGTCTTATCGCTGTCACAAAAGAGCTGTACATCTGCCGGTGCCGCAAACGGCATACAGGAACCACCGTTTTTCTCCACATGATTTAATAGAATTTGATGAATTTTTAGAGCTATGATCTGATGTACATAGGACGGCGCCGCCATATCGTAGAACACGCCATCAATCAGTTCCACTCTTCTTTCCTCCGGGAGCGCCAGATAATCCTCGATCGTTTTGTCACCTGTCTCCCAGATCATCCGCGCACTGTCTTCTTCCCCAATATTATCTTTCTTTACGGCATCCGGCACAACACAAAGATATGTGTCAGCCTGATAAGCAGGTGCGCCATCCATGACCCCCTTTATTTTGTTGTTCTCATCACTGTTATCATTATCGTCTTTTCCCAATACAAACACTCCTCCCTTTTTGTTCCCTGTTCTGTTATAGTTTTATTTACATGGTGAATTGCGGTGATCTACCTGATATGCACTTAAAAGAATTAAAGCATTAATCTTTTATGTTTATATAATACGATTTTATTTCTGTCATGTCAAGCACTTTATTCAGTCGAGTCGATGTCCATCCCTCCCTGTAGTTGAAAATCTTACCGCAAAAATTTTTTTATGCAAAATATAATTGCAGCGCTGCTCCGCCAATCATCACCGTTCCCCGAGATAAGTTTTCATCTTGTTTTCCGCAATATTGGAAGACTGCCTCCTCCCTGATACCCCGCTGTACCGCGGTCTTCGCATAGGTTGTCAGCTTTGCCTGCCGGATCAAGTAACCGATGTATTTTTTTCGTTCTCATATTCCTGATATTCTTTTTTCTCTTTCCATATCGTATTCCTCATATACGAGAACCATTCCTGTGTCGTCTCATTCCAGGAAGGGAAATCAAGCAATCGGTCAACATATCCCTGCTCTTTCGCAATCTTCCTGCTGATCGGATATACCAGTTCAAACACGAGACAAATATGCGCTACCACATAGTCTGCAGCAGTTTGGCGGCAGTCACGCCGTACAGCCGTCCGGTCAAAATAACACTGCTTTACCGCTTTGCTGACCCCTGCATTCCGCAATTCCTCCGTTGTCACATTATAAATTTCCTCCAACGGCGTATCGCAGTTCACGCGGAAAATGTCGATCTTGTCCGCATCCCGCAAAATATTGCAATATGTGTACTCTTCCTCTGTCAGCCCTTCCTGCACCCTGTAAGCATTATGATTTCGGATGCTCACTTCCAATATCCGCTTTTCTTTCTCTGACAGATCCAATGCAAAACGTTCAAGCAGCCCTTCCTGAAACAGCAGATCCGCGCCAAACCTGGCATGGTCCACAGATTCCGCGTCAAAAAAAGTATGGAATCTCCGCACTTGCTCAAATCGTCCAATGTCATGGAGCATACCGCACAGCCATGCCAGATCCTCATCTGCTCCCCCCAGGGACTTTGCAATGGTTTCCGCCAGCATTGCCACCCGGAATGTATGATCTATTTTCAGCTTAATTTTGGGATCATTTGCGTTATATGCCGACGTGTACTGCCTGAATACCTCCTCAACCTGCTGTCTTTGCATGGCAATCTTCCTCCAAAGATATAATATGATCTGATTATACCATATCTTCGAAATTACTCATACAAAAAACTGCACTGCTCATAAATCTCCCCAAAGTCCACCTCACATATGTCATCCCAGATACCGACCGGCACTCTGTTCGCAAAAGTATACTCTTTTGGTACGATATCCGCCGCTTCTTTTGCCTTCTCAAAAAGATAGACCAGCACTTTCTTTTCCTCGGGGAACACAATCCAGTATTCGCGCACGCCCGCCTGTTTATATTTTTCCAGCTTCAGCCGCGTGTCCATCTTAAGACTGCCCGGAGATACCACCTCCACGATCAGATCCGGCACATCCAGTACTCTCTGCTTGATGAGTTTATCTCTGTCACACACCACAAACACATCCGGCTGTACAATCGTCTTGTCATCGTGGAACAGCTGTACATCTACAGGTGCTGCAAAAGGAACACAATCTCCGCCATTTTTCTCAACATATTCTTTCATTGATTTCCAGATCTCCATGGAAATCAATTGGTGTACCAACGTCGGCGCAGCCATATCGTAAAACACGCCGTCGATCATTTCCACCCTCCGGTCATCCGGCAGCGCCAGATAATCCTCCAGCGTCATTTTCTCCGGTTCCGGCACAAGCTGTAAAAATCTCTCTGCCTGATAAGCAGGCGCTCCTTCCCCGACACCCTGGATCTTTCCAACTCCATCGGGCATATCAGTATAGTCTTTTCCCATAAAAATCCTCCTTTAATTTGAACTTCTTTAAATCATTGTGAAATGGGTTTCATATCATTCAAAGTGAAATGTGGCGATCTGCCGGATATGCACTTTAGAATCTTTATATTATATTTATAATTACATAGTACAATTTTATTTTTGTTTTGTCAATCAAGTATGCATGAATGCAGTTCTAAAAGGTGAACTACGCTTTATATATAATGAATCCTTATGTGTATAGTTTTTTTTGCATTTTGCATTTTCCTCTTGGCAGGTGTCACCCCCTCTGCTATAATTACCTTATTCGAAGGTTGGCTTACCCAGTCGTTCTCTGGATATGTCTTTCTCTGTTAACCGCCGTCCAAAGCTAGCTAACAGTATGGAAGACATATTCTTTTTTGTTCGCTTGATCCCTTTCTTTTCCAACGAAAAATATTCATACAACTGCAGGACAATATCTGATATCTGGTAGATCAGATAATGATTCTTAAGAGCTGTTGCGTTAAAGCTGCAGGCGTGCGTGATATCGTACTGCCACTTTTTTGGCGGTTGAATCCTTCGTTTTCTATCTTCCATCTCAACCGTCCTGTCGCTGCTATCTTTTCCGCATTCTTTTCAGTGATACGCAGGTTCGTGATCCATTGGAACTTTGTTGTCTGGACAGTGTTATTAGTCACTGTTTTTTCCTCATACCGCAGTACATTCAAAACGTGTCCTTCATGATCGATTGCATTCACAAACTCCGCATTTCCTGATCTCCCTTTTTCTGTGATTGCATTATATTCTTCTGCAACACTCGGAATCCTTCCATCTTTGAATCTCAGCAGGTAATCCCAGCCATTCCTGCGGCATATCTCCATCACAGGCTCACAGGCATACAGGCTGTCTCCCATCAACAGGATCGGAAGTCTTGGAAACCTTTTCTTGATCTTTTCTGCCAGCCGTTTGAATGCCTCTGTCATCCCCTGCATACTGACAATCCCGGCTATCCCCTTAAAATACATCTGTCCTAACATAGTTGTGTTGGAATAAGTAATATACCTGGGATCCCGCGGATCTGCCGTCGCCCCAAAATACTTGAAGAGTCCTGGAATATATTTCCGCTGAATTTTTGAAAGTTCTACAACAGCATTTTTTCCTTTGCCCGGAACAATCAGGCAGCTGTTCCTGTCATGCTTGTCGTTCGACCTCACAATTCCAGTATGGATTTAAGCGGTATTTCCATGTCCTTATAGCCGGAAAGAAGCATCCCCGTCTCTCTTCGCACCCGATCAAGATCTCCCTCCTTGCAAGCTGTTTCCATCTGCCTTGCAAGATCAGAAACGGTCGTAGCCCCGATTGTCCGGGCAGAACTTTTCAGTGAGTGAACCAATATGGCATAAGTCTCGAAGTCCCCACTTTCGAGAGCGCTTTCAATTTTTTCGGCTTTTGATCGAATCGATCCCGCAAAGATAGCAAGGGCATCCAGATAATCCTCGACTTCTCCGCACAAAAAGAGCCCCAGATCAGTATCCAGCTCTGAAAACGCTGTGAGCTGCTCAGGGAGTACATGCTGTTCATCCATATGCTTTATCGTTTCCTCGGAGGAGCGCTCGCGCAAGCCGTTCTTTTCAGCCTCCCCCTCCCGCATGATATATTCCGTATCTTCATCTATCATGCCAATCATAATATCAGCGATACGCTCGTCAAACTGGCTTCCCTTTCCTTTTTCGATTTCCGACCTGACGGCAGCCTGCGGCATTACATTGCGGTAGCTGCGGTTACTTGTCATAGCGTCATAGGCATCTGCTACGGCAATGATCCTTGCCTCTTCTGGAATCTCATTGCCCTTAAGCCCGTCAGGATAACCGCGTCCGTCAATCCTCTCGTGATGCCATCTTGCACCATAGGCAAGCTTCGGCATTTCCTTTATTTTCTTGAGAATTCTGTTTCCAACGGAAGGATGCTTTTTGATCTCTGCGAATTCTTCATCTGTGAGCCTGTCCGTCTTGTTAATGATCCAATCCGGTACCCCGATCTTTCCCACATCATGAAGTAAACCCATCATATATATTTCATCTTGCTTGCTCTCCTCATAGCCGAGTCTTTTGGCAATCTCTCTCGAATATGCCGCGACACGCCCGGAATGACCGTTGGTATAGGTATCTTTTGCGTCAATTGCCTCGGCAAGCGTCTGAACCACATGGAGCGTGAGGCGGTTGTTTTCCTTTGCCTTTTTGTCGACTTCTCTGGCAAGATCATTCTTAAGACGCATAAATTCGATCGTATGTTTTACCCGCAGAATCAATATTTCCGCGAAAAAGGGCTTGCGGATAAAATCCACCGCACCGAGGGACAGTCCTTCCATCTCCGACTCAAGATCCTCGTTTCCAGTGAGAAAAATGACCGGTATTTTACTTTCATTCCCGGTCTTTTTGCGCAGATTTTTAAGTGTTTCAAAGCCACTCATGCCGGGCATGAGAACATCCAGCAGGATCAGGTCAGGCAGTGGAACCATTCCTTCCACATAGTTAAAAAGTTCTTCTCCTGAGGAAATTTCAGTAACTTTTATGTTCTCCCTACGAAGGATGGATGCCACGCGCTGTCTGTTTTCCGCATCATCATCCACGACAACAACCCAATCCATTTTTATTGCCTCCTGTGTCTGTTTAAGATTTGACTGCTCTTGCGTCTATTATAATAATCATCTAAAGGATTCGCAATCATGAAATTTGGCTGATTGCAAAAAAACTTTTATTCTGTCGGATACTGTGGTAAAATAACGAATATAAATTCATACATAACAGGAGGATTCCTGATGCAGAGAAACAGAGTGATCAGCGACGATATTATGACGTCCATCCCTTTTGAACAGGGTATGTCCGCAGTGGAATGGCTGGCAGAGCAGATGCCCGGCGGCTTTTTTATCTACCGCGCCGACGAGAGTATGGAGCTTTTGTATGTGAACCAGTCTACCTGTGAAATCTTCGGCTGTACAACCGTCGATGAATTCCGGGAACTCACGGGAAATAATTTTCAGGGCATGGTTCATCCGGAGGATTATGACAGTATCCAGAATTCCATAGAGGAACAAATTGCGCGCCCGTCCAACAGCCGGAGCATCGACTATGTGGTGTATCGTATCATCCGCAAAGATGGTTCCATCCGCTGGGTCGATGACTATGGGCACTTTGCAACGCTTCCGGGTTACGGTGAGGTCTATTATGTGTTCATTGAGGATATAACGGAGAACCGCGTTGCCGCAGCGGAAAAAGAGCGTGCGCAAAATCTTGCATTTGCGCTGGAGCAGGCAGAGCATGCCAATCTGTCTAAAACTGCATTTCTTTCCAATATGAGTCATGAAATCCGTACGCCGATCACAGCCATTCTCGGTATGAATGAGATGATACAGCGTGAAACAGACAATTCCGTTATACTGGATTATTCTGAAAATATCCGCAAGGCAGGAATAAGCCTGCTGGGAATCATAAGTGATATCCTGGATTTCTCCAAGATAGAGACGGGGAAAATGACGCTCGTCCATGAAAAATATTCTCTCAGATCCGTTTTAGCAGATCTGTATAATCTGGTTCAGTTTCGTGCAGAGACCAAGGGACTCGAACTCAATTTTCTGATAGATCCCGATCTGCCTTCCCATCTTTGGGGCGATGAGATTCGTGTGAAACAAATTATCACAAATCTGCTTACCAATGCCGTAAAATATACCGAAGAGGGTAGAGTTGACTTTGAGATCTGCCTTAAGGAGAAGCACCCGGATTCCGTCACTTTTACTGTTTCCGTGGCCGACACAGGTATCGGAATCCGCGCAGAAGATATGGATCGGCTTTATGAACCGTTTGACCGCATTGACCTGAAGAAAACGAGAAGTATTGAGGGAACCGGTCTCGGTCTTTCCATAACCAGACAACTGCTCTCCCTGATGGACAGCGAACTGAGAGTGGAAAGCCAATATGAGGCGGGATCCAGATTTTCTTTTGTCCTGACACAGCAGGTATCAGACTGGATTCCCGTGGGACAATTTAATCCTGATGTTCATATTCACGAAGCTCCCGACTCCAGACGGAAACAGGCACTTTTTACGGCACCGGGAATGAGACTTCTCGTTGTTGACGATACGCCGATGAATCTGCAGGTCATCGCCGGGCTGCTCAAACGAACCAAAATGCATATCGACGTAGCTACAAGTGGTGCGGAATGTATTGAAAAATTCGAGAAGGAACATTACGATCTCGTTTTTCTGGATTACAGGATGCCTCAGATGAACGGAATCGAAACGCTTCTTACCATTCGCCATAAGTGTCCCGAAAAGTTTGAAAAAACACCCATTATATCCCTTACGGCAAGTGCAGTCTCCGGTGATAAGGAAAAGATGATTCACGCGGGATTTACGGATTATCTCTCAAAGCCCGTAAATATTGATGAAATGGAACGAATGATGGTCAAGTATCTTCCACCTGATTCCGTCATTTTAAATGATGGGAGTACCCCTTACGAGGAGGATGATGAACTTTCAAAGCTTCCCAAAATCATTTTTAATTATCCCCAGCTTGATCCCGAAAGAGGAATCGAATACTGCGGAGATGCGGAAGATTATCTCTTTGCGATTGAAACTTTTGTGATATCAATAGATACCAAGGCGGCTCAGCTTGAAACCGATTTTCAAAACAAGGATTATGATTCGCTTGCCATCAATGTCCATTCTTTAAAAAGTACTTCGGGAGCGATTGGAGCACTTCGTCTCTCTGAGAAGGCAAAGGAGATGGAAATGGCCGCGAAAAGCCATGACTTGGAGACACTGCGTCGTGACACTCCCGCTCTGCTTGATGAGTATCGGCAACTGAAGGATATTCTCAATACTATATTGAGACATTCTGAACCCACCGACGAATCCTCGCATATATCCCTTGCCGTAGTCGAGGAAGAACGGAGCCGAATGTTGGCAAGGGCACTGGAGGAGGCGGAACGGGCCAATTTTGCAAAGACCGCTTTTCTTTCAAACATGAGCCACGAAATACGCACACCAATGAATTCTATTATTGGTCTTTATAATATCGCTCTGCGCAATCAGAATCTGGATGACGAGACCAGAGAACTCATCACACAGATCGGAACGAGTGCACGGCACCTCATCTCCCTGATAAATGACATCCTTGATATGAGCCTGATCGAGTCGGGTAATATGAAGCTGAAACAGGAAGAATTTTCTTTTGGGAATATGATTGAGCAGATCAATTCCACGATTGAATCGCAATGTAATGACAAAGGTCTCATTTTTGACTGCAGTGTTCTAGGTCAAATGAACGATTATTATATCGGTGACGATATGAAACTCAAGCAGGTTATCTTCAACATTCTTGGAAATGCCGTGCGATATACCCCGGCTCCGGGAAAGGTACTCTTCACGGTTGATGAAATCAGCCGAAGCAGCGGAAAGGCCTTTATAAGATTTGTGATCCAGGACACCGGTGTGGGAATTCATAAGGATTATCTTCCCCATCTGTTTGAGCCGTTCTCAAAAGAAACGGAGGGAACCAGCAATCGTTTCGGAAGTACCGGCCTTGGACTGGCGATAACAAAAAACATTGTCAATATGATGAACGGAACGATAGATGTGGTTTCTGAAGTAGGAAAAGGTTCCACTTTTACTGTGATGATACCTTTAGATTTATGCGATGAAAAAGGAAACGACAGATATACCTTTGCCCCCTCCAGTATACGCGCGCTTATCGTTGATGACGATGTCACTGCCTGCGAACATGCAAAGATGATCCTGAACCGCATCGGAGTGGAATCCGAATATGTCCTGAACGGCGAGGAAGCGCTCTCCATGTTCCGGAACTTCAGTCATCCGACATCGCCTTTTAATCTGGTGCTGGCAGATTGGAAAATGCCCGGAATAGACGGCATAGAACTTACAAGACGCATCCGCCGGATCACCAAATACGAAGATATAACCATCATCCTCACTACCTATAACTGGTATGAAGTAATGGAGGATGCCATTACCGCAGGTGTGGATGCCTTTCTGTCCAAGCCTATGTTTGCAGGAAACATTCGCGAAGAACTCAGCAAGATACTTGCCGAACGAAATAGGAGTTCGCAAAAGTCGGGGCATAAAAGACATTTAAGCGGACGCAGGATTCTGATCGCTGAGGATGTGGAGATCAACGGACAGATTACCAAGCAGATTCTCGGTCTCAATGGCATCAAAGCAGATCTTGTCTCAAACGGAGAGGAAGCGCTTGAAATCTTCGAAAAACATGGTATAGGGTACTATGATGCAATCCTGATGGATATCAGAATGCCCAAAATGAACGGATTGGAAGCTACCCGTCAAATCCGTGGAATAGATCGTGCCGATGCTGCTTCCATTCCTATTATTGCTCTCACGGCAAATGCATTTGAAGAGGATATACGACTTTCGCTTGAAGCCGGAATGAATGCCCACCTCTCCAAGCCTGTAGAGCCCGATGCACTATTCTCGGTATTGACACGACTAATATTAGATAATCATGCAAATTAGAAAATGAAACAGGAGGACACAAATGAGCCTTATTTTATTGATCGACGATGACGAAGATATGCTGGCGATTACAGGTCGCTGGCTTGAAAAAGCCGGATATGAGGTATCGAAGACTGCATCAGGAAAAGATGCACTTTCATTTCTCTCGGACAGAAAACCTGATCTTATCCTGCTCGATTATGCCATGCCTGAGATGGACGGTCCCACCGTCTTGCGCCAAATACGCGCAAATGATACATTAAAAAATATTCCTGTTCTGTACCGGACAGGAATGGACGACACCGTTTTCGGCGATGGCAGTGATCAGATAAAAGCCGACGGTGTCGTGCCCAAATCGGAAGGCAAACCTTCCCTGCTGAAAGCCATTGAAAGAGCTCTTGTCTAATGCTTAAAGAGACATTCGAAACATTGTTTCGGCAAAGAATCTCTGTATGACATCCAGAAGATTTTCCTTCTGTGATGTCTTTAAAAGATACCCGTCCGGTCTATATTCCAAAACATGAAATACATGCTCCCTGTCATTTTTTCCTGTCAAAAAAATGATGGGGATTTTTTGTGAAGGAAACGACGTACGTATACTCTTCATCAGTTCGCATCCGTTCATTTCCGGCATCTCATAGTCAAGCAGGATCAGATCAGGCATCGTAGCTTCCAGTCCTTTCAGGACATCTTCTCCGCTTTTAAAACACAGCACATCGTAATCGGCAGAGAGCCATCGCTCGATCACAGCCAGATAACTCCCATCGTCATCCACAACGAATACTGTTTTCCTCCGGTGATAATCCTGTTCCAACCGGGCAAAATATTCCATATCTTTCACAAAGTGCTCGATATTTATCGGTCTCAAATAACTGCGCGAAACACGATATGCACCATCCGAGAGCATTGCTGCTTTGATATCTGCCTGATCTCCGATCACGCATAGTATCTTTGCATCATCCCGGCATATCTCTCCGAGAAGATTCACTGTGATTCCGATATGCGCATCGTCACTCTCGCGCGGATAATAGATGATAATATCCGCATCTTCTCTGTGTCCGATAATTCTGTCCGGCTCATCCGGTATGGAAATAACCGTAAATCCGGCAGCGGTAAGATTTGTTTCAATCCCCTTTTTCACGATTCCCTGCCCGCTTTGTATGAAAAGGATAGAATGACTGTAATCCGGATCATCCGGTTCGTTGAAAGCATCTCCTTTTGATGTTCGCATGGCGCGGATCATCCGCTGTATTTCATTATCTTCCTCAAATGGCGAGAGCAGACCGGAAAAATCCCTGTATGATTTCAAAAAGGCCGACGTATCCTTGCGAACCGTTTCCAAATCACCCTCTCGTGCATCTTTCTCAAGCCTGGCAGCCACATCTCCGAGTTTTCTGGCGCCTATGAGTCTTGCCATACTTTTCAGCGAGTGAACACGAAGCGCATACATATTCCAGTCTTTCTTATTCAGAAAGTCCTCTATGTCATTGGACTTTTCCTCTATAGACGAATAAAACATGTACAGGGCTTCCATATAATCATCCGCCGAACCGCAATTTGCAGTCCCCGCAACAAGATCAATATGAGGAACGAGCTTAAGCCACATAGGAAGCTTTTCAAGTTCACTCTTTGCGGATTCTCTGTCAGTGTCCCCGGAATTTTTCCTGTCAGGAAGATACGTCATAAGTACTTCGAGTAATTCCTTCGGTTCAATGGGCTTTAACAATACTTCCGCAAAACCGGCAGCTTTATACAGATTGATATTTTTTCCGCCATCTTCAGTGGTATGGCAAACAATAGGAACTTCCCTGCCGCGGCTTTTAAATATCTCCTTTAATCTTATCAGGGTGTCCACCCCGTCAAGATCCGGCATACGATGATCCAAAAGTATCAGATCGTAATCCCTCTTTTCACAGAGTGCAAGACATTCCCTTCCACTCTCTGCCTGATCTGACATGACCCCATGTGTAGCCAGCATAGACGATATTACCATTCTGTTTATCGCCATATCGTCAACAATAAGTACACGTGATGTTTTGCTCTCCATTTTACTATGACTTCACTCCGTTTTCCTAATTAAACATTCTTCAGCTGTGCCAGTCTCTCTTTTACCTGCTCCATCATCTGCGTGTACTTCTGCAGCTTCTCCTTCTCCTCCGCGATCTTCGCCTCGGGAGCCTTGGAGATAAACTTCTCATTGGAAAGCATGCCGTTCACACGGGCCAGTTCACCCTCCAGGCGCTTCTGCTCTTTCTGCAGACGCTCGATCTCCTGCCCAATGTCCACCAGCTCCGCAAAGGGAATGTAGAGGGTTGCGCCGGGGATCACTACGGACACCGCATCCTGGGCGATACCTGACTTATCTTTCTGCATGGTCACATCGCTTGCATAAGCCAAAGATGCAAAGAATAATTTGCCCTCGGTAAAGGTATTCAGAATACCGTCGTCCTCGCTGACCACAAATACATGCGCCTTCCTGGAAGGAGCCACGTTCATCTCGCTGCGGACATTCCGGATACCGCGGACAGCTTCTTTTATGGTCTCGATATCCTTCTCCTCCTTCGCGAAGTTCCACGCCTCGTCGTAGGTGGGCCATGCGCTGAGCATGATGGTCTCCTCCTCGTTCTGCAGTGTGCAGAAGATCTCCTCCGTGATGAAAGGCATATACGGATGCAGCAGCTTCAACGCGTCGATCAGCACATTCTTCAACGTCCACAAAGCCGCGTTCTGGCTGGCTGCGTCATCGGTATTGTAAAGTCTGGGCTTCACCATCTCAATGTACCAGTCGCAGAATTCATCCCAGATGAAGTCGTACACCTTCTGTACCGCGATACCCAGCTCAAAGTGTTCCATATTGTCAGTGACATCTTTTACCAACGTATTCAGCTTGGATAGGATCCACTTGTCTACAGGCTGCAGATCGCTGTCCACAGGTTTCGTCACTTCCTTGCCGTCCATGTTCATCAGGATAAAGCGGGATGCATTCCAGACCTTGTTGGCAAAGTTTCTGGAATTCTCCACTCTCTCGTAATAGAAACGCATATCGTTACCGGGCGCATTGCCGGTGATCAGCGTCAGACGCAGTGCGTCCGCGCCGTACTGGTCGATGATCTCCAGCGGATCGATGCCGTTGCCCAGAGACTTGGACATCTTACGTCCCTGACTGTCGCGCATCAGACCATGGAACAATACGGTCTTAAACGGCTTCTCCCCCATCTGCTCAAATCCGGAGAAGATCATACGGATCACCCAGAAGAAGATAATGTCATAGCCCGTCACCAGCACATCCGTGGGATAGAAATACTTCAGATCCTCTGTCTGCTCGGGCCAACCCAGGGTTTCAAAAGGCCACAGCGCCGAGGAAAACCAGGTATCCAGCGTATCCGGATCCTGCGTGAAATGTTTGCAGCCACACTTAGGGCAAACCCCCGGCATCTCCTTTGCCACAACCACTTCCTTGCAATCGTCACAGTAATATGCGGGAATCCTGTGTCCCCACCAGAGCTGACGGCTGATACACCAGTCGCGGATGTTGTCTGTCCAGTTGTAATAAGTCTTCTCCATGCGCTCCGGGATCAGTTTGATGTCGCCGGATTTCACTGCCTCCACTGCGGGCTTGATGAGTTCGTCCATCTTCACGAACCACTGCTCTTTTACCAAAGGCTCAATCGTGGTTTTGCAGCGATCATGAGTACCTACATTGTGACTATAATCTTCAATCTTTACTAAAAGCCCTTCTTTTTCCAGCTCCTCCACAATGGCTTTTCTCGCCTCATAGCGATCCATGCCTGCATACTTGCCGCCGTTCTCATTGATGGTGGCATCGTCGTTCATCACGTTGATGATAGGCAGATTGTGGCGCTTTCCGACCTCAAAGTCGTTGGGGTCATGAGCCGGGGTAATCTTTACCACGCCGGTACCGAACTCTCTGTCCACATAAGTGTCCGTAACGATTGGGATCACGCGATTCACAATGGGCAGCATCACCTTTCTGCCGATCAGATGCTGATAGCGCTCATCCTCGGGATGGATCGCCACGGCGGTATCGCCCAGCATGGTCTCCGGACGGGTGGTGGCAAAGGTCAGAAACTCCGTATCGCTGACGGTGCCGTCCTCATTCATCAGAGGATATTTGATATGCCAGAAATGTCCCGCCTGCTCCTGATACTCCACCTCCGCATCGGAAATGGATGTGTTACATACCGGACACCAGTTGATGATGCGGGAGCCTTTGTAGATGTATCCCTTCTCATGCATCTTTACGAACACTTCGGTAACTGCCTTGTTGCAGCCCTCGTCCATAGTGAAACGCTCTCTGTCCCAGTCACAGGAAGATCCCAGCTTTTTCAGCTGTGAGATAATGCGTCCGCCGTACTCTTTCTTCCAGTCCCAGGCGCGCTCCAAAAATTTCTCACGGCCCAGGTCATGCTTGTCGATGCCCTCTTCCTTCAGTTTCTCAATGATCTTGACTTCCGTTGCGATGGAAGCGTGATCCGTGCCGGGCTGCCACAATGCGTTATAACCCTGCATACGCTTAAAGCGGATCAGGATATCCTGCATGGTATTGTCCAGCGCATGTCCCATATGCAGCTGTCCCGTAATATTTGGGGGCGGGATCACGATGGTGAAAGGGGTCTTCGAGTGATCCACCTTGGCATGAAAATATTTGTTGTTCATCCATTTCTCGTAAAGTCTGTCCTCAATCCCTTTGGGATCATAGGTCTTTGCAAGTTCTTTGCTCATTGGGTTCTCCTTCCTGAATCCTCTCAAAATAAAACAGCCCTCTGCGGACACAGATCCGCAAAGGGCGTCAGTAACGCGGTACCACCTTTGTTCACAGGCACTTTGCCTGCCTCAAATGTTGTCCTGTAACGGGGACAGATCGGGAACACTTACTTGGCGTTTCGTCCGCTGTCTGCATCCTCCAGACATACGTCACATTCTCCGTTGGGCATTCCGGCTCGCAAGCTACCTTCCGCATCCTGTCCCTTCAAGCAGTCTCTCAGCTCCGCCCTGCGGCAACCGCTCTCTCTGGCAAGGGGTCATGCGTACTCCTCCTGGTCATCGCCTTTGTTTTTCAACAATATAGTTTATAATAGGGGATGATCCCGAGTTTGTCAAGTGGTCGTCAAGCCTTTTTGTGAAACCTGATTACAGCCGACGGCGCATCGAGGATCCTGTCACGCCCCACCAGCTCACCGTCCACATACTCCAGACTGCTGAATGCCTGCAATTCATAGACCGCAGGGTCCTGATCCACAATCCTGTAATGATTCTTTGGAGCAGAATCCTCTTTGGAACACAGCACATGCACCTCCGTCACACAGTCGTTGATATCCAGCGTATCCCCGTCAAAGATCAGTCTGAGATATCCGTTCTCATCCTCCCAGGTGCCCTCCAGTTCCGCCAGGATTTCATCCACAATATCGTAATTTCCATAACGGGAATTCTCCGTCTGCTCCAGGGTTTCCGTGCTCTCGCCGGTAATCGGAAAGACTTTTGTCATCTCCAGTTTTCCGTCATGATAAAACAGCTCCGTCAACTCAGCGTAATCCGAATCCGCCCTCTGATAGCGCATGCCCCGATCCTCCAATGCGAGCCGGATGCCGCCGTTTCGGAATTCTTTGCGAAAATAAGTCTGCAAAACGGGCTCGTTCCTCCAGAGCACCGTGATACACGGATCTTCGATCTCGATGCGGGTGCCGATCACGCCCTGCACTTCCCAGTTTCCGTCCAGATCCTTGACCTCTTCCATGTGATAACTCAGCTTTAGCTGCTCATCTACTTCCACGCAGATCCGCCGCATCGGCTCCGGACAGATGGGCGAATCCCCCGTAAGCAGCGCCGTTCCTTTTCCCGGTCTCAGCGGACATAGCTCATAGGCAACGTCATATCCTGCACCGCACAACTGCTCATGATCCGCCCGATAATAATGTCTCCTGCTGAACCAGGTAAAGACTCCCTTGCACTCCATATGCAGCTGCCAGGTCGGTCCGCCGCCGTCAAAGGAATGCACCGACACAGCCCCTGTCTGTGCCGTTCCTTCCCAATAAGCCGCGAGATATCGCTTCAGATCGGCAAACAGCGTCTTCTCTTTCTCCGGCAGCTCCCTGTCACTTGAGACACGATAGGTCTCCTCCCCGTATGCAACAGTTACCGCATCCGCCTCACAGGCAGCATCTGCCGTTTCTTTTCCGGGAAGTTCCGCCCATGCTTCCGCTTCATACGGTTCCATAAAAATATCCAGACTCCGAAGTGCATCCAGCGCCACTGTTTTTTTCTCACCATCGAGAGAAAGCACCGCATTCTCTTTTTCCTCTGTTATCTTCCACTCCGTACCGTCTACGGCGGAATAATAGATACAACTCTTCACCTCTTTGATCACATCCGCGTCCTCCGTTCTCTCTTTTCCAGTTTATTTTACCTCATCATGTGGCAAATGAGAAGATACCTTCGGCGTTTTTTCTGTCATTTTCATAAAAACAGTAGAATTTTTTCACAATTTATGATATGATCATACTGTTAATATTGTTTATTTTTAGTGGGGAACTGCTATGGAACAATTTCAGAAATATTCGCTTATTGTAGATAAAAATATGTCTGTCATCAGTGCCGGAGAGTTATTTTTAAATTATATCGGCAAAACCAAGCTCAGCAATCTGGATCAGGTTGTCCCTCCGCAGGACATGATCCAATTGAAAAACGCCGTGTTCGCCATAGATCCCGGCGCTTTGGGCCTGACCTGTTTTCGCATCCGCACCTCCAACGGTAAACTGAACTGGATCGCGGCAAATGTAAAGAAAGATGAAGAACAGGAAGACATGATCAGTATGGAGTTAAGTGACATCCAGACGTTAAAGGAGGATGACACCACTTCGCGCATTGATCCCATGACCGGCCTTTTGAATAAGCAGACCATCACGGATTATGCCATCAGCCTCACCCAGGTGAACCCCAAGAAGAGTTTTTATTTCTGCCTGATGGATATCGATCACTTTAAAAATGTGAATGATGCTTTCGGGCATATGAAGGGCGACGAAGTCATCACCGATGTGGCACATATCATTCGGGATTGCGTGGGAACAAACGGCCTTGTGGGGCGTATCGGCGGCGATGAGTTTATGCTGGTTTTGGAGCGTGTGGACACGAAGCCCAAGGTCAGAGAGGTGCTTTCTTCCGTCCGTGAGACTGTGGAGGAGAAATATAAAGTTATGCCGGAGGGCATGAATATCACTGTTTCCATCGGTACTGCTTTTTATCCTGATTTTGCGGATGATTACGACGCTCTGTTCAAGCTGACGGATAAAATGCTTTATCTCGCCAAGCAAAAGGGGCGAAACCGCTATATCATTTACACCCCGGAGATCCATGGCAACCTCAATGAGGATGCCAAAGTCGCCGCTCCCAAGCATCAGTCGGTGTCAGAGAGTGTAAAACTGAAGCTGATGTTACGGCTGATGTCCCATTTTCTGCACATGACGGATATTCCGATCCGGGTAGCGTTGGAAGATGTTCTGATCGCTTACGATCTGGATGAAGCCTTTATCTTTTACAATGGGCTGAATAAATGCCGCTACGGCATCGGCCGGGTGGATCTGGAAGGCGATAACTTCGAAGTGGAAGACCGCCAAGGCAGCATGACCATACTGGAAACGCCGGAGTTCCAGCAATTGTTTGACGAAAACGGAATTGCAATCCTCAATCTGTTTAACCTGAATAAGGAAAAGCACAAAGAGATCATGGAATATATGGAACAGAACGGAAGACGCTTTATGGTGGTCTATCACATGACGGAGGGACGCAAAACCGGCTATGTGGTGTTTACCAATGAGCGTGAAAATTCAAGAAGACTCTCCGAGTCAGATATTCTGGATCTGATCTACATAGGACGCATGATCGAGATTACAAGTTCAGACAGATAAATCCGGATCAGATGGTGACGATCACGCCGCCGTCGCTGGCGTAAAGACTGCTCACACCCCTGGTATCCATAATGATGCACTCTTTCACGGGAATTTTTGCCAGAACGATATCCCGTACAAGTTCGGCTCTCTCCGGTGCATTGCAGTGCGTGATGATCAGTCTTCTGTCCGCCGGATCCGGCATCTCCTGTATCGTCAGATCCGCCATCTTTCCGAGCGCTTTCTTGATCCCCATCGTCTGACCGCGCTGCACGATCGTGCCGCGGTCCCCTGCCATGATAGGTTTGATATTCAGAGTTGTAGCCACCAGCGCTTTCACACGGGACAAGCGTCCGTTTTTGCGCAATGCTTCCAGGCTGTCCAGAACAAAGTACGTATGAACTGTACTCCGAAACCGTTCAATCTGTTCCACGATCTCCGCAAAAGGAAGTCCCTGTTCTTCCAGTTCAATCAGCTTCAACATCATCTGTGTTTCCCCGCCGCTGGCGGACTCGGAATCCACCACATGAATCTCCTTTTCCCCATACTTCTCGCAGTAAAGATTTTTGGCAAGACAGGCACTGTTATGACTGCCGCTCAGATGGGAGGACAAAGTGATCACGTAAATATGATCCACCTTCGCCTGATAAGACTGCATATAGCGTTCGGGAGAAGGACACGCCGATCTGGGACAGAGCGGACATGCTGCAACCTTGGCCAGAAAATCCGCCTGATCAAAGGTCTCGTCATCGACGATCACATCGTCCCCTACCTCCAGCGTAAGCGGTACGATCTCAAACCTCTCATCCTCTTTATATTGTTCCGGCAGTTCCCCGCAACTGTCCATAATGATCTTATAGCTCATGTCTATCAAACCCCTTGATGTAGTTTTGGATACTACTTATACTAGCACACATTATCCCGTGCGTAAAGTAGTTATTTTCTTTTTTTCTCTTTTCGTGTATACTTAAAAGCGAAATGTCAATTGACCGGAGGTTTCTATGATCGCACTGGAAATAATATCTGTGAAAAATTTCATGAAGCATCTGCTCTCCGCAGAAACCTTCGACGATTTTCTGTTGGAGGAATGCACCATCAGTACAAGTAATACTTATACCATTGACGGGCATATGAATTCAGATTTCTTTCCGCCCGAGGAGCGCACGCCGGATCAGCTCCCCTATGCTTTTCGCCCATGGAGCGAACTGAAGGGGCTGTGTTTTGATCTGATCAAGGGAAAATATACGCCGCTGTTTTTTAAATTTGTATTGCAATTAAAGCCGGAAAAAGCCGCCGAACTGACACAAAATGCCGAGGATGCCGGCCGAATGAAGGCCCTGGTCCTGAACATCCGGTATGACGGCAACAAAGTTCTCCTGACAACCGGCACCTCCTATACCACCTTCGTTATGAGCAAGGAGATTGATCTGCGTTGGGATCAGTACCTCTGCCGCTATTTAGAAGAAAAGGGAATCGGGTATGAAAAACTCTGAGTTTTCTCATACCCGACCTTATTTGTGATCATGATCACTGTCTCATTTTCGGTTTAAAAAAGAAGCTTGCCAGATAGCCGAAGATCAATGCCGCACTGGTCCCCGCCGCTCCGGCTTTCAGTCCTCCCGTAAATACGCCCAGGAGTCCCTGCTCATTGACAGCCTCTTTCACGCCTTTCATCAACACATTTCCAAACCCGAGAAGCGGCACACTGGCCCCGGCTCCGGCATATTCCTGAAAGGGTGCATACAATCCGAACGCACTGATCACCGCCCCTGTCACCACCAGCAGCACCATGATGCGCCCCGGCATAAGCTTCGTCTTTTCCATCAGAATCTGTACCAGCAGGCAGATCAGCCCGCCAACCCAGAAAGCATTTACATAATCCATTTTTCTACTCCCTTTTCTGAAAACTTCTTATCAAAACTTCTTACCAGAGAGTATGGACCGAAATGCCCCAAATTATACTTCCGCGATTACCTCAACCTCACAAAGCACATTCTTGGGAAGGGTCTTGACTGCCACACAGCTTCTCGCCGGCTTCTCCGTAAAATATTTGCCGTAAATCTCATTGAATGTCCCAAAATCGTTCATATCAGCAAGAAAACAGGTTGTCTTCACCACCCGGCTGTAATCGGTTCCTGCCGCCTCAAGAATTGCCCCGATGTTCTTCATCACCTGCTCTGTCTGCGCCACGATCCCTTCCGCTTCAATCGCGCCGTTTGCAGGATTGATTGCAATCTGTCCGGATGCAAACAAAAGATTTCCTGTAATGATTCCCTGAGAATACGGTCCGATTGCTGCCGGAGCCTTATCTGTCGCCACTTTTTTCAACATAATGCGTGTCCTCCTAAAAGTATTCTTTCTGAAATTGAATCTTATTCGACTTCAGGCTCGTCAAATTCTGCCGTCACATAGAATCCTCTCGCATTTTCAATGATATCCGCCACCCTGCCCTGTTTGCTTACCAGACGCTTATTAAAGGGAATGTTCGCTGACATGGCAAGGGAAGGATCGATCGTATAATAGTAATTGCTGGGAAGCAGTCCTTCCGTAACCGTAATTTCCTGCCCCACCTCCAAAAGACCGGGGCGTTCCATTTTAAATTCCATTTTCCGCATACTGCCTCCTGCTTCGCTGTGAGCTTCCATCTGAACAGCGGCCTTTTTGTCACATGACTTATTGTAGCAGTATTCGGTTTTGATTTCAAGCCCCCGCCTGACAGCTCTCTAAAACCAGCGCATGCGCAATCCCCGGCACACTCTTTCCTTCATTAAAACTGGTTTTGGACAAAAGTGCCCCTGTCGGCATGAAAAGGACCTTCTTCCAGTTCTGCTCTTCCAACTGCTTCAAAATATAGGCAGATAAAGTCACCGCACTGCATCCGCAGCCGCTGCCGCCGGAATGGGTATCCTGTGAATTTGCATCAAAAATTTCAATTCCGCAGTCCATATGCTGATCGGATATATCATACCCTTTTTCTTTCAGCAGGTCGATCAATATCTTCTGTCCGACACTGCCCAGATCCCCTGTGATGATCTTATCGTAATCATTTGGTTGACTTTTAAAGTCAATAAAGTGTCTCTCCAAAGTTGAAGCTGACGCAGGTGCCATACATGCCCCCATATTCATTGAGTCTTTCATCCCATAATCTGTGATCTTTCCAACAGTTATTCCCGAAATTTTAGCGCGTGGCTTTTTCGACATTTTTGATTTTTCATTTTCTGACATATGTGTCGAATAGCTTAAATAACAACCGTTATTCAAATTCCCGCTCAATAAGAATGCACCGCTTCCGGTGACGGTCCAGGTGGCGGATAACGGTCTCTGATTGCCGTAATCCAGCGGAAACCGAAACTCCTTCTCTGCACTGGCAAAATGACTGGACGTCACACATATGACATTTTTTGCATAATTTCCTGCAATTGTCATTGCTCCCAGCGCAAGCGATTCTCCGCAGGTGGAGCACGCCCCGTAGACACCCATCAGCGGTATTCCATAGCTTGCAAGCCCAAAGGATGTAGCAATGGACTGCCCCAGCAGATCCCCGGCAAACATCAGATTTATCTTCTCTGCACTTACGCCGGCTTTCTCCAATACCAGTCCCACTGCCTGCTTCTGGAGGCTGCTTTCCGCCTCCTCCCAGGTCTCACACCCAAACATATCATCTTCTCCCGCCAGATCAAACAGAAGTCCCAGCGGGCCTTCTCCTTCCTTTTTGCCGACCACGCTGGCACTTTCTATAATATAGACCGGCTGTTCAAACCGGATACTGGCTCTTCCCAAACATTCACTCATATGACAGCTCCTTTTCTTTATTGATCATTATTGATCATTGATTGCTATTAACAGCTAGTATGTGCAAATGCGGAAAGATTATGCTTTGTATACCGTGCCGCAGATTGGGCAGAATAAATTTAGATTTTGAAAATAAAGCAATAAATCCATCGCAGAAAGGATTTCCCATATGAAAAACACGCCGAAAACACTTTTTGATCCTTCTCACAGCGCTCAAGGTACGCCTTCCAGCATCCCGCCGCGAGAATTCGTTTCGCAGCCGCCAGACAGTTGGCCGGAGACTTTTCATAACCTTATGGGAGATAGGAATCCATCCGGCCGTCCCTCTCCCGAGCCCCGGACATTTGAGCCGTTCCGAAATCACTCTTTCTTTTACTGAGCCTATCCTGCAACAGATCCAGCAGCACCAAGCCTTCATGGGCAATCATGGGGAAGCTTGCAAGTCCCAGTAACATAAGCCACTCCCCCGCCGAGAGCCATGCGGTTGCGAATGCCCCAACCAAAAACGGAACCTTGGTTACGGCAAACTGCAACAGCAATCCTGCCCCGATCGCAGCCAGCATCAGCTTGTTCTCTCCATGCTTCATTCGAAGGACAGAGCGTGTGGTGTCCCGCATCCCGACAGCGTGAAACAGCTGCGACATGCCGAGCACGGTAAATGCATAGGTTTGTGCCCTTGTCAAGATACCCGGTTGCTCCAGCATTCTCCGAATACCGGCAACCGTAAGCTGCCCTCCCTCTGATGCCAGCGCTGCACACGGAAGAATCAGAAATGCAGCCAGGCTGATTCCACCGATCAGTATGCCGTAGAAAGCGGTACACAGAAGTCCGCCCCTCGCAAACAGACTCTCTGTCGCTTTTCTGGGACTGTTTTTCATCAAGGACTCCCTGTCGTTTCCGTCCACCCCCAGCGCCAGTGCGGGCAGCGAATCCGTGATCAGATTGATCCACAGAATATGACTGGACTTTAGCGGAGAAGCCATTCCCATAAGCACCGCTGCAAACATGGTCAGGATCTCGCCGAAATTGGAAGAAAGCAAAAAGATCACGGATTTCCGGATATTTTCATAAACATTCCGCCCCTCTTCCATAGCCGTTTCAATCGTGGCAAAATTGTCATCCACCAGGATCATATCCGATGCCTGTCTCGCCACGTCCGTCCCGTTCTTCCCCATGGCAATCCCGATGTCAGCATTTTTCAGCGAAGGCGCATCGTTCACCCCGTCGCCCGTCATCGCCACAACTTCACCCAGTGCCTGAAAACAACGGACGATCTGCATCTTCTGGGCCGGCGATACCCTTGCAAACACAGTGACATTTCTGGCGCTGATCTCCTGCGCCAGATCATCCGCATCCCTGTCGCCTGTGAGCCGTTGCAGCTCCTCCCCCGTCATGCACTGGGAAATTGTCTCCGCGATCCCCAGCTCTTTTGCAATGGCAAACGCCGTCTGCACATGATCCCCCGTGATCATCACGGTTTTTACACCGGCCTCTTTGAATTTTTTTACCGAGGAGACTGCCTCCGGCCGCACCGGATCCCGCATTCCTACAAGCCCCAGAAAGGTAAGTTCCTCCTCCACCGGCTCCTCCGTCCCTTTATACATAGCCACTGCCATTGTGCGCAACGCTTCCGAAGACATATCCCGAATTGCATCCTCAATCGCTTTCCGATGCAGATCTGTGATCCGTTCCTCCCCGGATCTGGTGCGGATATAGGCACAATGCTCCAATACCACATCCGGCGCACCTTTGGTGAAACTGAATGTCTTTCCCTGCATTCCCCTGTGAAATGTGGTCATCATTTTGCGTTCAGAATCAAATGGGATCTCCTGCACCCGGGGCAGAAACTCTTCCTGTTCCTTTTTCCCGAATCCGTATTTCTCCCCCTGATCCAGCAAGGCAAGCTCGGTGGGATCCCCCAGCCTTCCCTGCAGTTCAGCGTCATTACAGAGCACCATCCCCCGCAGAAGATCCTCTGTCAGATACTCCTCCGCCAGTGCCGTGTCACCGTTTCCGGTTCTGTCAAAGCCGAGACATTTCTCCACTGTCATCTTATTTTGCGTCAACGTCCCCGTCTTATCGGAGCAGACCACTGTCACCGATCCCAGTGTCTCCACCGCGGGCAGTCTGCGGATGATTGTATTTTCCCGCACCATCCGTGTCACGGACAACGCCAGGCAGATCGTCACCACCGCAGGAAGACCTTCCGGCACCGCTGCCACTGCCAGCGAAATAGCCACTAAAAACATGTCCATCACGTCCCTGTGCTGATACATCGCCAGTACAAAGAGCAGCCCGCATAAGATCAGGGAAAAAATACTCAGCACCTTTCCCAGATATCCCAGCCTTTTTTGTAACGGCGTGTCCTCTTCCTCCACGTCAGAGATCATGGCTGCGATCCGGCCGATCTGTGTCTCCATTCCGGTCGCTGCGACAATCCCGATCCCATTGCCCCCCGTGACAGTGGTGGTCATAAACGCCATATTTTTCCTGTCCCCCAGCGGAATCTCCCCTTCACCCTCAGCCGTAAAATCCGCATCCTTTTCCACGGCCATGGATTCCCCGGTAAGGGCAGACTCCTCTATCTTCAGCTGCACGGTCTTTACCAGTTTCAGATCCGCCGGCACCTGGCCCCCTGCCTCCAGACATACCAGATCCCCTTTCACGAGTTCTGCTGCCGGAACCACTCTTCTCGCGCCGTCCCGAATGACCACCGCATGAGGAGCGGCAAGCTGTTTCAGCGCATCTAATGCCTTTTTTGCCTTTCCCTCCTGAACCGTCCCCACAATGGCATTCATCAGGACAACCACACATATAATGGCAGCATCCGCATACTCCCCCAGCCAGCAGGACACCCCGCCGGCCGCCAGCAGTACATAGATCAAGGGATCGTTCAATTGCGAAAAAAACACCCGAATTCCGTTTTTTTCTTTTGCCGATGCCAGTTCATTTCTGCCATCCCGGACAAGAAGCTCCTCCGCCTCCTGCCCTGTCAGGCCCTGCAATAAATTTTGTCTGCTCTCCACCATTTGCTCATCCACTCCTTTTCTTGATAACTATATGTGACTCGGTGGACAAGTATACCAATAAAATAAATGTAGCCAAAAGTACTTTTTTGTGCTATGATATAATTGAATTTTCAGAAAGAAGTACGGGGGTGACGCAATGTTTGGCAAAAAGAAAGAAGTTGTTGCTACAAAATCAGACAATGATCTGCTGATCGAATTGATGGATCAGGCAATCGCAGGTAACTTTGCACTTCTTGATTTGGAACAATTTCAGGATAAAGCGGTGGCAAAAAAATATAATGAAGTGCTCTCCACCTTTATCCAGTTAAATAACAATTTTGTTATGCGGTTGAATGACTCCATGACATTGATCGGAGACAGCAGCTGCGTAAAGGATATGATTGAAGAGGTGAACACCCAGACGGCTGCGATCAACAGCCTGAACAACTCCAGCCAGGAACTTGGCACCTCCATCCAGAATATTAAACAGGCCGTATATACGATCCAGGAGAAAACACATACCGTCAAAGAAGATGCGGACGCCTGTGTGGAAGCCATGAATACCAGTATTAATATCGTGGACGACTCTGTGGAACATGTGCTGCAGATCACGCAGCAGGTTGCTGATTTTCAGGCGAAAGCCGCTAAGATCAACGAGATCATTGATATGGTGAAAAAGATTGCAAGCAAGAGTAATCTGCTCGCTTTGAATGCTTCCATTGAGGCTGCCAGAGCCGGTGAAGTCGGAAAAGGCTTTGCAGTGGTTGCCAACCAGGTCAAAGAACTTTCCGCCAGCTCCATGAAATCCGCAGAAGATGCCATGGTCTATGTGGACGACCTGCTCTCCGGTATCAACAGCCTGGAGGAGTCTGTCAGCCGTACGGTTTCCCAGCTTACCTCCGGAAATGAGAGTATCCATGAATCTCTGGAGAAGATTCAGAGCATGGACGGCAATATGAAGCTTGTGAGCTCCGAGGTGGATCATATTTATAATGAGATTGATACCCAGTCTTCCCTGACCGATTCCTTCCTGGATTCCATTAAATCCATGGCATCCAGCTACGAAGATCTGTCCAACGGTTGTGTCAGCACAGGTGCTCATATGTACAAGATCTCCCGTCTGATCGACAATCTGCGTTCCGACGTGGCAAGACGACGTGCGATCCTGTATCCTCAGGACTGGATCACCGTATACGAGATTGACCATTTGATCTTCACCTGGCGTATTTACAACAATCTGGCTGACTTTGAGAAGCTGAAGATTGAACAGGTGAACAATCCCAAGGGTTGTAAATTCGGTAAATGGGTGGCTGCCCAGACCGACCCCCGCATTACGAATTCTTCCGCCTTCAAGCAGGCGGTTAAGTACCACAATGAACTTCATGAGCATGCTGTGGATTCCTGGAATGCCAAGCATGAAGGCGACCGCGCCGAGGCATTCCGCCACTTCCAGCTGGCCTATGCCGTGTATCCCAAGTTTGTGGCGGCGCTGAAAGATATCCGCCGTGTGATTGCCTCCACCGGTGACACCAGAGTTTCCAAGATTGAGGCGATTTAGGCACTGCTCTGATCAGAATAAACAATTATATAAAAAACACACATGATTCTGATTATATCTCGTTTTTGGATATCATGTGTGTTTTCCTATATACTGGTTAAGTTTCCTATTGCCTGTTATCACCGCCTCTCTTTATAACATCCAATGCCTCCGCCATTACATGCGCATCCCCATATATCTCCTAGCCATGGAAATCACTCGGATTCATTGCATGGAACAGAACAAGTGCTGATTTATAATCTTCGGAACCGATGTTGTAATATCGGTTCTGGCCTTCAAAGTGGACACATGCGATGCGCGGCTTCTGATATACCGTAATGCGATAGTGCTCTTCAATTACAAAAGTTACGGAACCGGGAGAAGAAAGGCTCTGGGGCGGAAATCTTTTTTGTCTCCAATCGCATGCTTCCAAATACTGCGCCACTTCTCTGTCATCAGCACCTCCAACCTGTATTACACTTACCACAGCAGGACAATTGATAACATAATCCACGCCGTTTTGCGCTATCAGAGATACTGCGCTCTTATAGTTAAGGAATGACAAATCCTGTTCCTCATACTTTGGACTTGTCAGAAAGCATACTGCCACTACTACACAGACAACTCCGGCAGCGAAAATAACCCATAATGCAGGCTTCCTATAATTTAACACGCCTTTCACGCGCTCCTTGACACCAATCTCGCCAAAGGCCAGTGGGCATGCAAGTGCCAACCGTCGCTGCAAACTGCAGGAAACAAGTGCATTTGCGTAGGCTTTCTTTTCTGACATTTCCATATCGGCGATTACTTTCTCATCACAAGCCATCTCGATATCCCGGCATAGCAGGATATAGGCAATCCACATGAGCGGATGAAACCAGTATAACGCAAGGAGCAGAAAACCAAAAGGTTTCCAGAGCTGATCTTTCCGTTTCAGATGCGCGCGTTCATGCGCGAGAACATATTCTCTCTCTGTCTCATCAAGGCTTGATGGGAGATAAATCCGTGGGCGGAAAATACCGAAAATAAAGGGTGATTCCACCTGATCGCAAAGCCATATGTTATCCTGATAAGGAATGGCCTCTCCGAGCTTTCTGCGGATTTTGAGATAACTGATAAAAGCATATATCAGCAAGAATGCAGAACCGATCAACCAGATGCCCCCCAGAATACTCAGATTGCTTCTAATCGTCGCACCAGTGCTGATATCCTGAAGAACATAGCTGTTTTGGTCGATTACAGAAATACCGCTGTTAATCTGAAAGTAATAGGTATTATTTGCAATCAATGGGTCACTGCTATATATGGAGCTCACCGGGAACGTCTGCGTACTTGGAACGAGACTAAATACAGATTCGATCGAAAAGGGCATTATGAGCCGCAGCGCTACCGTGCCCCACAGCAATACAGATATCCACTTTGGTCCTTTTTTCAAAACAAACCGGATAAAAAGTACTGCAAGAATCATCCAGCTTGTGGTAATGCTTATGTTGACAGCACGCAAAAACAGTTTGCCTACCGACCAAAAAAGTGTCTGTGCCATTACTTATCCTCCGCTTCATCAATCATTTTTCGGATGGCGGCAGCTTCCTCCGGCGAGAGACTGCCTCCTTTTGTAAACGCAGCAATGAAGGCCGGAAGCGACCCATCAAAGGAATCCTCCACAAACTTCTGTGACTGTCTGGAATAAAATTGTTCTCTCGACAGGATAGAAGTGACGCTCCCTTTATTGTTTACAAACAGCCCTTTTTCACAAAGCCGTTTGATGACCGTGTGTGTGGTTGTCCGCTTCCAGCCAAATTCCTTCTCTGCCAACTTGACAAGCTCCGTGGAGGATACAGGCTCATGCGCCCAAATCATATCCGCAAATCGGCTTTCTATCACACCTAATTGAATGTCAGACATAAACGCTCTCCTTTCAGACTACTGCTTGTAGTTTATATTGCCAAGTCTACTCATTGTAGTCTCTTTTGTCAATAGTTTCCATAAAGTTTTTTTGTAACTTCAGCACAACAGCCCCCACCCCTTCATTCATGAAAAGGTGGGGGCTGTTGTAAAAAATTTGGTTCTTCAGCTCTCCCGCAAAAGCATCTGCGTATAAGGATCCTTGGGCGACCGAAAGATTTCCTCCGTCTTCCCCTGCTCCACAATCTGTCCGTCCTTCATGACCATGATCCGGTCGCTCATCTGATACACCACATTAATATCATGGGAAATGAATAAATACGCCATGTGCATCTCGTCCTGCAGTTTTCGCATCAGCTCCATGATCTGCGCCTGCAAGGTCACATCCAGGGCAGAAACCGGCTCATCCGCAATCACCAGCCCCGGTCTTGTGATCAGCGCCTGTCCGATGCTGATGCGCTGACGCTGTCCCCCGGATAATTGAGACGGCTTGCGATCCAAATATTTTTCGTCCATTCCGATCTTGCGCAGCATATCGTATGCCTGCGCTTTTCTGTCCGCCGCCGACATCTTATAGGCCGCATCCAGTTCCCCCGCTGCCCTGAGCGGTTCTGTGAGCAGCCACTCCACTGTCTTGCAGGGATTTAAGCTGCTGTAAGGATCCTGGAAGATCATCTGCGGCCTCGTGGAAAAGTGTTTGATCTCTCCCTCGATCTCTTTATTCATTCCCAGGATTGCCTTGGAAAGCGTGCTTTTTCCGCAGCCGCTCTCGCCCACCAATCCCAATACCTCTCCGCGATAGATGGTAAAATCGGCATCCTTGACAACCTTCTGCTTCCCTTTGCGGGAAAAGAAGCCTCCGCCGTCACGGTAATAGACATTCAAATGTTCCACCACGGCAACCGGCTTCTGCCGCTCTGCACGATGCTCTGTATCGCCTGCTGCCGCACTTCCAGTTTCCACGCCCTCCGGCACCGTCACCTGCACCTTAGGTTTCATCCGCGACGGCACGGCCTCGATCAGCCGCTTTGTATAATCTGCTTTCGGATCTGCAAACACATCTTCCGTCGCACCGCACTCCACCACCTGCCCGTCTTTCATCACAGCAATCCTATGGCATAACCGCCTCGCCAGATTCAGATCATGGGTGATAAAGATCATGGCATTTTTCTCTTTTTGATTGATCTCACGCAGCAACTCTATGATCTGGTTTTGTATCGTCACATCCAATGCTGTGGTGGGCTCGTCCGCCACGATCAGCTTAGGATGCAGAATCGTCGCCATGGCGATCATCGCCCGCTGCCGCATTCCGCCGGAAAGCTGGTGCGGATAGGAAGCAAAAACCTTCTCCGGCTCCTTTAAGCCCACGCTCAAGAAACTGTCACATACCCTTTGATGCCGTTCTTCTTTCGACAGTTCTGTGTGCAGCAGGAGCATCTCCTCCACCTGCACACCCACTTTTTTCGTAGGATTCAGGGAAGTCATCGGCTCCTGAAACACCATGGTCATCTGCTCGCCCTGAAACCGTCTGTACAAAGCCTTATCCCGCGGCTTCCCCGCCTCCTGCAGCACCGTATCACCAAACAGGATCCGACCGGTTCCCATGGTCGCACTGTCCGCCACAAGCCCCATCAGCGTCAGCGCCGTCACGGATTTTCCGGAACCGGATTCTCCCACGATACCTACGATTTCTCCCGCAGCCACTTCCAGATTCACATGCTCCACAGCCTGTGTCGCATCAAAGTTTACGGAGAGGTCTTCTATCCTGACGATTGTCTCGGCTGTCGCCTTACTCATAGCCCGCTCACCTCCCCTGCATTTCTGCGGATGCCTTCACTCAAAAGGGAAAAGCCCAACACGATCCACACAATGGTCAGTCCCGGCGCCAATGCATACCAGGGCGCCCGCATCAGATATCCCTGTGCATCCGACAACATGTTCCCCAGACTGGCATTCGGCGGCAGCACACCGATCCCTAAATAACTCATGCCGGACTCCGCCAGGATCGCATTGTTAAATCCGATCATCACCGATACCCAGAATGTGGAAAAAATATTCGGCAGGATGTGTACGAACAAGATGCGCAGTTTTCCCACCCCCATCAGCCTTGCCCGGCTGATATAATCCGCGTCTCGCAGCCGGATAAATTCACTGCGCACGATCCGGATAAAGCTGGGCGTAAACACAATCCCCAACGACAGGATCAGATTGTGTCTGCCGCTTTCCAATATGCTGATCATTACTAACGCCAGCAGAATGCTGGGAAACCCATTGACAGCATCCACGAACCGCATGACAAACTCGTCCAGGATTCCGCCGAAATATCCGGTCAGTGCGCCGATCAGAATTCCCAGCCCGCCGGAGATCAACACCACCAATGTTCCGACCAGAACCGTCGTCCCGGCCCCCTTCATCACGCGGGAAAAAATATCCCTGCCGAAATTATCGGTTCCAAACAGATGCCGCAGGGACGGCGCCTGAAACTTCTCCGCCGCCGACATGGCCGTGGTGCTGTACGGCGTCCAGAAAAACCCAAGCACCGCCCAGACCAGCGCGATCACCGTCATAAACAGTCCGATCCAGAAATAAAGATTCTTAAACTTGCCCATTGCACCTTTCCCCATTTTCCTACATCTCCCGGATCCTCGGATCGATCACCCGGTACAGCAGATCCACCAGAAAGTAAACGATGATCACCACCGCCGTAATATACAGGATCAGAATCTCCACCACCGGGAAATCCCGGTTGGAGATGGAACTGATCAGTAATCTTCCCACCCCGGGAAGTCCGAACACCTGCTCCACAACGATACTGCCCGCCACGATCTCGGCAATGATCATGCCCAGAAACGTAACTACCGGCATCATCGCATTGCGCAGCACATGCCCGTACATCACCTGTCTGTCCGTACAGCCCTTGCTCTTGGCTGTGCGCACATAGTCCGCTGATTTTTCCGTCAACATGGAATTGCGCAGGAAACGCGCCGTCATGGCAATCTTCGGAATTGCCACAGAAATAGCAGGGAAAACCAGATAACCCAGAAATCCCCAAAAGTCAGTCTGATAGCTCACATAGCCGCCAGGTTGAAACCAGTGCAGCACCATACCGAAAAGATAAGTCACCAGAATTCCCAGAAAAAACGATGGAATCGCCATCACCGTCTGTGTCAGCACATTGAAAAGTACGTCCAGAAAGCGGCTTTTCCCCTGTGCCCAGAGCACGCCCAGCGGAATCGACACCACAATGATGATCAAAACAGCCAAAGCCGCCAGCCAGAGCGTCACAGGCAGCTTATCGCCGATCAGCTCCGCCACCGGCATCATCTCGTTCATTGATTTGGAGTAACGGTAACTCCGCCCCAGATCCCCTTTTAACACGCCCCCGATCCAGTGCAGATACCGCACCACCGGGGGATCGTTCAGCCCCAGTTCCTCCCGCAGTTTGGCCTCCCGCTCCGGCGTCGCCTCCGTCCCCAGAATGGCATTCACCACATCACCGGGAATAATCTGAAACGCAAGAAAAGCAGCCACAGATACCAGAAACAATGTCATAATGAGAGTTATGAGTTTCTTGCCAATTAATTTGGTCATCCGGTATTGCATGGCTGCTTCTCCTATTCTTTTTTATTTATATCTTACCACACTCATATCCTGCACATACACAGGATAGAAGGTATATCCCTCCAGTTCCGGCTTGATGGCCACTGTGATGGGCGGTACGGAAAGAAATGCCGTTCCCGCATCCTCTGCCATCAGCTTCTGCAGTTCTTTATAATATCCTGCTTTTTCTGCCAGATCAAGACTCGCTGCTGCCTTCGCGTAAGTCGCGTCAAAGTCTGCATTCGAATAATTGATGAAGTTCTTGGAAGACTCGGTCTGGAAACGGTTCAACAAATATCCGGGGGTCATATCCGTGGTGATGCCGCTGATGGTGCCCTGATATTTCCGTCCGGTGTAAACATCGCTCAGCCAGGTCTCCCACTCTACCGGTACGACGGTGGTGTGAATGTTTGCCGCATTCAGATGCTCTGCCACAACCTCTGCGGTCTGCATATGCACTTCATAGTTGGAAGGCACCTGGATCGTAAAATCGATTCCGTCGGGGTATCCCGCCTCTGTAAGCAGCTCCTTGGCTTTCTCCGCATTGCCGCTTGTACCGTAAACAGAATTCAGATCCTCATAATAACTCTGCATGGTGGGAAGCATTGCGCAGCTCACAACTGCAGCATTTCCGCCGAATACAAAGTCATTGATGGAATCTCTGTCCAGCGCATAGCAGATGGCCTGACGCACCCTCACATCCTGCAGAGTCTCATCCGCATTGTTCAAAAACAGAGCCTGCACCACATTAGAAGGCGCCGCAAGCACCTGAAGCTTGCCCTGCAGCTCTGTGGCCTGGGAATCTGTCAGGTAGGGATAAACGTCAATGGAACCGCCCTGCAGCTCCAGCAGTGCTGTGTCCGCACTGTTGACGATCTTAAAATCCACCTCGTCCAGATAGGGCAGACCTTTCTGCCAATAGTCCGCATTCTTTTTCAGTACAACACTCTCCTGAGGTTTGTACGAAACAAAAGAAAACGGTCCCGTACCCACCGGCTGTGCCTCCGGATCCTCTCCGCTCCCCGCAGGGATAATTGCTGCGGTAAAGCTATAGATCAACTCCAGATTTGCACTGCTCACGGATACCTGAACCGTATTGTCATTCAGAATATCTACCTTTGTGATACCGCCCTTATCGGCGCTCAAGCTGGAAATCAGCGCTGTGCCATCCAGAAGTCCCGAAGCTCTTTCCAGAGAATATTTGATGTCTTCCGTTGTTACATTGTTTCCGTTATGGAACTTAACACCCTCACGCAAAGTGAATGTGTAAGTCAAGCCATCCTCGGAAATGCTGTAATCACTGGCTACTGCATTGATCAGATTTCCATTGGGGTCCGGTTTTACCAGTCCCTCGAAAATGTTGAACAGAATTTCCTTAGTTCCTGCCGCAGTTGCTTTGTGTGGGTCAAGACTATCCATATCCTGCTGTATACCTACAACAACTTTTCCCCCGTAGACAGGTTCCGTCGCAGTATTTGTGCTCTGCGAACTCTCTGCTACTGTGGATTCCAGAGAGGACTTATCCTCCGAAGGCTTTTGTGTACCGCCTGCGCATCCGCCCAGTGCAGTCATCAACAGAAGTGCTGTCATGAAGTAAACGCTGATTCGTCTTTTCATAATCTTCTTCTCCTCTTCTTAGATAAATCTCTCATTATTTAATTGTCACCATCATTGTACCATAGGAATCAGTTTATGCAAGTTTTTTATTGCATACAATCCTTATTTTCCACCTCCTGCAAGCCACGCCGGATACCACGTCTGAAACCATGCGGTAAACACCCCCATGACAACCGGAACCAGATTATTCACAACGATCAGCACCGTGCCGAATCCCGCCTGCCGCAGGAAATAAGTCCACACCGCGGTCAGAAGATACAGCACGCCCCAACAGGCCGCCAGAATATAATTTGTCTTCATGAAAAGCGGGTTTTTGTATGCCATCTCGCCGCCGTAATTGTGCTTCACATAAGTGGCACAGAGCGGTTCCTTCGCCGGACAGGACAAAAGCCACATCAACCCGAACACCAGATAACCCAGATTTGTTGCCAGATTCCCGTTTCCCGTCATATAAGCCAATACAGACAATACCGCCACAGCTGCCATGGACAACCGATCCCAGATCACAAACTCATGTTTCCGCAGGATGAGCGGAATGAGCGCCAGCACCCCGAGGGTGATCACCGCTCCGATCCCCACATTGATCGAAACTGCAATCCAGAATGTGATCCAGGGAATCAGCATGGTCGTCATGGACGGCGGCAGACACTCCTCGCCGCCCTGCTTTCCGGCACTGTTTTTCGCCGCGCCCGCCTGTGGGCTTCCGAAAAAATCATCCCACTTGATCATCAGAGAAAAATCTCCTGTTACTTTGTACAACTTTTTTCCCAGTGCCTCAGCGCCGCCCATCTCGCCTCTGGCCACTGCGGACCACACCTCAAACGATGTGTCGATCCGTGTGGTGGTTTTCAGGCTGCCGTCCGTATACACCTTGCTGCCGTCCTTACCCAGCAGAATCTGATAGGAATGGTCCAAATCCGTGTAGTGCATCTCCAGCACCCGATCCTTGCCGTCCCATGCCTCTTTCCGATACAGCGCCGCCATCTGTCTGGTGAAAGACAGATCCTTCGCCTCCTTCTCTCCGGACTCCCTACTCACGCCCCAGCTTGCATCCGCCATCTCCTCGAACACTTCTTTGGGATACAAAAGCTGCTGCAGTTCTGCTGCTGTTCCTTCCGAGATGCTGCCCGCAGCAAACTCCCTCCCGGCCCTTTGCACGATCTCCAGATATGCATCCGTCCGCGCCGACAATTCCTTTATGCGGAACAGCTCTCCCTGCCCGCAGAAGATCGTACTGTAATTTCCTTTTCCGAGAAAATGGTCAAACATTTTTAACACACTGTCATAATTTCCCTTTGCGGAATAAAACCCGCAGGTGGAGATCAACACATGCCGCTTTCCCGACATATCATACCGTGTATCATGACTCCCACTGCCGTAGCCGTCATCCCGGCTGCTCATAAAGGGCAGATTCATGGGAAGCTGCCTGTCGATCAGATTTTTCAATATCCCGGGCACATTAAAATAATACAGCGGAAAACTCCACACAATCAGATCCGCCGCAATCTGCTCCTCAAGTACCATCCTCATGTCGTCCTTGATACAGCACTCCCCGGGTGTGCTCTGCCAGCAGGCAAAGCATCCCCTGCATGCCCCGATCTTCATCGCCGCCACATCCAGTTCCCTTATCTCTACGGCACTTCCCTCTGCCTCCTTCGCTGCCTGCACGCCTTCCATAAACTGCAGCGCCAGCTTCAGGGAATTACTTCTCTTTCCTTTCGGACTTCCGTTGATCAGCAATATTTTCATAACTGCTCCTCCAACTCTTTGATACAGTGTGCACACCACTCCCGCAGCATCTTTTCATACATCACGCCGTACTCTATGGTAAACTTCCAAAATAACGCCTTTCTCGGATCGGCGATCACGTTCTCATACTGTAACTTCGCCTGATCCGCCGCGCCTTTTCCCCTGGGAAACACATCCGCCCCCGCTGCGATTTCCTGAAAGAACCGGATATTCTCCTCCTTCGAACACTCCCCCCTGAAAAAGGTCTTCATCAGCAAAGGACTCCTGACCCCGGCTATTCCGCCGTCCTCCCGCAACCACCTGAGCAGCTCCTCTCTGCCGCTCTCCGTAATGGCAAAGATATTCTTGTCCGGCTTCCCCTTCTGCGGCACATGTTCCTCTGACACAAATCCCTGTTTCTCCAGATTCTGCAATTCTCTGTAGATCTGACTGGTCTGTGCCGCCCAGAAATGACTGAGCGAATCCCTGAATACCCCCATGATCTCATATCCGGTCATGTTCCCGTAATTTAACAGCCCCAATATTCCGTGCTTTAACATGTCCTTCTCCCTCCGCGTCTCTAATATTCCACTTGTTGAATAATATATTAATTCCACAAGTGGAATATGTCAAGTAAAAATAAAAACCGGATTGCTGGAATCATACCAACAATCCGGTTCTCTTACTATCTAAGCTTCAATTCATTATTTCTTCTTTGCCTTCTTAGCGGGCTTGGTGTTAACCTTCTCCTTCAGAGCCTTACCAGCCTTGAATGCAGGAACTGTAGCAGCTGCGATCTTAACAGCCTCACCGGTCTGAGGATTACGTCCGGTACGAGCCTTTCTCTCGCTGGTCTGGAAAGTACCGAAGCCGATCAGTTGTACTTTCTCTTTCTTCTGCAACTCGTCGCCAATTGCCTCAAATACTGCGTCTACTGCTGCTGCTGCATCTTTCTTTGTGATAGCAGCTTTCTCTGCTACTGCAGCTACAAGTTCTGTCTTGTTCATAATGAAACTCCTTTCTCCTACACTGTACAATGTTGTGTGCCATACGCATGTATCGCATGACCATAATCAGTATACTATATAATGATAAAAAAAGCAATACTTCATTGTAAGCCTTTTCAATAAACTTTATAGAAAAGTTTTAATAAAACCCTTCTGTAATCCCGTTTCCCACATTCGGATGCCCCACAGACCATATAAAATCAATGGCAAACAGCGTGATCAGTACGATACACAGTACCTTGCGCACTCTGGTCGGGATCTTTTGAAACAGATTATCCAGGATCGGCGCCGCCAGGTAAGTCACACTGATTCCGATGCTTCCAAACAGCAGCAGCCCCTCGAGACAGACTCTTCCGTTGATATTCATGAAATAGCCCGTGTAATCCCACCATCTCTTATGCATGATGAACTCCAACAGCCAGGACGCAAAATACTCCAGCAGCCCACACACAGCGCAGGACCCTAAGAACATCACCGCAGGCTTCTTCCGCAGCGGCTTCAGCCCATAGATCACCAGCCAGCCGCCCAGACCATAGATCGGCAGCCACGGCCCGGCCATCGTCCCCCTGTTGATAAACGAGCCGTCATTGATCAGATAAAAGAACACTTCCCAACTCCAGCCGAAGATTGCCAAAAAGAAAAATAGCAGGATCGGTGTATTTCCACCGTAATCCCTGTCAAAATCCGTCTTCAGCCATTCTCTGTGCTTCAGATAAGGCGTAGGGCAATGTTCATCCGGATACACGGAAGCCTTCGCCCCCTGCACCAGATACGTATCGTAAAGAAGTTCCGCCTTCTCCATCGTTTCCCGCTTCGCCTGGCGCAGCCCGATATAAAACTCACTGTAAATACATTCCCTGTATGCATTTAAAAAGAAAAAGGAGATCAGATGAGACACTGCATAATCCAGCAGCGTGATCGGCAGCATGGACGCATCCAGCAAAAATGCATTCCTCTTATCTCCCCGCATCAACTGCTTTGACAGCGCAAATGCTTCTTTGGTCGTGATCGTAGGATTCTCCGCCAACACATACGGGATCATCAAATATTCATAGTACTTGATCACGCCCCCCACGATCGTGATATTCCAGAGCGCCTGACGCACAGACCGGATCAACATGATCTTTGCCGTATTGCCGATATGTCTTGTGCGGTATACAAATAAAAGTCTGTCGGCCTTTGTGTACGGATAAAGCCTTTCCTCCAGGAAATACCGACACCTCCCGATCAGCAACAGATTTTTCCAAAAGATCCACCCGAGCGCCGATACGATCACCATGACAAAGATCACGATGGATTCCCTGATCCTGCCGCGAAACAGAATCTTGTTGATTCCGTTCAGAATACCGAAGCCCAGAGAGCCGGAGTTCGTCACTTCATTGACAAACACGGAAAAATATCCCATATAATATTTCTCCGCCACCGTTTCCGCTTTTGGCGTGTCGACCGCGACAATATCCTGTCCGTTTATAAATTCCTGTATAATCTCAAAATTACTTTTTTTGTCTTCGGTCTGCACATGCGTCACTCTCGTGCTCACACCTGCCGCCATCCAGTCTGCGGTGTACTGGTACCCATCCTTGACAAAAAACCAGACAACAAACGCCACCGCGATATTCATAAAATATCGCGCACGGAAATTTTTCCATGCCGTCTGATATAACTTCTTACTTAACTTCATATTTCACATCCCAAAACCGTTTTCTTTCAACTTCCGCATGATCAGATATCTCTGTGTTGAAACTCCCTGCGTCCCTCCGCATATTCCCCCACGATCTGTCCTTCGCCGTTCAGACGATACTTATAGGTCACCAGCCCCTCCAGGCCCACCGGTCCCCTGGCATGCAGCTTGCCGGTGCTGATTCCCACTTCTGCCCCGAATCCATACCGGAAACCGTCTGCAAACCTGGTGGAACAATTGCGGTATACGCCCGCTGAATCCACCATCTGCATGAAATATTCCGCCGTATCATCCGCCTCCGTGATGATACAGTCCGTATGATGAGAGCCGAATTGATTGATATGTTCTGCGGCCTCGCACACATCTGCCACCAGCTTCACGGAGAGAACCAGATCCGAATACTCCGTGTCAAACTCCGTATCCTCCATCAGTTCAACCGGGATGTATTCCGCCACTTCCTTCGTTCCTCTTACCTTCACCCCTGCCTGCCTGAGCTCCTCCTGCAACATTGGCAGCACCTTTTCGGCAATTTTCCGGTTTACCAGAAGCGTCTCCACCGTATTGCAGGCTGCCGGATATTGGGTCTTCGCATCCACCACGATGGGCACAATCTTCGCCTCATCCGCCTTCTCATCCACATAAATGTGACATACGCCGCTGGAATGCCCCATCACAGGGATATTGGTATGATCCATGATATACTGCACAAAGGTATTGGATCCTCTGGGGATCAACAGATCCACATCCCCCTGACACTGTAACAGTTCATCGATCTCATTGTGCAGTTCCACCTGCAGCAGACAGCCCTCCGGCAGCCCTGCCGCCATCACCGCCGCATGAATCACCTCAAACAGAAGTTTATTCGTCCGCGCAGTTTCTTTCCCACCCTTTAAGATGGCGCAGTTCCCGCTCTTGATGCACAATGCCGAGATCTGGATCAAAGCATCCGGCCGCGCCTCAAAGATCACACCGATGACGCCGATGGGCACCGTCACCCGCTGTAACACAAGCCCTTCATCCAGTTCTCTGTTTAATGTCACCTTTCCCACCGGATCCGGCAGTTCGATCATCTGCCGGATGCCCGAGATGGCATCCTTCAGCTTCCCCTCATTGAAACGCAGCCTTTTGATCACCGCCTGCGCCACTCCGCTCTCCTCTGCAGCTTTCACATCCGCCGCATTCTCCCGGAAGATTTCATCCTGCTTCTTGGTCAATGCATCTATGATCTTCTGCAGCGCCGCATTCCGCTGCTCCAGACTCATCGCCGCCATATGGGGCGCTGTCATTTTCATCTTACGTGCCTGTGCTCTGACATCCATCCTTTTCGCTCCCTCCAGTATATCTGTCGTTCTTATTGTTCCACAAACCGGCAGGAAATGCAAGTCAGATCTTACTCATAAAATATGCAAACAACCGAAGCCCGTCCACTGTGTCCGTTCTGGCATTGTTCAGGCACATGCGCTCCGGATGCCACTGCACAGCATAAACGGGAAATTCCACATGATGAATTGCCTCAATGAGGCCGTCCGTGCTGAACTGCACAGCCTCCAGTCCTTTCCCAAGTTCTTTCACTGCCTGATGGTGGGCGCTGTTGACAGCGATCTCCTCCGCTCCGTAAATCTCATACAGAAAGGAGTCCTTTTTCACTCTTGTGCCATGCACCCTGTCTTCCTTTCCTGTCCATGTATGAATATCGGTATGTGCTACATTCTGGATCAGACTACCGCCAAAATAAACGTTCAGAATCTGATGTCCCCTGCAGATTCCCAGAATCGGCACCTTTCGCACCAGAGCTTCTTGGATCACCCTAAATTCCAGATTATCGAGCGGATCATCCACATCTCTGGAATCCGTATTTTTCTCATGATAAAGAGCGGGGTTCAGATCAACCCCGCCCGGAAGGACAATTCCGTCCACATTTTCTATCAAACTGATATCCTCCGGCGTGATCAATGTCACCGCCTGTACACCGCATGCCTCCACCGCAGCGTAGTAATTTTCATTCCTCGCGGCTTCCCGCCTGCCTACAATCGCAACCTGTTTCATTTCCCCTCAATGCTCCTTGATCGAATTCAAAAAATCCTGCGCCCGCTGTGTCTTCGGATGCGCAAAAAATTCTTCCGGCGTATTCTCCTCCAGAATGCTTCCATCATCCATAAAGATAATGCGATCCGCCACCCGTCTGGCAAAATTCATCTCGTGTGTCACGACCACCATGGTCATCCCTTCCGCTGCCAATTCGGTCATCACATCCAGCACCTCATTGATCATCTCCGGATCCAAAGCGCTGGTAGGCTCGTCAAATAAAATCGCCTTCGGATGCATGGCCAGCGCTCTGGCGATCGCCACCCGCTGCTGCTGTCCACCGGAGAGCTGTGCCGGTACCTTTGCCGCCTGGGACTCCACACCCACTCTCTTTAAAAGCTGCAGCGCCTCCTCCTTTGCCTGTTGTCTCGGCGTATGTAACACCTCCACCGGCGCCATGATCACATTGTCCAAAATATTTTTATGTGCAAATAAATTGAAAGACTGGAACACCATACCGATCTGCGCCCGTAATTCTGCCAGTTTCCTGCCTTCCTCCGGCATCGGTATCCCGTCGATGATGATCTCTCCGGAATCGATCGTCTCCAGTCTGTTGATCGTTCGGCACAGCGTGGACTTCCCTGAACCGGAAGGTCCGATGACCACGACCACCTCTCCCTTTTTTACTGTGAGACTGATTCCCTTTAAGACATGGTGCTCCCCGAAATATTTATCAATATTCCTCAGTTCAATGATGGGGGACTGCTCCGTCAAAACTTCTTTATTCTCCTCTGTCTGCGCCATATCTGCCACCTGCTCTCCTGCCGTCTCTCGACGTCCCTATTGTAATATTCTGAAGCCCCGCTGTCAAATCGGAAATTTTATTGATCAGATAATTGATCAATATATAAATGCATGCCACCAATAAATAGACCGAAAGCATCGCATCATAGTTGGAGATCAAAACCTTTGCATTCTGCATCAGATCCGGAAAATTCACCACATAGGCAAAGGTGGTGTCTTTCACCACAATGACCAGCTCCGCGATCAGGGCCGGAACCACATACCGGAGTGCCTGCGGAAATACAATCTTAAAAAACACGGTACCGTCCCGCATTCCAAGCGATAAAGCGGCCTCCCTCTGCCCCTTCGGCACTGCATTCACGCCAGAGCGCAGCACCTCCGCCACCACGCCGGACGCTGATATTGCCACCGGAGCGGCAATCTTCCACAAAGGGGACAGCTTCCATCCAAGCTGGGGCGCCACCAGAAAAAAGAAATAAATAAACAGCAGCGTAGGTACACCTCTCGTAAACTCTATCAGTGCCGTGCTGATCCCGCGCACCGCTTTATATTTACTGATCCTGCCTAACATCATGCAAAATCCTGCCGCAAAGGTGACTATCCCTGCCAGAGCCGCAGCTTCCAAAGTTCCCAAAAGACCTTTCCCCAGAAACTTCCATGTGGTAGCTCTGCCAAAGAAAGACCAATATCGGGCATTCAACTGCCCCGTAATATAAAATTGTCTGATGATCAATACCACCAATACTGCCAGTACTGCCAGAGAGATTGCCGTGGCAATCCCGATCACCTTCCGGCTCTTGGGTCCCGGCGGTTCATACAATGCGTCTTTGATAGAAACCCGTGCTGTACTCATCGCAAGATCCTCACTTTCCTGTCTATCAGATTTCCGATCTGTCCGATCACCACCGCCGTCGCGCAGTATAGCATTGCCGAGATCAGGAACGCAGTCACACCGCCTACGGCATGGGTATTGATATGTGCCACAATTCCCGTCAGATCCGTAGGATTCAATGGCACCTGAGATGCCAATGCGGTCGTCAGCATGGTCGCCACCAGCAGATTTGTCATGGGCAGTACACTGGATCGCAGTGCCTGAGGGATCACGATCAGCCGGATCATTTTGGAAAAATTCATACCCAGCGCTCTTGCCGCCTCAATCTGTCCCAACGCAATGGTATTCATGCCCGCCATCAGATACTCCGAACAGAAGGCGGCAGGGATCAGAGCTGTCGCCGTGAGCACACAGGTAAAATACGACAATACCACATTCAGGTATGGCAAAGCGTACACAAGCACGATCAGCAGCGCCGCTCCGGGAATATTGCGGAAGATCTGCACATAGAGTTCCCCCGCCACGCGAAGCGGCTTGACAGGACTCACGCGCATGACCGTGACCACGATCCCGATGACAAACGCTGCTGAAAATGCCAGTGCCGTAAGCTTCCATGTAGTGAGTAATGCCAATACATATTTGTCACCATATTCCGCAAGAAGCTCCTGAACACTCATATATTTTTCTCCATTATTGTTTTACCCAATTACTGAATCGCAGGGGCAGCCGGTGCAGTGTCAATGCCGGTGCGGTCTCCCAGACTGATCTTCCACAGTTTTTCCCAAGTGCCGTCCGCTTCAATCTTCTTTAAAAAGTCATTCACAAACGCTACGCCGTCGGAATCCAAAGGCAGGCCGATACCGTAATTGTCCTCCGGTCCGAACACATCACCGGCGATCTGGTATGTGTTGGGATTCTTAACGATCGCATTCAGAAGCAACGTATAGTCTGTCACATAAGCGTCCACACGTCCCTGCTCCAAAGCGGTGCGGGCCTCCTGATCGTTCTGGAACTCCTGCACGGTAGCATTCGGCGCAAACTCAGCCAGAATGGAAGGACCGGTAGAACCGGACTGGGTTGCCACAGTCTTTCCTGCCAGACTGTCCACTCCCGTGATCTCTGTATTGCCTGCTTTTACAAGCACTGCCTGCTTGGAAGTGTAGTAAGGTCCCGCAAAAGAGATCAGTTCCTTGCGCTTATCCGTGATGGAATAGGTTGCAAACACCGCATCCACCTGGTCACTCTGCAGTACGGATTCACGGGTGCTGGAATCCACCTGAGTCAGCTCAAACTTGCTCTCATCGCCAAAGATATAGCGTGCCAACAGCTGATACAACCCTGCGTCAAAACCACGCAGACCGTTATCTGTCTCGTCCAGCTGGCTGAACAGGAAAGAGGTTCTCGTACCGCCTACACGCAGCACACCTGCTGCCTTCACCTTGGAAGCCCAACTGTTCGCTGCGATATCCGCATCATCCGCCACAATACCGGAAGCCAACAGTGCGTCAAATGCTGCCTTATCAATGGCGGTAGGTGTTGTCTCACCGGCCTGCGACGCGTCCGTAGCCTGAGAACTCTGTGCCGCCTGAGAACCCTGGCTCACCGCATTTCCATTGCTGCTGTTACCGCAGCCTGCCAACACCGAGAGGGACAATGCCGCAACCGTTGTCAGACTAAGTAATCTTGTCACAAATCCTTTTTTCATAATATGCTCCTCCTTGTTTATCTTTCCTACGTGTTTAATAGGAATTAACTATTTATATCATGCTTTTTCTTTCCTGTCAATAATAAGATCAATAAATTTCAAAATTATATAAGTCATTTTTGATAATGTCTTAATAAACCACAAATGAAAATGTCTCAAATGTGGTAAAATCATCTCCGGAAATGGAGGTGGACATTATTAGGAGGATTGACTTGAACATGAATGAACAGATGAAGTACGACGTTATC
>JAFUZJ010000005.1 GCA_017476665.1 Lachnospiraceae bacterium | reverse complement strand
TCTCGACCTTTGGTTTTTACGGTCAGATATGGTTCAATAGGGATTTTACCTATTCGGAGGCAGTCGAGGAGATGTCGGCAGGGTATGCGGAAATGCTGATGAAATGCAGTCCTGTGTGGTCGCTGCCTGTTGTGCTGGTAGCAGGGATTGCTCTATCAATCCTGATCTCAAATGTCACAGCAAAGATATTTAATCTGGATAATGCGATCATATGAGCATAGACATTGGGCATATATCCGGCAAGCAAACTTAGCCAGTGAATAAAGAAAAACAGGAGGACAGCTATGAAACTGGGACATATAATTTATACGGTAAAGGATCTTGACGCAGCTGTGAAAGAATGGCAAGGAAAAGGATTTACGGTTGAATACGGCCGTAAGAAAAATCCGATCAATGCGTTGATCTATTTCAGCGAGGGACCATATATCGAACTGATGCAGGGATCGGGTATGTCGTCTTTTTCCAAGGGCATCATGAAGCTGCTTGGGAAAAAGAAATTCATGGAAAGATTCGATTACTGGGATACCTGTGATGAAGGGTGGTCATGCCTTGCCATAGAAAAAGAACCTGGCGGTCTGGATCAGGAGGTATCCTATCTTACATCAATGGGCATTAACGGAACTTATATGAAAAATCTCAGCCGTACTGATACACAGGGAAGAAAGCTGGAATACAAATGTTATTTTACGGATGATGTTGCCATGCCCTTTTTGATGAGCTATTTTAACATTGATCCGAAACCAAAGAATTATGTCCATCCAAACGGGTTCAGAAGAGTGACCAGAGTGGTATACAGGGTAAATCCGAAATATATCGGAGCACTTCATCATCTTGTGGATGATAAGACTCTGGTCTTAGAGGAAGCGGACGATTTTAAAGTGCTCCGGGTTGACTTTGCTTAGAGGCAGGAAATTAAACTTATAACTGCTATAGAGAAAATGATAATTGAGAAAAAAACACAATAACAGGAATTGACAATATTGGAGCTAACAGGTATACTTGATATAAGTTAGTGATAACTAACTGGAATTCTTCTTTTGTACAAAATTCATAAAATCTCCGAAAAATAGACATCTTGCAGGGGATGTCTATTTTTTGTAGCAGCAAGACAAGACTGATCGCTGTAATCGATCAGTTGAGGATAGAAAGAAATTAATAGAAGGAGACGAAATATGGAACTGCAATTAGGGGACGTACAGACAACAGCGCTCATACCGCTGGCGGTGAAAGCGAATGAAACAATGCGAAAGAATCCGCGTATCAGGGACAAAAAGGCCGTGGAGATTGTAAAGAAGTTAAATATCGATACAAAGCAATATGACAAATTTATGTCCCATGAAGGAGTAGTGGCGAGGACGATCATGCTCGACCGCCAGTTAAAGGGCATTATTGCGGGTGCTCCCGACACCGTCATTGTAAATATCGGCGCCGGCTTTGATGACAGATTTTCGCGAATGGATAACGGGAAAATATTCTGGTTCGATCTAGATTTACCGGATGCGATTGCTGCAAGAAAGAAAGCTTTTCCCGAAAGGGAGAGGGTGAGGATGATAGCGGGAAACGCATTAGATGACGGATGGTGCGCTGAAGTAAAGGAGATTCTTGCGGGCAGAACGTCGAAACCGGTGTTTATAGCGGAAGGGCTCTTCATGTATTTTACCATGGAACAGATACGCAGGTTTTTGGAGATATTGAGAGACAATTTTACGGGCGGAGGGATATTGATTGCTGAACAGAACTGTAAATTTATGCAGAAAAATGAGAAACATCATGATACAGTCAAAAATACAAATGCCCACTTCATGTCCGGTACGGATTCGGCGCAGGAAATAGCAGACCTGACGCATGGTATACGGCTGATCGATGAGCACAGCTTCAATGAGGAGATGCGGAAATACAGTATCGGTGCAAAGCTTTTTGCTGCTTTACTGCCCAAAATGAATAACAGATGGGCGACATTTGAGTGGTAGCCTAAGTACAAAGAAAAAAATAAAATTGCGTATTGACAGAACAAGAGCCACGATGTATATTTATAGCGTTAGCTAACAATGTTCGCAACATATGGGAGTTCAAGATGCCAAGAGACAAAACCGCGAATCACATAAAGATTATGGCGGCTGCCAGAGAAGAGTTCATGGAGGTTGGATTTGAAAAGGCTTCCATGAGGAGTATCGGCGAGCGCTGTGGCATGACGGCTGCAGGTATTTACAGGCATTGTCGTGATAAGGAAGACCTGTTTGATCAACTTGTTGCCCCCGCGGTTGCGAGGATAAATGAATGGCTGGAAGGTCATATTAGCCGTTATGTCGGTGATGTGCAGTCCAAAGAGCATGTTATGTGGCGTGACTCGGAAGTGGATATGATGCGGGAGATCGTCTACCCCCATATGGAGGAATACCATCTGCTCCTTGCAAAGTCGCAGGGGACAAAGTACGAGAACTTTCTGCATGACCTGACTGAGCAGCATCAGGATCAGTTGCTCGGATACATGCCGATGCTGTCTGAGAAGGGATATAAGGTTTGGAAGATCGATCCCAAAGAACTGCATCTTTTGTTGTCGGCATACACGACCGCCATGTTCGAACCGGTGATCCATAATTATAGTCTTGAGGAAGCGAATCGGTGCCTTGAGACAGTGGAGGCATTCTTCCTTCCCGGTTGGAAACTGCTGATGGGGCTATAAAAGTTACCAATAAAATTTAATCCTGTTATACCATACCGCCTGTCTTCAGAACCTGAGGACAGGCGATAAGTATGTTTAAGGGTTAGTTAACACTAACTCAAAAACGTTAGCTAACAAAAAGCAGAAAAGCAGGAAAGAAGAAAGCAAAGGAGGAGACTTATTAATGGAGACAGGCAAACAGTCTGAATCACCCATTGCATGGGTATTAGGACAGACAGGAACCCATAAGGGGCAGTATGTCTTAAGCGTGGTTCTTGCCATCATAGGTGTAGGATTTTCGGTGGCGCCTTATTTTGTTGTGGCCGGAATTGTGCAGAAGCTCATGGAGGGCAGCAGGGATCTGAATTTTTATCTGATCCGGTGCCTGATCATAGCCGGGTTTTGGCTTGGCAGGATACTCTTTCACGCATTGAGCACGGCTACCAGCCACGTGGCCACGTTCACTGTGCTTGGGGAAATCCGCAAGCGCTGCATGGAAAAACTTACCAGGATGCCGCTTGGGGCGGTGATCGCTGAAAGCTCCGGGGCGCTGAAGAACACATTGATCGAGAGGATAGACAGCATAGAGACGACTTTAGCGCATATCGTGCCGGAGTTTACTGCAAACCTTCTGGTCCCCGTCGTGATCCTCGTATATATCTTCACGATTGACTGGAGAATGGGACTGGCATCTCTTGCGACTATTCCGCTGGGGATGTCCTGTTATATCTTTATGATGGCGGGAAGCCAGAAATTTTATGAAAGAACCGTAACAGCCACAAAAGCACTGAATGATACTGCGGTTGAGTATATCGGTGGTATCCAGGTCATCAAGGTATTCGGAAAGACAAAGAGTTCCTACGATCGTTTTGTCCATGATGCCTATGAGGCGGCACACAGCTTTATTGATTGGATGAGATCTTCTATCTTTCCGTTTACCTTTGCAATGGTTATCATGCCGGCTACCATGGTTTCCGTGCTGCCGATCGGAGGACTTTTAGTAAGGAACGGTTCGCTCACCGCCCAGGCGTTTGTGACCATTATCATTTTGTCTGTGGGTATTATTACACCACTGATTACATTGATGAGCTATTCGGATGATTTCAGAACAATGGGAACGATTTTCGGTGAAGTGAGGGCCATTCTGGAGGCTCCCGAGATGGAGCGACCGACAGAAGGAAAAGCACCCGAGGAAAATAGTCTGAAACTGAATGACATCCATTTTTCCTACCAGGAGAAAGAAATTCTGCACGGAATTGATATGGATATTCCGGAAGGCAGTTTTGTTGCGCTTGTGGGTCCATCCGGCAGTGGCAAGAGCACGATCGCACGGCTGATCGCATCTTTATGGGATGTGGGAAGCGGAAAGATAATGCTTGGCGGCAGGGACATCCGTGAGATACCTGAGGAGGTATATTCGGACAGGATCGCCTTTGTGTCACAGGACAATTATCTCTTCAACATGACAGTCAGAGAGAACATCCGGCTGGGAAAAGCCGGGGCAAGTGATGCAGAGGTGGAAAAAGCGGCAAAGGACAGCGGCTGTCATGAATTCATCATGAAACTGGAAAAGGGTTATGATACGCTCGTCGGATCTTCCGGGGGACACCTTTCCGGCGGCGAAAGACAGCGTATTTCCATCGCAAGGGCGATGTTAAAAGCGGCTCCGATCGTCATCCTGGACGAAGCGACAGCCTATACGGATCCGGAGAATGAGGCGGTTATTCAGCGAAGCGTTTCGAAACTGACGGAGGGCAAGACACTGATCGTCATCGCGCACAGACTCTCTACGATCACCGGCGCCGACCGGATCTATGTGATAAAGGATGGTAAAGTAGCGGACAGCGGTACCCATGAGGAACTCCTGTCTCATCACGGTCTCTACGAAACGATGTGGAATGCGCATATGGAGGTGAAGGATCATGCTTAAGACGATAAAGAAATTTTTTGCCTTCTGCGGAGAGGAAAACAGGAAAAAGTTTGAGACATCAATATGGCTTGCAGTACTGCAGGCGTTCTTTGAGGCATTGAAGATACCTGCCATTGCAGCGATGATCCGGGCGCTGCTTGAGGGAAGTGTGGAGATACGGGATATCCTTATATCTTTGGGCATTATGGTGATCAGTATCGTCGGCGCGGGACTGATCAAATCCAAATCCGTCATGCTGCAGACAGAGGGCGGTTATGATACCTGTGCGAGAAAGAGAGTGGAGATCGCGGAACATATGCGTTATCTCCCGATGGGGTATTTCAATGAAAACAGTCTCGGTCAGATTACATCCGTGACGACCAATGTAATGGAGAGTCTTGAAAATGTGGCGACCAGAGTGGTCATGATGGTGTGCGAGGGAATTCTGACGACAACGTTAATCATTGTCATGCTGCTCTTCTTTGACTGGCGTATCGCTCTGGTTCTCCTCTTCGGGTTTGGTCTGTTCTTCCTGGCCAACGGCATGCTCCAGAAAGCCGCCGGACGCCTTGCTCCGAAGAAGATTGCCGCGGATGAGAGGCTGGTTGAAAAGGTTCTCGAATATCTGCAAGGGATGACAGAGGTGAAAGCCTATCATCTCAAGGGCAAAAAGAGCGCGGAACTCAATGATGCCATATATGAAAACAGTAAGATCAATACCGATATGGAACTGACATTGATACCGAGAATGACTCTGCAAAACGGAATCTCCAAGATGACGGGAACGGCCATGGTAGCTTTAACCTGTGTGTTCTACTGCAATGGAAGTATGGATGCCCTGACGGCTGTGGTTATGGTGATTTCAGCATTTATCATTTATGCGAGCCTGGAGTCTGCCGGGAATTATTCCGCGCTGTTACGTGTGGTGGATGTTAGTGTTGATCGTGCGCAGGAAATCCTGGCAACTCCCCAGATGAATATCGCCGGAGAAGAGATCGTACCGGAAACAAGAAATATATCAGCCCGGGATATCGGATTTTCCTATGATAAACGGAAGATCATCGATGGAATATCCTTCACCATTCCGGAAAAGACGACTACAGCGATCGTGGGACCTTCCGGCGGCGGAAAGACAACACTGGTAAATCTCATGGCGAGATTTTGGGATGTGGATGACGGAAAGGTGACCCTGGGCGATCGTAATGTGAAGGATTATGACATAGATACGCTGATGGCTAACTTCAGCTTTGTGTTCCAAAACGTATATCTCTTCCACGATACGATTGCAAACAATATCCGGTTTGGCAACCCGGATGCCACTATGGATGATGTGATAGCCGCAGCAAAGAAAGCTTGCTGTCATGACTTTATCACAGCCCTTCCGGAGGGGTATGAGACTGTGATAGGAGAAGGCGGAGCAAGCCTGTCGGGGGGAGAGAAACAGAGGATATCTATTGCCCGGGCCATGATGAAGGATGCACCGATCATCTTTTTGGATGAGGCTACGGCAAATGTGGATCCCGAAAATGAAAACGAACTGATGCACGCCGTATCCGCTTTGACCAGGGAGAAAACGGTCATCATGATTGCACACAGGCTTAAGACAGTGAAAGAAGCGGATCAGATACTGGTTGTAGATCAGGGGAAGATTGTGCAGCATGGCACACATGATGAACTCATGCAGCAGGATGGAATCTATAAGAGCTTTGTCGGCGAACGGCAGGAAGCCGCAAGCTGGAAGATGCACAAATAACACGACGATACTACCTGGAATGGAGGAAAATATAATGAACAACGAGAACAAATTAAAAGGCCGGGATCTCATCAACGTGGGTATTTATTCAGCCATCTACTTTGTGATCATGATGGCAGTTGCAATGCTGGGGATGATTCCGATTTTTCTGCCGCTTTTGTCAGTGATTGTTCCGATCCTTGGCGGAATTCCGTTTATGCTGTTTCTGACAAAAGTAAAGAAACCCGGTATGATCTTTATCATGGCCATGATTATGGGGATTATGATGCTTATCACCGGGATGGGACCGTGGCCGCTTTTAACCTGTGCAGTAGCAGGAATCATTGCCGAACTCGTGGTCAGAAGCGGACAATATAAGAGCGTAGCAAAATCAATTCTTGCTTATGGCTTTTTCTCCATGTGGATTTGGGGAAATTATCTGCCGCTCTTTACAGATTACGAGGGATATTTTGCGCAGAGGGAAAGCTACGGGCAGGCATACATTGATGCTCTTCAGAAACTGATGCCGTTGTGGATGGCGCCGGTTCTTCTGATCGCATGTTTTGTGTGTGGCATCGCAGGAGGATTTCTGGGAAGAGTGTTACTGAAAAAACATTTTGAGAAAGCCGGGATCGTGTGATGAAATACTCTTCAGAGTCAGCGCAGGAGAAACGCAGAGGTTTCCTTGACCCGCGAACAAAAATAGCCCTTACTGTATGCATGGCTGTTTTTGTACTTGGGGGCCTTGGCGGAACTGTGATGGAGCCTGTAAAAAACGCACTATCGGTGCTTCCGTTTCTGCTTCTTTTGATAGAGAAACAGTGGAACCGCTTTTTGAGGGGCTTTATGATGCTTGCCATAGGTTATGGATTGCTTTTTCTCATGCCACACCTACAGGGGACACTGCAATTTGTCGCGCTTATGTGCGGAGGGATACTTACCCGTTTTGTTGTGACTGTGGTAATGGGAGAATATCTGGTTGGCACAACTTCCGTAAGCGAATTCATTTCTGCCATGGAGCGGCTCCATATGCCGCAGGAGATTACGATACCTATGTCGGTTATGTTCAGGCTGTTTCCCACCATCGGAGCGGAATGGAAGTCTATCCGCAGAGCAATGGGCATGAGGGGTATCAGTCTTGGAGGCGTACGGGCGGGACAGCTTTTGGAGTATCAAATGGTTCCCATGATGACATCAAGTGTACGTATAGGGGAAGAACTGTCTGCCTCAGCTCTTACAAGGGGGCTTGGTGCGCCTGTCAAAAGGACAAATATCTGCCGTATCGGTTTCCGAATCCAGGATATCCTGCTCTTATTTGTATGCATTGTTACTGTGGTGCTCTGGATTATGTCTTTGTGCGGGGTGGCGTTATGGAACAACTGAAAATGGTAGAACTGAAAAATGTAAGCTTCCGGTACGGTGCGGAAGAAGTTGAGGATAAATACGAGAACAGCCTTTGCGAAATCAATCTTACGGTTAGTAAAGGTGAGTTTCTGCTGCTCACCGGACCGTCCGGATGCGGCAAGACGACAATTCTAAGGCTGATCAACGGATTGATTCCTCAGTTTTATCATGGTGATGTGACAGGAGCTGTCCTGGTCGACGGAGTCAATATCAGCGGCAGAGAGCTTTATGAAAATGCATTGCTGGTAGGCACTGTTTTCCAAAATCCAAGGACACAGTTTTATAATGTGGACACGACGTGTGAGCTTGCCTTTGGCTGTGAGAATCAAGGTGTTTCGGAAACGGAAATCTATTCCCGTATTGACAGTACAGTTGCCCATTTTCAGATGAAAGATCTTATGGAACGGAATATTTTCCATCTCTCTGACGGAGAAAAACAGAAGATTGCCTGTGCTTCCGTCGATGTTGCAGGAACAGAAATTATTCTTCTGGATGAACCTTCTGCGAACCTCGATCACAAATCGACATTGATGCTCAGGGAACTGATCAAAAAGTGGAAAGATGCCGGAAAAACGATTATAGCCGCAGAGCACAGGATTGCTTATCTGTGGGATTTGATTGACAGGGCAGTCATCTTGAGGGAAGGACGGATCATACGCGAGTTAAAGGGGGAGGAAAAAGACACTGTCACCATAGACAGACTGAAAAAAATGGGACTTCGCACTACGATAATGGAGGATCCTTCACAGATAAAGTTTCCGATGATCAAGGATGGAGATCAGATCATTTCCATCAGGGATTTCCGTTTCTCCTACAGAGGTGCTGAAAGAGCGGTTATAGATATCCCGGAACTTTCTATTGCCGAGGGTGAGATCACAGCAATCGTTGGAAAAAACGGTGCGGGAAAGACAAGTTTGCTTAATTGTATATGCGGGTTGGAGAAACGATGTAAGGGAACACTCGTATATAAGGGGAAGTTTTACAGTCGCAGAGACAGGAAAAAGCTCGTATTTATGGTCATGCAGGATACGGGTAACCAGCTGTTTACCGAAAGCGTGCTGGATGAGGTTCTCATCAGTCTGCCAAAGGGAACATCGGATGAAAAGGGGCGCGCCATGCAGATACTGAAAGACTTGGATCTTGACGGATTTACGGACAGACATCCGCAGAGCCTTTCCGGCGGACAGAAGCAACGCCTTGCCATAGCATGTGCCATTGCATCAGGCAGGGAGATCCTGCTTTTGGATGAACCAACCAGCGGACTTGATTATGCACATATGGAAGAAACAGCGCAGCTGATGAAAAATCTTCGGAAGAAAGGAACAACGATACTCGTTGTGACTCACGACAGTGAGCTTATCCATAATTGCTGCGGACGGATACTATCCGTATAGCATTTAGTTTCTAGATGTATGGACTTTTAAGTGTATGAGTGTTATTATTCATGTTAGACGCAACTAATTAAAATGCAATGTTGGACAAAGAGGGAGAGATAAAGGAGGAGAGATTAGCAGGGGATGAAAGGACAAATAAAAGCAATTACATACGCATTGCTTGCGGCCCTGTTCTACGCCATAAATGTTCCGGTATCAAAGATTCTTCTACAGTTTGTGGGACCGACTTTTATGGCTGCTTTGCTGTATCTTGGTGCGGGGATGGGCATTGCTGTACTTTCTGTCTTCCGGAAGAAGGACGGAGTCAAAACACAAAGGCTTGCATGGAAAGATATGCCTTATGTTATCGGCATGATAGTGCTGGATATAGCGGCTCCGATATTTTTGATGCTTGGCATAAACTACGGATCGTCTGCGAATGCATCCCTTCTTGGGAACTTTGAGATAGTGGCAACTACTGTGATCGCGCTATGTATATTTAAAGAGGCAGTATCGAAAAGGCTGTGGATCGCTGTCGCACTGATAACCTTATCCAGTATTATTCTCTCATTTGAGGGGACGGAGAGCCTGAAGTTTTCATATGGATCCTTGTTTGTACTACTGGCAACGATATGTTGGGGATTTGAGAATAACTGTACAAGGAACATTTCATCAAAGGATACCTATGAGATTGTAAGTGTTAAGGGAATTTTCTCCGGGTTGGGCTCACTGATTATTGCAGTTATCGGAAAAGAAGATTTTCCAGAGATAGGATATATTGCAGCAGCACTTATCCTTGGGTTTATAGCATATGGATTCAGCATTTTTTTGTATGTACGGGCACAGAATACTCTGGGGGCTGCCAAAACAAGTGCTTATTATGCCGTGGCACCCTTCGTTGGCGTATTCCTGTCTTTTGTGTTCCTGCGTGAGAAATTGTCAATCATCTATCTGACTGCACTTCTGGTTATGATCGCAGGTTCCGTTCTGGTGATATGTGATACTCTGTTCAGACATCATTCTCACAGCCACCAGCATACTTTTACGCATACTCATGACGGAGTAACACATACGCATACTGTAACACATACGCATGAGCATGATCATTATGTTACAGACGAAAGGCACGGACATCGCCATGCTGTTTCAGAACTGGAAAGACTGCCGGGAGCAGTACATAGTATCTGAAAAGAGGGGCGCATAAAATGGCAAGGGTTGATTGAAAAGGAATGGATGACTTTTTATTTTGTACACACACAGTCACAGGCGTCCTCGATCAGTTTCCCGATGAGCTGACCGGTGGCATCCTTGATCAGAAGCTCTTTGCTGTTCAGGGTGAGCGCCAGCAGCTTTAAGTAATTACAAAAAAGCTTCCAGTTCGGATCTGCTTTGGGATCAGAAAGAAGCGAGATGATACGACGGGCGGTCTGCTCGTCGTTTTCTTCATTTTCGAGGTATTCCGGTGGCCATTTTGAGACAAGCCAGCGCGTGTGCTGGCCGTCCAGGTAGGAGAAGATATTCGGATTCTCATCCGCAAGCCAGTGAAGATATGCCTTGAGTCCGTCACGGGAGAGTTGCCCGTTTGCAGAAAGATATTCCTTGATCTTGTCCTTGGACTCCTGGCGCTTGTAGATCATGACCTGATACAGAAACTCTGTTTTGCTTTCAAATAGCGTATAGAAGGTGCCCTTTGCAACATAGCATCGCCTTGTGATCTCGTCAATGTTGACTCCGTGGATCCCTTTTTCTTTCAGAAGGGTAAAACCAAACTGTATCATCTGAATCCGCAGGTTGCATTTATCCTCATCTGTAAATTTTGCCGACATATTTCCTCCGTGACTGAAAAAATATTGAAAGTCATAGCTATGGATATATACTAACATCAGATATAGCAATTAGCAAGGAGGAAGGGCTAAAATGAAAGAAAAATATACGCTTACGGAAGATGGATTTGTGGGATACTGGCATCCGGCAGGCGGGCATGAGGGCAGGGCAATCATCGTTTTCCCCGGATCAGGAGCAGATTATGAACTGACAAGGAAAGGGTCAGAGTTCCTGCGAAAAGCGGGATGGAACTGCTTGCTTGTGGGATTTGCAGGCTGGGACGGGTTGCCGGAGGATCCTGTGTTAGCACCTGTGGAGTATGCGGAGAAGGCTGTGAATGTTTTAAAGAAAGCAGGGTTTGAGAAGATTGCCATGTATGGAATTTCGGCAGGGGCAAAGTTTGCCATCACGGCGGCTTCCCTGATACCTGATGTGAGCCTGGTAATCGCAGCATCCCCCTTTGATTATACGACGGAGGCATTCAAGGGAACAAAAGCTCTGAATCAGTCGACCTTTTCATGGAGAGGGGAACCGCTCCCCTACGACCCTACAGTGACGCTTCATCGGAACATTATCAGTGTATTGTTTCGGACGGCCTTTTCAAAGAAATATGGTACGAAGCGTATGCTGCGGGGATGTTATGATGAGAATGTCCAGACGGAAAACGCGAGGATCAAGGTCGAGAACATGCATGCCGACTTTTTGATGCAGTGTCCCGGTTATGATGACTGTTGGCCGTCGGATGAGGCAGTTCCGAGAATGAAAAAGATCCTCAAGGAATCAGGATATCCGTATAGAGTGCAGGCAACCGTCTATGAAAAGGGCAGCCATCTCTTATGCGGGGATCTCATGGCAACACCGGAGTATCTGAAATCTATGCGGAAAATTTTACAGGCGGAATATACAGATCAGGCTGCATGCAACAAGGCGAGAGAGGACAGCATGAAGGAAGCGCTGAATTTTCTGGAAGGGTGGCGGTAGACTTACAATTTGCAGCAGGTATTGGATAAAAAAGGATTGACATTTCAAAGAGAACGGTGTACTCTTATATGCGATAGAGAACACCGTTCTTTTTGCAAACAGGGTATTTTTATGGCAAGAGATAAAACACAAAGTCACATCAGAATCGTGGATGCAGCCAGAAAAGAATTCATGGAATACGGTTATAATGATGCATCTCTGAGACGGATCGCTGCAAATGCCGGGATCCAGGTCAGCGGACTGTATAAGCATTTCGCCAACAAGGAGGAGATGTTTGCGTCACTCGTCACCCCTGCTATAGAAGGCTTTTATGCCTTATACCACAGGATAGAGAAGGATTATTTTGATGGCGTCAGTCATGCTGATACGGATGACAGCCATTATGACTGGGTGAGCCAGGATGAGGCGGTGCGGGCGATGGCGTACATATATGAAAATCTTGATTCGTTCCAGTTGTTGATCCTCAAGTCGCAGGGTACAAAATTTGAGGATTTCATACACGAGGTGGCGAAGCTCGAGGAAGACGTAACGCTCCGTTACATGGATGAGCTCAGAAAGAGGGGGTATGCGGTAAAAGAGATAGACCGTATGGAGTTTCATCTGCTTACCACTTCATATATAGAGTCTTTTTTTCAACCGCTGACACATGGGCTTGGCAGAGAAAAGGCACTGCATTACGCGGCTACGCTGGAAGAGTTTTACAAGCCTGCATGGAAGGCATGGTTCGGGATATGATCAGGACAAAAAACAATAACAACCCCACGGCAGTGGGGTATATATTTAGACTACGGGTTAGTCAAAACTAACAAAAGTGAGGTAAGCCTATGCGAATCATGGAATGGATTTCGGCAAACATTGCAACAATCATTGCGGCAGCAGTATTGTTTTTGATTGTGGGCCTGATCATCAAAAGTAAATTAAAAGAACATAAACAGGGAGGATGTGGCTGCGGCTGTCCGGGATGTGCCGGCAGCTGCCCGCATACTGCCTCAAATAAAAACAAAACGGAGGAAAAAACAAATGAAGCTTAGCGAAATGCGCGCGGACACATGCGGAGAAGTAAAAAGTTTAAAGGGGGATGAACGTTTTTTGAGCAGGATCACATCTATCGGACTGAACGAAGGAGCAGGCTTTCAGGTAGTGAGAAACGACAGGAAAATGCCGGTGCTAATTTTTGTCCGGGAGACATTGCTTGCCTTAAACAGGAAGGATTCGGAAAAGATTGAGGTCATGGAGGTGAAAGCATGAATACGATCGCGTTACTCGGACAGCCAAATTCAGGGAAATCAACGGTTTTTAACCAACTTACAGGTTCCAGGCAACATGTGGGAAACTGGCCCGGAAAAACGGTTGAGAAGAAGGAAGGAAGCTTTACATACAATAATACGAAGTATACGTTAGTGGATCTGCCGGGAAGCTATGGTTTGTCCGGCAACTCAGATGAAGAAGTGATCACGGAAAAGTTTATAAAGGGAGGGAAGGCTGATCTTGTATGCGTGCTGGTGGATGCGTCACAGCTGGAACGGAGCATGTATATGCTGGCTGACTTTGCTTCCATGAATGTTCCGGCAATTCTGATCCTGAACATGATGGATGTTGCCACAGACCAGGGAAAGGAGATCAATGGCCGCCTGCTGTCCGAAAGACTCGGCATACCGGTACTGACCTTTACTGCTGCGGATGGTAAAGGATATGGGAAACTGAGAGAGCTGATCGAACAGGAGATCAAGACGCCGCACAGGCTTTTGACGGCTCCGGTCATTGATGCAGACACTGATGACTCCAAGGTTCCTACCGGTAAGATGCTTGCGGAGGGACAAGCGAAATATGCATGGATTCGTTCCCTTTTGGAAGGTGTAACGAATACAAAACAGACGAAATACAAGCTTTCAAAATTTGATTCACTGATGGTTCGCCCTGTTCTGGGGAAGGTTGTTACGGTGGGGATCATACTGGTGGGATTCCTGGCGGCCATGTTGATCATGTCGCCTTTCATGGGGGTAGCGGGAATGCTGCCGGGACTTTTGGGGGCGCCGATCGCAAACTTCCTTACGGGGCTGAACGTCCATCCATGGCTGGTTTCGGTGTTTTCGCTCATTATACCCAATACAATCTATTTCTGCATTTCCATGGCGGCCTTTGTCTTTGGCGTAAATGTTGTCTTTGGCTTTCTGGAGGAGATCGGTTTTCTCGCAAGAGCTGCTTACCAGTTTGACGGCGCACTTTCCAAGCTGGGACTTCAGGGAAAAGCGGTAGCACCGATCCTGATGGGAATGGGCTGTACCATAGGCGGAGCCAGCGGTACAAGAGTCATGGACAGCTGGGGGCAGAAAATGCTCACCATGATGGTGGTGTGGGCGGTACCCTGTGCATCTATCTGGAGCATTATCCCGGTTATATCGGGGATGTTCTTTCCGATATGGGGAACCCTTCTGGTATGTGTCGGAATCATTGCATATATTTTTGTGCTGATGTTTCTTGTGTCCAAGGTGTTCGGGAAGAGTCTTGTACCGGAGGATGCAAAAGCCGGTATGATCATGGAGCTTCCCCCGTATCATAAGCCCCACTGGAAGTATATCTTTAAAGAGGCATGGATCAAGTGTTTTGATATGTTCAAGCGCGCATTAAAGACCGTAACGCTGGTATCCGTCATTTTCTGGGCGTTTTCTTACAGCCCGAACGGTAATGTGGAGAGCAGTCTTCTCTATAAGGTGGGAACAACCATTGAACCGGTAACGCGGTTCTTCGGCTTGGGCTGGCAGACTTTCATGGCGTTTATCAGTGCGGCATTTGCGAAGGAAGCGGTGCTGGGAACCCTGAATGCAGTCTTTGCAGGCCAGAGCGATGTGGCTTCCGTTGCCTTTAATGCTTCTGCAGGCGGAGTGGATACCATGGCTTTGTCCGCCTATATGACTTCTGCCATTTCGGGAGCTGAGGCATTGGCGTTTATGTTCGCCTGTACTTTCAGCGTTCCCTGTCTGATGGCGCTTTCCACTACATATAAGGAATCGCATTCGCTTAAGTGGACGATAAAAACTGCCGGATTTTATGTTGCGGCAGCGCTCATTCTGTCCTGTATTGTATACCATATTGCCGCGTTATTTATCGGTTAAGGAAGGAGAATATCAAGTTGGGAAAAACAGAAAAATTTGACCACATGAAACTGATCGGGCAATATGCCGGAGGACATAAATCGCTGATTACTCTGGGCAGAATAATTGCCGGAGTCAGTGCTGTCCTGGCGCTGATCCCGTATTACGATCTTTGGCGGATCATACGGATTGCCGTAAATGGGGATGATCCGGGAAAAATCAGTCACTACGCATGGCAGGCTGTGATCCTGACGGTGGCATCGCTGCTCATTTATATCGTTGCGCTTTTTTGTACGCATATCGCGGCGTTCCGGGTACAGGCCAACATGAGGAACACGCTCATGCGCAGGATCATCACGCTCCCACTGGGCGTATTTGATGAGGACGGTACAGGCAAGATCAGGCGGATCGTCAATGATTCTACGGCCGCTACGGAAACGTTTATCGCCCATAACCTTCCGGATAAGACCGTAGCAGCGGTGACGCCCATAGGGCTGTTGGTGTTGGTATTTGCGTTTAACTGGAAAATTGGACTCATCTGCATGATACCGGCGCTGATCGGCTTTGCCTGTATGATGACAATGATGGGAAAGGGCATGCAGGAGAAAATGAAGGAATATCAGAATGCGCTCGATACCATGAGCAGTGAGGCGACGGAGTATGTCAGGGGCATTCCTGTGGTAAAAACCTTTGGACAAACGGTTCATTCTTTTAAGCGATTTAAGACATCCATCGATGGTTTCGGAAAATGGGCTACAGATTATACCTTGATGTTACGGTTTCCCATGACGGCATTTATGACATGTATTAATGCGATTTTTGCTTTTATTGTCATTGCGGCATACGCTGTTACGAAAGACGGGACTGCAGCCACAGACATTCTGAATATCATGTACTACATCATAGTCACTCCCCTTATCACCGTGGCACTTACCAAGGTGGCATATTCGGGAGAGGCGGAGATGACGCTCATTGATGCGCTGAAGCGGGTGGAAACCATTATGGAGATGGAACCTCTTGAGGAGAGAAATGCCGGAAGAATACCGGCAGATCATACTCTGGAGCTGAAAGATGTCACCTACAGATACAAAGGTGCCGAAAGAGATGCGGTAAAAAATGTTTCGATCACAATCGAAGCGGGATCCCATGTGGCTCTTGTGGGCCCTTCCGGTTCGGGTAAGACCACTTTGGCCGAGCTTATGGTGCGCTTTTTTGATGTGAGTGAAGGGGAGATCCTGATCGGTGGAGTGAATGTCAGGGATATCCCATCGGAGGAGCTGATGAAGCAGGTATCTTTTGTCTTTCAGGACAGCAGGCTGATCAAGAAATCCATATTGGAGAATGTGCGATTGGCGAAACCGGACGCCAGTGAAGACGAAGTGTTGCACGCACTGAAGAAAGCACAATGCATGGACATCATTGAAAAAATGCCGCAGGGAATGCATACTGTTATTGGTGAAAAGGGCACGTATCTTTCCGGTGGTGAGCAGCAGCGGATCACAATTGCGAGAGCGTTTTTAAAGGATGCCCCCATTCTTATTCTGGATGAGGCTACTGCTTTTGCAGATCCGGATAATGAGACAAAAGTACAGGCCGCCTTTGATGCACTGTCAAAAGGCAGGACGTTGATCATGATAGCCCACAGGCTGAGCACTGTTATGAATGCCGACAGAATCTATGTCATGGATGGAGGAGAATGTGTAGAGAGCGGAACCCATGAGGAACTGATGAGCAGGAGCGGTCTGTACAAAAAGATGTTTGACGAGTATTCGAGAGCCATCGAATGGAAGGTAGGTGCATGAGATGATAGAGAAATTACAGCATAAGTATGCACTTTCAAGGCAGGGCGCCGTGGATATGATAAAGGCGTGCAGCAGCGTTGCCGTGACGAACATCGTTTTGATGATGCCTGCGGCGGTTCTATACAGCCTGATCAAAGACCTTTTGGAGGGAACGCTGACCCGGGATAGGATTCCGTTCTATGTGATTGCTTCTGTCATCATACTGGCACTGATCGCCCTGGCCAATTTTATCCAGTATAATGCAACTTTTCTCACTACATACAGAGAGAGCGGAGTGAGAAGGACTGCGCTTGCCGAAAAACTCAGGAAGCTCCCTTTGTCCTACTTCGGGAAAAAGAATATTGCTGATCTGACGACAAATATCATGGGGGACTGCGCCCAGATCGAGACGGCATCCAGCCACTGGATCCCTGAGCTGATCGGCGCGGTTATTTCCGTCACGCTGGTGGGGATAAGTCTTTTCTTTGCGTTTGACTGGAGAATGGTGCTTGCAAGCTTCTGGGTCATACCGGTTGCTTTCTTCATCATCATTACCTGTTCAGGAGCGGAGAAGATTGCGGTTCGAAAGAACCAGGCGGTCAAACTTGCCATGACAGACGGGATACAGGAATGTCTGGAGTCCATCCGGGATCTCAGGGCCAATAATGCAGAAAACAGATATATGGATGAACTGGAAGGAAAAATAAGGGATGTGGAAAAGCAGGCCCTTTTTACAGAACTGAAAATGGCGCTGTATGTAAATTCGGCAGCCATCATCCTGAAGCTTGGGATCGGAACCACTGCGGTTGTGGGCGGAGCATTATTTGCAGAGGGAGAGATTTCACTGCTCACTTTCTTTATGTTCCTTATGCTGGTGGCAAGACTGTACGACCCGATGCAGATCACATTACAGAACTTTGCGGTGATTATTGCCACTGGCATTCAATGTGAACGACTGGATGAAGTGTTATCGGCTGAGATCCAGACAGGCTCGGAAGAGATGAAGAATGAAGGGTATGATATTGTATTTGACCATGTGGGCTTTCAGTATGCGGATGATACGGATGTGCTGAAAGATGTAAGTTTTACTGCGAAACAGGGTGAGGTCACAGCGCTGATCGGACCGTCCGGAGGAGGAAAAACGACCGTATCGAGGTTGGCAGCCAGATTCTGGGATGTAAACGAAGGGAAGATCACGTTGGGAGGCGTTGCTGTTTCAAAGATCGATCCGGAGGAGTTACTGAAGAATTATTCCATTGTATTTCAGGATGTCACGCTTTTTAACAATACGGTTATGGAGAACATCCGAATCGGAAAAAGCGGTGCAACGGACGAAGAGGTGATGGAAGCGGCAAGACTGGCGAATTGCGAGGAATTTGTAAACCTGCTTCCGGATCGGTATAATACCTATATCGGAGAAAACGGAAGTGAGCTGTCAGGCGGCGAGAGGCAGCGAATATCCATTGCGAGGGCTTTTCTGAAGGATGCTCCCGTGATTCTGCTTGATGAGGCTACGGCATCTTTGGATGCGGAAAATGAGGCGGCAATTCAGGAAGCACTCTCCAGACTGATCAAGGATAAGACGGTCCTGATCATTGCCCATAGGATGAGAACCATAGCGAATGCGGATCATATTGTAGTGCTTCAGGATGGGGTAGTAGCGGAACAGGGGAGTCCCGAAGTCCTTTCCGGACATGACGGTATATACAGCCGTATGAAAGCACAGCAGATGAAAACACAAAGCTGGAAGATCGCACACGACTGAAGTTACAAATGTTTCAGGCACCACAGCATGACGGAGCCGCCGAATAGAAAGGATGCAATATCCGCTATGGGCTGAACGCAAAAGAGTCCTGTCATGGCATCCAGGCCTATGGCAGTAAAGAGCGGCGGCAGCAGGTAGATCAGGGGAATATAAAACAGTCCCTGACGCGATATGGAGATCCACAACGCTGTGAAGTATTTGCCGATGTTCTGCGCGAACATGCTGCTGAGTGCATAGACACCCATGAAGGGGAGGCTGATGCACTGAAGCCGGAGAATCTGTGTACAGAGTTCTATGACCTCGGGATTTTTACTGAAAATTGCCGAGAGAGGCTCTGCAAAAATTGCAAGAATGACTGTTGCCGCGATCAGGAATACGGTTCCGATCGCGGTACTTAATTTCAGCGCTTTTTTCACTCTGTCGTATTTGCCCGCGCCGTAATTCATGGCGCATACAGGCTGAAAGCCCTGTCCCCAGCCGATCATGATCATGTAGAAAAGAGCCGCGACCCTTCCGGCGATCGTAAGGGCAGCAATCGTTTCTTCCCCGTAGTCTGCGGCAATCATATTCAGCAGTATGGCAGCGACGGAGGTGATGCCCTGCCTGGAGAAATTGGGTGCACCCCCCACCAGGATATGATAGAGTCTGCCGCTGCGAAGACTCACACGATGAAGGCGCACCGGGATATTTCCGTTATGCAGGGAAAGGAGCGTCAGAACCACCGCGCCCAGCAATTGACCGGCAAAGGTTGCCCAGCCTGCGCCGATAAAGCCCATCCTGCAGACAAAGATAAAAATAGGATCCAGGATCATATTACAGAGCATGCCTGACATCAGACCGATCATGCCGTCTTTTACATTGCCGCACAGACGCATTTGGTTGTAAAGGGTTGTGGCATACAGAGAAAACGGGACAGTACAGAGCATGACGCGGAGATATTGTGTGCTGTATTGTAGCAGGCTGTCCGAAGCATCGCCGCCCAGAAAAGCAGCGACTCTTTCCACCGAAAAAAACATGGTCAGGCAGAGCGCTATCCCTGTTGCAAGGGCGAGGACGATGCCGGTGGAGGAGAGAATGGCGGCCTCGTCATCATTCCCCGCGCCAAGGCTACGGCTCATGGCGTTGCCACTGCCGTAGCCAAACCAGAAACCGAGCGCCTGAATAAAGCTCACAAAGCTGAAAGCTATGCCGATGGCGGCCGTCATACTCTTATTTCCCAACTGACCGATAAAAAAGGTGTCCGTCAGATTATAGATCATGGTCACCAGCATGCCGATGATGGTAGGAATGGCCATGCGTACCAATAATGGGAGGATTGGTTTGGTCAATATGATTTCGCGTCGTTGTTCTTTCGTCATTTCTTTTTCCTCTTACTATCTTCTAGCAGGCGCTTACCACGCCTTTGTCTCCGTCTACTTTGATGGTATCTCCGTCCTTGAATTTTGAGGTGGCAAATCCCACACCCAGTACAGCGGGGATGCCGAATTCTCTGGCAACGATAGCTGCATGACTTAAAGAGGAACCGGTGTCCGCTACCACCGCGGAAGCCAGCGCAAAAAGCGGTGTCCATTCCGGGTCGGTGAGTTCGCAGACCAGGATGTCGCCTTTTTTCATCTTGTAGAACTCCGCCGGGCTGTGAACAATGCACACGGTTCCCACAGCGGTACCGCTGCTTCCGCTGATCCCTTTCAGAACTTCCCCGTTCATATCAAACACCAGCAGTTTGGAGGCATCCCAGACCTTTTGGGAAAGAGGATGTTTTGTGTTCCTGCGTTTTATCTTTTCCCGGTCCGCGTCGTTCAGAGCGCCGCGCTCACAGGCCGCAAGCAGCTCCTGATAGAACAGATTGGATATTCCTTCCACATGGTTGGCATCACCCAGGAAAAGCTGATTTAGTCTTGCCAGACATTTTCTGACGTAGTAGAAGAGTGTCTCCCACAGATACTGACTTTCCTCACGCACAATATGAAAGAGGCGGAAATGCTCAATCTCTTCTTTCAGTGCAGGATATTTCCCGCCGTAGAGAACAGACAGCTTTTGCAGCATCTCCTCATATTCTTTGGACGGATCTTTGGCGGAAACAGCATTTTCTTCCTGGGTGCCTGCAGAGAGAAGAGGACGGAGGATGTTTAATAACCGATCCGGGTCCTCATGCAGCGTTTTTGCTTCAATGCAGTAGCAGTTGAAATCCGATTTGAAGCCGTTTCGTGCAAGGAAGGCAGAGAAGTATGCATCACTCTCGGGAAACGCTTTTGTGAGCTCGGCATACCGCATGCCGGAGAGGATCGCGCTGCAAAGCGGAGTATTTTTTTGGATTGTTTCCGCCAGTGCTGCCACCTCCTTGGTGATCACAGCGGTTTTGTTGTCCAGTCCTCTGTAGAGGTCATAATTGGTATATTTCTTATCGATGCGCTGTACAGCCTTGGTGAGTTTACCGCCCAGAGCAGAGGGGAAGAGAGCGTATTTGAATCGGTCGTAGCAAAGCTCCCCTAACAGTTCATAGGCATCGGAGAGAAATTTGCCGCAGTCCTTTGCGGACATCTGATCAAAATCCAGTTTCTGAAGTTCTGCGATCTGCTTTTCATAGCGCGGCATAAATGCATTGCATTTTTCCGCACAATAGCGGAAGTCTTTTATTTTTTTGATAAGGCCGGGAAGCCTGACAATATTTTTGGTGATACCCTTGCGGGGATCGGGAAGTGTCATGATGCCGTCATCATCTATCCTGGGATCGCTGGTGATCGCGATGCCACCTTCATGAAAAATTTTGGCTTTCTGGGTATTGATCTGGATCATCAGATCGTAGTCCAGAGGTCTGTATGCATAGGGCATTTTCTCCAATTGGAAAGCCATATTTTCTTTCAGCGGTCCGCTGATCCTGCTGTCTTTTATATATTCCGCGATAAGGGCAGCTTCCTCCTGCTCATTCGTTTTTTTCCCCAGCGTCGTGATGGCTCTGGCTTGCAGGATATAGGTTTTTCCATGGCGGATCGCCCACTCGATATCCATGGGATGCCCGTAGTGCTCTTCAATCCGTTTGCCTGCCAGACATAGGTCTTTTATCTCTGCATCATTCAGACAGCGCATATCCTGCGCAGCTGTATCCACCGCTATTTCACGGGTATTTTTTTCGTCATATACAATCTGGGTCTTCTTGCTGCCAATCTCGTAGCTGACCACGCGGCCGTCCTTGCCGCACAGGATGGAATCCGCTGTGACTCTGCCGCTGACCACGCTTTCGCCCAGACCGTAGTTTGCATTAATTTGCATTTGTGAGGGATCCTGTGTCACGGGATTGACGGTAAAAAGCACACCAGCCTTTTCGGATTCGACCATCTCCTGGATCACGACGGCAAGCGCCACACTTAATTGATCATAGCCTTGATTCAGACGGTAGCAGACTGCCCGATCTCCCCAGAGGGAGGCGTAGCATTTCTTGATATGGGTGAGGACTTCCTGGATGCCGCGTACATTCAGATAGGTTTCCTGCTGTCCGGCAAAGCTGGCGTCGGGAAGATCCTCCGCGGTGGCAGAGGATCGCACTGCCACGCGGGCGCCATCACTGACGGTAAGTTCCTCATTGTTTAAAAGTTCCTTGTAGCTTTGGGTTACCTCCTGCACCAGATCGTCAGGAAATTGTCCCTCCAGGATCAGGGTGCGGAGTTTGCCGGCTGCGGCGCAAAGTTTTGTTTCATCGGTGCCGGCTTCTTTTAACAGAGCTGCAAAATGATCCGTATAGTTGTTGTGGCGGATGAAATGGCGGTAGGCTTCTGCAGTCACGACAAAGCCTGCGGGCACCGGAATGTCTGCGGCGGTCATTTCGCCCAGGTTAGCGCCTTTTCCGCCGGCCACAGCCACATCATCTTTATGGATCTTGTTGAAATTTAGGGTATACATGTGAAATCCTCCTTCTATGTAGTGCTCTATAAATATGATTTACAGGATGATGAAACGTTCTGCGCCGCCGTCAATGAGAATGCGGAGCAGTTCGTCAAAATAATTGCCGTCAAGCTGGATCTGGTCACTCATCAGAATGCCTGCGGCGGCAAAAAGGTTGATCAGACCGTCGATGTCCACCGCTTTGACTGCTTGATTGCAGAGCCAGTAGTCGGACAGCCTGTTCAGAAAATCCGAATAGATCGTGGACATGCGGTTTGTGTCTTCGGCAGACTGTCTCCGAAGCTGCCGCATGCTGTCCTGATAAATAGGCTTTGTCAGAATCTTTCCTTTCAGGTCAATGCACCAGTTGTACAGATGGTCCGCCAAAAATTTGCGGGGAGAAGCCAGGGATTCCGGGAAAAGCGGTACGATTGCCTCCAGCTTTTGCGCGGCCCTGTAGCGGATCACGTCCAATATCAATGCGTCTTTGTCCTCCCAAAAGGTATAAAAGCCACCCTGTGAGATGCCGGCGCGCTTGGTCAGCTCCCGGATGCTCAGACTCTTTTTCCCTTGTTCATGGAAAAGCTCCAGGGCGCTTTCCATCAGTGCAATCTTTATTTTTGTCCGCTCTTCTTCACTAAATGCTCTGCCCATGTAGTGTGTGGTCTCCTTTGATCTATTGCCTATGAACAAATATAAAAATGTTCACAGCATATATTACCATCTTTGTCTGAGCGTGTCAAGTCCTTAACTCTTGCCTTTTTGTGGGGGTATGGTATATGATACAGTTAACGGTTAGCAATAGCTAATTTGAAACCGGTGATATGGAGAAAGCGTATGTTTGATAAAAGATTGATGCTGATGTGTCCGGAAAGCAAAAAATACATTGTAGGAAATATTGTGTTTCAGTGGATTGAACTTATTTTGAATGCGGTCATGATCGGTATGATCGCAGCTATGGTGGAAGGGCTCTATGCAAAAAGCGAGAATGCCGAAATGATTCTGATAAGAGCAGGAGTTCTCGGGGTGGCACTTTTGATTCGATGGTTTGTGACGAAAGCAGCCATAAAAATGAGTTATCTCGCCTCGCGGACGGTGAAGCGGGTGATGCGGGAGCAGATTTATAAAAAGCTCCTGAAGCTTGGAAATACTTATCGGGAGCATGCGTCTACGGCGGAACTTGTCCAGGAATCGGTGGAAGGGGTAGAGCAGTTGGAAAGCTATTTCGGGCAGTATGTTCCGCAGTTTTTTTATGCGTTTCTGGCACCGGTCTCATTGTTTTTCCTGTTTGGTGCAGCCGGCAGTTTCAAAGTGGCAGCTGTGTTGCTTGTATGTGTCCCGCTGATCCCGGGAGCGATTATGATGGTTCAGAAGATTGCAAAGAAGCTGCTTTCAAAATATTGGGATCAGTATACGCGTCTGGGCAGCACCTTCCTGGAAAATTTACAGGGCATGACCACGCTTAAGACATATCAGGCGGATGAATTTAAAAATGAACAAATGAATGTGGAATCGGAACACTTCCGGGTAGTGACCATGAAAGTGCTGACCATGCAGCTCAACTCGATCATTATCATGGATTTCTTTACCTATGGTGGGGCTGCCCTGGGGATTGCGCTTGCGGGAAAGGCCTTTGCAGACGGGACGATTGGTCTGGCAGCTGTGATCTTTATGATATTGCTTTCCGCTGATTTCTTTTTGCCCATGCGGAGGCTGGGAAGCTATTTCCATGTTGCCATGAACGGTATGGCAGCCAGCGATCGGATCTTTCGGTTTTTGAGTGAGCCGGAGCCGGCTGAGAAAACCAAGGATTTTCCGAAAGGCGATCCGGATGTTGAACTGAAGGATGTATGTTTTTCTTACACGTCTGACCGGGAGGTCCTCCATGAGGTATCGGTTCGGATGGAAAGCGGAAGTTTCACAGGAATTGTGGGCGAGAGCGGAAGCGGGAAGTCTACGGTCGCTTCTCTTTTGATGGGGCGGAATACCGTGGCATCGGGAACAATCACGATAGACGGCGTCCGGCTGGATGAGATAAAAGAGGAAGCGCTTTTGAAAAATATGACTTATGTAGGGCTTGGAAGTGTGTTTTTCAAGGGTTCGGTTCGGGAGAACCTTTTGTTGGCAGATTCGAAAGCAACAGACGAACGATTGTGGTCCGTGCTGGAAGAATGTAATATTGCAGGATTTTTTCAAGGCGAAAAAGGTCTGGATACGGAACTGACCGAGAATGCGGGAAATCTGTCCGGCGGACAAAAACAGAGACTTGCCCTTGCCAGGGCAATGCTGCATGATTCGAAGATCTATATCTTTGATGAGGCGACCAGTAATATCGATGTGGAGAGTGAAGAATTGATCCTGCGGGAGATCAAAGAGCTTGCGAAGTCCAAAACAATTCTGATGATCAGCCATCGGCTGGCAAATGTTGTGGAGGCGGACAGGATCTTCTGCATGGCGAACGGCAGGATCAAAGGTACGGGAACCCATGAGGAACTGCTCCTGAGCTGTGCGGAATATAAGAAACTGTGGGACACACAGAAAGAATTGGAAGCATTCGGAAAGGAGGGCAGAGCATCATGAAAAAGACAAAGAAAGTAAGTAAAATAACAGTTCTGTTTCGAATGCTAAAGCTGGTCAAACCACTTACGGGATTTATGGTGCTTGCCGTTACGCTGGGGACACTTGGCTTCCTTACTGCTCAATTTATTCCGATCCTCGGCGGATATGCCGTGTTGAACGGACTTGGCTTAGAGACCGGACTTTCGTTTCGGACCACCGTGATCTGTCTCTTATGCTTTGCGATTTTACGTGCGGTTTTTCGTTTTTCAGAGCAGCGAACGAATCATTATATTGCATTCACACTGTTGGCAATCGTGAGAGATCGTGTTTTTAAGGCGCTGCGGCGCTTATGTCCTGCAAAGCTGGAGGGGAGAGATAAGGGTGACTTGATCTCACTGCTTACTTCAGATGTGGAGCTTTTGGAAGTGTTTTATGCTCACACGATCTCGCCAATCTGTATCGCGATTGTGACGGAAACGATTATGTGTCTGTACATCGGCAGTTATCATCCGATTCTCGGCATCCTTGCCCTTGTATCTTTTCTGGTGGTAGGAGCAGTGTTGCCGGTATTGATCTCCAAACGCAGCGGAACCCTTGGAGATGATCTGAGAGGCGAGTCGGGAGCACTTTCCGCACATATGCTGGAGAGCATTCGGGGATTGGATGAGATCCTGCAGTACCGGGGCGGTGAGAAAAGGCTTGGGGAGATCACGGATAAAACAAATTCGCTTTCCGATAAACAGAGGGTGCTCAACAAACTGACCGGAACCAATATGGCACTTGCCAATACCTTTATCTGGCTGTCGGATCTGGCGATGTTTGTGGTCTGCCTGCTTCTTTATGAGTCCGGACAAGTCGGGTTTGACGGATTTCTGATCCCGATGATCGCCCTGATGTCATCGTTTGGACCGGTTACCGCTTTGTCCGCGCTGGGAACAACGCTGCAGAGCACCGTGGCATCCGGCGCCAGGGTGTTGGCCGTCATCGATGAAGAGCCGGAGACGGAAGACATTGTGGGTAAAGAGAAGATTGGATTTGAGAGCGCAGAAGCGGCGAAGGTTTCATTTGCATATGATCGGGAGGCGGTTCTGCAGGAGGTTTCCGTAAGGGTGGACCGGGATAAGATCATCGGAATCGTCGGCCCCAGCGGCTGTGGAAAATCCACACTTTTGAAGCTGTTCATGCGGTTTTGGAAGGTGAATCAGGGAGAAATCCGTATCTCGGGGAGAAATGTGGAAGATATCAGTACCGCAGATCTTCGTGATATGGAGAGTTATATGACGCAGGAGACCCAACTGTTCAAGGATACCATTGCGAACAATATCCGAATCGGAAAACTGGATGCCACGGATCAGGAGGTGGAGGAGGCATGCAGGAAAGCGGCGATCCATGATTTTATCATGACACTTCCGAAAGGCTATGAGACAGAGGTGGGCGAGCTGGGCAGCACGCTTTCCGGCGGGGAAAAGCAGCGCATCGGTCTTGCCAGGGCATTTCTCCACAATGCGCCTTTTATGCTGTTGGATGAGCCTACCAGCAGTCTGGACAGTTTAAATGAAGCGGTGATTTTGAAAGCGCTGAAGGAATCTTCGGAAAATAAGACGATCCTGCTGGTATCGCATCGTTCCTCCACAATGTGTATTGCAGATCGGACGCTTGTCATGGACGCAGGCAGGGTTTCGTGAAAAATTATTTCGCGTTAATAAAACAGAAACAATCCTCAAATAAAACCGAAACATTTTCGCTTTATGGTAAGTCTGTCAGATGAAACACAACATGTGAGCAAAACACATGACAAAACATACTATAAAGTGGAAAGCGAGGATCATAAAAATGAGAGAGCAGGGGAATCGGAATTATACAGGTATGGAGAGTATCGTGACGGCGGTGGGAATGGTATTGGCAGGTATCGGCTTCCTGATCGTCGGCGGTATTGAAGGTCTGTCGCAGGCAAGTACCGGAATGCTTGCAGGGGTAGTGCCCATGATATTCGGAACCGGATTCATCGGGGTGGCAGGTATGTACCTCCTGTCGGATTTTCGTTAAGGACTCCTTGCATTGGGGAACAGAATAGTATATTATTTAGGATAGTATTTGTAAAATACAATAAATCCAAAGAAGGACTCCAATGTGAAGACAGCGATTATGACAGATACAAACAGCGGTATTCTGGCACAAGAGGGATTGGATAATGGAATCTTTACTATGCCTATGCCGATCCAGATAGAGGGACAGGATTATCTGGAAGGGGAGAACATAACCCATGACCGTGTTTTTGCTGCGTTGAAAGCAGGAAAAAGTGTTTCTACCTCGCAGCCATCGCCATATGATCTGCAGAAATGCTGGGATAGGATCCTGGCAGAGGGAAATGATGAAATTGTGTACATACCGATGTCGGGGGGACTCAGCGGTTCGCTGGAGACAGCGGCAATGCTGGCAAAAGACTTTTCCGGTAAGGTTCAGGTGGTCGATAATCGCCGTATTTCCATGACTTTGCTGGATTCTGTGTATGATGCCAAATACATGGCGGACCATGGACAAAATGCCGTTTCGATCAAAAAGAGACTTGAGGAGAACGCCGCTCAGTCAATCATTTATATTATGGTAAATGATCTGAGATATATTGTAAAAAGCGGGAGGATTACGGCAGCAGGTGCAGCAGTGGCAACGGTTGCGGGCATTCGTCCTGTGCTTAAGATCGAGAGTGGGAGATTGGATGCTTTTGCTAAGGCAAGAGGAGTAAAAGCGTGTGAAAATCTGATGTTAGAAGCAGCACAAAGTGCGCTCAGAGAGAAATTTGCGAATATTGACAAAAATAGGATACACATCGGCGTGGCAGGAACTATGACAGATGCCGGGGATGTGGAGGCATGGATCGGACAGATCAAGGACATATTTCCTGACTATGATGTGGAATACAGACCGTTAGCATGCAGCATTGCCTGCCATATAGGGAGCGAAACGAAAGGAATTTCCGTCGGGATAGTAGACAGGGTGAACAAGAGATAGGCAGATGAGCAGAGAGCGCGGATCCTTGAGCGGGAGGGAGATGCGAAAGCCGAAATGTTCTTTGAACGTTGGATTCCTATGGAGGAAAAATACTTTTTGCATTATAGGATTGAAGAAAGATGTGACTTGGTTTTGAGAGCGTAGATTAATAAATGCAACTTTAGTAATTAATAGGTTGATTTTTATAATGGATAGTGGTATATTCTATAGTTAGACACGGCTAACCAAAGCAGTAAATTTTTTGTAAGGTTAGTTAAAGCTAACAATAACCGAGAATGCAGGGGGAAGATCGTGAACGGTCAAGCGTATAAAGAGTTGTCCATAAAGGAATTCACGAAAGCAGCGGAAATCTATGACAGCGGTCATGCCGGAATTTATGAGCTGTGTAAAGATGATTATCCGCCAATCCTGGAGGAACTGCGGAAGACGCGCTTTGAAAATCTATTAGATGTGGGGTGCGGTACCGGACCGATGATAGAGTTGCTCGTGTCGGAATATCCGGAGAAACATTATACCGGATTGGATCTGACGCCAAAGATGATCGATACGGCAAATGCCAAGCATTTGAAAAATGCGCAATTTGTTGTCGGTGACAGTGAAGATTTGCCTTTTCCGGCGGAGAGCTTTGATGTGGTCATCTGTGCCAACAGCTTCCATCATTATCCGAACCCGCAGAAATTTTTTGGCGGTGTCACAAAGGTGCTGCGTAAGGGAGGCGTCCTTGTGTTGCGGGATTATACCTCTTATGATTTTATGGTGTGGTTGATGAATCATGTGGAGATGCCCATTGCGAATCTGGCAGGGCATGGTGATGTGCGGTGTTATACCACAAAACAGGTTCGGACGTTCTGCGAAAGTGCCGGGCTCAAAGTAGAAAAGTTGGAAAAGCAAAAGAAGTTTCGGCTTCATCTGGTGGCGAGAAAATAGAAAGAAAGGGACACAGCCTTTGACGGGCTGTGTCCTTTTGATTGATCGTCTATTGCTTTACTGTCTGTTCCCTCTGTTGCCGTTTCCTTTCATGCCGGCGTTTCCACCGAAATTAGCATTGCCGTTCATCCCGGTGTTCCCGCCGAAGCCGCCTCTGCCGCCGCCCATCATCTGATTGGGAATGCTCTGAACCTGTTCGCCGTTGACGATAATGGTGCCGCCGTTATACTCTGCGTTGCCGTCATAGTCGAAGGTAGAGTTGCCAATCACGTTGATGGTACCGCCGTTGACATAGATGTCGCCGTTGGAGTCGATCCCGTCGGTGTCCCCTGCGCCCATGACAACGGTGATGTCGCCGCCGTTGATCTCGATTGTAGGACGGTAGGAGTTGGACTTCTTGGCAGCGTTGATGCCGTCATCGCTGGCCTGGATATCGATGGTGCCGTCATTGATCTGAATATAAGTACCCTCGATGCCCTCAGCCGCTTTGATGGTGAAAGTACCGCCGTCTATCTGGACGACCGATACAGCGTGAATGCCGTCATCACCTGCATTGATGGTAAAGATGCCGCCGCTGATATAGACATAACCTTTGGTGTCGTCTTCATCATTTTCTGCATGAAGGCCATCGGTTCCGGCTGTCAGGTTGAAAGTCCCGTCAGCAATGAGAATGGAATCATTGGCTTCAAAAGCCTTGGAGCCTGCCGTGATGTTGTAAGTGCCGCCGGTGACTTTGAGATCATCCTTGCAGACAATACCGTTGTCGGTGGACGAAACGGTCAGGGTGGCGGTTCCGTTTAACACCAGATCAGAACGGGAGAAGATCACGCCGTCTGTATTGGTATCTCCGTCTTTGGTGAAAGTACCGGTAACGCTTAAAGAGCTGTCAGAACTTGTGGTAACAAACACCTTATCCGCTTTGGTCACGTAGATGCACGGAAAATCTGCGTTTGTGAGATTCAGACCATCCAGTACCAACTGTACCTTTGCATCGGAATCCGCATCTACATAGATCGTGACGTCTGTGGCCGTGCCGCTCAATACATATACGCCTGCTTCCGTGATGTGAATGTCGGTGCTGCTCTTTACGGTATAGTATACAGCGCTATTCAGATCTGCGGTCTGCTTTAAATCTCTGTCAGAAAAAAGATCACTGGTATCGATCTGGCTGTCTGCCGCAGCTGTGCTGACAGAACTGACTGTTGCAGAAGCAGTTGCGGAAGAGGTAGTTCCTGTTGTATTGGATGTGCTGCCTGCGCAGCCGGCCAGTGCCAGCATGGAACAGGTGCTGATGGTCAGTAACATAATCATTTTTTTCTTCATAAAAGTCAACCCCTTTCTGTCTGCCTGATGATGTTATTATAAGCAGAGAACCTTAAACCAACTTAAAATTTCAAAAGTAAAATTTATTTTTATTTTCAGCAGGTTTATGTTAAGATACTTTTATTATGAACATACTCACATTAGATCATATTTCAAAAAATTACATAGGAAGAATGCTTTTGGACGACGCATCCCTTTATCTGGAGGAGGGAGAAAAAGTTGGCATTATCGGCATCAACGGCACGGGCAAATCCACGTTGTTAAAGATCATTGCGGGTTTGGAGGAACCGGATGCGGGGAAAGTGATCCTGGCAAATAATCATGTTGTCTCGTATCTGCCGCAGACACCGCAGTTTGATCCGGAGGAAACGGTAATAAACAGTGTGGTGAAGGCATGCGGAGGACATGACGAGTACGGTTCCCATGAGAGCGATGCGAAGACGATGCTGACGAAGCTGGGCATAACCGATTTTGATCAGAAGTGCGGGGAGCTCTCCGGCGGACAAAAGAAGCGCCTGGCATTGGTGGCGGTGCTGATGGCGCCCTGTGATATTCTGGTGTTGGATGAGCCCACAAACCATCTGGATTCAGAGATGTCGGAATGGTTGGAGGAGTATCTGCGCGCTTTTCGAAAAACGTTAGTGATGGTGACCCATGACAGATATTTCCTGGACAGTGTGTGCAGGCGGATCGTGGAGATCGACAAGGGGCACATATACAGTTACGATGCAAATTATTCGGGATTCCTCTCATTGAAAGCGCAGCGAGAGCAAAGTATGTTGGCTTCTGAGCGGAAGCGGCAGTCCATTCTGCGCAAGGAGATCGCCTGGATCCAGAGAGGGGCCAGAGCGCGCTCCACGAAGCAGAAGGCACATATTCAGAGGTATGAGGCGCTGCGGGATATGGATGCACCGGAATTCGACGGACAGGTAGAGATCAGTTCAGTTTCCAGCAGACTGGGTAAGACGATCGTTGAACTGAAAGCTATCTCCAAAGCGTATGGAGACAAGGTATTGATCAAGGATTTTACTTATCTGTTTCTGAAAGGTGACCGCATCGGTTTCGTGGGACCAAACGGGTGTGGCAAGACCACGCTGATGAAGATGATCGATTCCCGCGTCCGGCCAGATGCCGGTGAGATTGTGATCGGACAGACAGTGAAGATTGGCTATTACACGCAGGAGATTGAGGAGAATGAAGCAGCAGGCGTGGCTTATATGAACCCGAATGACAAGGTCATCGACTACATCCGGAATGTGGCGGAGTATGTGCGCACGGAGGACGGGCAGGTGAGTGCGTCTGCCATGCTGGAACGGTTTCTTTTTACGGCGGATCAACAGTACAGTCCCATCGCGAAACTGTCCGGCGGAGAGAAGCGCAGGCTGAATCTGCTGCGGGTGTTGATGGGGGCGCCCAATGTGCTGATTTTAGATGAGCCCACGAACGACTTAGACATTAAGACCTTGCAGATTTTGGAAGATTATCTCGACAATTATCAGGGCGTGGTGATCACGGTTTCCCATGACAGGTACTTTCTGGATCGCGTGGTGCGGCGGATTTTTGCCTTTGAAGGAGACGGTGTGCTCAGACAGTATGAGGGCGGGTACACCGACTATGAGAACCGGAAACAGGAAGAAGGGACTGCGTCAGAAGATGCAGAGGCAACACACAGATCAGACAGAGTTGACAAGGCGGGAAGAGACGGGAATGCCGGTACAGCTACAACTGCGTCCACAAACGCAAAAACTACATGGACTCATGAGAAAAAGTTAAAGTTTACCTATAATGAACAGAAGGAATATGACACCATTGATGAAGTGATCGCAAAACTGGAGCAGGAGATTGCGGACATTGATACGGATATGGCAAAGAATGCCACCAATTCCGCCAAGCTGATTGAGTTAAGCCAGCTGAAAGAGCAAAAGGAAAATGATCTGGAGCATAAAATGGAGAGGTGGGTCTATCTGAATGAACTGGCAGAGCGGATCGCAGCGCAATAAAGAGGAGGAATTGCTTGTGGAGAAATTAACTTGTATGACAGATCTGCACTTGCATCTGGACGGCGCAATCTCTATGGAGTCGGCAAGGCAATTGGCTAAACTGCAGGGTATTGAGATCCCGGAAAGTGATGCGGAGCTCAAAGCATTGTTGACCGTATCAGAGGATTGCAAGGATCTGAATGAATTTTTGGAGAAGTTTGCATTTCCCTGCTCGCTGTTACAGACCAAAGAGGGACTGGAAGGCGCCGTTTTTAACCTGTGCTGTGAATTGCAGGAGCAGGGCGTGATGTATGCGGAGATTCGGTTTGCACCGCAAAAATCCTGTGAGCTGGGCATGACACAGCGGCAGGCTGTGGAGGCCGCACTGACCGGCATTCAGCGGTCGGGGCTTCTCTGTGGACTGATCTTATGCTGCATGCGGGCTGCGGATAATCGGGCGGAAAACATGGAAACGGTGGAACTTTGCGGGGAATATCTGGGGAGAGGCGTATGTGCGCTGGATCTGGCGGGCGCGGAAGCACTGTTTCCGACCAGAGATTTTGCAGATATTTTTGCATATGCGCGGAGCAAGGGAATTCCGTTTACGATCCATGCGGGCGAGGCGGACGGACCGGAAAGCGTGAAGTGTGCGCTGGATCTCGGCGCAGTACGGATCGGCCATGGGGTGCTCGCTTCGGAGGATGAAAGTCTGATGGATCGGCTGGCGGCGGAAAAGGTGCCGTTGGAGCTTTGTCCTACCAGTAATCTGAATACAGCAATTTATTCTGACCTGTCGCAGTATCCGCTCCGAACCTTTCTGGAGAAGGGGATTGTTGTCACGGTGAATACGGACGACCCGTCCATAGAGGGAACGACGATCAAAAGGGAGTATCAACTGCTGATTGATCAGTTTGAATTGTCCAAAGGGGAGGTACGGCAGTTGATGGTCAACTCTGTAAATGCTTCATTTGCTCCAGAGGCTTTAAAGTCAGAGTTAATGGAAAAAATTGAGCGGGAGTTTACAGTCAGATGATCGGAGGAAATCATGAATTACAGAAATGACAGATATGGAAATAACTTATCCCTTTTGGGATACGGCTGCATGCGTTTTAGTTCCAAAAACGGCAAGATCGATCTGGAGAAGGCGGAACAGGAGATTATGGCTGCTTTCCGTGCAGGGGTCAATTATTATGACACGGCGTATATTGCTACCAAGCTTCCGCATTATCTGATCAAAAACAGAGAGAGCATGGAGAAGTATTTTGCGGAGCAGTTAAAGCTCCTGCGCACAGATCATGTGGATTATTACCTGATCCGGGCACTTTTGCCGCGTATAACCGTATCGAATCAGATGGGAAGATGGAGGCATTTCGGGAATACTTTATGTGTACGGGACTGCGGAAAGATTCCGCGGCGGCTTCCAACTGTGTGGAGTGCGGCAAGTGCGAGCAGCATTGTCCCCAGCACATTGAGATACGAAAAGAATTAAAGAATGCACGCAAGGCGCTGGAAGGACCTCTGTATAAGATCGCGCGCAGGGTGATCAAGATTTTTAAGGTGTATTGATATATCGACATGGGGACAGCAATATAAGGTGGAAGAGGAGATATGGCATGAAGATAGCGGTGATCGGTGTAGGGAATATGGGCAGCAAATATGCGGCACTTGTACAGGACGGAAAGATAGACGGACTAGAGCTTTCTGCCCTCACCAGAGTGCGGGGGGCATACAGAGAAATGCTGATTCCGTCTATTGAAGCGGGGATTCCGGTGTATGAAAGTGCGGATGCACTTTTTCAGGCAGTGGAAAGCGGAGAACTTGCACTGGATGCGGTGATCATTGCGACGCCGCATTATGCCCATGAGGGGCTGGCAGTGCGGGCTTTCCGTGACGGATTGCATGTGCTCTGTGACAAGCCTTCCGGTGTCTACAGCAGGCAGGCAAGGGTGATTGAGGAGGCGGCAGCTGCCACCGGACGGGTATTCGGAATGGTGTTTAATCAGCGTACGCTGCCAATCCATCAACAGTTATATGAGTTGGTGCACAGCGGAAAATATGGTGCACTGAAGCGGGTGAACTGGGTGGTGACGGACTGGTACCGTCCGAATCAGTATTATACGTCCAGTTCCTGGCATGCCACCTGGGACAAGGACGGCGGCGGGGTGCTGCTCAATCAGTGCCCGCACAATCTGGATCTTCTGCAGTGGATCTGCGGTATACCTGTGCGGGTACAGGGATTTTGTAAAGAGGGGCATTTCCATGATATTGAGGTGGAGGATGATGTGACGGCGTACATGGAATGGGAGAATGGCGCAACGGGCACATTTATCACATCCACAGGGGATGCGCCGGGGATCAATCGCCTGGAGATTTCGTTGGAGGAGGCGATGATCGTCTGCGAGAACGGAAAGCTGCAGATCGGAGAACTGGTGCAGGAGATGGGCTGTAAGGAAGCGGAGTACCGGGCGGCCTCCACTGATTTTTTCCGTAAGATCAAGGGAACCTGGACGGAGGTGACGCCGCCGAAGGAGGAAGATCCGTACGGGAAAGTGCTGCAGGGCTTTGCAGATGAGTGTCTGGGCAGAGGCAGCAATATTGCACCCGGCACGGAGGGGAGAAAAAGTCTTCTGCTCGGGAACGCAATCTATCTGTCGTCCTGGGAACACCGCATGGTGGAGCTGCCACAGGCGGGAACGGAGGCGGAGCAGGCGTTTGAGCATTTGTTTGAAAAACATTTGCAGGAGAAGATTAATAGAAAAAATCCGGAAATGAAAAGTGAATAGAAAAGAAAGATGCGGGCACACTGTTTATGAGAACGGTGTTAAAAGGAGAATGCAAATGGCAGAGATCACAGAGGCTCAAAAACAACAATACAATAAATATGTAAAAACGGTGACGCCCACGCACAATTTCTGGATGCAGCTCGTCCGGGCATTTCTTGTGGGAGGGATAATTTGCATTTTAGGACAGTTTATCCTGAACACTTTGGGGAATATGGGCGTGGAAAAACAGGATGCGGCAACCTGGTGCAGTGTGATCCTGGTGTTTTTGAGTGCGCTGCTTACCGGGCTTGGATTATACGCCAGACTGACCAAGTGGGGCGGTGCAGGGGCACTGGTGCCGATCACCGGATTTGCCAACAGCGTGGCATCCTGTGCAATTGAGTTTGGTGTGGAGGGACAGGTTTTCGGCATCGGCTGTAAGATATTCACGATTGCAGGTCCGGTTATTTTGTACGGTGTATTCGCAACCTGGCTTCTGGGGCTGGGATACTGGCTGATGCAGATTTGGGGTTGAAGATTGTAAATAAAATCCCGACATGGTACAATGGAAAAAAGAAAAGGAGTCCATGCCATGTATACTGTACCCGCATCCAACCTGGTCGCTATTGTATGTATACTCATTTTTTCATTTGTCCTGCCAATCGGATTATTTATCTTCTGGAAGATCAGAACCAAGGCAAACTGGTCCGCATTTTTTATCGGCTGCGGAACGTTTGTCTTGTTTGCGTTAATCTTGGAACAATTGCTGCATACAACGGTTCTTACGATTGCGGGAGATGGATTGCGGAACAATCTATGGCTGTACGCATTGTACGGTGGACTGGCGGCAGGACTGTTTGAGGAAACCGGCAGGTTTGTGGCGATGAAGTTTTGGATGAAGCGAACACTGAGCCGGGAGAACGCCGTCATGTACGGAATCGGACATGGCGGGATTGAGTGTATGCTGGTGGTCGGAATGACGTATATTTCCAATCTGGTGATGGCGCTTATGATCAATTCCGGCGGGCTGCAGGCGCTCACGGGAATGATGGATGAAGCGACGGCGCAGACATTTCAGACGGCGGTGGAGCAGCTTTGTACCCTTCCGGCATGGCAGTTTTACATGGCGGGAGTGGAGCGGATATCGGCAGTGCTTTTACATATCGGGATGTCTTATCTGGTATATCGGGCGGTTCGGGAGAGCAGGATCCGGTATTATGCGGCATCAGTAGGGGTACATTTTGCCGTAGATGCCGGGACGGTTGTCTTAACACAATATGTATCGGCAATTGGAGTGGAAATTGTGTTGTTGGCAGTGGTCATTGTATTCATTGCATGGGTAATGCAACAGTACAGAAATGAGCCTGACAGAAATGATACGACAGGAATTCTCAGAGCAGGAGGGACAGACGATGATGAACTTTAAACCGGAATTTTATGAGCGCTTGTTCACAGCCATGGACAGCAACGCTGTCATGATGAAAGTAGGGGAAAAGGGGGATTATTATCCCATCTGGTGTTCCAAGGAATTCCTGGAGATGGTTGAGGGAACAGAGGAAGAGTATTTCCGTCTGGAAAGCGGCGGGGCTATGAATTCGATCCATCCGGAGGATAAGGAAGAAGTGGCATATCTGTTCCTGCACCAGCGAACAAAGAGCGGAACGAATCATCTGGATGTCCGGAAACGCACGGTGAAGGGTGACTGGAAGTGGGTGAAGGTGAGATATGCCTTTCTGGAAAATGAAGGGGAGCAGTACGCCTATTGTATGTACGAAGATATTACCGAACTGAAGGAAAGTCAGGCGCAGACCCAGGCAATGTATGTAGAGCTGAACAAGGAATTAAATGCCTTGTCGGATAACAGTCTGGCGGCATTGCGTTCCAATCTCACCAAAGGCGTGGTGGAGGAAGTGCGTGGGACGGATCTCTACGACGTGGATCAGGTGGGAGCGGATATTGGGGATCTGATCAAGGTTCGGATGGAAAATATGCCGATTGAGGCAGACCGGAAGAATTATGTGGAAGTTTTTGATCTGGAGAAACTGAAGGAAAAGTATTATCTCGGCGAAGGCCCCACATCTCTTGTCATTTTCTCCAGAAGACAGTCCGGACGGCAGTGTTTTATCAAGTATTCGGCAGCCATGCGAAAGGATCCGGTCACGGGAGATGTGATTGTACTGGGCGTGGAGACGGAATACAATTCTGAGAAGGTTACGGAAGTACTGAATGACAAGGTTCTGGCAAAGCAATATGACATGGTATGTTATGTGGTTGGAGACAGCTATGGCGTCGTGATCGGAGAAGCACAAAACATTAAGAAGGGCAGTATTTTTCCGAAGAAGCGGGACGGAATCTATCAGGATTATATCAGGGAGCAGGTGCTTCCTGTGTTGGATACCACCATTTGCAAGAGGGACGAGATGGAACAGGCTCTGGCTCTGGAAACGATTGCTGCGGAACTTGCGAACAACGGGAATTATACGGTGGATGTAACCTGCCTGATCAACGGGGAAACTTTTACCAAACGTTTTTCCTATTATGTAGTGGACTGGGAAACACAGTTTTTTATCCTGTTAAAATCGGACATCACGGATGTGCTGCGGGAGCAGCGGGAGAGAGATGAGACACAGACTGCTTACAAGAGTATGATGGAGCAGTTTAATGCCATCGCGGATGAGAGCCTGACGGTGACCAGATCCAATCTGACCACCGGTGTTACGGAGGAGGTGCGCGGACGGGATCTCTATGATGTGGACTATGCCGGAGGTGATATCAGGGAGAGCGCAAGAGTGCGCGCGGAGAGCTTCCTGGTGGAAGGGGATTATGAGCGCTACACGGAAACGTTTGCGCTGGACAAACTGTTGGAGCGTGCGAACAAGGGTGAGGGTCCCGCGACCTTTATCGGTTATTGCCGCAGACAGTCCGGCAGGCAGTGTTTTGTCAAATTTTCCGGATCGGCGAGCAGGAATCCCATGACGGGCGATGTGATTGCGTTCGGTGTGGAAACAGAATGTAATACGGAAATGATCAATGATGTGTTGGACAATAAGATTCTGGCACAGCAGTATGATATGGTGACATACCTGGTGGGCAGATATTACGGTGTCGTCATCGGGGATGCTGCCAATATTGAGCGGGGGAGCATTTTCCCGAAGGCGCGCAGCGGCATTTATATGGACTATCTGAAAGAGCAGGTGGTACCGGTCGTGGCCGGAAGCGACGAGGAGAAAGAAAAGGTATTACATATGCTTTCACTTGAAACGGTCAGTGAGGAGTTGGAGAAAGCGGAGCCTTATACCGTGGATGTGAGCTGCGAAATTGACGGAGAAATCTTTAATAAGAGGTTCATGTATTTTGTGGTTGACCGTGAGGCGAAAAATTATATTCTCTTAAAGTCTGATATTACGGAGGTGATCAGAGAGCAGCGTGAGCGCAATGAGCTTCTGGCAAATGCGCTTGAGGAGGCGGAGCGCGCCAATGTGGCAAAAACCGCTTTCCTCTCCAGTATGAGCCATGAGATCCGGACGCCGATGAATGCAATCATCGGTCTGGATGAGATTGCCTTAAAGGAGCCGGATCTGCCTGAGAATGTCAGGGATTATCTGGAGAAGATTGGCGGAAGCGCCAAGCATCTGCTGGGGCTGATCAATGATATTCTGGATATGAGCCGTATTGAAAGCGGTCGAATGACGATCCGGAAAGAGGAGTTTGATTTTTCGGAGATGCTGGCACAGATCAATACCATGATCGGTGGACAGTGCCAGGATAAGGGCTTGCATTATGAATGCCGTATTTTGAACCGGATTGATGACTATTTTATCGGTGATGACATGAAGGTGAAACAGGTTATCATTAATATCCTGGGGAATGCGGTGAAGTTTACGCCGGAGGGGGGAACGGTGACCTTTACGGCGGAGCAGACAGCCAAGTTCGAGGGAAGATCCACGCTGCGGTTTGTGATGAAGGATACGGGAATCGGAATGGACCAGACTTATCTTCCGAAGATTTTTGATGCATTCAGCCAGGAGGATGAGAAAAAGGCAAACAAATACGGCAGCACGGGGTTGGGCATGGCGATCACCAAAAACATTGTGGAGATGATGAACGGAAGTATCACCGTAGAGAGCGAGAAGGGGAAGGGAACAACCTTTACGGTGACATTGACACTGAAGACCAGCGACAAAGAGCACAGCGCTGGGGAGAATATTGATATCAGCAAATTAAAAGTGCTTGTGATCGATGACGATCCGGTGGACTGCGAATATGCAAGGCTTGCCTTCGGGGAGATCGGGGTTACGCCGGATATCTGCCGCAGCGGGAAGGAGGCCATTGAGCATATTGAGGTACGGATCGGACGTCATGAGGCATACAATCTGATCCTGGTGGATTGGAAGATGCCGGAACAGGATGGAATCGAGGTGACCAGGGAAATCCGTAAGATCGTGGGATCGGAATCTGCAGTGATCGTGTTGACGGCGTACAATTGGGAAGACATTGAGAAAGAGGCGTTGGAGGCAGGCGTAGACCACTTTATGGCGAAGCCGTTGTTTGCAGCCAATGTCCTGCCGGCATATCAAAAGGTCAGTGAAAACAGGAAAGCTTTACAGGAGACTCCTGCGGAGGCAGATTTGGCGGGCAAGCGGGTTCTGTTGGCGGAAGATGTGGAGATCAATGCGGAGATCATGGAGATGCTCCTCTCAACCAGAGAGGTAGAAGTGGAGTGGGCGGAAAACGGTCAGATCGCCGTGGATCTGTTCGCACACAGCAAGGTGGGGCATTTTGATGCCATTCTGATGGATGTACAGATGCCGGTGATGAACGGTCTGGAAGCAACCAAGGCAATCCGGGCGTTGGAACGGGAGGATGCGAAGAGGATTCCCATCATTGCCATGACGGCAAATGCGTTTGATGAGGATGTGCAGCGGTCGCTGCAGGCCGGAATGAACGCGCATTTGACGAAACCGGTGGAGCAGGATAAACTGTTTAAAACGCTGGGAGAATTGATCAAATAAAAAAATTTTTGAAAAATCTTATTAAACCTATTGACATAGTAGGAAATAAGTGATAGACTTCATTTCAACAGGTGAGAAACAGATGAAAATATAACCTGCTGAAAGGAGGACATGTCCGATGATGAGCAATATGATGAACGGAATGCAGATGTGTTGTATGTGTAATTGTCGAATGCGAGACTCCCGGACATGGGATGCAGCCAGACATGTAAATGTGTCTTGTTGCTGTCAGTAACTGCCTGCAGATAGGTATGCGTGTCCGGGAGCAATCAAAAGGCTTCCGGATTTTTTGTAATAGGAGCCGATTAAAAACTGAATATCATAAAAATTTATAAAAATAGAAAAGTGAGGACAAAAATATGAGCAAAAATTACAGATTTGAGACATTACAGTTACACGTAGGACAGGAGCAGCCGGATCCGGCGACCGATTCCAGAGCAGTACCCATTTATCAGACCACTTCTTATGTGTTTAAGAATTCCGCACATGCGGCAGCAAGATTCGGACTGGCAGACGCTGGTAATATCTACGGCCGACTGACCAACTCCACCCAGGATGTATTCGAGAAGAGAATCGCAGCTCTGGAGGGCGGCGTGGCAGCTTTGGCGGTGGCATCCGGTGCGGCAGCGATTACATATACCATTCAGGCTCTGGCACAGGCAGGAGACCATATCGTATCCCAGAAGACCATCTACGGCGGCAGCTATAATCTGCTGGAGCACACACTGCCTCAGTTCGGCGTGAAGACCACTTTCGTGGATGCGCATAATCTGAGCGAAGTGGAAGGCGCAATCCAGGAGAATACAAAAGCAATCTACTTAGAGACTCTGGGCAATCCCAACAGCGATATTCCCGATATCGACGCGATTGCAGAGATTGCGCATAAGCATGGTCTGCCTCTTGTAATTGACAATACGTTTGGAACCCCCTATCTGATCCGTCCCATTGAGCACGGTGCGGATATCGTGGTACATTCCGCAACCAAGTTTATCGGAGGACACGGTACCACTCTGGGCGGCGTGATTGTTGATTCCGGTAAGTTTGACTGGAAGGCAAGCGGAAAATATGCACCGATTGCGGCACCGAACCCCAGCTACCATGGCGTATCCTTTGTGGATGCGGCAGGTCCTGCGGCGTTTGTGACCTATATTCGCGCGATTTTGCTCCGCGATACCGGTTCTACCATTTCTCCGTTCAATGCATTCCTGCTTTTGCAGGGCGTGGAGACCTTGTCCCTGAGATTGGATCGCCATGCAGAGAATACCAAAAAGGTAGTGGAGTATCTCTCCAAACATCCGAAGGTAGAGCATGTGAACCATCCTTCCCTGCCGGATCATCCCGACCATGCATTGTATGAGAAGTATTTCCCTAACGGCGGAGCATCCATCTTTACCTTTGAGATCAAAGGCGGACAGGCAGAGGCACACAAGTTTATCGACAGTCTGGAGATTTTCTCCCTGTTGGCAAACGTAGCGGATGTAAAGAGTCTGGTGATCCATCCTGCGACCACCACTCACTCTCAGCTGAGCGCGGAGGAACTGGCAGACCAGGGCATTAAGCCCAACACGATCCGTCTGTCCATCGGTACGGAGCATGTGGATGACATTATCGAGGATCTGGAGCAGGCGTTCGCGCAGGTGTAAAATACATAAGAGACAAACAGAAAAAGCGGAATGGGCATAGTAGTCTGTTCCGCTTTTTCGGCATACTGGACAAATTATGCGCTTTGCTAAAGGTAATTATACTAAAACGTATTATACTAAAATGCATTTTGCTAAAAATTTGCTAAAAATTAAGATGCAGGGGGATTGAAACTTACTCGGGAATTTGCTATACTTACGCTACAGCAGATTTTCTTTAAGAGATTGCGATAATCTCTTGATGTCTAACATTCTATGTCACATCATTTTCAGAAAATCCATGCTTACTACCGATTCATAATTCGTGGAGTTTCTGAACATGAGGGACTATAGAGGGTATTCTTTCTTTTGACCATTTTGAAACCTTTCGTTTTGTGAAGTCGGTGACAACGAACTGTAAACCATAGCACAAGACAAAGAAAGGAAGATTGAATGACAGAGAAGGAAGAAATCGAAAGAACGGGAAATGAGGATTCGAGAAACAAAAACTCGGAAACAGAGCAAAAAGCGAAAAGGGGTAATCGGGAGTATAGAAGCGATGTGTTTTCTATGTTGCTGGAAGACCCAAAGAATGCATTGGATCTTTATAATGCATTGAACGGTTCAGATTATGATGATCCAAGTATGGTAGAAATACTGCATTTGGATCACGGTATTTCACTATCGATGCGGAATGATGCGTCATTTATCATTGACAGTCATTTGAGCATCTATGAGCATCAGTCTACATACTCGCCGAATATGCCGTTGCGGTGTCTGATTTATTTTGTGGATCAGGTCAAGGATATGTTGAAGAAACGGGATTTGTTCAGCAGACACCGGATCCGGATTCCGACGCCGCATTTCGTGGTCTTTTATAATGGATCAGCGGAACGACCGGAGGAAGAGATTATGCGGCTTTCGGATGCGTTTTGTCATGACACGGAAGCACCGGAGTTGGAAGTAATCTGCAGGGTGTTGAATGTGAATCCGCGTTATCATGAGAATTTGAAGAAGAAGTCGCAGACGCTTTATGGGTACACTTATTTTGTGGAGAAGGTACGTGAAAATCAGGCAAAAGGTGAAACTTTGGATGATGCGGTGAGTCATGCCATGGAAGACTGTATTTCGGAGCATATATTGGAGGATTTCTTCAAGACCAGAGGGGACGAGGTGAGGAAAGTCATGCATTTTGATATGACATGGGAACGCAGGGAAGGATTGATCAGAGAGGAAGAGCGTGCTGAAGGGCGGAGTGAAGGAGAAATGATCCGGCTTATCAACCAAGTTCAGCGCAAACTGAAACGAGGAAAAACTTTGCCTGAAATTGCAGACGAGGTGGAGGAGACAGAGGAAGCTGTGAGGTCGATTGTGGAGGTCATTCAGGCGAAGGGTGTTGACTGTCCCGCAGAGGAGATTTATGAGTATTTGGGTGGGAAAGCAGAACATAGACTGAAAAAGCCCGATATTTCAAGGTTTATTTCACGGAAATAAGGCACTGGTGCAACTCAAGTGCAACTTTTTCGAGTGGCATAATAAAGAATAATACGGCAAAATAAAGAGTTCAGCACTTAAATGAATAGGTAATGTACCGATTGGGACACTTTTTGAAGAAAATTCAAAGGGTGTCCTTTTTTGCGTTATAGGTCAAAAATCACTTTAGGACAAATTGTCTTAAAGTAAATATCAGAGAGAGGAGGAAGAAATGAAGATCAGGGCAATCGGTAGTACAAAAGAGATCCTCCACTTCACAAAGAAACTGGAAAACAGCAGGGATTATGTGAATGTGGAAGAACCGTCTGAAATATTTCCTATCAATGACGGTACAGACAAAGGAAAGTTTCGCCGTCATTTCAAGGTGAGACAGGTTGTTAGACAAAAAAAATCGACTAAAAAGAAAATGTAGTAGGAGGGACAAACGAATGTCAAAAGTAATTGCAATCGCAAATCAGAAAGGTGGTGCAGGAAAGACCACCACAACAGCCAGTTTAGGCTTTGGACTGGCAAGAATGGGTAAAAAGGTGCTGCTGATTGATGCAGATCCGCAAGGTTCACTTTCTATCAGTCTTGGTATTGGAAAACAGGATATGCTTTCTTACTCCCTTGCCAACATTTTTGACAAGATTATGTGTGACAAAGAGGATGAAATTGATTTTTCAGAGGGGCTTTATCATCATGAAGAAGGCGTTGATCTGATGCCGTGTAATATTACCATGTGTGACATAGAGTTACGGCTGACGGGAGCAACGGCCAGAGAGTTAGTGTTGAGGTACTATGTGGAGAATATGAGGGAGAGATATGATTATATACTCATAGATTGTATGCCATCGCTTCAAATTTTGCCCTTAAATGCGTTTGCGTGTGCAGATAGTGTAATAATTCCAGTTAAGCCCGATTTGCTCAATGTAAAGGGCTTAGAGCAGCTTATGAACACGATTAAGAACATCAAGACCAAATGGTGCTTTAATCCGCGCCTGTCAATTGAGGGAATTGTATTTACACAGGTCGATACGCGACGAAACAATGATAAGGAGTTTATTGGCATGTTGCAGAAACTTTACGGAAGCAGAGTTAAGATATTTAATAGTCTTATTCCTTTATCTGTTAAGGGGGCGGAAGTATCAAATATGGGAATTAGCATATACAAGTACGATCCAAAAGGAAAACTTGCGGAAAGTTATTTTAATCTTACGCAGGAGGTGCTTGCAAATGAGTAAAATAGATTTAAGCAAGGTAAGTATGTCGGGATTTGATGATATATTTGCCAATAACACTGATGAAATACCGGCAATTATGGTAGCTCTTACGGAATTACATGAATTTACAGGACACCCGTTCCGTGTGATTGACGATCAGCTTGCAGATCTAATTGAGAGTATCAAAGAAAACGGTGTATTAGAGCCGGGGATTGTTCGCCCAAGAAAAAAGGGCGGCTATGAGATTATATCCGGTCACAGGAGACGTAGGGCATGTGAATTGGCAGGACTTAAAGAAATGCCAGTCAGAGTCATGGATTACTCGGATGATGAAGCTACAATAGTAATGGTGGATACTAATATTCACCGGGAAAATATACTACCATCGGAAAAGGCTTATTCTTATGTTATGAAGTTTGAAGCATTAAAACATCAGGGGAAAGGCGGTGGCAGGACACTCGAAGCATTGTCAGAAAGCGCAGGAGATGGCGAGAAAACCATTCAGAGGTATATATGGCTGTCTCGTCTTAATAATGACCTTATGGAGCTTGTTGATGGCGGTATGATGCCACTTATGGCAGGCGTGGAATTGTCCTTTCTTACTAAAGAGTATCAAGAATGGGTGGTTGATGTGCTTTCTGATAACCATATCGAGAAGATTACGCTTGCACAAGCGGCGGCAATCCGGGCAAAAGCAAAAGAAATGGGAAATACTTTCTATGTTTCCGACATAATACAGATTCTTATGCCAGCAAAGAAAGAGAAACCTAAAAAGTTTAGGTTTCGTCAAAACCGGATTACTGATTATTTTCCTCCAGATACAGATTCCGAAAAAATAGAGGATACAATTTATGAGCTGCTTGAAGTATGGCAGAAACATAAAAAACATGCACTCTTTCTTGATATAAATGCGAAGCAGGAGCAGCCGGAAATACAGATACCGGGGCAAATAAACTTGGAGGATTTTGTTGCCGATGGTCAAGCAGATTCTCAAGGATAAAAAGCAGCTATACCGTAAACTGGTAAAAAGCTGAATAAAGGAGAAGCGTTTATGGGATTACAGTTTTCTTCAGGAAATGACACTGTTGATCGTGTCGGACAGATTGATTTTACAATTGGTGGCGATGGCTGTAATGTGATTCCGGCGACATGGTATAAGACCATTTGCTATGATAATGGTAAGGCAAATTTGAATGCTATCGTTATTTTGTCTGAAATTGTCTATTGGTATAAACCAACGGTGAAAAGGGATGAAATCACCGGCGAGATTAAGGAGTGGGGAAAGAAATTTAAGAGAGACAAGCTTCAAAAGAACTATCAATCACTTGCAAATCAATACGGTCTTACTAAGAGACAGGTACAGGACGCTGTGACTTTTCTTGTTCATTTAGGTGTAATAGAGCGCGAATTGCGAAATATTATTGACGAAGAAACAGGAGTAGCTCTGAGCAATGTCGTGTTTCTGGATATTAACGTAGATCGCCTTATGGAGCTGTCCTATCCAGAAAGTTCTGATGTGCAGAATACCCTCTCACGTTCTAACGTGATACCTGTCCCGAATGTGGATAAGACGAAAGAAAAATCAACAGACGTGATACCTCTCACGTTAGAACGTGATACCCCCTACGTTAGAACGGGAGACACCTCACGTTTCAACGGGAGAACTCCCACGTTAGAACGGGACACATATACATATACTACAACAAAGACTACAACAAAGACTTCTTCATCTTCTAATCAAAGATTTGACGATGAAGAGGAAAAGGCATATCGTGAGTTGGTTGCGGAGAATATCTGTCTACCAGATTTGATGCAGATGGCAGAAACGGATAAGGACAGAAAGCGGTACCAGATGCTTTATGAAATTATCTGTAAAGTTGTGTGCTCCACCGCAAAGACCATGCGTATCAACTCTGAGGAACTGCCAAAAGAGCTTGTAAAGGGTGTATTTCTGAAAATAGGATATGATGAGATCGTATATGTATGCGAAAAATTAGATGAACCAAAAGAAAAGCCAATAGGCAACCTTGAATCATATATCAAAACTTTACTTTACAATGCGCACACAACAGAGGGTGAATATTGGACACAGAAAATCAATTATGATTTCTATGGCGGCGGTGCAGATGAAAGGAGACGAAAAATGGATGAAGGGCGAAGCTGATATATGAAAAATTTAATTATTATTTTAATCGCTTTTGTACTTGTCATTTTATACTGTTCAGTAAGTTATTTTTTTGCAGGCGACGACGATAATCGTGATAAGTCTAGGTTCGGGTTCATTATATTTGGAATGATAATTTTATTGGTTTTATTTATTGTAAAAGGTTAAAGCTGTTAATAACTTTAGGACAAATTGTCTTAAAGTCAAAATAAGGAGGAATCATATGAAAAAAAGAATTTATGTTGCTATGTTGGGATTGTGTTTGGCACTGGGGCTTGCTGGGTGCGGCAAATCGGGTTTGACAGGAACTTACGCCGGTGCTGATGGGGAAACTTACACATTCAAGGACGATGGAACTTTTGTCAGTGCCGATAAATCGGGTTTATCAGTATCCGGCACATATGAAAAGCTTGATGACGGTTCCTACTCCATATTTATTGATGGAGGTTTTCTCAGTGCAAGCGGCACATTTGTGATTGAGAATAATGTGTTGAAAGTCACTGTTGGAGGTAATACCAGAGAATACACCAAACAATAACCGGGGGTATAAAGATGAACAAGGTACAATTAAGCGGCAGATTAACCGCTGATCCGGAAATCAGGGTATACAACAATGAAAAAGGGGATATTTATGTGGCAAAATATACCCTTGCAGTTCCGCGGCGTTATAAGAGAGATGAAGCGGACTTCTTTTGGTGCGTATCATTCGGGAAGACGGCGCAGTTCATAGAGAGATACATAACAAAGGGAACTAAAATTATTGCGGCAGGACGTATGCAGCAGGATAAATGGACAGATAGGGATACTGGAAAAGTACGGTCTGTGGTAACGGTAATAATTAACGAGGTGGAATTTGCTCAGAGTAATCCAAATCATCAGTCGCAGAATGAGGAAGAAAAAAATCGACAATCCGGTGCGGTTTCCTTTGGCGATGGATTTGTGAATATTCCAGATGGTTTAGACGAAGATCTTCCGTTTTCAGATGAAGATATGATTGCAGAGGAAATTAAGAATTTCCTCGAATCAGCAAATCCAGATGATATACCTATTGTATGAGGATAATTGAATAAGGGACAGAATCATTCTGTAGTATAAAGGGCAGATATGGGTGAATGAAACACTTGTATTTGTCCTTTTGTATGCTAAGAAATACAAATTTATAGGGGTATGCCCGGAAAGGAGAACACTGTGCAGGAGGAGATAAATAGAGAGTTTCTTGCACTGGGAACACAGGCGGCAAAATTAACGGCTCAATTACTGGAAGAAATGATGAGAGAAGCACTGAAAAGATTGGGCGGAATGGAAAAAGGACTGGTGAATGCGGTCAACAGTGTGGTTGACAAGAATCCTACTCTGAAAGCTATAAATCATTTGGAGATAAAATCATCAAATAAAATGACAGTTGAGGAACTGATGAAACAGAACGGTGGTGGTGCGACTGCCACAATGAGCATAGATGATCTAAAAGATTGGGATAAAACAGCAAAGCAATATGGCGTTGAGTATGCGGTTAAGAGATCCGCCGTTCTGGATGCAGATGGAAAACAGGTTATGGATGATTCTAAATGCACATATGTAGATGATTATTCAAAATGTAATATTGTGAAACATGCGGATGGATCACCGGTTTTGGGTGAAGATGGGAAACCGCAGCTTGCACCGGGATCTCCAGAACCAGAAAAAAAGCTTGCACCAAATTCACCTAAGCCGCAGCCTGTATATCAATATACAGTATTCTTTCATGCAAAAGATACAGAAGTTATTACACAAGCATTTAAGGATTATACGCAGCAGCATGATAAGAAGCTGCAAAAACAACAGCAGAGAAAAGAGCGTCCGAGGGTGAATATCAAAGAAATGATCGCTAAATTTAAGGCAAAATCAGATGAACTTAATAAAGACAGCCCTGAAAAGCATCATAAGAGGGGGGAACATAGCTTATGAGTACGCCCATAGAAGACTTGCAAAAAGTTACAAAAGACTATAAGAGGAAGCTGAGACTACTTAAAAAGAATCCTAAAAAGATTTTTATTGCCGTGTTCCCTTACATAATGTTCGGTTATTTTGCAGATAAGATTGGTTTTGCGTACAGAATCACGCATAATCCTAACTTATTTCAGAGGATATTAGGTTGTCTCATGAATCTTAATGTTGCATTTGCTACGCTTATGCCCAGCTTTAACCCGCATGATCTATTATTCGGCGTGACCGGCGGCATAATCTTCAAATTGATTGTTTATTTCAAAGGAAAAAATCGAAAAAAATACCGGCATGGAGAGGAATACGGATCTGCCCGGTGGGGGACGGCAAAGGATGTTGAACCATTCATGGATATGGAAGATCCGCTGAACAATGTCATTCTGACACAGACAGAGGGTTTACAGATGAATGGCAGACCATCAAGCCCCAAATATGCAAGGAATAAAAACATTCTTGTGATTGGCGGATCGGGTGCAGGGAAGACGCGATTTTTTATCAAGCCAAACATCATGCAGATGCACAGCTCCTATGTGGTCACTGATCCGAAAGGTACGGTCCTGGTCGAAGTCGGAAAGATGCTGAAAGACAACGGATATGTGATCAAGGTTATCAATACGATCAATTTCAAGAAGTCCATGCACTACAATCCATTTGCGTATTTACATAGTGAAAAAGATATTTTGAAACTTGTTAATACGCTAATTGTCAATACCAAAGGCGAGGGAGATAAATCAGGTGAGGACTTTTGGGTAAAAGCGGAGCGACTATTATATACCGCTTATATCGGTTTCATTTTCTATGAAGCGGATGAGGAGTCGCAGAATTTTGAAGCCTTGATAGATATGATAAATGCTTCGGAGACAAGGGAAGATGATGAGACATTCAAAAATGCAATTGATTTGGCATTTGACGAATTGGAAGCCCGTGATCCGGAGCATTTTGCTGTGAAACAGTATAAAAAATACAAGCTCGCCGCCGGAAAGACGGCTAAATCAATCCTTATTTCCTGTGGCGCGAGACTTGCCCCGTTTGATATTAAAGAACTTCGAGAGCTTACGCATGACGATCAGATGGAGCTTGATCTGATAGGAGACAGAAAAACGGCTCTATTCATGATAATGAGTGACACAGATTCTACTTTTAATTTTATCCTTGCACTTATGCAATCCCAACTTTTCAATTTGCTTTGTGAAAGGGCTGATGATGTCTATCATGGACGTTTGCCGGTTCATGTACGCTGTCTATTAGATGAATTCGCCAATATTGGGCAGATTCCCCAGTTTGATAAGTTAATAGCAACAATCCGAAGCCGTGAAATATCGGCTTCTATTGTGCTGCAAAGCAAAAGCCAGTTAAAGACATTGTATAAAGATGCAGCAGATACGATTGAGGGCAACTGCGATACAATGCTTTTCCTTGGTGGTAAAGAGAAATCAACATTGAAAGATCTCGCGGAGATCCTCGGAAAGACCACCATTGATCTATATAACACCTCTGACACAAGAGGTACATCACAAACCTACGGTACTAATTTTCAGAAAACCGGCAGGGAATTGATGTCACAGGATGAGATTGCTGTCATGGACGGTGGCAAGTGTATCATGCAGATCCGAGGGGTAAGACCGTTCCTTTCGGACAAGTTTGATATTACGAAGCACAATCAGTATAAAAACCTGTCCGATGACAATCCCAAGAATGCCTTTGACATAGAAAAGGAGTTGACCGGAGAAAAGAAACTTGTATTGCGTAAGCATGATCTTGTGACTTATCTTGATTGCTCCAATGTTGCGGCCAGATAAGAGCTGCAACTGTAACTATGCTTTAGGACAAATTGTCCTAAAGTACAAACAAATTATTTTACCCAAAGGAGGGAGAAAGAAATGGCATTTTTTCAATCAGCAGTAACAACATTAGTAACCGTCGTAACAGCTATCGGCGCCGGTGTAGGCGTTTGGGGTATCATCAATCTTCTGGAAGGCTATGGAAATGATAACCCCGGAGCAAAGAGCCAAGGAATCAAGCAGCTCATGGCAGGTGGCGGCATTATCATTGTTGCGCAGGTGATTATTCCGCAGCTTTCTACGTTATTCTAAAGTCTTAATCAGCAGGAGGTGCGAAAATGAACGCATTGATAGATGGATTCATTTTGAAATTAAAAGAAGGTTGTACAGCAGCTATTCAGAACAATCTTCGTAGCACTTTCTCTGTCATTGATGATCGTGTCAGTGAGACCGGCTATATGGTTTCACTGACACCTCAAGGGTGGAATGGTACTATTTTTAATTTCATACATGATCTTTCTGAAACAGTAATTATTCCGATTGCCGGACTGATTATCACATATGTTTTGATTTATGAGCTATTAACAATGGTAATGGATAAAAATAATTTTCATGACTTTGATTCTTCTTTATTTTTCAGGTATCTTGGCAAAGCTTGTATTGCGGTTGTGCTTGTAAGCCATACATCTGAAATTGTTGAAGCCTTGTTTGAGGTAGGCGGAAACATTGCGGCAACTGCCACTTCACATATCTCCGGCAGTACCAATCTGAACATGGATTATGCGCTATATAATCTGCTATGGGATCAGATTGATACCATGAGTTTGGCGGAGCTTGCATTCATGGTAATAGAAACCCTTATTATACGATTTGCAGTTCTGATCATGGGAATATATATTATGGTGCTAATGTATGGCAGATTTATGGAAATATATCTTTACATGAGTGTTGCCCCGATTCCGTTTGCCACATTGACAAATAAGGAATGGGGCAGCATTGGAACAAACTATATCCGCTGCATTATAGCGTTGGCTTTTCAAGGATTTCTAATCATGGCGTGTGTAGGTATTTATGCGACGCTTATTAGTTCGCTAAATACTGCCGGGACATCGTTTGCCGATCTTCTTAATGAGATCCTGATCTATACCGTTTTGCTTGTCACAGCACTTGGCAAAACCAGTTCGTTTTCAAAGTCGATTTTTAATGCACATTAGTAAAACGGAGGGATTATATGTCAATTTCAGTAGCGACACCGAAGGATTTGAGCAAGATAAAGCCCAAATTTATCGGTAACTTTACAAAGAGACAGGTATTTAGTTTGGGTTCCGCTGCGTTGATAGGTTTTCCATTTTATTTTCTGACAAAAAATGCAATCGGGACAGATGCGGCAGCAATCCTTATGGTAGCGGTTATGCTTCCTTTTTTCCTGTTTATTACGGACAATTTAAGGTATGGGCTGCCAGCAGAGAAGATTATTGTATTGATGTGGCGGCATAATAGATTGCCGGGAATTAGACTATATCAAGCGGAAAACTTATTTATACAGCTCGAAGAACGAGAAAAATTGAAAAAGGAGGTGCTTTTCCTTGAAGAAAAAGCAAGAAGCGGCAGGAAACAAAGAAAGCGTAGCAGCAATGACGGAGCAGGAAAAGATAGAAAAACAGAAAAATAAATCTATGCTTGATCCAGTCGTAAAAGTATTCACGGGACTTGATTTATATGATTATAAACGTCTTAAATCCTTGAAAAAAGACCTCTCTCATGAGGGAAAGATAGAAAAACCAACAACAGCACAACAGACAATTCGGTTTGATAAAATGTATCAAGATGGTATCTGCCTTGCAGTGATTCCAAAAGAAAGCGGCGGAGGAGCAAAAGTAGGAAAGACGGAGTATGAGAATTTCTATACCAAAATGATTGAATTTTATGACGTAAATTATGAACTTCTTGATATAGAAGATCAAGCCGGAATGCTTGGACAATACAGCAATTTTATTAACTATTTTACGCCGGGAACTAAAGGACAGCTATTTCTTTTTAACAGAAAAGTACCGGAAGAAGTCCTTATGAAAGCATTTGAAATTCCGGCACAAAATGATAATCATGATGATATTCGGGATGAATTTTCCGGCATGTTGAAGAAGCAGAATGCAAAGGGGAATAATGGCATTATTAAATCAAAGTATTTTATCTTTGGTTTGGCAGCTAAGAATGTGGAAGAAGCAAGAAGCAAGCTGAATAATCTTGAGCGTGATATTGAAAAAAACCTACGGAATATGGGAACAAACGTCCGGTCATTGGATGGAAAAGAACGGCTCTTAGTTCTACACGATTTCTTTAATCAGGGCACAATGTCACCCTTCCGTTTTTCTTTCAAGGATATGGCTGAATCCGGACATAATGTGAAAGATTATATTGCTCCTCCGGCATTTGATTTCCGGTTTCCGTCTCGATTTAAGATAGGCAGGATGCTTGGAAGCGCATTTTACATGGATATTACCGCACCTAGATTGTCTGATGAACTGTTAAAAAATATTCTTAACATAGACGCAAATATATCTATATCCATTCATTTTGAGACCAAAGATCCTGTAAAAGCTATGAAACAGTTGAAAGGTGCGCTCTCAAATATTCAAAAATCTAAAATTGATGAGCAGAAAAAGGCTGTCCGGGGCGGATATGACATGGATATAATACCGTCTGATATACTGACCTATGAGCAGGATACGCTGAAGCTGCTTGAAGATCTGAATACCTCGAACCAGAAGATGGTAGATGTTACATTCATTATCACATGTTTTGCAAGTAACCGGAAGGAGCTGGATAACCTTGTGCAGCGCGTGAATGGGATTATTCAGCAGGGAAATTGTGATGTGGTTAATTTACAGTATCAGCAGGAGCAGGGACTTAATTCCACTGCGCCCATAGGTATTAATCTTATTGGTTCTCTACGGGAGCTTCCGACGAAATGTGTAGCAACAATGATACCGTTTCAGACACAGGAGCTTTTCATGGGGGGACAATCACTTTATTACGGTACTAATACCCTGTCTAACAATATGATTATGGCAGATCGCAAGAAACTTCGTACTCCGAATGGGATTATCCTTGGTACTCCGGGTTCGGGAAAATCATTTTCTGCAAAAAGGGAAATGTTGATGTGCTTCCTCATTACACATGATGATATTTTGATTTGTGATCCGGAAGGCGAGTATTATCCTCTTGTCAAGGTGCTTGGTGGGCAGGTCATTAAGCTTGCTACAAACAGTAAGGATTATCTGAACCCTATGGATATTCATGTAACAAAGGGTATGAAAAAAGAAGATTTTGAAGAATTACGCAGGGTTAAGAGTGACTTTATCATAACTTTATGCGATACGATTGCAGGAGAGCAGAACGGACTTAATAATCTTGAAAAAGGTATTATTGATAGTTGCCTTGATGAACTTTATAGTGCTTTTTTTGCCGATCCGATACCAGAAAAAATGCCCATACTGGAGGATTTACAGGCAAAGCTGCTAAAGTATGAACCAAAAGATATATCAGAAGAAATGGCAGTAGATGCAAAACGGGCGGCAGTAAGAATATCTCAGTCTTTGGAATTGTATGTGCATGGTTCACAAAATTTTTTTAACAACCGGACTACGGTTGATTCACAGAACCGGATAATATGTTTTGATATTCGGGATCTGTCTGCACAACTTAAAGAACTTGGTATGCTGATTGTGCAGGATGCAGTTTGGAATAGGGTGTCTGAAAATCGTAACAGGAGGATAGCTACAAGGTACTATTGTGACGAATTTCATTTATTGCTAAGAGAGCCGCAGACAGCAAAATATATGGTCGAGATATGGAAAAGATTCAGGAAGTGGGGAGGCATTCCGACGGCTCTAACGCAAAATGTGACAGATTTCTTTTTGTCTCCTCAGATTGAAGGCATCATTGGAAATAGTGATTTTGTCTATCTGTTGAATCAGGCTTCCAAGGATCAAGATGTCCTGGCAGATAAATTGAATTTGTCATATGAGCAGCTAAAATATGTGACAAACGCAGAGTCCGGCTGCGGATTGATACTTTTTGACAGGGTATGTATTCCCTTTACAGATCATTTTCCTACGGAAACAAAATGTTATAAGGTTATGACTACAAAACCGGAGGAAGTGGAATAAAAGGCAGGTAAAACATATGGCAAAAGTTACCAACGAATCAGATCAGGAGACAAATAATCCGGGAAATGGATTTAATAGTGCAAAGGCTGTTAATGTTCTTAGAAATGAAAGTATTGCCAACCAAGAGAAAAAAATCCGGAAAACAAGAAGAAATGTTTCCAGATGGCAGGGGCGTGAGTTCCGGTATGCCATGAATGATAATCTTGAGACGCAAAGGGGGATTCGTACAGAAACGAATTTTGATTTCGATGATGCACAAGAGTTGCGGGAACTGAAAGACAAGAAGCGGAAGCATGGTACATTGTCTGAAGCTGAATCCGGTAAGCTGAATGCTTTGCAGGCGGATAAGAGAAAAGCCAAAGCCGGAAAAAGAGCAGAGCGAGCAAGGATAAATGCCGTAAAAGTAAGAGGTAAACTGCCGCAGTATGAGCTTTTGAAAGAAAAACATTTCGGGATAGTCACTTACGGACTAAATCTAAATGAAAAAGAACTATCAAAAGTGAAAATGAGCCGATCAGTGACAGCCAAAAAGAATATGCGTGCGCAAACTTTGCGATCAATACGTGAGGTGGGCAGGCAGGGCAGATCCTTTGTCGAGGGTAATGTTAGAGGTGATGGTGAGAATATGGGCACAGAAGCCTTTATCTCCGCAAAACAGAAAGTCACAGGTGTTTATGATTTCCTTTCTGAGACCACCAAGGGAATAGAGAGAGGATTGGAAATCAGAGAGAATAAGAAAATCATAAAACAGTACAAGAAGGCGCACAGACTTGAAGATAAGCAGTTCAAAGCGGATGTAGAGTATCTGTATGAGGATTTCCTTGAAAAAACTCCGGATAAGGCAGAATTGACACGTAAGCAGAAGGTGGCTCAAAAAGAGAGAATAAAAAAGGAATATGCAAAGGCATTACATGAAAAACAGGGTGTCCATGTTGCGGAATATGCTAAAAAAGCTAATTTTAGGACAAGGGTGGCGCATAAGAAAGAAGAGCTTAAGGCAGTTGCCAAAAAGAAATTTATGGCGGCTGCCATTGTTGCAATCCTTGTGTTGATGTTTTCTTTGTTAATCATTGGTGTTGCGCTCTCATCAAGTGGCGGCGGAATGGCTGCAATTGGTACTTATCCCTCTGATGTCTCTGAAATTGAAGCGTCTGAGTATTACTTTAGCTCAATGGAAGCCGGTTTAATGGCGGAGATCAATTCAGTTGAGACCGATTATCCAAATTATGATGAATATAACTACAATATTGCGGAAATCGGACATAATTCCTATGATCTGGCGAATTATCTCAATGCAAGATACAGACCATTTACGGCTTCCGAAGTAGAGGAGGATCTGGATAACATATTCGATGAAATGTATGAATTTACCCTTACTCCGAGAGAAGAAACGAGGACAAGAGAAGTTTCCTGCGATTGTATTGATTGTATAGTTACTTGTGGTGACAATTGTGACTGTGATCATGAAGAAGAATACACGGTGCAGATATTGGATGTAGTCTTAACCCGGAAAGAAATGCAGGCAGTTACATATCCTTTGCTTACAGAGGAACAGCGGAATTTCTACGAAATGTATCAGGCTACCGGCGGAGCAATTCAGTATTTTTACAGTCCGCTTGATATGAATTGGTTGGATGCCATCGGCAGGGATTATCTGGATGTATGGAATACGACAGAGGTTCATAGAGGTATAGACATAAATGTTCCTGTTGGCACAAATGTTTATGCAGCAACAACGGAAGGAATCGTTTCAGCAGTTGGTTACAATGATGTTTTTGGAAATTATGTCAGCATTCGCGCTGAAAACGGGTATGTGATCAAATTTGCACATTTGCAGAGTGTCAGTGTGGCCAGCGGGGATAGAGTAACATACAACACTGTCATCGGACAGAGTGGAAATGAGGGAACGGAATGTGGAGGTGCTGCCCAACTGCATGTAGAAACACTTGATGCAGACGGCAGTTACATAAATCCGGTATATGCGATGTGTGCCAGCAATCCAAGTTATAGGGCATTGACACCCGGAAGACAAGGCAGGGAAAGTTACTACGGAAGCTCTGCCTATACAGGGAGAAGCCGCGTGGAGATGGGGCTGCCTGAAACATATTCCTCTGGTGATGCGGAAACTCTTATCAGTTTTGCGGAGCAATATATTGGCATGACTTATGTGTGGGGCGGTTCCAGTCCAGATACGGGTTTTGATTGTTCAGGGTTTGTCTCATATTGTGTGAGGGAAAGCGGATTCTATCCGATGGAGCGCACCTCTGCGCAAGGTATTTATCAGGTATATTGTACGCCGGTAAGTTCTGTGGATGCGCAGCCGGGGGATCTGGTCTTTTTTAAGGGGACAAATGCGAATAGTGGCAATACGATAACTCATGTCGGTATCTACTGTGGAGAGGGGGTAATGCTGCATTGTGGCGATCCAATCCGATACACCAATCTCAATACAAGTTTCTGGACACAGCATTTATATGGTTATGGTCACATAGGTCTATGAAAGGAGGGCTTAAAAGTGATGAATATTGAAAAAATCAATAGGGAATTGGACAAGATTAACGGTCAGATGAAGGCATTATCGGATCGTAGAAAGGAGCTTGAGGGAAAGAAAAAGGCTGCCATTGATGCAGAGCTGGTGAATGTATTTACTCGGCGGAAGATAGACCAAGAGGAATTTATGATATTCAGCCGATTAAATGACAATCAGCTCAGGACTATACTCGCGCAAGCGGAAAAAATGGCAGAATCAGTCGTACCGGAAAAAACAGATATATTATCTGATGTAAAGGAGAGCGTAAACGTATGAAAACGAGAAATGGTATTTTTATCAGATTTATGATGATCATCGCAATGGTTATAAGTGTTTGGTGTCTTGCTTTGTCAATGACGCTAACGGCTCAGGCTAATGATGGGGTGGGACAGGATGGGGATAACACACCGCCCACGCTTAACGGGGCTATCAATAATGGATTATTACGTATTCAGGCATTTGATGAATCCGGAATCAAAGTAATTTACGTAAATGGCTATGAATTTTATGATCCACTAGACGGTATCCTAAATATCCGACTTGAAAAGTTTGAAGCAGGAAAGCAATATTTCACAATTGCTGCTATGGATAATGCCGGAAACAGATCCGAGGATTTTTCTCTGGAAAATCCTTATTGGACAGATCCGAATGCTGACAATCAAAATGGTGAAGATCCTGCAGATGCACTTCCGGCGGATGCGTCTCCTACAAATCCTGCCGAGGCAAAGGGTACGGTAATCGACCATGTAGAAACAGATCCAGACGGAAACCTTATTTTGGAAGAAGATTTTTATTATACCGGTGAAAATGATCCGAAGTTTGGGCGGGAGTTCTATACGGTTCAGACAGCAAGTGGCAAGATTTTTTATCTTATTATCGAGAGGAATGACGAAGATGAGACAGTCCATTTTTTAACAGATATTACGGAAAATGATCTGCTGAACGCTACTTCTGATAATAGCAACATCTTACCCAAAAATTCGCTTGCAACATCTTCTGGTGTGCCGGTGAAAGAGGTGGCAATCCCGGCTGAGGATGGCGGAACAATAATTGTTGATTCCGCAGGAAATAAAACAGTAAAAGATGCACAAGGAAATATTGTCGCACCGGTATCTGAAGAAAATCCGGAAGATTCTGAAAATATTCCCCAACCAGAGCCTAAAAAGAAAATGAATCCTGTATTTTTATATATCATCATAGGCGCGATTGTGCTTATTGTGGGATATTATGTCAAGATTGTGAAGCCTAAAAAGAAGACAGGATTCATTGAAGATGAGGAGGAGGAAGAACAAAAAGAGGACGAGATCATAGACGACGAAGTAATAGAGGAAAGTAACGGGTACTTTGACCGCGACCAGTCTGATGAAGAATTCTTTGAGGATGATACTGTATATCAGGATGATGGAGGTAGTTTATAATGCAATTGGTGATAGCAGAAAAACCAAGTGTTGCGCAGAACATAGCTGCGGTACTGGGGGCGAATAATCGTAAAAATGGGTATTTAGAGGGCAATGGCTATATTATATCATGGTGTTTCGGGCATTTAGTAGAGCTTGCTTCCCCAGAAGCGTACAATGCGACATGGAAGCAGTGGAGTTTGGAGACACTTCCGCTTGTCCCGGATCAATGGCAGTATGATGTAAAAGAAAGCTGTGCAGAGCAATACAACATTATTGAATCCCTGATGAATGACAATCGTGTGACTGAAACGGTTTGTGCCACAGACGCAGGACGCGAAGGGGAGCTGATCTTCCGGCTTGTATATGATAGGATCGGGTGTAGTAAGCCGATCAAGCGACTATGGGTTTCTTCAATGGAGGAAAGTGCAATAAGAGAGGGATTTGATAATCTTCGTCCAGGTGAGGATTACAATAACCTTTATAAAGCGGCAGTATGCAGGCAACAAGCAGACTGGCTTGTGGGGATTAATGGCACAAGGCTATTTACAACACTATATTGTTCTCCCTTTGTTTTGAATGTGGGCAGAATAACACCAGCGACACTTGCTATATTGGTTGATAGGGAAACGGCTATTTCTAATTTTACGAAAGAGCCATTTTATACGGTTCATCTGATCACCGGCGATATTGATGCAATATCGGAAAAATACAAAGATAAGAGCGATGCTGAAAAGGTGGAAGCGGATTGCAAGGGTGCATCTGCTTCTATTTCTTCACTCATAAAAGAGGAAAAGATCATTTCTCCTCCCAAATTGTATGATATGACTACCTTGCAAAGAGATGCTAACAGACTTTTTGGTTATACGGCAAAACAGACTTTGGAATGTACACAGAGCCTTTATGAAAAGAAGCTGGTTACATATCCGAGAACGGACAGTCAGTATCTATCTAATGATATGGGAGAGACGGCTACAAATGTGATAAATGCGGTGCTTCAGTATATCATGCACGAAGATCCGGAAAGTGTAACACCAGATATTTCCCGTGTGATGAACAGCGAGAAAGTATCAGACCACCATGCAATCATTCCTACTATGGAGATTACAAAATTCGATATGTCCACGCTGCCGGGTACGGAATTAAAGATTTTATTCCTTATAGCAAATCGGCTGATGTGCGCTACCGGAGAAAAGCATGTATATGAAAGCGTTAAGGTAGAAATTTCCTGCGGTGGTCATATATTTACGGCTCTCGGAAAGACCATTATTAAGAACGGTTGGAAAGATTTTGAGGAGCGCTTCAGAAAGGACTATAAAGCAGATAAGGAGGAAAAAGAGGACGAAAAGTCACTGCCGGAGATCTCCGAGGGAATGATATTTGACAAAACGGCAACAAAGGTTGTACAAGGCTTTACACAGCCCCCGAAGCATTTCACGGAAGATAGTCTGCTTTCAGCGATGGAAAGAGCCGGTGCAGATGAAATGGACGATGATGTGGAGCGCAAAGGGCTTGGAACTACGGCTACAAGAGCAGATATTATTGAAAAATTGATAAATGGCGGCTTTGTGGTGCGGGAAAAGAAGCAATTGCTTCCTACGGAAATCGGTATAAAATTGATTTCCATATTACCAGAAGTGGTGAAGTCTCCGAAACTAACGGCAGACTGGGAAAATAAACTTGTGCTTGTATCTAAAGGGGAGATGAAAGCAGATGTTTTTATGGATGGAATTGTTAATATGGTTAATGAGCTGATTAGAGACCATAGTACCGTCGATGAAGAATGCAAGGATTTTTTCGCAAGACCACAGGAATCTATTGGAATTTGCCCGAAATGTGGTGGTAATATTATCTCTGGGAAATTTGGAGCATACTGCCAGAATAAATGTGGCATGAATGTAGGACGTGTCCGTGGTGTGAGTTTGAGCGAAGCACAGGTTAAATCGTTGCTTTCTGGTAAAAAGATACTTGTAAAAGGTCTCAAATCCAAGGAAAAAGGAACTGTCTATGATGCGTACTTTGTACCAGAAGGTATAGAGCCATACTCTTACACATCGAAGGATGGAAAGGAAATCACCGGATTTCAATTTAAGATTAAAATTGAATTTCCTGAACGTAAACAGAAGAAAGGCGGAAAATGATGAAAAAAAGAGAAATGAATGCTCTTATTATCTTTTTCTCAATGGTGTCTATTATGATTTTTTTGATCCGAAAAAGCACACGGAATTACCGGGAAAAAGATAATATTGTTGTCCCGGACAACATAGAAGATGAGTATGATGATTTTTTTGATGCGCTTGATGATGAAGAAGATATGGGATAACTTTAGGACAATTTGTCTTAAAGTGGTTCAAACATGTTAAAAGCTGCCCGAAAGGACAGTTTTTTATATTACTGGGATATTCCGGTTAATCAAAGAGAGGAGAACACAATGGGAGAGAACGAAAATGTAGCAGTAAATGAATCGGAGGATGTTGTGAGTGAGGTAGTGGCAGAGGTTGATCCTGAAAAGCTGGCACGTTTTAAGGAGGAATCCAAGGAACGGATGGCGAAGATCTGTCAACAGATTGGTTTCCTTGAAAAGATCGCAAATAAGCGTAGCGTTGACTACACAAAAGAGAATGTCGAGAAGATGTTTTCTTATCTTGAAAAGCAGCTTGCAGATTGTAAGGCGGTCTATCTGGAGCGATTCGAGGAAAGTAACAAAGGTAAGGATTTTAACTTTGATTTCTAACATTTAAGCTGCACATTGGTTGCCGGTCATGAGAGTGACCGGCATTTTGCGAATTGGAGGGACATTTTATGGCAAATACAAATGAATTCTTTTCACGTAAGGAGACTGATCGTATTGATCTAGCAGGTGACACAACATCAGAAGACATACTCAAAACACTGGCAAAGGATGAAAGCAGTCGAGTCCGTGAGGTAGTTGCGTTAAATCCACATACACCAAAGGAAACGTTGACGGATTTATCGCAAGATGAAAGTTTTCTTGTTCGTAGAAATTTAGTGTGGAATGATAATACTCCGAAAAATGTGTTGTTAGAACTGGCAATGGATAAAGATTCAGGCGTTAGGAAAGCAGTGGCGGTTCATGCGGACACGCCTGCGGAAATATTGGCAGCTCTATCAAAGGATAAGGATAATGGAGTCCGTGGCTTGGTAGCGGGCAATATCGACACACCGCCAGAAGTTTTAGCAGCGCTATCTCAAGATGAAGATCCAATGGTTTTGGCAAGCATAGCGCTAAATCCCAACACACCAACAGCAGCATTGGCAACCCTAACACAAGTGTTGGAGGATTTATCTAAAAATAAAGACAATGAAATTGCCCAATCTGCTACCCGAAAATTAGAATTACTTTTGGAACAAAATGATAATATGCTTGATGGCATTATCAATAACGGGGCGAATGATCGTGAAATACCGGGAACTTATGATGATGCAGAAAGAGAAATGGATCAGCTTATTCGTGATAGGATGAAGTTTACACTTACGCTTACGGATAAGATAAGCAACGAGGTTACTTTTAAGCAGCAGTTTACCAGAGAGGAAACGGGTGAGTTATCAGGAGTTGACTGGAGTTCAATTGTGGTAGGCGGGGTAGGATATGATAATTATAGTATTTCCGATAATGACGGAAATATAATTGCATCAGGTGAGTTGTCGTTTGATCTGGAACAGATAGCCAAGACTGTGACAAGTACTGACCGGGAAATGGAGAATGTGGTATATAAAAATTCACAAAATATTTGGGCGTTAAAGGCATTAGAATTAACCGGCACAGAATATATAGCACAGCTCAGACCGGAACAGCAGGAGCGTTTGGAAGCGGCCATTAGTAAAATTGAGGGTGCGGATGTAGAAAAGGCTATGAATGGGCGGCTTGCAGATCTCGAAGAAAATCTTGACTGGCAAAAAGAACTTAATAAATTGGACTTGGCAGATCGGATTGGGCGGTTGCAATCGGATATGTCACCTAATTATGGGGATGATGCACCGGATTTTCCTTTTACGCGAAGATCCATTCTCAATACGTTGGATTCCGGAGAGACACAGGAGCTTGAGTTTGCAATAAATGATATGAAAGGGTTTGTGTCTGACAACGAAGAACGGTTAGCGATTCTTGATGCCGTCCGGGAATATTCCAATTTGGAAATTCAGAAGATTGAGCTGACGGAAGAAGAACAGGCAGTGATGTTTGGAACGCCGGAACAGGCAAAAGAAGCTATGGAGAAAATGAATAAGGATTCCCAACCGCTTTCGGATATAACGTCACAAGTGATTACAAAAGATACCCCCATATCTTCCCTTCCTCCTGAAATGCAGGAAAACATTGCTGAAGAGCTGCATACTATTGTCGCATTGACTGAAAATATGGATGGAAATGATTATGAAAGGCTCATGAGTGGAACACTTGGCGATGTTGCAGAGCATATCGGTATATCTAAATATATGACAGACGGAAGTCTTGGAGCTGAAATTCCTAAAGTGGCAGAAAAGATGGCGCAGGAGAGTATTACGGTTTCGATCAGCCCGAAGTTGGTGTCAGAAAAACCTTTTGCGGCTAAGGATGGTAATTCTTATTTTAGGGTGAAAATACCTAATGAGGATAAGAACGATAAAACACCGTGGGCTTCATTCGTTGTGACGCCGGATCGTGTCACAACAAATAGTACCACGGGGAAGATTGAAATCAAATTGAATGCGAATGGATCATCGACCTTGTTCAAGCCGGAATTGGTTGGTCGCGATCAGACAGGAAAGGCACTTTACATAAATAACAAACAGAAAGTGCCAAATAAGGATATTAAGAGCAGGATCGAGCGTCCAAATGTCAAAAATTTGATAGCGGAAAACAAGTCCAGAATGGAGAGTATAAATCATAAGCCTGAAAAACAGCAGGAACAGGTCACAAATAAAAACAAGGGTATGGATATTTAATTGCAAAATGCCGGTCATGAGAGTGACCGGCATTTTGCAAAAATTGGAGGAAAAGAATGGCAAAGCATAGTTATGAGGAACTGGATAATCTCTATCGTGAAATAGTGTCAAAGGTTTCCAGCAATGCGGAAGAATGGTTAAATTTTGTTAAAACTGCTTCTAATTTGTACCGGTATCCGTTTGCAGATCAGCTTTTGATCTACGCACAAAGACCAGAGGCACAGCAATGTGCACCCATTGATTACTGGAATAAAAATTTACTTTGTTATGTGAATAAAGGTGCACAGGGAATTGCGTTGCTTGATCGCAATGCGAGGGGAAGTAAGATTAAATACGTATTTGATATGGCGGATGTCCATAAAGTCAGCGACAGAAGTATCATGCCTTATCAATGGAATATTCCGGACGAAGCAAGAGATTTTGTACTTGCAGGTCTTGAAAACACGTACAGAAGTACCGATAGTTCAAGAGATTTTGCAGAAAGACTTATTGAAATTGCGGATTATATTGCATCTGATAATCTTTCTGAATTTATGAATGGGATAATAGAGAAAATTGATGGTTCTACGTTCATGGAGATATACGAAGAAAGGCGTGAGGAAATATTTCAAGATGCCCTCTCAGCTTCTATTGCTTCAATGCTGCTCACAAGATGTGGGGTAGATGTATCACAGTATGCGGACAAACTGACCGGGCTACAGTATGTCAATATGTTTAATACGATGGATACTTTAGGTGAACTGGGTGCAGCTGCATCAAGTTTATCAAAGCCGGTTCTAATCGGTATTGAGAAGTCGGTTATGCGGTATGAGAAGCAATATCAAATTGAAAATAAGACTGAAACAGAGTATAATAGAGCAGAAGCTAATACAGAAAGGGGAGAGGATAATGGAGATCAAGTACGAACAGAACGGGGATTACATGATTCCGAAGCTGAAAGTGAAAGAAGCTCCGGAGGGGCTGGATCAACTCTCGAAGTTTGGGCTGTTGAGGGAGAAATTTCTGAAGAAACACAAGCCTGGAACATACGAGACATACCTGATGACGGGGGATTTAGCGGAACATCTGGTGACGATAGACCAACAGGCGATGGAGAGGAAAGAAGTGATTATAGAGCAGATGAAGAAAGCCGAGGGCGTGAATCGAGAACTTCAGGAAACGAACTGGATGGAGTACGTTCAGCGACTGACAGCAATAGAGCAGGAAGCGGATCGGACCGTTCTGGAGGAAATGATTTACGTGTAAGTAAAGATTCAAAATATGAACAGTTGAGCCTTTTCCCTACAGTGGCGGAACAGGTTGAGAGCGTGGAAGCAGCGGAGAAAGAATTGACCGCTGCTTTTTCTGTGGCTGATGATCCGGAACTGGAAGCACCCAAGGTAGAACAAAGGTCGGTATCTGAACAGATTGAATTGTTAGAGGACGAAAATGCCGGTTATCGTTCTTTGATTGGCAGGAATGATGTTTCTGCAAACTTCCATATCACTGATTATGACCTTGGCAAAGGCGGTGCAAAAGAGAAATTTCGCAGGAATGTAGACGCTATCAAGACCTTACGGAAGATCGAGGACGAGGACAGGGCTGCCACACCGGAAGAACAACAGATATTATCACAATATATTGGATGGGGAGGTCTTTCTGTCGCTTTTGATGATCGCAAGCCGAACTGGAGTAAAGAGTACAATGAGTTAAAGGATCTGCTTACGCCGGAGGAATATGCAGCAGCAAGAAGCACAACAAGAGATGCATTTTATACAAGTCCGGAGATTATTAACGGTATTTATAACACTTTAGACCGTATGGGTTTTGAAAAGGGCAATATCCTTGAACCGGCTATGGGTGTTGGAAACTTCTTTGGTATGCTCCCGGAGAAGATGCGGGATTCTAAGCTATATGGTGTGGAACTGGATTCCATATCTGGCAGGATTGCCAAGCTGCTTTATCCGGATGCTCAAATTCAGATCAGTGGCTATCAAGACACTAATTTTGGCAACAATACTTTTGATGTAGCTGTCGGTAACGTGCCATTTGATAGTTATGTGCCATTTGACAAGGATTATAGTAAACAGCGTTTTATGCTGCATGATTATTTCTTTGCAAAGACGTTGGATAAGGTGCGTCCGGGCGGCGTAATTGCCTTTGTTACAAGCAAGGGAACTATGGATAAGGAAGATCCTAAAGTAAGGAAGTACATTGCGCAGAGAGCAGAACTTTTAGGCGCGGTCAGACTTCCGGGCGGCAAAGACGGCGCTTTCAAGGATAATGCAGGTACAGAAGTCACCACGGACATCTTGTTCTTACAAAAAAGAGATAGTGTAGCAGATGTTGAACCGGACTGGGTGCATTTAGGACTGGATGATAAAGGCATTTCCATAAACCAGTATTTTATAGATCACCCGGAGCAGATTGTTGGACACATGGAAATGGTTTCCGGTCAATTTGGTTTGGAAAGTTCCTGTGTGGCAGATACGGACAGACCATTTAAGGAGCAGTATAACAATGCGCTTTCTGGTGTCAGGGGACAGTATGTTGCAGCGGTGAAACGTGAGGAAAAGACACAGACGCAGGAAGAAGTCCTTTTACCGTCGCCGGAAGATAAGAATTATTCCTTTGTATTGAAGAATGATAAGGTGTACTATCGTGAAGATGCAGCCCTTATCCCTCAAAAGTTGAAAGGTAATGAGGAGGAACGTATCAAGGGTATGGTGGCGATCCGTGACATGACGCAGGATCTTCTTAATATTCAGCTTACCGATGCAGGCGATCTGGAGATTGAGGAACAGCAATTAAAATTAAGTGATGCGTATGATGCGTTTGTGGCGCAATATGGTCGCATTGACAGTGAAAAAAATAAAAAACTATTTTCTAAAGATAACAGCTCTAGCTTAATTCGTTCTTTGGAAGTATTTGATGAAAACGGTAATTTTGAAAGAAAAGCAGATATTTTCACAAAACGTACGATACAAAGGGCTGAGGTTGTTACAAGTGTGGAATCTGCAAGTGAAGCCTTGACAGTTTCCATTAACGAAAAGGCTGCCGTTGATCTTGATTATATGTCAAAGCTCTGCCATAAGCCGGTAGAGGAAGTCGTGCAGGATTTACAGGGAGTAATATTTAGAAATCCTCTCACTGACCGTTTTGAAACTTCTGACGAGTACCTATCCGGGAATGTGCGCAACAAGCTTGCCGTGGCAAAAAGCTATGCGGAACAAAATCCGGAGTTCCAGATTAACGTTACCGCGTTGGAAGCAGTTCAGCCCGCGGAACTTTCTGCCGGGGATATAGATGTACGGCTTGGCACAACATGGATTGATCCCCAGTATATTAAGGATTTTATGCATGAAATACTAGGTACACCCAATTATGAGCTCAATAGTGGTACGATTGACTGCAAATATACTGATGTAACGTCTGCGTGGTGGATTGAAGGTAAGACCAAGGATAGAAATAATGTGAAAATCAATAATGTGTTTGGAACACCTAGAAGGAATGCCTATCAGATTTTGGAGGATTCCTTAAATCTGAAGTCGTCAGAGGTGTATGATACATTTTATGATGCTGCTGGGCGGCAGACACGTAAAATCAACAAGGAAGAAACCATTGTAGCACAGCAGAAGCAGGACACATTAAAGGAAGCCTTTCGTTCATGGATATTTGCCGATCCGGAGCGTAGAGAAACTCTTGTGAATAAGTATAATGTGATATTCAATTCCACACGACCAAGAGAGTACAACGGTGAACATCTAAAGCTGCCCGGATCTAACCCGCAGATCCAATTAAAGGAGCATCAAAAGAATGGTGTTGCCCGGATCTTATACGGTGATAATACTTTGCTTGCTCATACGGTGGGTGCCGGTAAGACGTTTACGATGATTGCCGGTGCGATGGAGAGTAAGCGTCTGGGGCTTTGCAAGAAGTCAATGTTTGTTGTTCCAAATCATCTTACGGAACAATGGGGTTCTGATTTTAGAACACTCTACCCTAATGCAAATATTCTTGTGGCGACAAAAGATGATTTTTCTACAGAAAATAGAAGAAAATTCTGTTCCCGGATTGCGACGGGTGATTATGATGCTGTTATCATAGGGCATACTCAATTTGAAAAAATTCCTATGTCGTATGAAAAGAAGGCGGATTTTATACAGACTGAAATCGATGAAGCAACAATGGCAAGGGAGTCCCTGAATGAAAAGGAAGATCGGCATTCTGTAAAAGAAATAGAAGGATTTGTTAAGCGGCAGAAAGAGAAATTAAAAGATTTACTGGAAAGTAAGGACAAGGACGATGTAGTTACATTTGAGCAGTTGGGCGTTGACAGGCTATTTGTAGATGAAAGCCATTATTACAAAAATCTTTATATGCCGACTAAAATGAGCAGGGTAGCTGGGGTACAGACTTCGGATGCGCAAAAGTCCACGGATATGCTTATGAAATGCCGTTATATGGATGAAATCACCGGCGGCAAGGGTATTACTTTTGCTTCGGGCACACCTATTTCTAATAGTATGACAGAACTATACACCAATATGCGTTATCTACAGAATGCAAAGCTAAAGGAAATGGGACTTACATCATTTGACAAATGGGCTTCCAGTTTCGGTGAAACAACCACTGCGATGGAAGTATCTCCGGAGGGGACTAACTATCGTGCAAAAACAAGATTTGCTAAATTCTTTAATCTGCCGGAACTAATTTCGGCATTTAAGGAAGCAGCAGACATAAGGACGGCGGATATGCTTGATCTGCCGGTCCCGGATGTGGAATACGAAAATGTGATCCTGGAGAAAAGTCCAGAGCAGGATGCAATCATTAAATCTATTGGGGAGCGTGCGGACAAAATCCGGAATGGGAGTGTTGACGCTTCAATTGATAATATGCTGAAAATAACGAATGATGGCAGGAAAATGGCTCTCGATCAGCGGTTATATAGTGACGTGCTTCCGGATAATCCGGATTCAAAAGCGGCGGCTTGTGTAAAAAGGGCCTTTCAAATTTATAAGGACACGATGAAAGAAAAGTCAACACAGCTCATTTTCTGTGACCTTGGTACTCCCGGAGGAAAGAGAGAGGTTGAGGGAAGCTTCAATGTTTATGAGGATCTTAAGAAAAAACTCATGGACAAGGGTGTCCCGGAAAATGAAATAGCTTTTATACATGATGCAGACAGCGGTAAAAATGCGGACAAAAAGAAAGATGAACTATTTGGTAAAGTACGCATTGGTAAAGTGCGTTTTCTGATTGGCTCTACTCAGAAAATGGGCGCAGGAACGAATGTGCAGGATCGCTTGATTGCTTTACATCATCTTGATGTACCTTGGCGTCCCTCCGATCTTGAACAGCAGGAGGGCAGGATCTTACGCCGGGGCAACCAAAATCCAAAGGTGAAGATCTTCCGGTATATCACAAAAGGCACTTTCGATACGTACAATTGGCAGACAATTGAGAAGAAACAGGCTTTCATCAGTCAGATTATGACTTCTAAATCTCCAGTGCGGTCACATGAAGATGTGGACGATGCTACTTTGAAATATGCAGAAGTAAAAGCGCTTGCTTCGGATAATCCTTTGATTGCGGAAAAGATGACACTGGAGGTCGAAGTGCAGAAGCTTCGTGTTGCAAAATCGGCCTATACAAATCAGATTTATTCCTTGCAGGATAATATTGCGAAGAATTTTCCGGCGCAGATTTCACACGATAAGGAACTTGTTAAGGGATATAAGGCGGATATAGGCACTTACAATTCGCATAAACCGGCGGATAAGGACAGCTTTTCAATTACTCTCGGAAACCGTACTTATACGGACAAGAAAGAGGGTGCAGAAACCTTGCATAATACAATCCGGAACAATGCAAAATTCATGGGAGATTATGAGAAGATAGGATCTTATTGTGGTTTTGATGTATGTATGAAATTCGATCTTATGTTCAAGAAGTTTGATCTTAAATTGGTAGGCGAGACAGCCCATTACGTCAATGATGTAGGACATGATGCTTTTGGTACGGTCATAAAAATAAATAATGTGTTGGAAGCCTTGGAAAAAAATCTTGAGCATATTGAACAAAGGGTGCAGGAAACAGAAAAGCAGCTTGAAATTGCAAAGATTGAAGTCATGAAACCCTTTCCGAAAGCAGCCGAACTCTCAGAGAAACAGCAGCGGTTGTCAGAGGTTGATGCCCTATTAAAGATGGATGAGAAAGAAACACCGATTGTTGTTACGGATGAGCAGAATACGATCAATACAGAGTCTTGTGAGCAGACTGAGAAAGATGTCAGAACCAAGGATCCACAGAATAATTCTACAATCTTTGCGGTTGTTTTCAAAAATCCAATCGGAGAGTCCAAAATGTCTTATATTGAGTGTCCCAATAAAGAAGCTGCGGAGACTTATGTAACAGATATGCTTCCGGGAAGTACAATCGTTAATACCAGTCAGATTGAAAACGATGCTATACCGGCAGGAGAACTTATTATTCATGCTGCAGGGGAGCGGGCTTTGCAAAGTAACGAAAAAAGCCCGGAACGCGATAAAATTGCCCGAAATGAGAAAGTTCACATTAATTCTCTGGCTTCTGATAAAACTAATGATGGGACTAGTGCAACACCGATTCCAGATAAAACGCATACTAAGAGCAAAGAAGTCATTTGAAAATATGAGAGGCTATGACAGCTCCTCTATAATGAAAGGTGAGAAATATGGTTGAAGATGAAAAAGGGCTATTTATGGAACATGGTTTTATGCCTTTCCGGCAGGATGCGGACAGTAATGTAGTTGCGTGGAAAAGAGATATTGTGAGCCGGAATATGGAAATTTATATCAACATAAATCCGGATCAGGAAAGCTATGATATATCATGTAAAGAAAATAATGTGCAAAAGACTATCTATAATGATGCTGATGATCCGGGTACCGCACTTGAATTTGTTGATAGTTGGCTGGCGGATAATGGCTATTTTGCAGATATAGATGCCGTAAAGCCTGTTTTCAATGCTGATCCCCTGAAAATAGCAGAGGATATAGATGAACTGGAGCGCAGCATAGACGGGGACGAGTATGATGCTATGTTCCCGGATAAGGAAGCTCATATTGCTGAAATGACACAGGACATACAGAATGGGAATACTGAATTGTTGTCCGAGTATCTTCAGGCACTTACTTTACAGGAAATGGAAGCTGAGCAGAAACAGGCACAATATCTGCTTGCACGATTGACCGAGTATAAAGCAGGCATAGCAGCATATAACTATCTTGCAAATGCTGAGGAACTGGAGGAGGGGAATTATAACGCAATAGACGGTATCATAGGTAACTCTGCACCTAAAGATCCCCAAAAGGTCAATATCAAGTCTATGATCGAGGACAACAGGCGGCGGCTTGGTTTGTCCGGTGACACACCGGACAGGGCTTTATCGCCCGTAGAGATGGAACAGCGAAACATAATTTGAGCAGTTTAACATGTTTGGGCGGCTCCTGCCGCCCTTTTTTCGTGGCTAGCAGGCTCATAGACGGGCGAAAATGAAAAAGTGGTAGAATTGGGTGAAAAAGGGATAAAATGGATTGTGGGGCAAAATAGAGTGGTAAAAAATAACTGTTGAAATATGATAAATAATGCTTGCGTTTAGTATTGAAGTATGCTATTATGAGCATAGCCGAGGAGGCAAGGGCTTTCGTGGGGACATGGAAGTTGTCGGCGCTGAAGCGCATGTGTTAGCAGGCCGTGTGCGTGGAGTCGTTATTGATAGTGACACTAGTTGCTATCCCTGCTGAAACTGTATGTAGATCGTATGGTCTCTCGAAAGAGAGACCATACTTTGTATAAGGATTTTTATGCCTAAACTTTACAAATGCGCAACAACATATACAAAATTACGCAAGGACGTTGTTTTTGAATTGGAATTGGGTCATTCCAAGGGAATAGAAAAAGTTGTATTGTCCTTTCCAAGAGAAAATTTCAGACATTTTATTGGTGCTGTAAAAGAAAAAATCACTGATTTACCACAATATACAGAAAGAATTAGTCCAACGCAATTTTATCAGAAAGTTTGTAATAGAACCATAACAGAGTTTGATATAAGACAAAGTGCAGACTTTTCCAATCCGCTATCGGAAACAATTCGTAATGGAATTGAATATTTCCTAGAAGATAGGTGGGATACTATCGCTAATTTGTATGACTATTTACATAATAGTAATAGTACTAATATTGATGTATATAAATGGGAAAGGGATGTTTATAAAGATAACAGACCAAACCGTTCTGAAATATGTGCTGATCTGATGATTAGTTTTTCGTGTACGCAAAACAAGAAAGATCCCGATGAAAAAGCACTTATTTTCATGATAAAAGAAGGCAGTAATAATCTTGATAATTTTTTTGCACCCGTTAGTGGCTTCCCGTCCAATCTTGATTATACCCGATGTGAACATAATAATGACAAGCCGTTGGAAAGATATGTTATTTTAACACTTTCTGAACTTGACAGGGCAACCGGTATAAAAGTTGACCTTATCAAAGCAGCGCCAGATGAAATTGCCAAGTATCAAAAAATAGAAGCAAATAAACCCGATCCAAAGACAAAAGAAATGTTTGTTTCTGTTGATAAACAAGCAGAAAAATTAAGAATTTCAAGAAAAGAGTATGTAAATTCCCATAATTCGGAGACAGAAAAGAATTATAATAAAGCGAAGAAAGAACTGGAGGAGTTGGTAGAGACAAAAACCCCTAATTGGTTGTTTGCTTTATATGATAAGCTTTATGCTGCTTTAGAAGGGGCAAAGAAAGAGGGAAAAACGGAACGAAAAGAGTTGCTCGAAGAAGAAATAGCTATTATTAAAAAAGGTCTTTCAGAACGAAATATAAATATTAATCAAATGACAATCAATCAGGTGAGCGTAGATAATACCGGTGCTATTGTAGTTGCTTCAGTGATTGCCATACCTTTGTCAGAATGGTTGAATAATTTTAAGAATAATCTGCAACAGGCAATACATACAGTAATGGATGAGGTTAAATTGACATTTCAGTCGCTTGGTACGGATGGCAAGAAGCTTTTATCTAATGCTAAGAGTTTTGTAGAAAAAAATATAAATCCCAATAATGATGCAGCTAAAAAGCCAAAAAGAAAATCTGAAACTATAAACAGTGATAATAACAGAAGTACAGTAAATGTGCCACCGGCGGCAAGTCGGTATGCAAAAATAGATCGGAGCAATCTGCCTAATCTTCAAAAAGGTATTTTAGATCCAAAGAAGAAAATAGTTGCCGAGAATGAGAAAAACAGAACCGATCGCCCGCAGCAGCATAACCGGAACAAAGGGGATGATGCCCTTTGAAAAATAGACAAATTTGAGTTTTGCCAAATCATGATGAAAAGCCACTTTAGGACAAATTGTCTTAAAGTGGCTTTTCTGGCTTAAATCTTTATTCATTGTGGTTTGGCTGCTTCGCTATGTCCTCTCGTATGAGCTGCTTTATATATCCTTGCTTACTGGATACGAACAATCGGAAAAATTTTCTTGACATTGATAGAGGTGTAGTGTATTATATTCGCATACGGTGAGTCCTACCGATAAGTGGAACTTATAACAGCGTAGAGCTACTCGAAAGGGCGGAGCTACAGAAAAGGTTGGGTATTGTTACTCAACCTTTTTTTACAGAAAGGATAAATATCATGAAGCAAGATCGTTTAGCTCTTTATAGAGTTGATATGAAGTACGTGCGAGACTTACATAACAAAGATGATAAAGTTAGCTCGGTTTCTCCTCAAATTGGAAAAGAAACGAGAGTGTATGTTGGAATCATTGTTGTGTGTGACAAACAAAAGTACTGTGTTCCTTTAAGTCATGCTGAACAAAAGAAGCATGAGGAAATGAAAGGATCAGTAGATTTCAGCAAAATATATGATGAAAAGAATAAACTTATTGCTGTACTGAATTTTAATTTAATGATACCAGTTGAAGAAACTCAGCTACAAAAAGTGGACGTGAAAATCAATCCGAATGATACGGAAAAAGTTAAGCACTATAAGAAATTGTGCCAAAGCGAACTTAACTGGTGTCAAAAACATTCAGATGATATTGTCAATAAGGCGAATGTGTTATATAAAATGTATAGGGATAACGTGAATTTCAAGGCACGAAAAAGGTGCGTTAATTTTGCGAAGTTGGAAGATGTATGTAAAAAATATAATGAAAAACATACCCAACAACATTCTCCTAAAGATAAAGAAGTTCTGAAAGAAAAGGATTCTATTTCATTCAAGAAACCATTTCTTGTAAAGATTTTTTCTGGTTATACGAAAGCTTCAAAAGGTAAATTGATACATTCTGAAATTATTCAAGAATTTTCTCTCAAATACGCAATAAAGACTGCTGAAAAACTGGCAGAAGGTCATTACTATGAGGTTGAGCCTGTTGTTTTAGAACATGATGATAGTGAAAAAAGCAAACTCAAGGAAAAAGAAAAATCTGATAAGGACAATAAAGGAAAGCCCAAAAAGGATAAGATCAACATTAAAAATATGATTGCCGAGAAGAGCAGCATTGTTGATAAAAGCCACACTTCAGTGCAGAAGAACCGGAACAGAGGGGATGATGTCCTTTGAAAAACAGACAAATTTGAGTTTTGCCAAATCATGATGAAAAGCCACTTTAGGACAAATTGTCTTAAAGTGGCTTTTCTGGCTTAAATCTTTATTCATTGTGGTTTGGC
>JAFUZJ010000058.1 GCA_017476665.1 Lachnospiraceae bacterium | reverse complement strand
TCCAAGTCTCAATAGAATCACCCTGTTTTATTATAACATATCCATACATACCGTGCAAGCATAAATATTCGAATTGACAAAAAATATAAGCCTGTAAAGGCTTTACAAGAAATTTGGAGAGATTAGGTTGTCAAACAACCGTATTTTGATTATGCTGTATTGTATGCGGCGCTGCATGTCTATGTTTCATGTTTTTCGGAAAAAAGCGCGGACGGCATGTACAAGATATGGAAAAAAGCTTGCATAAATTTCAAGATATAGTAAAATAAAATCATGGGTGTTTGTGACTTGGAATGGGAAAAAGGATGTTGTTATGGCGCAGAAGGAATATCGCGTAGGAAGCAGGAGCTTTCGTACGGAGAGCGACTATAAACTGGCATTGCGGGATCAGGAGACCATAGAGAAGCTTCGTGCGAGATCTGCGGGCTATGATAAAGAGCAGCTGGAAAAGCTGCAGCAGGAGCTTACGGCGGGAAAGTACCGTTTTTATACCTTGTTGGGACAGGATTTTGCGGATGAAGTTGCGGAACGGATCAGACAGTACGGCAAAAAGGAAAAGAAGACCGCGCCCAGGGTTTCTGACGAAGCTGTCCGTGCGGAATTGAAGGCGCGGGAGAAGCGAAGGAAATGGATGATTGGCATTTGCGCACTGGTTGCAACGGCGTGTCTGGGGTACTTTGTGATCTACACATATTACATACGGCGTACGGAGACTAATTATGACAAATTGATCGCGCTGAAGGAAAAGTCGGCGGCCGACGGGGAATCCGAAGCGGCCGGGAATGAGACGGTGGTGATCCATTATACGGATGAGTCGGAAGGCGTGATCCCGGATGTGCTGAACGAGTACAAGGAATTGCTCAACAAAAACCGGAAACTGATCGGCTGGCTGAAAATCGACGATACGGTGATCGATTATCCGGTCATGCAGACATCGGATAATGAATACTATCTGGATCATAATCTGAGTCAGGAATACGATAAAAACGGTTCCATTTTTATGGATAAGGACTGTGATGTGCTGAAACCCAGCACCAATCTGATCCTGTACGGACATCATATGCAGAGTGGCAAGATGTTTGGCGGTCTGCCCAAGTACAGCAGCAAGGACTATTATGAAAAACACAAATACATTTATTTTGACACGATCTATGAAAAAGGGGTCTATGAGGTCATGTATGTGTTTCGCTCCAGAGTTTATAGTGAGCAGGATGTTGTCTTTAAGTACTATCAGTTTATTGATGCGGTCAGTGAATTGGAGTTTGATTCCAATATGCGGGAGATGGCCAAGGACTCGTTGTATGACACCGGTGTTACGGCCAGCTATGGCGACCGTCTGCTGACGCTTTCTACCTGTGACTATCAGGAAAAGAACGGCAGGTTTGTGGTCGTGGCGAAAAAGATCCAATAAAAGAGCAGGAAAGCCCGGGAAAAGCTAAATTATTGACCCGGAAAATCCGATAAATAATACGATGCAGTGTTTTTGTGCAGATAATCCGGAGTAAGAAGATCTGTATTACGAATCCGTGTTACATAGAGAGGATACAAAATGGCAAAGAAAAAAGTAAAACGTAGAATGAAAAAGCAGGTGCGCAAGACGTTAGGTGCGCTCTTTCTTGCGTCCGCAGTGGCAGTTGCTGCGATCCCGACCGGCAGTTATGACGGTGGTATGGCAAATGCGGGAATTACAACGGATGTGGATGGCGTTGAGATATATCAGCATGAGGTAAAGAGCAGCTGGGCGTTGTCCGGGGATACGAGCCAACATACAGAGGATTATCCAATTGTGAGCAGTACGGCAGAGGGAGAAAGCGGATATACGATCCGCAGTATCTTTGTCAACTCAGCGAAAAAGTCGGATTATTCCAGCGAAGTGATCGCGGAGCCCACCAAGATACCGCTGTGTCTGGAGGGTGTGGATGCTGACGGTACGCCCCGTACTACGATCTATACGGATGTCAACGAGTACTATCGGTTTGCCTATGTGGATGATTCCGGCGATCAGAACGGAAGCAGCACCAAATCGGCGGTGATCCTGCAGTATACCAATGTGGGTACTTTGGCCGGCGGTGTGTTGGAAATTCCGGAGACCTTGGATGCTTTTCTGAACCTAAATGATAATGCCGGCCGAGGAACCGGTCTGACTGCGGTGGGAAAAGCAGGAAACTATCTGTTTTATGTCACGGACAATGTGACGGAGTATTATACAGTAAAGCAGAATGTGGTAAAGGAACAGGAAAAAGATTCTCTGGGAAACGCTCTTTTTTATATCAGTTTTAACAACGGTGTGAGTTATGAGAGCAATACTTATACGCAGGCACAGATCAATGCGTTTATTGCAGCGGAGGAGGCAAAGCCGGAGGACGAGCGCAGAGTCATTCTGACCAAAGCGGCGGAGAAGGATGTCATCCAATATGACAGAACTTATTATGCACCGTGTACCAACACGGATTATTCCAAGTGGCAGAATGAGGTGACACTGTATTATTATCCCACCGATGACTTCCGGGCGACCGGCAACCCTACGGTGACAAATCCCTATGATGATGCGGATGAAAACGGAGTGAAGAGGGTTGCGCCTCTTCCTGCAAATACACAACAATATGAACGGATCCGGAACGTGCCGGTGTATTACATCGGAAATCAGTATCTGGATGATTCCGGAACCTATGTGAAGGATACCATCAGCAAGGCGGAACAGGGCGTCTTCTATGGGCAGGGTAATATTACGACGCTGAAGATCAGTCCCAAGCTTGTCGGAATCGGAGACTATGCATTTTACGGGTGCAGTATGTCTGAGATCGCATTCGAGAACGGTCTTACCACCATCGGAAACCATGCGTTTGATAACTGTGCATTTTTGAACCGGGTGGAGATGGAAGATAAGAGTAATATTTCCACGATCGGTGCATACGCATTTAAGAACTGTGCGGCGCTTTCTACCTTCCCGATTCCGGCTACAGTAAAGACCATTGGAGACGGTGCGTTCAAGAATTGTTGGAACCTGAAGTCTGTCACGATGGAAGGGGTCAATCATATCGGTGCCTATGTGTTCCAAAACTGTGAATCACTGGAAAGTCTTACATTCCCCAGAGGATTTACGGATACCATCGAGTTGTCGGAATTTGAAGGTTGTAAGGCCTTGCAGTATATCAGGGCGGAGAGCGGAGATTTTAAGATCGTAGCTTCCTCCACCTGCGATTATGACTGGGATGCGTTCCATGTGGAGTTTAATGACAAAGAAGCTGCAGATATCCTGACAAGAAAGCAGTTTTATATCGAAGCCAGCAATTCCAGCCCTCTGCATAAGATCTGCAGGGAGAATGAGCTTTCCTTCAAATATCTGGATCAGGATTCCTATGAGCTGACCAAGGAGGAAACAACTTACAGTGATCTGTCAGATGCAGAGAAGCGGAAGGCGACGGTCACATATACGGTGGACAGCAACGATACATTGATCTCTGCTGTGCGCAACAACGACGCCAAGATCACGGCCGTGGAATTTCCGGAGTACATCGGTCCCCATACCATTGCGAAGATCGGAGAGGGGGCTTTCAGAGACTGGTGTACGCTGACAGAGGTAACGATCGACAGTAAGATCAAGGAGATCGGTGCGTCGGCTTTTCAGGGATGTCATAACCTGCAGTATGTATTTTTTGAGGCGACGGACGTAGCCATTGGGGAGAATGCTTTCCTGACACAGAAGGTCTCTTCTCACGCAAACTGCGGCGCCAAGAGCGGTACGGATACCAGAGGTAAGAGTATTCAGCTATATGATTCTATAGGCATGACCGATGCAGCCACCAATGAACCTGCCGCAAAACTCGGGTTTGTGGCGATGGGATTCAATAAGGTGGATGATGTGATCCCGAACGCAACACTGTACAAATATGCCATGAGCTTCGCGGGGCGATACAGCAATGACGGTCAGGCTACCAGCTTTGCGGATTTCTATACCGGATGGCCGACCATGTTGAAGATCCAGTATCACTGCACGGATGTACTGAACGGAACCGGCTACAGTGAACTGGCGGATTTCCCGACTTATGCAGAGAGAAGTTCGTATATTAACGCACCTTATCTGACGGATGAGCAGAGAGCGGATGCGTCAAACGGAAAATCCACGGCGGCACAGATTTTTGAGGAATCCACTAAGGCATTGACCATTCCTTACGCGGTCAATGCAATTGAGGACGGCCTATATTATAAAAAGACGACAGAGAATGGGATCACATCCTTCCCTGTGATCTGCCATGGCCTGGCCAAGATTGAGACAAATTATAAAACAGACAGCGGAACGTCCGACGGAAATATTCTGTATTATAATGTGGACACCGGAGCATCCAGTACAACCCAGGACAGAAACTCCTTCCCGGAAGCGGATCCGGCGAGAAGTGATTTCGCAGGGGCTTCTGCATTGACTTCCATCACCATCGACGGCGACACGACGGAGATTGATGCCTATGCGTTCCAGAATGCAAAGGGGCTTACAACCGTTACGATTACGGATTCGGTCAATAAGATAGGGGATCATGCATTCCAGGGAGATACGAGACTGCAGACTGTTGCGTTGTCGCAGAATATCGAGGAAATGGGAATTGCACCGTTCAAAGGCTGTACGTCCCTTGAGACCGTTTCTTTGACCGGAAATCCCAATTTTACGTGCTCCAATTCCATTATCTATGCGACAACATCCGATGGTACCAAATATGGTGTGGTGGAGGTTCTTCCCAGCCGCAGTGACTCCATCGGAGAGACGGATATGGATTTTGACATTACGGAACTTCGGGAAGAGGCGTTTGTCACCACACAGGTGGGACCGGTCGACCTGACGAACACCAACATTAAGACCGTGCCGCAGCATGCTTTCTATCAGGCAGAGGCTTTGAGCCGTGTCTTTTTGCCGGATAGCTGTACAAAGATTGAGGGATATGCATTCGAAAAGTGCACCACAAATGAGATCCAGGCAGGCAGTGTAGACAGCGCTGTGCCTACCGCATTGGACGGCATCATCATTTCCGGCAGTACGGTGACAGATCACGAGAATACGGCAAACAACTATAAGGTGACGGTGCGTGCGCCGGAAGAAACCGGATTGTATCGGTATGCGGTTGACTACGACTACAAAAAGGAAAAGTATACACCCATCAGATATTATACCGTAAGCTTTTATGAGAGCGGTTCCGCAGAAACTCCGGTTCGCACGGTACGGTATGTGGAGGATTCTACAATCTCCGAAGCGGATGTTACCACAGCAGAGAAAAAGGTGAGTCAGTATTATGAGGACACGCTGGGCATCTCCTATAAGTTTGACGGCTGGGAGGATGAAAACAGAAAGACCTACTCAGCTGAGGATCTACAGAATTATGTTGTGACGAAAAATGTTAATTTTTATGCTCATTATGTACCGGTGGAGAGAGAGACATACACCGTTACGTTCCTGGACTATTATCGGAATACGAATAAGACTTACACGGTGAAAGAGGGCGATACACTGGCAGATGAAGAGAAGGATGTACCGGTACTTTCCGATGTGACAGACAACGGCGTAACCCTTGCGTTTGGCGGATGGAATCTCTCCGGAGATACCAGTGTGACAGATCCGATCACTGCAAATGTGACGTTTACTCCGATCTACACGCCGAAGGTTTCGGACACTTATACGGTTACATTCCGGTATTATGATCCGGTCAGCGGAAAGGTTGAGATCTGGTGGCAGCTGACGGATGTGGCAAGCGGTACCAATGTCAGCAAGAATGTATCATCGCCCACCATATCCGGCTATACGTTTGACGGGTGGGAAAATGCGACAGCGACACCGTCGGAAGGTGATATCACAAATGTGACCTGTTCGTTTGAACTGATGGGCACCTTCACAAAGCAGGGAAGCAGCTCAGGGGATTCCGGTGATTCCAGTGATTCCAGTAGCTCATCCACTGTAAAGCCCAGCGGCGGCAGCAATGATACTGTGGAGATTAATGGCTTTACGATCCCAGCATACGACACAAATATTTTTGCAGTTGCGTTGTATTATAATGCAGCGGGCGATCCTTACAGCTATCGTCTGATCAATATCGGAAGCAAGGCTCCGGACATTGCAAAACCGGAAGGATACACCAGCGGATATGCATGGTCGCCCACTCCGGCGGAGACAACGGTAAACGATGTTGCGTTCTTCAATCTGGTGCCGTATACGCCGTCCTCCTCGTCAGGCGGAAGCTCAAGCAATACAGGTACCTTCTATACATTGACAGTAGTGAACGGTTCAGGTTCGGGAAGCTACAGTTCCGGAAGTACGGTCATCATTGTGGCCAATGATCCGGCCAGTGGGCAGGAATTCAGCAACTGGACCATCGATCCATCCGAAGCCAAGATTGCAAGCAATGTGATGTCTGCAACGACGATCACCATGCCGGACAGCAATGTTTCCGTGACGGCGCACTACAAGACAAAGACAAGTACTTCCACCGGAAGCGGAGGTTCCACTTCGAACAATTCGGGACGTACCACGAATACCGGAACAGTGAGCAGTGGAACGACGGTGGTGATCGATAAGAACGGATTGTCCAATACGGGTGTGGTTTCTGCAACCGTAAGAGGCTCTTCCGATAACTTTACCATAAAGGTGAGGGAGAGTACCGATGCGTCGACGGCCATTGTAAAGGCGTTGCAGGCGGAATACGGCGATATCAGCGGCATTAAGTATTTCCCGATGGATATCAGTCTGTACGATGCGACCGGAACCAAGCTGATCACGGATACGACAGGACTTTCTATCAATATCACGCTGCCTTTGCCGGATTCTCTGATTCCGTATGCGGGAAATAATAAGGTGGCAGGTGTTGTAAACAACCGGTTGGATAAGCTGACACCGAAGTTTACCACAATTGACGGTGTGGCTTGTGTGACATTTACGGCGGAACATTTTTCACCGTATGTGATCTATGTGGATACAAACAATGCATCCGAGGCCAGGGTGATCACGGATAATACGCCTAAGACAGGTGACGGAATCCATCCGAAGTGGTTCCTGTCTCTGGGGCTTGCTTGTATCTCGGCGGTATTGTTCTTAAAACGCGACAAAAAAACAACACAGAGAGTGACAACAGCGTAGACGACATAAGTAGCAAAGGAAGGGAAAAGCATGGGCAAAAGTCGGGTCTTAGGTGCTTTCTTGATCATAGTCGCACTGCTTGTTATGCTGATTCCTGCGGCGGAGGCAGATGCAGAGACGTCAGCCTCCGCTTTTAGTATCAAGCGTGGCGAATTGGTAAAGTACACAGGAAAAGATGCGGTAGTCACGGTTCCCGATACGGTTACCGTGATCGGTAAAAGTGCGTTTGAAAATAATACATATGTGGAAAAGATCATATTGCCGGATTCTGTGGAACAGATCAAAGCCTACGCTTTCTGGGGATGTGATAATCTGCGCACGGTAACGCTGGGGAAAGGTCTGGCTTCCATCGGGGACTTCGCGTTTACAAACTGCACCGGCCTGGAGACGATGACCCTTCCTGAAACAGTACACAGTATCGGAATACAGGCTTTTTCGGAATGTAAATGTTTTGAGGATATTACCATTCCGTCGCAGGTTGTGGAGATCAGAGAGGATTCCTTCGACGGAGATTACCTTTTGAATATCCATTGTGAAGAAGGCAGTTATGCGGATAAATATGCAAAGCTGTTTTATGAGCGCCAGAAGAAAATGTCTGTGTACGGGAATACGAGCGGAATCGGAAGTTCAGGCACAGGAACCGGAGATCAGATCATAAAACTTCCGTCTACGATCCCGGCAGACGGTGTTTATTCAGGGGCGGACGTGCAGCCGCAGACGGGAGATAACAGCGGTCAGACAGGCTCGGGTTCTGTGCAGGATGTTCCCGGAACGGTGGTGGGAAGCAGTCATATTGTGGCGAATCAGGCCTTTGTGTTTATGCAGAATTCTGATATGTCTGTACGGAACGGCAACGACGGAAAAGAGGATAGTGCTTCATATACAGCAGGGGATGTGGCTAATATGGCGGAATCAGAAGTGCATCAGGGGCTGATCCCTGAGAGAACGCATTATCGGGATGAGACTTGTACCAGTGTGTCGTTTGCTGAGAATGTGAAAGAGATCGAACAGTTTGCTTATGCCAGAAGCGGGCTGCAGGAGGCTCGTTTTTCGGATGGTTTGGAACAGATTGATTACGCAGCGTTTTATCATTGCGACGGACTGACAGAAGTTGTGCTCCCGGAAACGGTAACCAGCGTAGAGGCCAAGGCGTTTGCGCACACTGCGTGGGTGGATCGCTTCCTGGCGGGTCAGGATCCGTTGGAACCTGATTTCCTGATCAGCGGCGGTGTTTTGATCGCTTATCGCGGTTCGGCACAGGAGGTTCAGGTGCCGGATGGGGTGCGGGTGATCGCAGGAGAGGCGTTTGCGGATCATAAGGAGATCAGCAGGATAGAGCTGCCTGCATCTTTGGAGACGATCAACGACAGAGCATTTGCAGGCTGCCATATTATGGATATTCAGTATGAGGGTGATGTATTTTCGGAAGACGCGCTGGAAGAGAGCGTTCAGCTGCAGTCATTGACTGCAAATTCTGCCGGAACGGAGACGACAGGGCTTACGGACGGGCGCGGTGTGCCTGCTGTTTTTGTGTGGTGCATTTCCGCATTTTGCTTTTTGGGCGGGGTATTCTGTGTTTTTAAAGGAAAAGTATGATTTTATCCAAAGGTATTGACAATGATTGCATAATTGTATACAATTATGCAGACGATAGGAATATACCCTGGAAGGATGGTACTTCACATGAGAGAAGACGAAGATCTGCAGTTTCAGAATCGCCCTGTAACAATGAATCACAAGAATAATCTCCTCGAGATCGAGGAGCATATGTATATTCTGGACGACGTGGAAAAACCGAATGTTTTCCGCAATATGTTTCCTTATTCGGAAATCCCGAAGATTCCTTTTAATGACAGGATTGTGCCTCATAACATGCCGAAGGACATCTGGATCACGGATACCACTTTCCGTGACGGACAGCAGTCCCGTGCACCCTATACGACGGAACAGATTGTGACTATCTATGATTATTTGCACAAGCTGGGCGGCCCCAACGGAATGATCCGCGCCAGCGAGTTTTTCCTGTACAGCAAGAAGGACAGAGATGCCGTATACAAATGTATGGAGCGGGGCTATGAGTTCCCCGAGGTGACCAGCTGGATCCGGGCAAACAAAGAGGATTTTAAGCTTGTAAAAGAGATCGGAATGAAAGAGACCGGTATTCTGGTCAGCTGCTCCGATTATCATATTTTCCTGAAGTTAAAGATGACCAGACGTCAGGCTATGGATCACTACCTCAGCGTGATCAAGGATTGTCTGGAGGAGGGAATCAGTCCCAGATGTCATCTGGAGGACATTACCAGAGCGGACATCTACGGCTATGTGGTGCCTTTCTGCCTGGAACTGATGAAACTGATGGATCAGTATAAGATTCCCATCAAGATCCGTGCCTGCGATACTATGGGCTACGGCGTGAACTATCCCGGCGCCGTGATCCCCAGAAGCGTACAGGGCATCATCTATGCGATCCACACCCATGCAGGTGTGCCCCACGAACTCATTGAGTGGCACGGACACAACGATTTCTATAAAGCGGTGGTCAATTCCACCACAGCATGGCTGTACGGCTGTTCCAGCGTAAATACTTCCCTGTTCGGTATCGGAGAGAGAACCGGCAACACGCCGTTGGAAGCGATGGTATTTGAATATGCCCAGTTGAAGGGTACATTGAATGGTATGGACACCACAGTGATCACAGAGCTCGCCGAGTACTATGAGAAAGAAATCGGTTATGAGATCCCGCCCAGAACACCTTTTGTGGGCAAGAATTTCAATGTGACCAGAGCTGGGATCCATGCGGACGGATTGCTGAAAAACGAGGAGATCTACAATATTTTTGATACAGAGAAATTTCTGAACAGACCGGTGCTGTGTGCGATTTCCAACACCTCCGGACTGGCGGGCATCGCTCACTGGATCAATACCTATTTCAAGCTGAAAGGCGAAAGTCAAGTGGACAAGACCTCTGAGTTGGTACATAGTATCAAGGAATGGGTGGATGCGGAATATGCAGGCGGACGTGTGACCGTGCTCACGGATGAGGAGATTCTGGCATGCCTGAACAGAGTGTGCGAGGAGAAGGGGATTGCGCTGCCGAACGCGTGACAGATGCCAAAGGGTATGATAGGACAATTATACGATTGCTTGAAAAGACAGGAAAGGGAGATATCAAAACGGATATCCCGATAGGAAACAGAAGTGGCAAAGTATGATGTGAAACAGGAAGTGACCGATAAATTCTCCCTGCGCGGAAGAGTGTTCCATAAACTGCGGGACGATATTTTAAGCGGAAAATACGCGGAGCATGAGGAGTTAAAGGAAGTTGCCATCGGCGAGGAACTGGGGGTCAGCCGCACGCCGGTGCGTGAGGCCTTCCGGCAGCTGGAGCTGGAGGGGCTGATCCAGATCATTCCCAACAAAGGTGCGTATGTCACCGGAATTACGGAAAAGGATGTGCGTGATATCTATATGATCCGGTCGCTGTTGGAGGGTTTATGTGCCCGTTGGGCGACGGAACATATTACCAAAGAGCAGATGGAGGAAATGGAAGAAAATGTCTATCTCGCCAAGTTCCATGCGGATAAGGGACATTGGGAACAGCTGGCAGAGTTGGATAACCGCTTCCACGATATCATGTATGAAGCTTGCGACAGCAAGATGCTGGAGCATCAGCTGAAGGATTTTCACCAATATGTGCTGCGGGTGCGCAAGAAGACGCTCAACAACGCAAACCGCGGATCAAAGTCCAATGAGGAGCACGAGAAGATCATGCTGGCGATTAAAGCAGGGGACGCGGATCTGGCGGAAAAGCTGGCCAATGAGCATATCAGCAACGCCTACGAGAATATGGTGAAGAATGGGTTATATGAGGCGTATCAAAAGTAAAATGACAATAGCTTAAAAATGGATAAACGGAAAGGAAACAAAAACATGGCAAAGATTCAGATGACAACCCCTCTTGTGGAGATGGATGGAGACGAGATGACCAGAATCCTCTGGAAGATGATCAAGGACGAGCTGTTGCTCCCCTATATTGATCTGAAGACAGAGTATTATGATTTGGGCTTAGAGCATAGAAATGAGACCAACGATCAGGTGACCGTGGATTCCGCCAATGCTACCCTGAAGTACGGTGTGGCAGTAAAGTGTGCGACCATCACTCCCAATGCGGCGAGAATGACCGAATATAATCTGAAAGAGATGTGGAAGAGCCCTAACGGGACGATCCGTGCCATCTTGGACGGCACCGTGTTCCGTGCGCCGATCCTGGTGAAGGGAATCACTCCTTATGTGAGCAGATGGACGAAACCCATTACGATCGCACGTCACGCTTACGGCGATGTTTATAAAAACACAGAGATCAAGGTGCCCGGTCCCGGCAAGGCAGAGCTGGTATTTACCGCAGAGGACGGCACTGAGACCAGAGAGCTGATCCACAATTTCACCGGTGCAGGTATCATTCAGGGAATCCATAATACGGAGAAGTCTATTTCCAGTTTCGCGAGAGCATGCTTCGGCTATGCCATTGACACCAAGCAGGATCTGTGGTTTGCCACCAAGGATACGATTTCCAAGAAGTATGACCACACCTTTAAGGATATCTTCCAGGAGATTTACGACAACGAGTACAAGGCAAAATTTGAGGAGCTGGGCATCGAATATTTCTATACGCTGATTGATGACGCGGTGGCCCGCGTGATCCGTTCTGAGGGCGGTTTCATCTGGGCGTGCAAGAACTATGACGGTGATGTGATGTCCGACATGGTGGCTACGGCTTACGGCGATCTGTCTATGATGACGTCCGTGCTGGTTTCCCCGAACGGTGTGTATGAGTATGAGGCTGCCCATGGGACTGTGCAGCGCCATTATTACAAGCACCTGAAGGGCGAGGAGACCTCCACCAACTCTATCGCGACGATCTTTGCGTGGAGCGGTGCGCTGAGAAAGCGCGGTGAGCTGGATAATATCCCGGAGCTGATGACCTTTGCGGATAAGCTGGAGCAGGCCTGCATCAAGACCGTGGAGGACGGCAAGATGACGAGAAGTTTGTCCACAATCTCCACCTGTGAGAATCCCGTGATCCTGAACAGTCTGGAGTTTATTCAGGCGATCCGGGAGACGCTTGACAGTCTGCTATAAGATAACTAGGCGTAAGATAGCCAGTTGCATATAATATTCTGCCGTAAAGTAATTTAAAACGAAATAGGACGCACCACGCATAAGGCTAAGCCTGTTGCGCGGTGCATTTTTATTCTCCGAGACAGTTTAATGCATTTGATAGTCAGTGGCAATTGCGGGCACTACATAAATATGGTACAATGGAAAAAACTTGTCAGAAGAAACAAAGGAGGCGGCTTCTGATATGAATGTAGCTGTTTTATCCGATATTCATGGGAATCACCTTGCGCTTGAGGCATGTATAGATTATTTGGAAGACAAAAATATTGATGCTTTTTTCTTTTTGGGGGATTATACAGGGGAGTTTCCCGGAATAGAGCAGACAATGCAGATGATATATAAGCTGCAGGCAGAGAAACGATGCTATTTCCTGAGGGGAAACAAAGAAGACTATCAGCTTATGGGGTTGGGACAGGGACATCCGGAATGGGATGCGTATCCCAGCACAATTGGCATGCTTCGATATGCCGAGGCGCATCTCACCCAAAGGGACTTGGAATTTTTTAAAAATCTGCCGATCACATTGACAATAAAATTGGAGGGAATGCCGGAAATTGTAATCTGCCATGGTTCTCCGAGAAAGGTAAACGAGAAGTTTTTGGAAAGTGATAAGCTGATTGAGGAAGTGTTGGCAGAGGTTGAGGCGGATTATATTATCTGCGGACATACCCACAGGACAGCGGAAGTCACCAGAGGAACAAAGCATATCTGGAATCCGGGTTCGGTCGGGATGCCTAGCGATATGCCGTACGGATTTCGGTTTCTGATCCTGCATGGCGATGACGGTAAATGGATACCGGAATTTGTATTTCTGAAAGCGGATACGGAACGGATCTTTCAGGAAATGAGGCAGGAGGGGTTATTTGAAATTGCGCCTTATTGGACAAGACTTACAGAATATATGGTTAGAAACGGGAATGGGAAGCATACCCATGGGAGTGTCCTGAACAGGGCGATGGAACTCTGTAAGGGAAAATACGGAAAATGTGTGTGGCCGAAGGTGCCGGAGGAATGTTTCAGGCAGGCGTTTGAGGAATTGGAACAGGGATGATCTGGGGAGGGCTTGCGGATGAAAAAGAGATTGTTAAAAAAGGGAGTTTTGGCTGGAACGATTTTTACGGCGGCGTTGAATTTTAATGCCTGTGCTTACGGACCGCCTGGAGGAATGTATATGCCGGAGGATACCACGTCGGAGCATACGAACCTTTCCGAAGAGGTGGAAAGTTCTGAGATGACGTCCGCAGATAGCGGTGAAAAGGAAGAAAACGAAGAAAACGAAGAGAGCGGCGAGAGCATAGAAAGCAGCTTCTTGCAGGACTCGGATTTCGATCCTTCGCGTAATTTTGAAGCGACGGTCTACGGCCCTCCGGAGGTATTCCGGTAATTTGCAGTATATTATATTGGTTGATCTATATTGGGTGATTTTATGGAAAGCATTAAAGTAAAACATTTGGAACAATTACATGATTACAGGCAACAGCTGCGCAGGTCTCCAAGACTGCGCAGACTTTTTCTGGAGTTGACGCTGCGGTGTAATGAGAATTGCCTGCATTGCGGCAGCCGCTGCGGCGAGGCAGGGAACCGGGCTTTCTGGCAGTCCGGTCAAATCAATGCTGATACAGCAAAGACAGAACTGTCCACGGAGGACTATCATGCTTTCCTGGACAAAGTGAAAGCAGACTTTGCAGAGGCGCTTCCCATGTTGTGTATCACCGGCGGAGAACCCCTGCTGCGGCAGGATTTTTTTGAGATTATGGAGTATGCTCACAGGCTGGGGTTTACCTGGGGGATGACCAGCAACGGCACTCTGATCACAGAAGAGGTGGCCAAAAGGCTGAAGACTGCGGGAATGAGTACAATCTCCGTGAGTATTGACGGGACGGAAGCCATCCATAATGCATTCCGCCGCAGCAAGGACGGATTTGCGTGGACAGTGGAGGGCGTGCGCAATCTCATGAAACAAGGCTTTGAGGCGGTTCAGGTTACCACTGTGGTGACGAAGAAGAGTCTGGGGTGTCTGGATGAATTGTTTCAATTGATGTTAGACCTGGATGTGGATTCCTGGCGGGTCATTGGCATTGAGCCTATCGGCAGGGCGCTGGAGCTGGAGGGCTATGCGCTGAGCGATGCCGAACAGCGGCAGATGCTTAACTATATCCGGGCAAAACGGCAGGAGGGGTATCCGGTGACCTACGGCTGTTCCCATTTCCTGGGACTTGACTATGAGCGGGAGGTACGGGACTGGTATTTCCTGTGCAATGCGGGGATCTACACCGCCAGCATTATGGCGAACGGCGATATCGGCGCCTGTCTGGACATTGAGCGCAGACCGGAGACGATACAGGGCAATATTTTTCGGGATGATTTTAAGCAGGTGTGGACGGAGCGGTTCCAAATTTTCAGGACATCGTTAGCGGAACAGAGTGAAAAATGCTCTGCCTGCCCTGAACGGAGATACTGTGAGGGCGGCTCTTATCACAGCTGGGATTATGACCGGAGAGAGCAGCGAATCTGTTTTTGTAACCCCTAAAAATTTCACCTGTGCCGTTGCTGTGAAATGCAGGAATCGAGTTTGTGATGACAAAGTTCGTTGTAAAAAATGTAATATTATTACAAAAGTTCGTTGTAATTTTTGCGTTTATGTGGCATACTATACATGTATTATTGTTGCGAATGTCAATAGCGGAGGTAATTGCATGTATCGAATTGCTATGGAAAAACTTCTGAAATGGAAAAATAGCAAAGTCCGAAAGCCTTTGGTCATTGAAGGTGCACGGCAGGTCGGCAAAACATGGTTGATGCAGGAATTTGGCAGGCAGGCATATGCAGATACTGTATATATTAATTTTGATTCTCATTCCAGAATGGCAGAGTTATTTGATATGGATCTGAATACAGATCGCCTGATCATGGGATTAGAGTTATATGCAGGGCGAAAAATTGATCCTGACAATTCTTTGCTTATTTTCGACGAGGTTCAGGAAGTCCCAAGAGCGTTGGCGTCTTTAAAATATTTTTATGAAAATGCACCGCAATATCACATTGTATGTGCAGGTTCCCTGCTCGGTATTGCCTTGCATCAAGGTACTTCTTTCCCTGTGGGTAAGGTGGATTTTTTGAAGCTTTATCCGCTTTCATTCAGAGAGTTTTTGCTGGCAATTGGTTTGGAACGTTTTGTAAGTCTGCTTGACTGGCAGGAATACCCTATGATCAATTGCTTTAAACAAACATACATTGATGCGCTGAAACAGTATTATTATGTCGGCGGTATGCCGGAGGCTGTACAAAATTTTGCGGAGAACAAAGACTTTAACGAGGTCCGCAAAATACAGAAGAGAATCCTTGCGGCTTACGAGCAGGATTTTTCCAAGCACGCTCCAAATGAGATGGTTCCGAGACTGCGTATGTTGTGGAATAGTATTCCGTCTCAGTTGGCAAAAGAAAATAAAAAATTTATCTATGGGCTTGTTCGGGAAGGCGCCAGAGCGAAAGAGTATGAAACGGCTATTATGTGGCTTAGTGACTGTGGCCTTATTCACAAGGTCAGCCGTGTAAATTCCACAGGTATCCCATTGCGTGCATATGAAGATTTGAAAGCATTTAAGTTATTTTTGGTAGATGTGGGACTTCTGGGCTGTATGACCGGGCTCAGTCAGCGTACTTTGCTCGAGGGCAATGATCTTTTTGCTGAATTTAAAGGTGCGCTTACCGAGCAGTATGTTTGTCAGCAGTTAAAAACAATTGAGGATCTGGGCGTTTACTACTACACCAATGACAGAGGCTCCTGCGAGGTTGACTTTGTGGTTGACACAGGCGAAGCTATCATTCCGGTGGAAGTAAAGGCAGAGATCAATCTCAGAGCGAAGAGCCTGAAAACCTATAAGGAAAAATTTTCACCTGAAATATCAGTTCGTACTTCGATGGCAGATTACAAAAAAGAAGAATGGCTTGTTAATCTGCCTCTGTATGCGATTGATCAGATCAGTAAGATGAATGGCTGAGATAAATATTACGAGATGCAGAGAGGAAGGAGGCAGGGGGCAGGATGTGGTTCCAAAAGAAATCATCGCTTGTACAGGCGATTTCCATTCAGGCGGAGAAAAAAGGTTTTGTGCAATATATCCACACAACTGCACTGCCGGAATTCCGCGGCGGACGATATGGCTTTGCGGATGAACTGCAGAAAATTTTTCTGTTTGCGCATGCGGAGCATGATCAGAAGGAAATAGCGGCCTGCTTTTTGGATAAAATACAGGCATTTACCGTACGGGAATTGCTCCGGTTTGCAGAGGCGACGAGATGCTTTTATGCGGAAGAATATAATTATGCTTCGAACTGGCAGGCATGGCGCGATGCGCTTCGCAATGTCCGGCATAAGCGGGAGGACTTTCCTTTTCTGTCAGATCAGGAATATCTGGCAATGCTCTGCATGGGTACGCTTCACAGCAATGGTTATTACAGGCAGATGTGCATTGAGGCGCTGCGGGATTGCGGATCAGGAAGGAGATTGTATTCGGAACGGTATGGCATCGGGTTGTCACTGCTTATATTTTATCTGCTGCGGGTCAATGACTGGGTGGAGGAAGTCCGGGAGACAGCGTTTGCGGCAACCCTTATTGAGATAGAACATGCTGATGGGATCAACCTGTTACTTTTATTGCCGGTGCTGGAAAAGCTGAATATAGGAGAACGACGTAAAAAGACGCAGGCAGAGGCGTTGGAGGATCTGTTTACAGAAGGGCTGAAAACAAAGCTGACGCAGGCAGAATTTGCAGGAATCTCTAAAATGGAGATACAGGTTAGGAATTCTGTTTACAGACTTTGCCTGAGAAAAAAGTTTTTATTAAAAGAGCAGATGATGTTTTTGCTTGAGAGGGAACGCACCGCTTACGGTGTGCGCTTGATTTTTGCCGGGGTACAGAAACAGTTTGGATTTACGGATACAGAGTTGGAAAAATATTTACAGAGTAAAAATTCGGAACTGCGTTTGTTGGCCTTGCAGGAGAAATATGACCGATTGCAGGAGTCATGGTCGGGTTTGGAGAGTCTGTTGTTGGATCGTGCGGCGAAAATCCGCTTTTGGACTCGTTATATTTTGATCCGGCATGAAAAGAAGGATATTCTTGCGTTCTATAAAAAGGAGCTGCAAAAGAAAGCATCACCCATCTGCCTGCTCTGCATCGGTGAGATGGGAAGCGAGGAGGAGATTGCATTGATTGAACCCTTTCTCTTTGATTCGGATATTCGGCTTGTGAAAGCGGCGCTTTTGGCATATGCCATGATTCGAAAAGAGGAAGGGACGGATCTCTACTGGGATTTCCTGACGGGAGAGGAGATGCTTCTTTCCCATGCCGCTTACAAGATCATACGGGAATACAATGTGCATTATCCAGAAAAAGACATATATGAGGCTTTTATACAACACAGGGATACAGAAAAAGAATTGGTATTTTTGACATTGCTGTTACAGGGAGATTCCTGGCGACGGTTGGAATATTTATTAGAGTTGATAGATGACCCTAAATTGTCAAAGCAGCTTAAGTGTGAAATCCTGCGTGCCTGCGGACAACGGAACATGTATGCCCGCATGGATCAATTTTCAGCAGACCGCATCAGGGCGGTTTTGCAACGCAAGATGGAAGTGCTGCCACGTAATCTTGCGGAGGAGATACTGTTGGATCTGAAATTCGCGGTGAGATAGATTGTAGAGAAAATAAAAGACTCCACTGAAAACAGGATAATCAAACGTTTTCGGTGGAGTCTTTTGTAATTTTTGATATATACACCTAAAAGTTATCGACCGTACAGGATCCTCACCAGTTCGGAATCCTTGTCTAACATAATGGTCTTGTCGCCTTTCTGCAGAGAAACTTTCAAAGCGTCCAGTCCGCGGATGTAGCTGTAGAACTCAGCCTTGTCCGGATCGTTGTAGGCTTCCGACAGAATCTTCATGTATTCGGCTTCGCCTTCTGCCTCCAGAATGGAAGCCTGCTTCTCGGCGTTTGCCTTTTTGATGGCTACCTGCTTGTCGGTTTCGTTGCGGATCTTTTGCGCATCCGCCTTGCCCTGTGCGGTGTAGCCGGCGGCAATATTGCTTCGCTCGGAGATCATTCGCTGGTACACAGCCTCTTTGTTGTCGTTGGGCAGGTCCAGAGATTTGATCTGAGTGGATGTGATCTCAATGCCGTATTGTCCGATGTCAGAGTTGGATTCTTCGGTGATCCACGCGGACAGCTGCTCGCCGCGGAATGCGATCACCTCATCCTGGGAGAGAGAGGAGATCACGTTTTTGGTCGCGTTGTAAACAGCCGCTTCCACACGCTCCCCGGCTCTGGCATCAATGCCGTTCAGGGTCTGCAGATACTTGGTGGGATCTGTCACATGCCAGAGTACATAGTTGTCTGTGATCATGCTCTTTTTATCCTTGGTGATGACATCCGAAGAAGGAATGTCATACAGATGCTCCGCCCGGGAGATGGTCTGCGTGCTCTGGATCACGGGGATCTTGAAGTGCAGACCGGGTGTGTCCGTGATGCTGACGATCTTATTAAACTGTTTGATGACAACATATTCTTTTTGATTGACCGTATAGAAAGAATTCAGTAAAACAACCAGTACTGCAACGATCAATACGATTCCGATACCGCGTAAAAAACTTTTCATATTACTGCACCTCCTGACTCTGGGACCCATTGGCAGCAAAAGAAGAGAAGCTCTCAATGGGATATAAGGTCTGGGTATTCCCGTCCGTGATGATCACCTTCAGATCGGGAAGGACTTCCTCAATGGTCTCATAAAACATACGCTGTTTGGTGATCAGGGGATTCAGTTCATATTGCTCATACATGGCATTGAATCGCGCCACCTGTCCCTCTGCCTCTGCAATACGCGCGCTCTTTGCGGCTTCGGCATCCTGTACGATCTTGTCGGCTGCTGCCTCGGCCTCGGGGATGCGTTCGTTCTGATACTGCAGCGCATTGTTCTTGGCGGTGTCCGCGCTCTGTTTTGCGGTTTCCACGGACTTGAATGCTGCAATGATCTCTTCAGTGGGAGGCTCGGAATCCTGGATCGTGATATTGACGATCTGCATGCCGATATTGTGATCCTCCAGTTCCTGGGCGATCAGGGTTTTGATCTCGGATTGAATCTGGCTCTTGCCGGTGGTCATGGCCTCGTCCACCGTGTAATTTACCACGACCGTACGGATGCTGGCCAGTGTGATATTGGTCAGGATCTCCTCCGGTTCCATGGTGTTGAACAGGTAGGCAACCGGATCGCTTACCTTGTACTCCAGATAGAAGTCAATATTCAACAGGTTGAAATCGGAAGTGATCATGATGCCGTCCTCGGGAACAGTGATGTTCTGACCGTTTCCGGTAACCGCATAGCCGATTCCGATGCCGTGGGTGGTCATATCCACCTTGCGCACCCGCTGAATAATGGGAATCTTAAAATGGGGACCGGCAGTATCGGTGCGGACCAGCTCGCCGAACATGGTGACCACCGCGTTTTGCTGCTCCGATACGCTATAATAGCTGCCGTTGATCAGCACAATGATCACAAACAGGATGACACCGATTTTGATTCCCGTCAGGATTGCGCTGCCTGAAGGTTTGTTTTGTGGATTCATGAGATACTACCTCGCTTTCTTTTGAAAATACAAAGCTAATCATATCATTTTTGGAACAAGGATACAAGATTATTGTGCAAGGATTTCCCATTCCTGATAGAGAACTTCCAAAGTCTTGCTGATCCCTTCCTGTTCGCCGGACAATTCCTGCAATTTCAGCACCTGGGTACCGATGGCAGGATCGGACATCTTGGCATCGATTTCGGCCAGGCGATTTTCCAGTTCCTCAATTTTGGCTTCGCACTTTTTCAGATCGTTTTCTTTTTTGCGCAGGCGGGCCTGTTCTTCTTTCTGGGCTTTCCAGTCCACCTTATTTTCTGAGAGCGGAGCGGAAGTCGCTGCCGGGCCTTTTGCGGACTGACCGACTCCTGTTTCAAGTGCAGCCATCTGCACTTCCCGCTTCTCCAGATAATAGTCATAATTTCCAATGTAATTTATAAATTGATGCGCAGTCAGGTCTAAAATGCGGTGCGCAGTGCGGTTGATAAAATAGCGGTCGTGGGAGACGTAGAGCACGGTCCCCTCATATCCGTTTAAGGCATCCTCCAATATTTCCTTGGAGACAATGTCCAGATGATTGGTAGGCTCATCCAGGATCAGGAAATTCGCTTCGGAGAGCATCAGCTTTGCAAGAGAGACACGGCCTCTTTCCCCGCCGCTTAAGTCGCCGATCCGTTTGAAGACCTCCTCGCCGGTAAAGAGAAAGGCGGCGAGGGTATTGCGGATCTCTGTGTTGGTGAGGTAGGGATAATCATCGGATATTTCATCGAACAAGGTTTTTTCGCTGTGGAGTACATGATGTTCCTGATCATAGTAACCAATCTCCACATTGGTGCCCAGCCGGAAAGTGCCGTGGTCGGCGGGAAGGAGATTGTTCAGGATTTTCAGCAGAGTTGTCTTGCCGGTTCCGTTATCGCCGATGATCGCCACATGTTCCCCGCGCTTGATCTCAAAACTGACATTTTCGAATAAAAGCTGTTCTCCGAAAGATTTGGAAAGTCCCTCCACGGTGAGCACGTCATTGCCGCTGGTGCGGTAAGGGGTCAGGGTCAGACGCATGTCGCTGCGCTGCTCGGAAGGCTTGTCCAGCACCTCAATCCTGTCCAGCATTTTTTCGCGGCTCTCCGCACGCTTGATGGATTTTTCCCGGTTGAAGGAGCGGAGTTTATCGATCACTTCCTCCTGATGTCTGATCTCACGCTGTTGGTTCAGATAGGCGTTCCAGGCGGCTGTGCGCAACTGCTCCTTTTTCACCGCATAAGCGGAGTAATTGCCCTGGAAAACTGTGGATCTGCCCTGATCCAGCTCTATGATCCTGGTGGCGATCCGATCCAGGAAGAAGCGGTCGTGGGATACGATCAGCACGGCACCCTTGTAATTCATCAGGTAGGTTTCCAGCCAGGCGATGGAATTCAGATCCAGGTGGTTGGTGGGCTCATCCAGAATGATCAGATCCGGCTTCTGGAGCAATAATCTACCTAACGCCACACGGGTTTTCTGGCCGCCTGAGAGGGCAGCGATGGATTTCTGAAAGTCATCCTCTGCAAAGCCCAGTCCTTTTAAGACGCCGATGAGTTCACTGCGATAGGTATACCCGTCGCCGGTTTCAAAGGCGTGAGTAAGGTCACTGTAGCGCTTTAAAAGAGGTTCCAAAGCAGCTTCGGATACGTTTTTCATGGCGTGTTCCGTCTCGCGCAGCTTGTGTTCCAAGTCCACCAGCTCCTGTTTCACGGAAAGCAGTTCCTCGTAAATGGTCCGGTCGTTATCCACCGTACCGTTCTGGGCCAGATAGCCGATGGTCTTATCTTTGGCAATGGTCACGGTTCCCTCGTCGGGAGAGGACTCGCCGATCAGAATGCGCAGAAGAGTGGTCTTGCCGGCGCCGTTGATGCCGACAATGGCAGCCTTCTCATGATCCTCTATATGAAAACTGACTTGATTTAAAACCGTGTGTTCTATAAAGCTTTTGCTGATGTTCTGACAGGAAAGTATCATAAAATTTTTCAACTCCGTTTTATTTGTCCTTATTTTATCTTTTTCAAATATTGCTGTCAACCTGTGCGTATGACTTGACAAACCTTTAACAAAGTGATACGATAAAGTAGAGTATTGAAGTAGGAGGAGAAACCGGTGGAGACTAAAGAAATTTCGCAGGCAGTGATAGGACGGCTTCCCAGATATTTGAGATATTTAGGTGACTTAAAGGATGAGGGTGTGGAGCGTATTTCCTCTCAGGAACTCAGTGAACGCATGAATGTGACAGCGTCCCAGATCCGTCAGGATTTCAATAATTTCGGCGGTTTCGGACAGCAGGGGTACGGCTACAATGTAGCTTATCTGTATGATGAAATCAGCAAGATCCTGGGACTGGATCACAAATATCATTTTGTGATCATCGGAGCGGGCAATCTGGGGAAAGCGCTGGGAAATTACCTGAATTTTGAGCGCAGAGGTTTTATTTTCGAAGGGATTTTTGACAAGAACCCGGATCTTGTCGGTCAGGATGTCCGCGGGGTCAAGGTTATGGCGATTGAAGAACTGGAGCATTTTCTGAAAGAGAATCCCGTGGAGATCGCCGTGCTGACGATTCCGAAGACCAGCGCGGTGGATCTGGTGAATGTTCTGGTTGACAACGGGATTCAGGCAATTTGGAATTTTGCCCATGTGGATCTGGATGTGCCGGAAGGGATACTGGTGGAAAACGTACATCTTTCCGACAGCCTGATGAAGCTTTCGTATAATATCAACAGACGGAAAGCGGAGAAAGAATCTTAAAGGGGTCTACGGCATTATGGCGGGGAAAAACAAGCAGCAGCTTTTTGCAAGCGCATTAACGGGGAAAAAGGTACCAGTTCTTACCTTGGACAACAAGTGGTACCGGCTGTTGAATGAATTGGGCAGGGAAGCGGCGAAAGATCTGGAAAATCAGCTGAATGAACTGCTGAAACGTCAGGGGAAGCTGACCACAGAGGCCAAGGATATCAAGAAGCTGAAAAAGAAGCTGATGAATGAGATTGTGCCAATGGTGGATGAAGTGGAGCAGACGAAGGACAAGAAACTGCTCAAGGAGATCGATGATCACAAGCGGCTGATCGAGGAATGTAATCAGAAGCTGGACAGCTATCAGGAAGAACTGATGGACCTTCCCAGGGAGATTGAGCAGGTCAATCAGAAACTGATGCTGCTCACCATGGAGTATTGCTATGACACGCTGCAGGAGAATACGCAGCAGATCAATGAGATCGGAGACTGGGTCACTAATGTGCGCATCGAATTAAAGAAGAATCTGATCCGGAAGCAGGAGATGGAGCAGAAAAATCATGAGATTTATGCTTATATGAATGATATTTTCGGAGCGGATGTCATGAATCTGTTTGACCTGACTTATGATCCGGAGCAGCATCATCCGAGAGCGTCATCCGAGATAAAACCGAAGACGGATTCGGCAGAAAGTGAAACATAATTTTTGAGTGTCGGACAAAACGGAATTTGCCGGATTGTCCGACATTTTGCGGTATATGCAACGGAATGTATGACAGGGCGGAGGAGAGAACATTGAGATATCTTGTAAGTGCGGAAGAAATGCAGCGGATGGATAAAAATACCTCGGAGCGTCTGGGAGTACCGGGAATGGTGCTGATGGAACGTGCGGCACTTGCCGCGAGAGAGCTTATTTTGGAGTATCTGCGCAAGAAGGGCTTATATGGCAGTTCAACGAGGCGGCATGGCAATCAGGTGCCGGATGTATTAATCATGGTCGGCATAGGGAATAACGGCGGAGACGGTCTGGCTCTGGCCAGACTTCTGACGGAGCGGGATGTGGCAGTCAGTGTATGGTGCGTGGGAAATCGTGAGAAAGCATCTGCACAATGGACGGCACAGATGCATATATTGGAACATTACCAGATTGATTTTTGCGACGGTCCGCAGAAGGAGGCGTATACGGTTTTGGTGGATGCCTTGTTTGGTGTGGGGCTGTCCAGAGAATTGACCGGGGAATATGCGGACGCAGTAGATAGCTTTGATATGCTTGAGGGACATAAGATCGCATTGGATCTGCCCAGCGGGATCAGCAGTGACACCGGAGCCGTCCTGGGGTGCGCGGTAAAAGCGGATGAGACCATCACCTTCGGATATGAGAAGCGGGGGTTGTATCTGTTTCCCGGCAGCAATTATGCCGGCAGGACCACGTTGGCGGATGTGGGCATTAACGACAGAGCCTTTCTGGGACAGACGCCGGGAATGTTCTGCCTGGACCCGGAAGACTTAAAGAATCTCATGCCAAAACGGGATGCCGGCGGCAATAAGGGAACCTTCGGAAAGGTATTGGTGGTAGCCGGATCCAAAGGAATGGCGGGAGCCGCAATACTGGCGGCGAAAGCGGCATACAGAGCGGGCGCAGGTATGGTCCGCGTGATCACGGATGAAGGAAATCGCAATATCATACAAAGTGCTCTGCCGGAGGCGCTCTTTGGCAATTACGAGGATCTGAGCGCGGGGATTTATTGGGCAGATGCCTTTGTCATCGGACCCGGTATCTCGCAGTCCGACGCAGCGGCGGACTGTATGCAGAAGATCATTCGGGCAGCGGAGAAACCTTTGGTCGTGGATGCGGACGGCTTGAATCTGCTGGTGCGGTACGACAATCTGAAGAAGCAGCTGGCAAAACGGGAAGGCTTATGCATCCTGACTCCCCACATGGGAGAACTGGCCAGACTGGTGGATACGCCTGTGGAGAAGTTAAAGATACGGACCTGGGACTATGGGCTGATGCTGGCCAGACAGATGCAGTGCGTTGTGGTGGCGAAGGACGCCAGATCTTTTGTGTGCGCGGAAAACAAGACGGTCTGTATGAATATTTACGGAAATGACGGAATGGCAACGGCCGGGAGCGGGGATGTCCTGGCGGGGATACTGGGCGGTCTGATGGCGCAGAATAAGGAATCGGAAGATGCTTTTTATACGGCGTGTCTTGGCGTATATCTGCATGCGGCCGCGGGAGATCTGGTGGCTGCCCAGAGAGGCACGTTTGGCTGTATGGCTGGAGACATTGCGGATGCGGTTTCGCCGGTTATGAAGGACGCGTGGAAAGAGGAATAAGAGGATGACACAGGAAGAAAAAGAATTGGTGGAGCAAAAATATGCGCGGGGATATGCAAGGATCGATCTGGATGCGGTATTGCATAACATGCGGCATATGAAGTCGGGGATTGACGACAAAACAAAGATGATCGCAGTGATCAAGACCGACGGGTACGGGCATGGAAGTATTCCCATCGCAGATGTCCTGGAGGCGGAAGAATATGTCTGGGGATATGCTGTGGCTGCGCCCGAGGAGGCTTTTTTGCTACGGGAACATGGCATCCGAAAGCCGATCCTGATCCTGGGTTATACTTTCCCGTATGCCTATGAAAGAATGGCTCTGGAGCAGATTCGCCCGGCTGTGTTCGAACGCGAAATGGCAGCGAAACTTGCGAAAGCGGCGCGAAAGACAGGGAAAGCGATAAAAGTACATATCAAAGTGGATACGGGGATGGGACGCATCGGCATTATGCCGGATGACACCGGACTTGCGTTTGTCAGAGAGCTGCAGCGGTATACAGAGGAAGGCAGCTTGGAGATGGAAGGCATTTTTACCCATTTTGCCAGGGCTGACGAGAGAGAGAAGCAGCCCGCCAGAAAGCAGTTTGCCTTGTTCACGGATTTTATCCGGCGGATCCGGTCGGAACTGGGCATTCAGATCCCGGTGAAGCATTGTGCAAACAGTGCAGGCATCTTGGAATTGCCGGAGAGCAATCTAGATGCGGTGAGAGCAGGGATCACGCTTTACGGTCTGCACCCATCCGAGGAGGTTCCGGGCGGAGAGACCTATCTGAGACCGGTTCTTTCCCTGCACAGTCATGTGGTTTATGTGAAGACGATCCATGCAGGGCAGAGCGTCAGTTACGGAGGTACGTTTACAGCAAAGAGCGACGTGCGCGTTGCAACGATTCCCGTCGGGTATGGAGACGGGTATCCCAGGTCTCTTTCTGGCGGGAAAGGCTATGTACTGATCCGCGGAAAAAAGGCGCCGATTCTCGGCAGGGTATGCATGGATCAGTTTATGGTGGATGTGACGGATATTCCGGAGGTGACTGCGGGGGATCCGGTTACGCTGATCGGCAGAGACGGGGAGCGGGAGATCACAGTGGAGCAGCTGGGAACGTTGTCCGGAAGATTCAACTATGAACTGGTCTGTGATCTGTCCAGGAGAATTCCCAGAGTTTTTGTGAGGGACGGCGCGCTGGCAGGCGTGCAGGATCTGCAGGGCTGCAAAATGCAATAGAAAAGAAAAAATAGAATACCTCCCGAAAATAAGGCAATACTATTTTCAAAGCCAACAGGCAAAAAGTGGAGGAAAGTGTTATGAAGAGAGGCGACGTGTATTATGCAGATCTGCGTCCCGTAGTGGGATCGGAGCAGGGAGGGATCCGGCCGGTACTTATCATCCAGAACGATGTGGGAAACCGGCACAGCCCGACCGTGATCTGTGCAGCCATCACTTCAAAGATGAATAAGGCGAAGCTGCCTACACATATCGAACTGCGTGCCGACCGATATGACATGGATAAGGATTCGGTCGTTTTGCTGGAACAGCTCAGGACGATCGATAAAAAGAGACTGAAGGATAAGGTCTGTCATCTGGACGGAGAAGTGATGTTGCGGGTGAATCACGCGTTGATGATCAGCCTGGAACTGGATACATAAGAGAAGCAGCGAACGGTTATTGACGAAAGTACGCAGATTGGTATATGATGATAACAATCTGAAAGAAAAGGAGATTGGGTACAAATGGAAGACGCCGGACCGATAGCCGGTATGATCTTAGGGCTTTTATTATTGGATGCGCTGGTTTACGGATACAGCTCCGCATTGCAGAATCTGGACAGGATTGAGTTGGAGAACCGGGCGGAGGAGAAAAAAGATCCAAAGAGCATTCGATTGCTGAAACTTGTGGACAGACAGGAAACGTATGTAGGTACCGTACAGCTGATCACAACTTTTGCTGATATGGCTGTCGGTGTGCTTTATCTGATATTCATTCAGACGCATCCGGGAGCGGAAATTGCGGTGGCTGCGGCTGTGGTGCTTTTATACTTATTTTTGACCTTTGGGGTGCTCCTGCCGAAAAAGATTGCCGCGAGACATGCGGAACGGCTGGCTTATCTGGGATTGGCGGCGGCAGAACTGGTCCGTAAATTATTTCGCCCCATGACGGCGCTTGTGGGTGCGACGGTGAGCGGGATCCTGTTTCTGTTTGGGGTGCGCGACAAAAGTGAGGAGAGCGATGTCACCGAAAAAGAGATCATCAATATGGTGCAGGAGGGCTTTGAGCAGGGCGTGATCGAAGACAACGAAGCCGAGATGATCAACAACATCTTTGCGTACGGTGACAAGCAGGCACAGGATATCATGACACACCGGAATAATGTGGTGGCGATCGACGGTGAAATGCATCTGAAAGACGCGATTGATTTCATGCTGGCAGGTACCAACAGCAGATATCCGGTGTATGAGGAGAATATCGATCATGTGATCGGCATTCTGCATTTGAAAGACGCCATGCGGTATCACCGCAGAGATACCTCGGCGGACGGCTGTGTCAAGGATCTGGACGGACTGCTGCGAGAGGCGTACTTTGTTCCGCAGACCAAGAATATCGACGAGCTTTTTGAAGAGATGCAGTCCAAGAAACTGCAGATGGCCATTGTGGTGGATGAATACGGACAGATGGACGGTCTTGTCGCCATGGAGGACATCCTGGAAGAGATTGTCGGCAATATTATGGACGAGTATGATGAGGATACGGATTACATCGAGGAAAAAGGCAATGACGAATATATCATAGAAGGCAAGACCCCGTTGGAGGAGCTGGCAGAGCGCTTCGGAATCGTGTGTGAGGAGGAAGAAGTGGAGACGCTGAACGGTTTCATGATCCGACGGATGGATCACATCCCGGAAGAAAACGAGCGGTTTGACGTGGATTATAAGGGGTATAATTTCAAAGTCCTTTCCGTGGAAAATAAGATGGTGCAAAGCGTGCTGGTGACGAAACTCCCGGAACAGGCTTCTTCGGAGGAAAACGGTGCAGCTGAGAATGAAAATGTCTTGCTGTGACAGGAAAAAAATGGTATACTATGACACGGGTATGCGGACAAGAAACGGGTCTGCATAACGGATCAGACAGAAAAGACAAAGGAGATTAAAGATGTCAGGACATTCAAAATTTGCGAATATTAAGCATAAGAAAGAGAAAAACGATGCCGCAAAGGGCAAGATATTTACCATTATCGGACGTGAGATTGCCGTTGCGGTAAAAGAAGGCGGTCCCGACCCCAACAATAATTTTAAACTTGCCACCGTCATCGCAAAGGCAAAGGCGAACAACATGCCCAACGATACGATCGAACGCGGGATCAAAAAGGCTGCGGGAGATGTGGGCAATGTGAATTATGAATATGTAACCTATGAAGGGTATGGACCCAGCGGAATTGCGATCATTGTGGATGCTTTGACGGACAATAAAAACCGGACCGCGGCGAATGTGCGCAGTGCTTTCACCAAGGGACAGGGAAATATCGGCACTCCGGGCTGCGTGTCCTTTATGTTTGACAAAAAAGGACAGATCATCATCGATAAGGAGGAATGTGATCTGGAGGCGGATGATCTGATGATGCAGGCTTTGGATGCAGGAGCCGAAGATTTTGCGGAGGAAGAGGACAGTTATGAGATTCTGACGGATCCGGATGCTTTTGAGGAAGTGCGTAAGGCCTTGGAGGATGCGAAGATTCCCATGCTGAGTGCAGAAGTTACTATGATCCCGCAAAATTATGTGGAGCTGACGGATGAGACCGCCATCAAGAATCTGCAGAGAACCCTGGATATGCTGGACGAGGACGATGATGTCCAGGCGGTATATCACAATTGGGATGAGTAATCCGATCCGAATTTAGAAAACAGGCACCACCTGAGCAGGGTGGTGTTTGCCATGCTTAGCTATATTTTGCAAAGCGCAGAATACTCTGGGCAGAAATGGGGGATAAAAATTTGGCACAGAATCCGAAATTTAAGAAAGAAACCATATGTGTACAATCAGGTTGGCAGCCCACAAACGGGCAGCCCAGAGTGCTGCCGATCGTGCAGAGCACAACCTTTAAATACGACACTTCCGAGCAGATGGGAAGATTGTTTGACCTGGAGGAGAATGGATATTTTTACACCAGACTGCAAAACCCTACCAATGACTATGTGGCCCAGAAAATCTGTGAACTGGAGGGCGGCGTGGCGGCTATGCTGACCAGTTCCGGTCAGGCGGCTAATTATTACGCGGTATTCAATATCTGTGAGGCGGGGGATCACGTGGTGATGTCATCCACTGTTTATGGCGGAACCTTTAATCTGCTGACTGTTACCATGAAGAAGATGGGGATTGAGACAACCGTGGTGGACCCGGATGCGTCGGAAGAAGAACTGGCGAAAGCATTTCGCGGGAATACCAAATGTGTTGTTGCGGAGACGATTGCCAATCCTGCGCTTGTCGTGCTGGATATCGAGAAGTTTGCCCGTCTGGCGCACAGCCATGGAGTGCCGTTAATTGTTGACAATACCTTTGCGACGCCCGTCAATTGCAATCCTTTTGTGTGGGGAGCGGATATTATCACACATTCCACCACAAAATATATGGACGGACATGCAATGTGCGTAGGCGGAGCCATCGTGGATTCCGGCAATTTTGACTGGGAAAAATATGCAGATAAGTTCCCGGGGCTGACCACACCGGATGAATCTTATCACGGCGTGACTTATACGAAAAAATTCGGAAAAGCTGCTTACATTACCAAAGCGACGGCACAGCTGATGCGGGATCTGGGTTCGATTCAGGCACCGCAGAATGCTTTCCTGCTGAATGTAGGTCTGGAGACATTACCGCTGCGGATGGAGAGACACTGTTCCAACGCGCAGGCTGTGGCTGAGTTCCTGGAGCAGCATGAGCAGGTTTCCTGGGTGAATTATCCCGGATTAAAGAGTAATCGGTATTATGAATTGGCACAAAAATATATGCCCAAGGGAAGCTGCGGCGTGATCTCATTCGGATTAAAGGGCGGCAGGAAGGCTGCTGAGGAAATGATGGATAAGCTGAAACTGGCAGCAATCGTGACCCATGTGGCCGATGCCCGGACATGCGTTTTGCATCCGGCCAGCCATACCCACAGACAGATGAATGACGAGCAGCTGAGAGAGGCCGGTGTTGCGCCGGATCTGATCCGGCTTTCCGTGGGAATCGAGCATGTGGATGATATCATCGCGGATCTGAAGCAGGCGATTGAGGGTTGATAACTGGTTGGCCGCAAAAGTCAAAACGATAAATAAAGCACAGCACAAGCACAATTTCGGAGGAAAGAGAAATGGACAGATTGGCAATCGTGGTACCGTGTTATAACGAGGAGGAAGTGCTCCATATTGCTTCCGAGGCGCTCCGGGGCGTATTGGATGATCTGATCGGCAAGAAAAAGATCGGGGCGGACAGTTTTATTTTGTTTGTCAATGACGGCAGCAAGGATCGCACATGGGAACTGATTGAGGAAGAGCATGCCGCGCATCCGGTGCAGGTGTTCGGCGTAAAGCTTGCCGGAAATGTAGGACATCAGTTTGCGTTGACTGCCGGCCTGATCACTGCGAAAGATATGAGTGATGTGACGATCTCTATTGATGCGGATTTGCAGGATGACGTGGCAGTGATCGAGGAGATGATCGATAAATTCCATGCGGGCAATGACATTGTTTACGGTGTTCGAAAAGAGAGAAAGACGGATACGTTCTTTAAGCGTACCACAGCCCAGGGATTTTACCGGGTTATGGAGATGATGGGCGTGAAGACAATCTACAACCATGCGGATTTTCGCCTGATGAGCAAGCGGGCCGTAGAACAGTTTTCGAAGTATAAGGAGACCAATCTTTTCCTGCGCGGTATGATGCCGTTGATCGGTTACCAGACGGACTGCGTTTACTATGACAGAAAAGAACGTGTAGCCGGAGAATCCAAGTATCCTTTGAAGAAGATGCTGGCGCTTGCGTTTAACGGAATTTCGTCCTTCAGTGTAAAGCCGATCAGCATGATCATGGGATTGGGCTTATTTATTGTATTTGCCTCCGTGCTTGCCGCGGTGTATGCGCTGATCTCTTATTTTACCGGACGTGTGGTGCCGGGGTGGACCTCCCTGATCCTGTCCATCTGGTTTTTGGGCGGCATTCAGCTGTTGGCGATCGGACTGGTAGGACAGTATATTGGTAAGATCTATATTGAGGTAAAACAGAGAACCAGATATAATATTGAAAAGGTTTTGGCAGATGAAGAAGAATAGTTTACCTGCAATTGTAATATGGGCTTTCTATGCGTTGGCGTCCGGCTGTTTCCTGTTTTTGACGATGCTGAATATCTGCGGGGAAGCGGGGATTGGTCCGGGGACAGGTCTGGTTGTCGGTGCGGGTGCGTTGGCACTATTGGGTACGCTCGTGTTCCTTTTGAATTTTTTTGTGCAAAAAAGCAGAGGGATCGGTGGGGGGCCGAAATATCGGCGCGGCAAACTGACTTATCGGGTTTCTTTGGTGATCGAGGGGATCGTTGGGGTGGCGCTGACCATATTTATGATTCTGGTGCGGAAGGGATATCCGGCAGATGCTTATCCATGGTACATCACGTCAAGTAAAGAATATGCGCTGGCACAGATTGGTACGGGAACAGAGATACCTGATATGGCTCATAAAGGCAGAGAATTGTATGTCTGGCTTTTGCGGGATTTTTGTTTCCTGCTTGGCAATCGTCCACAGACGGTGGTGGCCTTTCAGCTGATCCTTCTGGTGGTTGCTGCGGCATGTGTTTATTTTGGCATCAGAAGAGGTGCCGGTGAAATTGCCGCTATGATCGTCCTTGCTTTTCTGGGTTTTAGTCCGTATATGATCGCAGAAACCAGTAGGCCGTCGCCGTTTTTGCTGATCTTGATCTTTTATGGGATCGGGCTGAGGTTGATTGCGGAACTGACAGAACAAAGAAAGGAAAATTGGATCCGGGCGGGGATCTATTATGTGGTGACCGGACTGGTGATCGGATTTTGCTGTTACTTGGATATGGCAGGGATTACGCTGCTGATCTTTCTGACAGGGGAATTATGCTTTTCCAGAGAGGGAAGGAGTGATGCGGATTCCAATCCGCTCTTTGCATTTTTGATCTGCCTGATCTCTGCTGTCGTGGGGTATTTTCTGTACCATGGCATCCGGGGAAGTATCAGCGGAACAATGGGATCTTCCGTTTATGCCCAGTTGGGGCTGTATCTGCCGCAGAGATTTTCTCTGGCTGCCGGGACAGGAAGAATTGCTTCCTGGGATATGATTGTTCTCGCTGTTTTGATGGCGCTTGGAATATTCAGTTTTTGGATTGATCACAGGATCCGGACAAAGGGGATCTGGCTGTTTGCGGCAGCACTTTTAACCCTGATGCAGGGCTTCCGGATGGGGAAAACGGAATATTTTAATGCATATGCGCTTTTGTATCTGATGGGCGCGGCAATGGCCGGTATCGGGATCGAGTATCTGAGGTTATGGCTGCACAAAACGCATTCGCACAGCGCAGAAAGCAAGGAAGGCGATGCAGACGGAATGGATTTCGCGATGCAGCAGATTGAGAAGACTGAGGAACTGGAGGTAGAAATTATGGATCAGAATGAGAATGGATCCGACAAAAAGAAAGATTTCCAGTATATTGAAAATCCGCTTCCTGTACCGAAAAAGCGGGAACGTAAGGCGATGGATTATGACTATGAAGTATCGGACGATGATGATTTCGATATTCCCTGAGTATAAGCTTTTGACTTCGGGGCATAATGGTAACGGGTATAAAAACTGTGTCGGCTGAACAGACACAGTTTTTTATTTCAGGGAAATTCTGAGACGGGAGGTTGCCTATTATGCCTGAAAAAAGAGAGGACACGAAAGAAGAAAAGGAGATCAAAAAGGAAGAGCATCAGGACGAGCGGATTGAAAAATTAGGGCAGCTTACGCTGCAGGATAATGAAAAACAGCAGGATATTCATCTGCTTTCCATTATCGGCGAGATTGAAGGGCATGACAACCTTTCAGGGGATTCGAAAACTACAAAATATGAACATGTGCTGCCGAGGCTGGCGGCAATTGAGGATAGCAAGGAGATTCAGGGCGTGCTGGTCATTCTCAACACCATGGGAGGGGATGTAGAGGCGGGGCTTGCCATTGCGGAAATGCTTTCGTCGCTCAGCAAACCTACCGTATCACTGGTGCTTGGAGGAAGCCACTCCATCGGCGTTCCGATCGCGGTCAGCACAGATTACTCCTACATTGTCCCCACCGGTACCATGGTGATCCATCCCGTCAGAATGAACGGTATGGTGATCGGCGTACCGCAGACGTTTGACTATTTTAAGCTGATCCAGGACCGGATCACGGGGTTTGTGTGCAGGCATTGCAAAATACAGAGAGAACGCCTGGAGGCGCTTATGATGGAGACCGGTGTATTGACCAAGGATGTGGGAACCATTCTGGTGGGAGAAGAGGCTGTAAAACAGGGAATTATCGACGAAGTGGGCGGGATCGACAAGGCGATCCGCAAACTGCATCAGTTGATTGACATGCAGGGGAAATAAATGGTATACTATATAGATAAAACGGATGAAAGAACAGAGAGGTATGAAGCGAGATGGCTTCTTCAACAAATAAATCTTCCCGGAGAGGAAGTACAAAGGCTAACAGCAGGAGCAGAAAAACGTCATCTGCCCAGAAGATGAGTCAGGTACAATTGGAGCAGGACAGAGAGCTTTTCCGTGAAATCGGTCTGATTGTTTTCTGCGTCGCAATGCTGTTTTTATTTTTATGTAATTTAGGGGTTATCCGCGGTACGGTGGGGGAAGAAATCTGCAAAGTGATGTTTGGTCTGTTTGGATTCATGGCGTATGTGACGCCGGTTTTGATCTTCCTGGCGGTTTCTTTCTGGTTCGCCAATGAGGGAAGCCCCACGGCTTTGCGAAAACTGATCGCCGGAATCGTGCTGTATCTGAATGTCGGCGTGATCTGTGAACTGATCGGCGGACCGGTGCGGAAACTGGACGCTTATGACATTCAGGAGATTTATAATAGCTGCCAAAGTGGAAAATGCGGCGGCGGCGTGTTGGCGGGCAGCCTTGGGTATCTGCTGTATGCAAATCTGGAGATGGTAGGAACGATCCTGATCGTTTTGCTCTGTTCGGTGATCAGTCTGATCCTTTTGACGGAGCGGTCTTTTATCGGCAGTGTGAAAGACGGCAGAGAGCGTCTGCATGAACTGGCGGTGGGCGATCCAGAGAGACAGTTGGAGGATATGGATCGCAGAGAGGAAGCCAGGGAAGAGGCGGCAAGACGCAGAGAGGAAGCCAGAGAGGAAGCTGCAAGGCGGCGGGAAGAAGCGGCGGAGCGACGCAGAGAAGAAGCGGAAAGCCGCAGAGAGGCCGCAGAGAGCAAAAGAGAGGCTGCGAAACAGCGCAGAGAGGAACAAGAGAGAATCCGGGCGGAACGTGAGGAAGAGCGTCGCCTGAAAGAGGAAGAACGAGAGAATGAGAAAATTCTCCGCATGGAAAAGAAGGTTTCCGGCGTGACCGTGGATACCGCTTTAAAGCAGAGTGATCCTGTACATAAGGGTGATATCCATGAAATCACTTATCAGGAAGATCCGGCGGAGAGAGACCGGATCCAGATCCGCACGGCACACGCTGTAAACCTGAACGAAAATGCGGATTCAGGCGAAATGGCGGAAACAGCAGATGCGGGACTGACCGGGGAAGCTGTACACGCACAGCCGGTACGGGTACAGCCGGTGCGTGAGCAGGCAGTGCAGGAACAGTCGACGCATGAGCCGTCCCACTCTATGCTGACGCATGAGGCGGAGAATATACGGGTTCATAAGGACGGTGTGACAGACAGACGCGCAGACAGTCCTGCGGGAGCCGCCGGATACGCAAAGCCCGAAGCGGTGGTACCTGCGCCGGATACCATGTCTCCTGCGGAAAAGCAGATGCAGAAAGAACTGCAAAATACAGAGAAAAAAGCACCCAAGAAATACATGTTTCCCCCGCTTTCCAGACTGCAGAAAGGTGAGAGCGGAAAAGGGGATTCTGCGGAGGAATTAAAAGAGACCGCAATGCGTCTGCAGCAGACGCTGAATACGTTCGGCGTAAAGGTGACGATCACTGAGATCAGTCAGGGCCCCAGCGTGACCAGATATGAGCTGCAGCCGGAGCAGGGCGTGAAAGTGTCAAAGATCGTTGGTCTGTCGGATGATATTAAATTGAATCTTGCAGCCACGGATATCCGTATTGAGGCACCCATCCCGGGCAAGGCAGCCATCGGTATCGAGGTGCCAAATAAAGAGAATATGATGGTTTCCCTGCGGGATCTGCTGGAGAGCAAGGAATTCAAGGAGTTTCCTTCCAATATTGCTTTTGCGGTAGGAAAGGATATCGCGGGAAAGACCGTGGTGGCAGATATTGCCAAAATGCCGCATATGTTGATCGCAGGTTCCACCGGTTCTGGTAAATCCGTGTGTATCAACACTTTGATCATGAGCATTTTATATAAAGCGCATCCGGACGATGTGAAATTGATCATGGTGGATCCGAAGGTTGTGGAATTATCCGTGTATAACGGAATTCCCCATCTGTTAATCCCGGTGGTGACGGACCCGAAGAAAGCATCGGCAGCGCTGCATTGGGCAGTGTCTGAAATGGAGGATCGGTACCGGAAATTTGCGGACTATAATGTCCGTGACCTGAAGGGATATAATCAAAAGCTGGAGACCATGCGGGAGAATGGGGAAGAGGACGTACCGAACAGGCTGCCGCAGATTGTGATCATTGTGGACGAGCTGGCAGATCTGATGATGGTATGCCCGGGAGAGGTGGAGGAATCTATCTGTCGTCTGGCACAGTTGGCGAGAGCCTGCGGTATCCACCTGATCATTGCAACCCAGAGACCCAGCGTGGATGTCATCACAGGTCTGATCAAGGCCAATATGCCCAGCCGTGTGGCATTTGCAGTGTCCAGCGGCGTGGATTCCCGCACTATTTTGGATATGGTTGGCGCAGAGAAGTTGCTGGGTAAAGGTGATATGCTGTTTTATCCCCAGGGTTACTCAAAACCGGCGCGTATCCAAGGGGCGTTTGTGTCGGATAAAGAGGTTTCCGATGTGGTCGATTTCCTGAAAAACCAGATGATCGGAAATACCTATGCGGATGATATTGAAGAAAAGATCAAAAATCTCGGCACTGCATCCAGCGGCACTGCCGGAGCCGGCGGCGCGTCAGCAGGCGGCGGGGACAATGGCCGGGATGAATATTTCGAGGAAGCGGCCCGCTTTATTATTGATAAGGACAAGGCATCCATCGGTATGCTGCAGCGTGTACTGAAGATCGGATTTAACAGGGCGGCCCGCATCATGGATCAGCTCTGTGAGTATGGCGTCGTGGGTGAAGAAGAAGGCACCAAGCCGCGTAAGGTACTGATGACGATGGAGCAATTTGAGCAGCTTTTGGAGGAGATTTAAATGAAGACAGATATTGAGATCGCACAGGAGGCAAGACTATTGCCAATCATGCAGATCGCTAATGATCTGGGGATCACTGAGGAAGATTTGGAACTTTACGGCCGGTATAAGGCAAAGCTTTCTGACGATTATCTCAAAAAAATTGAGCAAAATCCTAACGGTAAGTTGATCCTTGTGACAGCAATCAATCCGACTCCTGCCGGAGAAGGCAAGACGACCACGACGGTTGGATTGGGGGAAGCGTTCGGTAAATTGGGGAAAAAAGCGGTGATCGCATTGCGTGAACCGTCGCTGGGTCCCTGTTTTGGCATGAAAGGCGGCGCCGCAGGAGGCGGTTATGCACAGGTGGTGCCGATGGAAGAATTAAATCTTCATTTTACAGGGGATTTTCATGCGATTACTTCCGCGAACAATCTGCTTGCGGCAATGCTGGACAATCATATCCAGCAGGGCAATGCGCTGGGAATCGATACCAGACAGATTGTGTGGAAGCGCTGTGAAGATATGAATGACCGCGCTCTGCGGAATATTGTGATCGGTCTGGGCGGCAAGACAGATGGTTTTGCCAGGGAAGATCACTTTATTATTACTGTGGCCAGTGAGATCATGGCGATCCTTTGCCTGGCGGAGGATCTGAAGGATCTGAAAGAGCGCCTGGCCAAGATCGTAGTTGCGTACAATTATGCGGGGGAACCTGTGACTGCAAAGGATCTGAATGCAGTGGGTGCAATGGCAGCGCTGCTGAAAGATGCCATGAAACCGAATCTGATCCAGACGCTGGAACATACGCCGGCTTTGGTGCATGGCGGTCCGTTTGCCAATATTGCCCATGGTTGTAATTCCGTGCGGGCTACCAAGGCAGCTCTGAAGATGGCTGACTATTGTATTACGGAGGCTGGATTCGGTGCGGATCTGGGTGCTGAGAAATTTTTTGATATCAAGTGCCGTATGGCAGGTTTAAAACCGGATGCAGTTGTCCTGGTGGCTACGGTGCGTGCGCTCAAATACAATGGCGGTGTGGAGAAAGCAGATCTGAATCGGGAGAATCTGGATGCGCTGCGGGGCGGCATGGTCAACTTGGAAAAACATATCGAAAATCTCCAGAAATACGGTGTACCGGTTGTGGTCACACTGAATGCATTTGTGTCCGATACAGAAGCGGAAACCGCCATGGTGAAGGAGATGTGTGAGGCCAAGGGGTGTGATTTCGCGATCTCACAGGTCTGGGAAAAAGGCGGAGAAGGCGGTATAGAACTGGCAGAGAAAGTTCTGCAGACGTTAGAGCAGAAAACCGGTCATTTTCAGGTCCTTTACGAAGATGAACTGAATTTAAAAGAAAAGATCAGAATAGTTGCGACAGAGATCTATGGTGCGGCGGATGTAACCTTTACTGCCGCTGCGTTGACGCAGTTAAACAAGCTGGAAAAGCTGGGATATGGGAGCTTTCCGGTCTGCATGGCCAAAAATCAGTATTCTCTTTCGGATGATCCGAAATTATTGGGGCGTCCGGAGGGATTTGAAATCAATGTAAGAGAAGTTTACGTTTCGGCAGGTGCCGGGTTTGTGGTAGTGCTTACCGGTGCGATCATGACGATGCCCGGGCTGCCCAAGGAGCCTGCGGCCTATCGGATCGATGTGGATGATGACGGCAGGATTGTCGGTTTATTTTAAGTTTCAGTACAGTTGAAAGAATGGAGAGTGTGTTATGGCAAAGTTGATTGACGGCAAGGCAATTTCGGTGCAGATCAAGGATGAGTGCAGGGAAAAGGTTGCACAGATGAAAGCGGAAGGCGTGGAAGTCACACTGGCGGTGATCCAGGTGGGAAATGATCCTGCTTCCACGGTTTATGTGGGAAATAAGAAGAAGGCATGTGAGTATATCGGGATCCGTTCTCTGGCATATGAGCTGCCGGAGGATACAACCGAGGAGAAACTGTTGGAGCTGATCGGGGAATTGAATGCCAGAAAAGATGTAAACGGTATCCTGGTACAATTGCCGCTTCCGAAACATATTAATGAGGAAAAGGTACTGGATGCGATTCATCCCAGCAAAGATGTGGACGGTTTTCACCCGCAGAATGTGGGTGCGCTCTGTATCGGCAAGCCGGGATTTGTTTCCTGTACGCCGGCAGGGATTATCCAGCTGTTAAAGCGTTCCGGTATAGAGATCGCAGGAAAGGAATGCGTTGTGATCGGCCGAAGCAATATCGTAGGTAAGCCGATGGCATTGCTGCTTTTGCGGGAGAACGGAACCGTGACCGTGACCCACAGCCGTACGAAAGACTTAAAGGAAGTGACCAGACGCGCTGATATTTTGGTTGTTGCGATCGGAAAACCGAAGATGATCACGGCAGATTATGTAAAAGAAGGTGCCGTAGTTATTGATGTGGGTATCCATCGGAATGAAAACAATAAACTTTGCGGGGATGTGGATTTTGAAAGCGTAGAGCCTCATTGCAGCGCCATTACTCCTGTGCCGGGCGGTGTGGGTCCTATGACAATCGCTATGTTGATGAACAATTGCGTGGAGTCGGTTGCACTGCAGAAATAATCTGTAAGGAAAGAGGATAGGCTATGAAATGTCCAAATTGCGGAGCGGAGATGCAGGAAGGTCTCCTCTATTGCGAGCAATGCGGTGAGGATATCCATATAGTGCCCGATTTTGAACCGGAGTTTGAGCAAAATATTGAGCAGAATCTGAAGGATATTGTAAAAGAAGTTTCTCCGCCATCCAGGCAATTGTCAAAGGGTTCAAAGGCTCCCAAAAGTGACAAGATACAGGCCGGCCGCAGGAAGATCATTGCCGGTTGGGCAATGTTGGTATTTTTTGTTGCAGCAGTGATCTGGATCGGAGTGAAGATCGTTCAGTATTATTCGGCGGAGTATCAAATTGAGCAGGCTGTTAAGTCGACAAATTCAGCCCGGTACGAGGATGCGATTCATTATTATGAACGGGCCATGGAGTTGGAACCGACAAATACCGATCTGAAATTAAGCATTGCACAGGTTTATTTTTTAAAAAATGATAAAGAAAATTATGAATATTGGCTGAGAGCGATCATCGAGGATCCCAGAACGGAACAGGAGCAGTTGGAGAGCATTTACGGAAAACTCATTGCAATTTATTGTGCCAGAGAAGAATATCAGGCAATCCATGATATGCTGATCAATTGCCCGCTGGCATCCATTCGGACAACCTATCAGAATTATATTGCTGAGAGACCGCAATTCAGTGTGCCATCAGGGGAATATGAAGAAGTGAAAGCGCTGAAGATGACAGCTTCCGGAGGCGGAAAGATTTACTATACATTAGACGGAGAGACGCCCGATGCGTCCAAGACACAGTATGTTTCTCCCATTTTGATGGAAGATGGAGATTTCACTGTAAAAGCTGTGTATATCAATGAAAACGGCGTACAAAGCCAGGTCGCCAGCGCGTGGTATCATATTACGGTTACGGAATTGGAGGCTCCGGAGATAAATCTGGACGGAGGAGAATATGATCTGCCCTATAAGATCACGGTGACCAATAACTCCGAAAATATTTATTATACGACAAATGGGACGACACCGACAAAAAATTCTGCAAAGTATACAGGTCCCATTCCGCTGCCTTTGGGAGAGAGTCATTTTAGTTTTGCCCGTCTGGAATCGTCAAACAGCAGTGCTGTTGTGGAAAGAACCTTCATCTTGTCTCTGCGCACAGATATCACGCCGAACGGAGCGGAAAAACTGGTGCGGGAATATGCGCTGAAGAACGGAAGGATTCTGGATGAAGCAGGGCATTTTGATGATACCAGTGAGCATTATCTGTTTGAGTATTTATATGTCACGGACTGGAAGGGAAAAGAGGCTGTCTATCTGTTTGCGGAAGTATTGGTAGACGAAGCCGGTGGAATTGCTCGGACGGGAAATTATTATGTTGTGGATGTCTACACAGGGGAGATTCAGATGACCGTGATGTGATCGGATTCGGATGTAATGTTGTAAAGAGATAGAAAAGCAATAAAACAGAGAGGTGGATTTATGTACAAAATTCTGAAGAAACAGGAACTGGCTGCAAACATCTATCTGATGGATGTGGAGGCAAAACGCGTGGCAAAGTCCTGCCAGCCGGGACAGTTTGTCATTGTGAGAATGGATGCGGACGGTGAGAGGATCCCTTTGACCATCTGTGATTACAACAGAGAAACCGGTGCGGTGACCATCGTGTTTCAGACAGTCGGTGCGGCTACCAAAATGATGGCTGACCTGAAAGAGGGAGATTATTTTCACGATTTTGTGGGTCCTCTGGGCTGTGCTTCCGAATTTGTAAAAGAGGACCTGGAGAGCCTCAAGCAGAAAAAGATGCTGTTTGTGGCCGGTGGTGTGGGTGCTGCGCCTGTATATCCCCAGGTGAAATGGCTGCATGAGCACGGAATCCAGGCAGATGTGATCGTGGGCAGCAAGACGAAGGATCTCCTGATCCTGGAAAAAGAGATGGAAGCGGTTGCGGGCAATCTCTATGTGACCACAGATGACGGTTCCTATGGCAGGAGCGGCATGGTGACCCAGGTCATCAAGGATCTGATCGCAGAGGGTAAAAAATATGACGTCTGCGTTGCCATCGGCCCTATGATCATGATGAAGTTTGTCTGCCTGCTGACCAAAGAATATGAGCTTCCGACCATTGTCAGCCTGAATCCGATCATGGTGGACGGAACCGGCATGTGCGGTGCCTGCCGTGTTACCGTAGGCGGCAAAGTAAAGTTTGCCTGCGTTGACGGACCGGAGTTTGACGGACATGCAGTCAATTTTGATGAGGCGATGAGAAGACAATCACTGTATAAGACACAGGAGGGGAAGGCAATCCTCGCACTTGAGGAAGGCGACACCCACCACGGCGGATGCGGTAACTGTTAGAGACGCTTGATCAGAAAGGAGATAGACGATGGATGTATTGAAGAAAGTTCCTGTCAGAGAGCAGGATGCAAAAGAGAGAGCAACAAACTTTGCAGAGGTTTGTCTGGGATATAACAAAGAAGAAGCGATGGAGGAGGCAACCCGCTGCATCAACTGTAAGAATGCTCAGTGTATCAAAGGCTGCCCCGTAGCCATCAATATTCCCGGGTTTATTGAGCAGGTGAAAAACGGGGACATTGAGAAGGCTTATCAGGTGATCAGTGAGTCCAGTGCGCTTCCTGCCGTCTGCGGACGTGTCTGCCCGCAGGAGAGCCAGTGCGAAGGCAAATGTATCAGAGGTATCAAGGGAGAACCCATTTCCATCGGTAAGCTGGAGCGCTTTGTGGCGGACTGGGCAAGAGAGAACGGAATCAAGCCGGAAGGTGCCAAGGAGAAAAAGGGCAAGAAAGTGGCTGTGATCGGTTCCGGGCCGGCGGGTCTGACCTGTGCGGGAGACCTTGCAAAGATGGGATACGATGTGACGATCTTTGAGGCGCTGCATGAGGCAGGTGGTGTGCTCGTTTACGGTATACCGGAGTTCAGATTGCCCAAGGAAGAAGTTGTGGCGAAGGAGATTGAGAATGTAAAAGCGCTTGGTGTAAAGATAGAGACCAATGTAGTCATCGGTAAATCGACAACAATCGATGAGCTGATGGATGAGGAAGGCTTTGATGCGGTGTTTATCGGTTCCGGCGCAGGTCTGCCCAAGTTTATGGGAATTCCCGGAGAGAATGCAAACGGCGTATTCTCCGCGAATGAATATCTGACCAGAAGTAATCTGATGAAAGCGTTTGATGAGAAGTCCAATACGCCCATTATGCGCGGCAAAAAAGTGGCTGTCGTGGGCGGCGGAAACGTGGCTATGGATGCCGCAAGAACAGCACTGCGTCTGGGTGCGGAAGTGCATATCGTATACCGCAGAAGCGAGGAAGAATTACCGGCCAGAGTGGAGGAGGTGCATCACGCAAAGGAGGAGGGCATTATCTTCGACCTGCTCACCAATCCTACAGAGATCCTTTCCGATGAGAAAGGCTGGGTAACCGGTATGACCTGTATCCGTATGGAGCTGGGTGAACCTGATGACTCCGGCAGAAGGAGACCGGTGGAAATTCCGGATTCTGCCTTTACCATGGATGTGGACACAGTCATCATGGCACTGGGGACATCGCCGAATCCGCTGATTTCTTCCACGACAGACGGTCTGGAGACCAATAAATGGAAATGTATTGTGGCAGATGAGGCGAACGGCAAGACCACCAAGGAAGGCGTATATGCCGGTGGTGATGCTGTGACAGGGGCTGCAACGGTCATTCTTGCCATGGGAGCAGGAAAAGCTGCCGCCAAGGGTATTGACGAGTATTTGAGCGGGAGGTAATGACCATGGCTATGTTTTCTCCGAATCCGATCAATGAAAATGATTATCGCTCTTCCGGCTGGGCACTTTTGCTGGTCGGAGGAGTCGGTCTGATCCTTGCCATATTAGGAGCAATGGGGGTGTTTCCCGCAACGGTGGCTAACCCTTATATGTTCTATGGCGTAATGATGGCGGTGTTTGTATTGTTCCTGGTCATGGGGGCTTTGTCTTTTAAGAGTGCCAAAGGAGCTGCCGAAAAGACCAAGGCGGATAATACATTGATGGAAGCGGTAGAAGCCTGGTGTATGGATAACCTTACAGCGGAAGAAATTGATACCAACGCGGCAAAACTGACGAATGCCGTGATTGATTCGGACGGAGAGGACGAGCAGGTCCTGTACTTTATTCGAAGCGCATACATAAAGCAAAGGATCAATGATCAGTTTATCAATCTGAATCAAACACAACTGGAGCGTTTTCTGGATGAAAAGCTCTATGATCGGATCTTTGGCGAGCAAGCGGAAACGGATGTGGATGTATGAAAATAACTATTCTGTGTGTCGGTAAGATCAAAGAAAAATTTTATCGGGACGCCATAGAGGAATACGCCAAAAGACTGACCAGATATTGTAAGCTGGAAGTGATCGAAGTGATGGATGAACAGACGCCCGACAAGGCGTCTGTTGCTTTAGAGGAACAGATCAAGGCGAAGGAGGCGGAACGGATTCTGTCCAGGATAAAGGAGGATACCTTTCTCTGTACGTTGGAGATCGGCGGGAAAAAATTTGATTCCGAAGGGTTTGCCGCATGGATGGACAAGGCTGTGGTGGAAGGGCGCGGCAGTCTTTGCTTTGTGATTGGAGGCTCCCTGGGGCTGCATGCTTCCGTGACGAAGAGGGCAGATTTTCATCTGAGCTTCTCTGATATGACTTTTCCGCATCAGCTGATGCGGGTGATCTTGTGTGAGCAGATTTATCGGGCATTCCGGATCAATCACGGAGAACCCTACCACAAATGAGGCCTTATATAAGGAGGTACAAAGGATGACAAAGAAACAGCGTGCACTGGCGATTATTGAGCGCCTGAAACAGGAATATCCGGAAACCGTGTGCACATTGGACTATGACGAGGCATGGAAATTGCTCGTCAGTGTGCGTCTGGCGGCACAGTGTACGGATGCCCGTGTCAATGTGGTAGTGGAAGATTTATATGCGAAATATCCGGATGTGAACGCTCTGGCAGAAGCACCGGTGGAGGAGATTGAGAAAATCGTGCGGCCCTGCGGTCTGGGCAACAGTAAGGCGCGGGATATCAGCGCCTGCATGAAGGTGCTGCGGGATACGTACAGCGGCAGGGTGCCCGATACCATGGAGGCGCTATTGGCGCTGCCCGGCGTGGGCAGAAAAAGCGCCAATCTCATTATGGGGGATGTGTTCGGAAAGCCTGCGATCGTGACGGATACTCATTGCATCCGCCTGGTGAACCGCATGGGGCTGGTGGACGGCGTGAAAGAGCCGGGAAAGGTAGAGAAAGAATTGTGGAAGATCATTCCGCCCGAGGAGGGAAATGATTTCTGCCATCGCCTGGTGGATCACGGACGCGCGGTTTGTACCGCCAGAACAAAGCCCTATTGTGACAAATGCTGCGTGCGGGATATCTGCAAGCAGGTGTTGGAAACGAAATCAAAAACGGAATCAAAATAAATTTTTGTTTGACACAAGAAAGGGTTCATAATACAATAATGATATTATGAAACTGCATGATATCGATCGACTAAAAAAGAATTTCATACATAATATGATACGCATGGAATGTGCGATCCTGAGTATGATATTGATCTGGGGTATTTTTGCATTGGAAATACCTCGTGATGTTGTGCATGCTTCTGATGCAAATACTCGTCAGATGGAGTATACGTCTCTTCAGTCCAGAAACAGCAGGGTGCAGGCTGATACAAGAGAAATCAGCGGACAACAGGCCCGACTTTCTGGAATCATTCCTTCCGGAAGACAGATCCGTGAGGAAAATCTGCGTACACTGGTCTTTGTATTCTTACTGTTGACAGGGTTTGTTCTGTTGACACTCAAACAGGTTTCTGTGAAATGTTATCATTTACATAGTCATGGAAAAGTATCTATTGTTCGGTTTATTCATTTGCAGGACGGTCAAAAATAAAGAATCTCTCTGATCTTAAATTTTACACGGAATGCTCTCGGAAGGAGGGTCTATTTTTCGTGGATTATTTTACAAGGAAAGAGAGGAAATATTTTGATTGCACAAATAATGGCAGTAACTATATTTGTGGTCATGTTTGCACTTATAGTTTCTGAAAAAATAGAGAGACAGTGGGCTTCGCTTGGCTGCGGCGCACTGATGATAGTTGTCGTCTTCGGAATCTGCATGCGGAGCGGGACCGCGATATGGGAAACCCTTAATTTCAGGGAATTTGCGACCGTTCAATTTTGGTATGCAGGAGGTATGTCAGAAAGCGTTTCAACGGGAGTCAATTGGGCAACGATCCTGTTTATTGCGGGAATGATGATCATGGTGGAGGGAATGGGAAAATCAGGATTTTTCAGGTGGCTCTGCCTGCGGATCGCCAAAGCCGTGAAATATAAAGCGGTTCCCATTCTGATCTCTTTTATGATCATATCTTTTGTATTGGCAATGTTTATAGACAGTATCACCGTAATCCTGTTTTTGGCTGCAGTTACGGTAGAACTGGCGGAACTTTTGAAATTTTCACCGATCCCGGTGATCCTTGCGGAGGTGTTCTGTGCGAATCTGGGCGGTTCGGCGACCATGTGCGGTGATCCGCCGAACATTATTATTGGCACCTCACTGGGATATTCTTTTGGCGATTTTATCACAAACACGGGTTTGATCGCATTGATTTCGCTTATGGTAGTGGTATGCTATTTTTATCTGTGTTTCAGAAAGAAATTGGTACAGAATACGTGTGAAGCCGATGCGACATCCTATCCGGAGCCGGGCAGCGCGATCAAGAGCAAGAGAGAGTTTGGTACCAGCTGCATTATTTTTGGACTTGCTGTTCTGCTGCTGGTAACCCATGCCATGACCGGGCTGACAGTGGCGACCATTGGCACAGGGATCGCGCTGATCACGTTGCTTACATCAGGGAAAGATGCGGGGACGCTGATCCGAAAGATAGATTATAAGACACTCCTGTTTTTTATCGGTCTTTTCATTGTAGTCGGCGGGTTGGAAAAAACGGGAATCCTGGAATTGATCGCATCTGTGATTGAGGAAATCAGCGGCGATGACCCCAGACTGATGGTAGCAATCATTTTGTGGATCTCAGCTCTGGCGAGCGCTTTTGTGGATAATATTCCGTTTGCGGCCACTATGATACCGGTGATCAAGTCACTTGCAGCTGCGACAGGACTTGACCTGTCGATCCTTGCATGGACGCTTGCCATGGGAACGGATATCGGAGGCTCCGCCACACCGATCGGCGCTTCCGCAAATGTTGTGGGTATTTCAATTGCTTCCCAGAACGGGCACATGATCGGATGGGGAAAATATTGCAAATACCTGGCACCGGCAACCATTCTTGTCATAACGATCAGTATGATAGGAATCTATATCAGATACTTTTAGAACAGGAGGCGGTCATTCATGGAAAAGCAGATCATCATTGCTTTGGGCAGAGAATTTGGAAGCGGAGGACATGAAGCAGGTGAAATATTGGCAAAGAAATATGACATTCCGTTTTTGGATCATGTGCTGCTGCAGAAAATTGCGGAGGAGAAAAACATAGATCTGGAAATCCTGGAAAGATATGATGAAAAACCCAAGAACAAGTTGTTTTCCAGAACCGTTGCCGGATATTCCAGCGCCTTGGAGGAGCATGTGGCGAATATTCAATTTGACTATATCCATAAACTGGCCGATGAGGGAAAATCCTTTGTGATCGTGGGCAGATGCGCCGAATATGTCTTGCAGGGAAACCCTGCATTGCTTTCTGTATTTGTGCTCGGAAATAAGGAGACAAAATGCGCGCGGATCATGAGAAAGTATAACCTGACGGAAGACGAAGCATACCGGATGATGAAACGAAAGGATGCAACACGAAAGAATTACCATAACTATTATTGTGACGGTAAATGGGGAGATTCCAGAAACTATGATCTGTGCATCAACAGCAGCAATTTTGGAGTGGAAGGTGTTGTGGGGATCATTGATGACCTGATAAAAAGGAGAATGGAAAGTGTGGGCGATCAGTAAAAAATTTGAAGAAATCCTGTCCTGCTTGATGATTGTTATCGGTGCGCTGATGGCCAGCTTTTCGGTGGTCTGTATCCTGATCCCGAATGATGCCATCGACTATGGTACCGCGGGTATTGCAATCGTCATCAGCATGTTGACCGGTTTTAAGCTGTCACTGTGTGTGGCGGTGATCTTTGTCCCTTTTTTGATCGCCGGGACAGTCATGCTGGGAAAGAAATTCGGATTGAAAGCATTACTGGGGAGCCTGGTCTATACGGTGGGGCTGGAAATCTTTGAGAAGATACCGTTTGAGCTGAATACAGAACATTTCCTGGCGGTAGTATTCGGGGGAGCAATCCTGGGGGCCGGGCTTGCCTTGATCCTGAAAAACGGAGGCTGTATAGACGGTTCGGAGATTTTTGCGAATATTTGAATCAAAAAGCTGTTTGATCAGTCTGGAAAAAACTTTAGTATGACGTACATATTGATCTTTTTTAATGCCTGTGTCTACATGGCGGTGTTTGCACTGATCAATCGGAATGCTGCGTTGATGAGTCTGCTGGTCTATGTGGTGGCAACTTCGGTGATCAACCGGTTTACGGATCATTATGAAGCGATCAAACAGGTGACGATCATCACAAAAGATCCGGATGAACTGGTCATGGCGATCAAGGAGGAACTGAATAAGACCTGTACGATCATGAATTCTTACGGAGCGATTGCAGGTGAAAATAAAACTTTAATCTGCTATGTGAACTATTTCGAAGTGCAGAAGATCAAGGAGATCATTGCCCAAAATAAGGGAACCTTCAGTACGGTTTCCACGATTGATGAAATATTGAGATAGTACAAGGAGGAATAAACTGTGGAACAAATCATACAAGAGACCGACTCTGCGATGGAGTCTGATTATCAAAAGAAATTGGAAGAATCCAGGGAATATGAAAAGAACGGAGAGTTGGAACGAGCGGAAGCAGGCTATCATTCACTGACGGCAGAGTATCCGGAGAAGTTCGGCGCATGGTGGGCATACGCCAGATTTTATATGGAGCGCCTGATGGAGCAGGAGCCCTGTCCTCCGTATCGTGAGATCAGCCTGGAGAGTGTGATGCTCACGAAGGCTTTGGGCGTAGCGGATCATTCCCAACAGCTGTTTATCAAGCAGCGGATCGCCGAGTATAAAGCGGCCTGGGCGGTCAAATGCGAGGAGAGTGCGCAGAGAACCCGGGATGCGTTAAAAGAGTTCAGGGATTTTGAGAGTTTTGTGGAAAGATTCCATGAAGCGTATGAGTCCGGGCATGACGAAGCGGATCATTATTTCAAGCTCTTGAGACATGGCAGGAAGGCACTGTATTTTGAAAAAATATCTCATCAGGACAATCATAAGGCAGATATCGTAAAGTATACTTACAACAACTGGAACGAGCACAATTACAGACTGACCGGATTGTATGATGAGGCGGCGGATTTTGATCTGTATGTAAAGGATTTCGACGGAGAGCGGGTGGTGTTGGTGTATGTCTATACCGAGGAGAAGATTCAGAAGCATATGGTGATTGGACTGAAAAAAAGATAATGATGCTATTTTTATATTTCTATATATATAAATGTGAGAATGCAACCTGAAAGTGCGGAAATGTGCAGAAATGTAAAGCTGGGTTGCTGGTTTGTAAGCTGCATATATGGTATAATTGCCTTGAAAAGAGGTGATGGTGATGTTTCATGAGAACCTGGTAAAATTCAGAAAACTAAGGGGATTTTCTCAGGAACAGTTGGCAGAGAAAGTCAATGTGTCCAGACAGGCGGTATCCAAGTGGGAAAATGCGGAAACCGTGCCCGATATGGTACGGTTATCAGCATTAGCGGATGTGCTGGAGGTGAGTATGGACGAACTGTGCGGCAGGGAGGGATATATTGGTCGAAGCGTTGCGGCAAATAAAAATGAGGAGGCTTCGGGAAAAGATTCTGAAAGCAAATCCCCTGAAAGCAAATATATTGAAGCCAAAGATGCTAAAGGCAGATTTAGAAATATACGATTCTCACAATCAGTCATTTTTTGCGTATTATTTGCATTATGCGGTTTTCTGGCGGGCAGGATGCTGCCGACACCCACAAATTCTGCAAGTAATATTGCCGCAAGCATTGATGTGCCAAGACCGGGAGAAGCGTCGGAAACAGTATCGGAATCATCAACAGCTTTATCAGCCAACTCATTGGCGGATTTACAGGCCCCTTCTTTTCCAGATTCAATTGCGGTAACAGATTTCAGAATGGATTATGCCAAGGGAAAGACTGCCTATTTGAGCTTTATCACATCTTATTTATCGGATGCTGTTTATACCGTGTATATCAGTTATGAGGATCGGAAAATATCTGTTCCGGCTGTCTATGAGGGCGGCAGATATGGTTTTTCGTTTGATGTGGAAAACTGGCATGTTGATTATTGCTTTACTCTGGAGGTTTCGGATGGGGAAAATCTTGCTTCCTGCCTGATTGGGGAAATGCAGGTTTCCGGTGAAGGAAATAATGGTGAAATTGGGGCATGGACGTGGTGAAGCCTGACTAAGTTCTGATATCATTTTTCCATCTTTGGCATATAATATTCCAACGTCTTTGACAAGAAACAAGATTGGGGAATGTTATGCGGATTTATGTGGTACAACCCGGTGACACATTGAATGAAATTGCAGGGAAAACCGGTGTTTCCACTTATCAGATTGCTTTGGACAATCAGTTGATCTATCCTTATGAGCTTGCTGTCGGGCAAGCTCTTTTGATTTCGGATGGGAGCGGGGGACCAGACAGAAATATTTATGTCAGCGGCTATGCTTATCCGTTTATCAGCCGCTGGGTATTGGAGCAGACACTGCCGTATCTGTCGGAATTGCCGATTTTTTCCTATGGTTTTACAAGTTATGGAGAGCTGTTGGCGCCGGAACTGGATGAGACGTGGATGATCACCGCGGCTTGGGCGAAAGAGGTGGCGCCGATCCTGACGCTGACGCCGCTTGGACCGGACGGCCGATTTAACAATAATCTCATCAGTTCCGTGGTGAACAATCCGATTTACACGCAAAATCTGATCCAAAACCTGTTGGCGGTCATGGAGCAAAAAGGATATCAGGGGGTCAACATTGATTTTGAATATATCCGGGCGCAGGACAGGGACGCCTTTACGGGATTTGTGCGGCAGGTGGCGGATACCATGCGAGCATACGGGTATCGGACCTCGGTGGCGCTGGCGCCCAAGGTTTCCGCTGACCAGGAGGGCTTGCTGTATCAGGGCAAAGATTACGGCGGCTTGGGCGCTGTGGCGGATCATGTGCTGCTGATGACTTATGAGTGGGGTTATACCTACGGCCCGCCTATGGCGGTGGCACCGTTAAATCAGGTGCGTCGGGTGGTGGAATATGCGTTGGAGGAGATTCCTGCGGCGAAAATTGACCTAGGGATTCCCAATTACGGCTATGACTGGCCGCTGCCCTTTGAACGCGGTGTGACAAAGGCGGATTCCATCGGCAATGTGGAGGCTGTGCGGATCGCGGTGGAGCGGGGCGCGGATATTCAGTTTGACGAGATCGCACAGAGTCCTTATTTTACGTACTTTGACAATCGAACCGGCGTGGAGCATGAAGTGTGGTTTGAGGATGTGCGCAGCATGCAGGCGCGGTTTGATCTGATCAAAGAATATGGACTCAGAGGGTGCGGTTATTGGCAGATCATGCAGTGGTTTCGGGCGAACTGGGTGCTGCTGGCGGATAATTTTATAATTCAAAGACTCTGACATCAGATTATTTTGAATTATAGAATATATGATTGACATAATGATTAAATGGCATTATAATACAAAATATCTAAAGCGCATAAGCATTTAAATGGCATTTCAGCCGATTTTTCCAAAGATATCAAAATTTAATCACAAGGAGGATAATAGTATGAATAAGGACACAACGTATGACTTTCAGCAGGAAAATGGGGAAAAGAAAGGAGTCGGTGAAGCTGCGCTGGCGTATGAGACAGATACAACACCGAAGACATTGGCCGACTATCTGAGTCTTCCGGAAGGAGCCCGGGTAGAATTGATCAATGGAGTGTTTTATGACATGGCGGCACCGACGGTGATCCATCAGGTGATCGCGCATCAGGTTGGGCAAATGCTTGGAAACTATGTTGACCAAAATGGCGGGGACTGCATTGTGCTTAATGCTCCCACGGATGTGCAGCTGTTCGCGGATGATAAAACAATGGTACAGCCGGATGTGCTTGTGGTATGTGACAGAAAACGGCTCACCAGGGAACGGCTAGTAGGGCAACCGGATCTGGCAATAGAGGTTGTATCGGAGAGCAACTGGATGACAGACGTGCATATCAAGAAGAAGCTATATTTTGAGGCTGGAGTCCGCGAGTACTGGATTCTGTTTCCGAAGGAAAAGAAGATACAGGTATATGATTTCGAGAGCGGCGCAGATGTTGTCCCGAAGGAATATTCGTTTCAGGATAAGGTGCCGGTCGGAATATGGGGTGGAAAATGCTGCATTGACTTTCAACAGATTTATGAAAAATATTGCTTTTTGGAGAAGTAAAAATAAGCGTTAAAATAGAAATGTTAATGACATTTGTCGTTATTGCCGTTATAATAATTTACAGAGGGATAGCAAAATAAGGTAATTGCGAAACTCAGTTTTTTTAGTAACAAACCCGGCATATTGTATATTTCATAAGCAGGGCGTTTGAGGACGTTGGTACTAAGGTGCTGTACTTTAGCACCTTAGTACTACTACGTCCGAAACCAAAAGCAATTTTTGATTGCTTTGCGAGAAGCGTCCCTGTGTTGAAATATACAATGTGCCGGGTGACACTTGCCAAGAAGTAGAGTTTTGCAATTACCCAGGATAGCAAAATGCATGGAAGGAGGTACATGCAATGCGGATGTATGATATCATCATGAAAAAACGGAATGGCGGCGAGCTTTCCAAGGAAGCAATCGACTTTTTTATCGAGGGCTATACCAAGGGGGAGATCCCGGACTATCAGGTTTCTGCGCTGATGATGGCGATTTATTTTCAGAAGATGACCAAGGCGGAGACCCATGCGCTGACCATGGCCATGGCGCACAGCGGAGATATGCTGGATCTGTCGGCGATCAAGGGCATTAAGGTGGATAAGCACAGCACCGGCGGTGTGGGCGACAAGATATCATTGGCGTTGACTCCTATGGTGGCGACCTGCGGTATTCCCGTGGCGAAAATGAGCGGCAGAGGGCTGGGACATACCGGCGGAACCATTGACAAATTGGAGAGCTTTCCCGGTTTTTCCACCTCCATATCCACGGATCAATTCATAGAGAATGTGAATCGAATCGGCATTGCGATCATGGGGCAGACGGCGGATCTGGCGCCGGCAGACAAGAAGCTGTATGCTTTGCGGGATGTGACGGCCACGGTGGATAATATGTCTCTGATTGCCAGCTCTATCATGAGCAAGAAGCTGGCGGCGGGGGCGGATGCCATTGTGCTGGATGTGAAGACCGGAAGCGGCGCATTTATGAAGAAAGAGGAGGATGCGCTGGCGCTGGCACACGAGATGGTGGACATCGGCAATGCGGCGGGCAGGCGGACGATCGCCGTGATCTCCGATATGGATCAGCCGCTGGGACGGGCGGTCGGCAATGCGTTGGAGGTAAAGGAGGCAATCGCGACTTTACAGGGACAGGGGCCGGAGGATTTTGTGGAGCTTTGTCTGACGTTGGGCAGTCAGATGCTGCTCGCGGGAGGAAAGGCTCAGACAACCGAAGAAGCCAGGCAGAAGCTGGAGGCGGTCATTGCGGACGGCAGTGCGTTAAAGAAATTGGCGTCGTTTGTGGAGGCACAGGGCGGTGACAGCGCCGCGGTCTATGATCCGGAGCTTTTGCCGAAAGCGACCATCATTCAGCCTGTTCCTGCGCCACAGAGCGGATTTGTGCAGCAGATTGCCTGCGATGAGATCGGGATCTGTTCGTTGCTGCTGGGCGGCGGACGGGAGACCAAGGAGAGCGAGATCGATCTTTCCGTAGGGCTTATTTTGGAGAAAAAGGTCGGTGATCCCGTAGAAAAAGGGGAGCCGTTAGCTTTTCTGCATGGCAATGACAGTCGGAAGCTGGAGGCTGCCGAAAAGAGATTTCTGGCTGCTTACCGGATCAGTGAGGAGAAGCCGGAAAAAAGGTCAGGCATCATCAAGCATATTATCTGATCCCGAACCATATCCTGTTAGTATGAGAGCGCGTAAATTATCGGAATCAAAACAGGAAAAAATACAAAAAAAGGCCAAATTGCTGGAATCTCTGCAGCTGCCGAAGGATGTCTGTATGGGGGCCATGCGGATCACGATGACGGGAAATCTGGAGGCATGGGTGGAGAATTACAGGGGGCTTTTGGAATATACAGATCAGACGATCCTTCTGCAGGGCAAAAATTGTCAGGCATGTTTCGAGGGGAAAGGACTTTCCATTGATTACTATACCAATGAGGACATGAAGATCAGCGGATGTATTCAATGTATCCGGTATTTGTGAAAAAGGAGTCTTACCTATGCCTGACATTTTGAGATATATCAAGGGGTATCTGCGGATTCGCGTGACGGGCTTTTCACCGGAACGTTTCATGAATCTCTGCGGAAACAAGGAGATCCTGCTTTGGGACATCATGCGGGAAAAAGACGGTTATTGTATGTGCGTCAGTCTGCGAAGTTTTTACAGGCTGAAGGCAATCGTGCGCAAGACAAGGACAAAGGTAGTCATTCTGGAAAGAAATGGACTGCCTTTTTTGTTGCCCTTTGTCCGGAAGCGCAGTGTGTTTGTGCTGGGGCTTTTTCTGGCCATTGTTTTTTGGTATCTGTCCGGATATTTCGTATGGGATATCGAGCTGGACGGAAATCATCGCGTTACGTCCGATCAGATTGAGGCGTTTTTGGAGGAAAATCAGGTCAGGGCCGGAATGTGGCAGAAGGATCTGGATATTGAGACCCTGGAAAAACAGATCCGTCGGACGTTTCCCATGGTGATCTGGACGTCTGTGAAATTGGACGGAACCAAGCTTCTGATCTCCGTAAAAGAGAATGATGCACCTGTCCTGGTTCCGGAAAACGAGATTGTGGAGCGAATCGGGACAAATCTGGTGTCCGAATTCGAAGGTGTCATCGTTTCCATCGTGGTGCGGAACGGCGTGCCGTTGGTCAAGGCCGGCGATGTTGTGGAGCGGGGCACGGTCCTGGTGGACGGCAAGGTCCCGGTCTATCAGGAAGACGGAACGGTCAGACAGTATATCCTGCGGGAGGCGGACGCGGATATCGTGATAGAACATACCAAATTGTTTGAAACGGAGCTTGGCTATGATTACATGGAGAAATTGTATACAGGCCGGGAAAAGGTCCACTATTTTATCAGGATCGGCAAAAAAGGAGAGTATAAGATCCCGGTAGAGCGACCTTTTCTGCAGTATGACCGTCTGATGCGGTCCGGCAGGCCGGGGGTCCTGGAGAAACTCAGGATTCCGGTATTTCTGGGCTCGTATACCTACAGAGAATATCAGAATGTGGAGCATTTGTATGACCGGGAGGCGGCAAGGGAAATTCTGGAAAAAGAATTAACGCAATTTTTGCAAACTTTAGAACAAAAAGGGGTACAAATTATTGAAAAAGATGTTACAATAGAAACTGAGAAAGAAGGCTTTGTCTTAAGAGGGACTTTTACCGTTCAGGAAAAAGCCGGCAGACAGGTCGAGATCGACAGGGGAGAGACAGACGTTCATGACATTGGAGATGACGAAGAATGAGAGAGAGCCCGGTAAGGTTTTCTCCATGAATATAGACATTCCGGCAGAACATATGCGGAAGATATTCGGCATGCAGGACAATTATATCAAGAAACTGGAGCGGGATTTTCATGTAACTGTGGTTGACCGGAACGGTCATGTGGTGGTTTCGGGAGAGCAGGACCAGGTGGAGCGGGCTGCATCGGTTTTGCAGCAGCTCACGATCCTGTCGGACCGGGGAAATGAGATTGAAGAACAAAGTGTGGATTATGCCATCACAATGGGAAAGGAATCCAAAGAAAAGGCCCTGACGGAGATCGACTCGGATCTGATCTGCCATACCGTGAGCGGGAAGCCCATCAAACCGAAGACGCTGGGGCAGAAGAATTATGTGGATGCCATTCGGAAGAATATGATCGTTTTTGGGCTGGGGCCTGCGGGCACTGGCAAAACCTATCTTGCCATGGCAATGGCCATCACTGCCTTCAAAAATAATGAAGTGGAGCGCATCATTTTGACCCGGCCGGCGATCGAGGCGGGAGAAAAGCTGGGCTTTCTTCCGGGAGACCTGCAGAGCAAGGTGGACCCGTACCTTCGTCCGTTGTACGACGCGCTTTATCAGATCATGGGCGCGGAAGGTTTTACCAAAAACATGGAGAAAGGGCTGATCGAGGTGGCGCCTCTGGCATATATGAGAGGGCGCACTTTGGACAATGCCTATATTATTCTGGACGAGGCGCAGAATACCACGCCTGCACAGATGAAAATGTTTTTGACCCGTATCGGGTTTGGCTCCAAAGTGGTTGTCACCGGTGATGCATCGCAAAAGGATCTGCCTTCGGGAAGTACTTCCGGTCTGGATGTGGCACAAAGGGTGCTACATAAGATCGAGGGGATTGCTTTCTGCAATCTGACCAGTAAAGATGTGGTGCGGCATCCTCTGGTGCAGAAGATTGTAAAGGCCTATGAGGATTATGAGGCCAGGGAACAGCGTAGGGGGAGAAAAAGTAAATGACGATTTACGTGGAATTTGACGAGAATGTGGAGAATCCGTTTGATTTCGATATTGATCTTCTGGTGAAGCAGGTTGCGGAACAGGTGTTGGAGTCGGAAGGATGCCCCTATGAAGCCTGCATCAACGTGCTTGTGACAGACAATGCCGGGATCAGGGAGTTTAACAGGGAGTATCGGGAAATAGACAGGGAGACGGATGTGTTATCGTTCCCAAACCTGGATTTTGAACAGGCAGGGAGTTTTGAGATCCCGGAGGACCGAGAAGCGGATTATTTTGACCCGGACAGCGGGGAACTGGTGCTGGGAGATATCATTCTTTCCGCGGATAAGATCAAAGAACAGGCGGAAAACTATGGTCACAGTGAAAAGAGAGAGTTTGCGTTTTTGGTGGCGCACAGCATGTTCCATCTATGCGGCTATGATCATATGACGGAGGAAGATGCCGCTTCCATGGAGAAAAAGCAGGAAGCTGCGCTGCAGGCACTGGGGATTACAAGGGACTGACAAGACTCAAAATACCGATAAAAGACAGATAAAAAGAGGATGAACGAATGAATCAGACAGAAATGAAAAAGCGCCAGGTTGAATTGGGATCCTATATTTTGGAGATGATCTGCCTGTTGGTGATAGGCAATCTTTTGGGGAATAACGGTATTGCATATTTTGCGGTAGCGATTGAGAGTTTTCTTTTCTTTCAATTGCTGCTGACGCATCGATTGGCAGATACCCTGGGGAGACTGATTCGCAATCGCACGATCAAAGGGCAGTATAAGAACGCCAGAAAATTCAAACGGAACGTCCTGTCGGTGAGTCTGGTGACCGGACTGGCGGGGAGTATTCTCTTATTTGTACTGGCCGGCGTGATCGGGGAAAAGCTGTTTCATGTCACCTACAGTGTGGCAATGATCCGGATCTTGGCTCCGGTCGTTTTCCTGCGGACGATCATATCCGTCTTACTGGGCTGTTTCCAGGGAGACGGAACGGAACTGCCGGCTGTGATCTCGTATATCATGCGGCAGGTTTGTACGATTGTCTTTGCAATTCTGTTTGTGAAACTGCTTGGCAGTTATGGCGTAAAAGTCAGCGCACTTCTGCGGGAGGATAATTTTACGGCCATGTATTGCGGGATCGGATTTGCCCTTGCGGTGTTTATTTCCGAATTGCTGGTATTTCTGTTTCTGGTATTTGTATATCAGGGAAGCAGAACCCGGGTCAAGAAAAACTCCGGGGACGGCATGCGGGTGACGGATACGTTTGCAAGCCAGATGCGGGCGATATTTACCAATCTTTTCCCGTTGGTGCTGGCTGCAATCCTGAGTCATCTGCCGATCTGGGCGGGAATCCTGCTGTTTCAAAACAGCCTGGAAACAATGGATGCGTTTGATCACTACGGCGTTTTTTACGGAAAATATATCCCCGTGATCGCCATTGTCTGTCTGCCCGTACTGGTGGCTCTGTTGGGAAACTGTTACGGGGAACTGGACGCGGTACGTAAGGATGACCAGCGAAATGCCAAAAGCTTTTTCGGCGGAGGCTTCCATTTTTGCATGGTATGCGGTTGCTTTCTGGCTGTTCTGGTGGGAATCACTGGGTCGCAGCTGGCGGAACTGGCGGGAGGAACCGATGTGGAACTGGCAAAGAAAATGCTGCAGAGCGGTTCGGCTATGATCTTGTTTGCGGTTGCCGGATATTATTTTTCGGAATCCATGCTGCTGTTAAACCGCAGATTCCAGGTGGCGGGAATTGCGGCAATCAAAGGCATTGTGTATATTGTTGCCGTGTCAATCCTGTTAAACCGTGGAATTGGGGTACTTTCGCTGGTATATGCGGGTCTGGGGGCGGAATTTATCTATGCGGCGGTGACTTGCGTTCTGCTCTGCAGAGTGCTGCGGACAGGCATTGATCCGGTGCGGCAGATTGCGATTCCGGTGGGAGTCATCTGTGGAGTGGGAGTGGTCTTATGGTTTATTCACAGAGCAGCGGCTCCGCATCTGGGAAATATGGTATCAATCTTGCTGTGTCTGTTGATCGGCGGGGCGGCAGATCTGCTGTTGCTGGTCCTTTTGCGGAATTTTAAAGAGCAGGAATTAAATCATATTCCGGGAGGAAAGCTGATCCGGTCATTGGGGCAGCTGCTTCGGGTTTATTAGAGAAGGAAACAGGTATAAAATGCAAGGAAAAAGCTGATACTTTATCCCAAAAAGCAAGGAGTTTGCGGGGAGATGAAGGTTTTAAAAGGTATCAGCTTATTCTTTTTATATCCGCTGTTCCTATTTGCGCTGGGCGTGTGGATCGGAGTACAGACGGAGCATTTTTTCTATCCGGGTCCGGCGGAAACCGGACTTTCCGTTGAGAATGATACAGATGGGAATGAGATAGCTGTGAATGAGCTATTCGAAGCGGAGGAGAAGCTGTCTGTGAAGGAGGTTTCGGCGGGAGAGGAAACTCTTTCTGCGGACACGGAGTACGTGCTGCGGGAAGCGGATGTACTGCGGGGGACAGAGGTGGAGACCGTCTGGGAGCTCCCTAAACAGTATATCGGAATGAACAGGGAGCGCTTTGTATCCGCGGTACAGAATTATTCGGATTACCCTCCTTTGACGGAGCTGGAGCAGGGATTTGTAAATGCAGAGGTGGTTTCTTTTGCGAGAGCCAGGGTGGTCGTCCGCAAGAGTTATCAGTATATAATGCCCGGTGACGGATTTTATCTTGCGGTAAAGGACAATGAAGTGGTGGTTTATCTGGAAGATAAAAAAACGATCTATATGAACACCGGAATTATGTTGGAGACACTACCGGAGAATGTCCAGAAGCAGATCATACAGACCATGTTTGTGGAGTCAGAAGGGGATCTGTATGGCTTTTTGGAAAGTTATTCCAGTTAATTTTTACTTTATGATGGGAATGTGAGGCAGGATGGAACAGATCAGGATCGGTGTGATCGGCGGCGGAGCTTCCGGCATGACGGCGGCGATCATCGCTGCGGGAGCCGGCGCAGACGTCATGCTTTTGGAAGGCGGAGAACGGGTAGGAAAGAAAATCCTTTCCACCGGGAACGGAAAATGTAATTTCGGAAATAAAAGCCTGAGTGCGGAGGATTACAACGGGGCCGAGCGCGAGTGGCTGCGGGAGTGCCTGGGTCAGTTTGACGAGCGGGCAACGGAGGAATTCTTTGGTGGACTGGGGCTTATGTGGAAGGAGAAAAACGGCTATCTGTATCCCTATTCGGAACAGGCCACTGCGGTATTGGATGTGCTGCGGATCGGGCTGGCGAGGGCAGGTGTCCGTGTGGTCACAGAGTGTAAAGTTCGGGAAGTGAAGCTGCAGATGCAGAGCGAAAATGGGTTGGATCATAAGGGCTTTCTGGTCATCTCGGATGCAGGCAATTATCATTTTGATCGGGTGATCCTGGCCTGCGGCAGCCAGGCGGCTCCAAAGACCGGTTCGGACGGAAGCGGTTATCAGCTGGCGAAGAAGCTGGGGCACAGGATTGTGCCTGTGGTTCCGGCATTGGTGCAGCTGCGCTGCAGAGAAAATTTTTTGAAAGAAGTGGCGGGCGTACGGGCGGAAGCAAGGCTTACTGTCCTGCAGGAGCGGGAGAATACAAGGAATAGGATCCGGGAATCCGGTGAATTGCAGTTGACCGATTACGGAATTTCCGGGATTCCGGTGTTTCAGCTCAGCCGTAAGGTGAATTACATATTGGCGGCGAAGGAAAAGAATGTTTCGCCGGAGGTGGAAGTATCCATAGATTTTCTGCCGGATCATTCCGAAGAACAGGCAGAGCGTTTGTGGCAGGACAGGATTGCATGTCTGGACAAGTCCGGGCTTACGGTGGAGGAGTTTTTTACCGGCATGCTCAACAAAAAGCTGATGTATCTGTTTATCAAGCTGGCGGGATTGAAGCGCGATGAGAGAGCTGCCAAAACAGACATGCGCAAATTACAGCGTGTTTTTAAACTGTGCAGGGATTTCCGGGTGCATGTGACGGGAAGCAACTCCTTTGATCAGGCGCAGGTCTGTGCGGGCGGTGTGGATACGACGCAGGTGGGGACGGACATGCAGTCGAAGGTGGTTCCGGGACTTTATTTTGCCGGGGAACTGCTGGATGTGGACGGTAGATGCGGCGGCTATAATCTGCAGTGGGCATGGTGCAGCGGCTATCTGGCCGGCAGGAATGCCGCAGGCGAAGGAGGAGAACATGTATCATTTGTACAAAACGAATAAAGTTACATATGCCTTTCTCCTTGTTTTTTCGCTTTTATTCTGGGAGCTTATCCTTTATCCTGCAAGTGTCGCAGAGGATCTTGCACTTTTCGGGGCACAGGGAACGCAGTATGCCCGGGTGGATGAGGCTTATATCACGGGAGAGACTGCGGTTGTACAGGAGGCAGGGCTTCCGGAGATCATAAGCAGCTATACGAATTATATTTCGGTTTCCCATATCTTTTCCGGTCGTACTTTTCGGGGCAGAAATGCATTCGGAAGGTTTCTTTGGGCATTTTATGTGCTGCTCCTTCTTTTGGGAGGATGCGCGGTTCTTTTTAAAAACGGTTTCTTTGGGAGTGATACAAATCAAAATCTGGATCTGCTCCTATCCTTTATCCATGATCAGGACGGTAAGAAGAAAATCCACTGACAATGATTGAATTACAAAAAGCACATTTTTTGTGCCCGGTAATACCCGGGTTTCTTTGCGTACGAAAAAATTTCAAGAATAATCAGGAGGATTTTATAGATGAATCAGATAGTGGCAATGATAATGTTGGTATTTATGGCGGTTGTGGGCGGCGGTTCCACCATTGCGATGGTGATCGGAATCCCGGGAATGATCATTTGGAAAATATACAGAAAAATCAGGTATGGCTACAAACTGACAGATTGAGACAGGGGGAAAGGTTAAAATGAATCAGATCGTGGCAAATGTGACAGTCATTTTCTGTGTGGCGGCTTGTATCGCCGGCGGTATCTTTGCGTGGTGGGTGGAGAACCGACCAGGGGACGATGCGGAGGATCAGGCTGCGGAAAAAAGCGACACAGACAAAAAATAAAATACTATACAGGAGGCAAATATGTTTTTTCTATACATTTTGATTTTAGTGGCAGGTTTTGTGGCGTTGATCAAGGGGGCGGATCTCTTTGTGGAGGGCAGTGCGGCGCTTGCCAAAAACTTTAAAGTACCGGGGCTGATCATCGGGTTGACGATCGTGGCTCTGGGCACCAGCGCGCCGGAGCTGGCGGTCAGTACGTCTGCGGCGCTGCAGGGATCCAATGAGATCGCGCTCAGCAATGTGGTGGGATCCAATATATTCAATCTGCTCTGCGTGCTGGGGGTATGCGCGATGATCCATCCGGTTCCGGTGGATGATAAGATTTTGAAGAGAGACTTTCCGGTCTCTCTTCTGGCCACCGTTCTGGTGCTGTTTGGCACCAGCGGAGCATGCATTGTTTCCGGGCGGTTCCTGAACCTGAGCATGGAGGAGAATGCAGGACTTGTGAACAGAATCTTGGGAATAGTCTTGCTTATCTTTTTCATTTCCTATATTATTTATCTTATAGTGGATGCGAAAAAACACCCGGAGCCGGAGGAGGAGACGACAACGCGAACAGTTGGAGCGTGTCTGCTGTTGATCCTTATCGGATTGGCGCTGATCGTCGGCGGCGGACAGGTGGTCGTCTATAGTGCAAAGGAGATTGCAAGGGCTGCAGGAATGACGGAAACATTGATCGGTCTAACCATTGTGGCGGTAGGAACTTCGCTGCCGGAGCTCGTCACCTCCATTGTGGCTGCCCGAAAGGGGGAGACCGGGCTGGCTGTAGGCAATGTGGTGGGTTCCAATATTTTTAATCTGATGTTTATTTTGGGAATCTCAGCGACGATCCATCCGGTGGCTGTCAATCTGGCATCTGTGTATGATCTAGGCATCTTGATCGCTGTGAGCATACTGGCCTGGCTGTTTTCCGTTTCGGATCGGGCGATCAAACAGCTGGAAGGTGCAGTCATGTTGGGCGTGTATGTTGCGGATGTAGTATTTGCGATCGTGCGATGAGGAATGAGACATCAACATCGATCAAAAGATAGAAAGGGGAAGGCTGTTGAATCAGAAACGAAAAAGACTGCGTACTGTACTTTTAGATAAAATAAAAGAGTCCTTCGCTTCTGTGATGCCGGTTGCAGCGCTGGTGCTGTTTTTATATGTGACGCCGCTTGTCACGCTGACCGGCCATGAACTGAAGGTTTTTGTGTTATCGACCGTATTTTTGATCCTGGGTATCGCCATGTTTAATCTGGGGGCGGATCTTTCCATGACGCCCATGGGGGAACATATCGGAACCGGTCTGACCAAATCCAGTCGGCTGTTTATCTTGTTGCCGGTGGCATTTTTGATGGGATTATTTATCACCATCGCGGAACCGGATCTGTCGGTGCTGGCCAGTCAGGTCAGCGGTGTGATTGATTCCGGTGTGCTGATCCCTACGATTGGCATAGGAGTGGGAGGATTTCTCCTGTTGGGCGTGATGAAGATTGTGTTCCAAAAGGAGCAGGCTTCTTTGCTGTTGTTTTTCTACATGGTGATCTTTGCCTTTGTGGCTTTGTTGTTTTTGGCGGGAAAGGGGATTTTTCTATCCCTTTCCTTCGATTCCGGCGGTGTGACCACGGGACCGATCACGGTGCCTTTTCTGATGGCGATGGGCGTCGGAATTGCCAGATCCATCGGAGGAAAGAAGGTACAGGAGAACAGCTTCGGCTTGGTTGCGCTCTGTTCGATCGGACCGGTGCTGGCAATGTTGATTTTGTCCATTTGTTCGAAGGGAACCTTTACATACGCCATACCGGACTATTCGGTGGAGGCTCATCTAGGCGCGCATTTCCTGCCCACTGTGGCGGACACTTTTCGGGAAGTATTCGTGGCGCTGTTATTGATCGTGTTCTTTTTCCTGGTGCTGCAGTTTACACTGTTAAAACTGAGTCCGAAGCGCCTGATCCAGATTTTTATCGGGATTGCCTACACACTGGTAGGGCTTGTGATCTTCCTGACGGCGGTTGCGGTAGGCTATATGCCTGTGGGGTATCGGATCGGGCAGGATCTGGCCAGGAACAGTAAGCTGGCTGCAATCCTGTTTTCTTTTGTGCTGGGCATGGTCACGGTGCTGGCGGAGCCGGCGATCCATGTGTTGAACCATCAGGTGGAGGATGTGACGGATGGCAATGTCAGCAAGCGCCAGATGTTGATTGCGCTGTCCATCGGTGTGGGACTTTCTGTAGGGCTTTCGGTGTTGAGAGTTCTGTTGGATTTTTCCATTTTATATTATCTGATTCCGGGATATTGTATCTCGTTGGGGTTGTCCTTTTTTGTACCGGGACTGTATACGGCCATTGCGTTTGACTCCGGCGGCGTGGCCAGCGGACCGCTGACTTCCAGTTTTGTATTGCCTATGGTGATCGGGGTCTGTGTGGCGCTTCGGGGTGAGAGCGCGGTGTTGGAATCGGCGTTCGGTATCGTAGCCATGGTTGCCATGACGCCGCTGATTGCAATCCAGATGTTGGGGTTCCGTGCGGTGGTGGCAAAGCAGGCCAGAGAAAAGGCGGCCATGCGGCATATTTTCTCTGCGGAGGATGCGCAGGTTATCTATTTTGAATGGGAGGAGTTTGATTGATGGCGATCACGATTGGAAGCAGGGCAGTGAATGCCAGACAGAACAAGAATATAGCCCCCATCCGATTGGAATTACTGATCACGGTGGTGGACAAGAAAAAGGCGGATTTTTATGCGGATCTGCTGCAATCTTTTGACATCAATATGCAGATGGTGGTCTGGGCCAAGGGGACGGCGGAGGAAAAGACGTTGGAATATCTGGGACTGGCGAACAATGACCGGGCGGTGATCTTCAGTGCGGTCAGAGAAGATAAGCTGGATGCCATCGAGCAGGTGCTGGAGGAGAAATTTGCTTCGGTGAAAGGTGGAAAGGGTGTGGCTTTCTCTATCCCCTTTACCAGTATCATGGGGGCGGCGGCCTTTGGATTTTTGAGCAATGAAACGGGCGTATCCGGTATGTTTGGGGAGGAGAACGTATGAAAAATGCAAATTATCAGATGATATTCTGCGTGGTAAACGCCGGATTTTCGCAGGTGGTCATGGAGGCGGCGAAATCCGTGGGCGCCAGAGGAGGTACCCTGATCCACGGCCGAGGCACCGCCAACCAGGAGGCGGAGAAGCGATTTCAGATCGTGGTGCAGCCGGACAAAGAGATTGTGATGATCCTGGTCAAGAAAGAGATCAAGGATAAGGTACTCCTGGCTCTCAACAAAGCGGTGGGATTGGAGACCGCGGGACAGGGGATCGCATTCTCGGTGCCGGTGGACCGGGTTGTAGGAATTGCAGAGGATGTTGGAGAGGATACAAAGGAGTAGAAATGTATTTCAGGATAGATCAGATGAAACTGCAGAAAGATGCAGTGCTTACGGCGAAGCAGCATGGGACGGAAGGATTGAAAAAACTGCTTCGGGGCAAAATAGCGAAATCACTTCGCATTCCGGAACAGGAGATTCAAAATTTAATCATACGCAGGGAGTCTGTCGATGCCAGAAAGAAGCCGGAGATCTGTTTTATTTATTCGGTGGAATTTGAGACAGATACGAAGAAAGTGCAGAGAAACAGCGGTGGTATGCAGCTTTCCGTGACGGAACCGACAGAATATCATTTCCCGAAAAGCGGAGAAGGCTCATTGAAGCATTCGATCGTGATCGTGGGCATGGGGCCGGCGGGGTTGTTCTGCGGGTATTTCCTGGCAAAGCAGGGGTATTGTCCGCTGATCCTGGAACGCGGTAAGTGCGTGGAAGAACGGCAGGCGGATGTGGAGCGGTTCTGGGAGACCGGTGTTCTGGATACGGTATCCAATGTGCAGTTCGGCGAGGGCGGTGCGGGTACATTCTCTGACGGCAAATTAAATACCCTGGTGAAAGATAAGTATGGCAGAAATCAGGCAGTGCTGCGGGCGTTTGTGGAGTGCGGCGCGGGGGAAGAAATTTTGTATGAAGCGAAACCCCATATTGGAACCGATGTGTTGTGCAAAGTGGTAAAGAATATGCGGGAAGAGATCCTGCGGTGGGGCGGCGAAGTGCGCTTTCAGAGTCAGGTGACGGAGCTGCAGTTACAGGATGGAAGGGTCTGCGGTGTGATTGTTAATGGACAGGAGAAGCTGCCCTGTGAGCAGGTGGTGCTGGCGGTTGGGCATAGTGCCAGAGATACCTTTCAGATGCTCTATGAGAAACAGATCCCCATGGAGGCGAAGGCTTTCGCAGTGGGACTGCGGGTGGAACATTTGCAGAGAATGATCAATGCGGATCAGTATGGAGATGAAACTTCCGGTCTGGGAGCGGCGCCCTATAAGGTGACTGCCCAGGCGGACAATGGCCGCGGAGTCTATTCTTTCTGCATGTGTCCCGGCGGATATGTGGTGAATGCGTCTTCGGAAGCAGAACGTGTGGCGGTAAACGGTATGAGCTACAGCGGTCGAAACGGCAGGAATGCCAATTCTGCCATCATTGTGTCGGTAACGCCGGAGGATTTCGGTTCGGATCACCCTTTGGCGGGGGTGGAATTCCAACGTGGCTTGGAGCGGAAAGCCTATGAACTGGCGGGAGGCAGGATTCCCATGCAGCGCTACGGCGTTTTCCGCGCCTGTGTGGAGCAAAAAGTGACGCAGAAAGAATTGTGCCAATGTTCAGGCAAATCTGTGGATATTGACACGGGTATGTTTTCAGAGGATAATACAGAATGTAGCGTTTTTCCGGAACACAAGGGAAAGAGCGCCTGGGCGGATGTGAGCCGGATCCTTCCGGCGGAATGCAATAAGGCATTCGTGCAGGGCATGGAGCAGTTCGGCAGGAAAATAAGGGGCTTTGACCGGAGGGATACCATTCTTTCCGGCGTGGAGAGCAGGACTTCCTCGCCGCTTCGGATCACCAGAGACGAGACCCTGCAGTCTGCGGTGCGGGGCCTTTATCCCTGTGGGGAGGGCGCCGGTTATGCGGGCGGCATCACTTCTGCGGCAATGGATGGGCTGCGGGTGGCGGAACAGATCGCGGCGAAATATGCGAAGCCAGAGTAAAATTCTGTGATTTTTGTCACAAAACTTGCAAAAGTCATATGACTTTTGCTATAATATTTGCAAAAGCCATAGCACTTTTGCGAGGAGGAATCTGTCAATGTATCGGGATGCAATGGACAAACTGATCAAGTGGAAAATAAGCAAGACTAGAAAACCGCTTTTGCTGACGGGAGTCCGTCAATGTGGAAAAACTTATATTGTAAATGAATTTGGAAAAAAATGTTTTCAAAATATTGTCCGTATCAACTTTGAGGGACAACCCAAATTTTCACAGGTATTTGACTATGATCTGGATCCGGAGCGGATTGTGAGGGAATTGTCTGTTCTCACAAAAGAGAAGATTGTTCCCGGAGATACCTTGCTGTTTTTGGATGAGATACAGGAGTGCCCAAAGGCGATAACTTCTTTAAAGTATTTTTGCGAGGATTTACGAGAACTGCATGTTATAGGCGCCGGTTCACTTTTAGGAGTTGCACTTAAAAATGAGTCGATTTCTTTCCCGGTGGGAAAGGTCAATAGAATACAGCTATATCCCATGAGTTTCAGGGAGTTTGTAATTGCTTCGGATGCCGGAAATATATTGGAATCTTTACGGGGCTGGCCGACGGATAGGATGCTGCCGGAATTGATTTCACTTCCGATGGAGAAACTGCTGAAGGAATATTATATTGTGGGAGGCATGCCGGAGGCGGTTCAGACATGGATTGAAACACATGACACGGATGCTGTAGAGGAAGTTCAGGAAGAAATTCTAAGGGATTACAGTGATGATTTTTCCAAACATGCACCCGCAGTGGAGGTTCCGAAAATTAGATGGATATGGGACTCAGTACCTGTGCAGCTTGCAAAAGAAAATAATAAATTTGTGTTTTCACATGTTAAGCAGGGGAAAAGGTCGGCAGAACTCGAGAACGGTTTACAGTGGTTAAAGGATGCAGGACTGATCTATCAATTGGAATTGGCAGAAAAACCGGAGGTGCCGCTTTCTGCCTTTGCTGACATGACCTATTTTAAAGTGTATCTGTCTGATATTGGATTGCTCAGAGTGCGTTCAAACATATCTGCACAGACGATTTTGGAAGGAAATGAAAACTATATAAAATATAAGGGTGCATTTGCGGAAAATTATGTTATGACAGAACTGCTTTCCCAAGGGAAAACACCGTATTTTTGGCGTTCCCGAAATACAGCAGAGATTGATTTTTTGTGCGAGAACAAAGAATCGATCATTCCGATCGAGGTGAAAGCGGCAGATAATATGCAGGCAAAGAGTTATAAAATGTTTTGTAAGAAATATAAGCCCAAGACAGGTTTCAAGACATCGCTTAAAAATATAGCGGAAAATCAGTGTGAAAATACAAGGACGATCAATTTGCCCTTATATATGATCTGGGCGATGGATCAATATTTGTAAACATGAGGTGACAGAACGAATATGTATAACGACATTTTGACAATCGGACCTTTTACCATTCACGGATATGGACTGATGATTGCAATCGGTATTTTAACGGCGCTGTTCATCGGCGAGGCGCGGGCGAAGCGGAAGGGCTTAAATCCGGACGAGATGTATAATCTGACCTTTTGCTGCGGAATCGGCGGTTTCCTGGGTGCGAAGCTGATGTTTTGTATTGTGGAATGGAGAAGCTTTCTGGAGAATCCATGGGCGTTACTAAAATCTGATGGGTTCGTGGTGTATGGCGGCATTATTCTTGGTGTGGTGTCAGGATACCTGTGGTGCCGTTTCCGGAAGCTGGTGTTTCTGGATTATTTTGATATGGTCATGCCCTCTGTGGCGGTGGCACAGGGATTCGGCCGGATCGGCTGTTTCCTGGCAGGGTGCTGCTACGGCCGGGAGACGGACTCCTGGTGTGGCGTGGTATTTACTCATTCCCACTATGCGCCCAACGGGGTGCGGCTGATCCCGACGCAGCTGATATCTTCTGCGGGGATGTTTGTGATCGCTGGGATCCTGATGTGGTATGCCCGAAAGCCGAGAAAGCAGGGGCAGGTCGGCTTTTTGTATATGATTCTCTACAGCGTCGGCAGGACCTGTGTGGAGTTCCTGCGCAATGACCATAGAGGAGCGGTCGGGGTATTCTCTACGGCGCAATTCATTTCCATCTTTATCTTTATCATTGGCGTGATCGGATTTTGGAGAATGAGCAAGAGGACAGAAAATGAATAAGAAGGCAATTATCCTAATTGTCAGTACGTTCGTGGTCTGCATCGTTCTGGCAATTGTGGGGACGGGCTGTCTGATCGCGTGGCATGTCCATCAGGTGAAGCAATATAATCAGCAGTTTGAACAGGAATATCGGGAAAATCTGATATCCATGGATATGCAGATCCTTTCGGAGAGAAAATATGTTACCATTTCTTCGGGAATTTGGGGCGTCAGGGAAGAGGAGGCGCCTGTCAGAGGAGATACTTACGGCGACTCCTATTATCACGAGTATAACCTTTATGATAAGCAGATCGATTACGCCTATACGGTTTATATTCATCATTCGCCGCGGGGGAAGCTGGAGGCCTATGACGATCGGATCAAAAACTATCGGGAGCTGGCACAGAAATACGAAGCAAACTTTGAAGTCATGCGTGATATTATAGAGGAGCATGGCGGACAGGCCGAACGGCTCACCACATTTCAGCCGCAGGAAGCAGATGACTATATTTTATTGGTGTACCTGCCGGATGCGGCAGGCATGATTGAAACGCAGGACGATCTGTATGACAGGGTGTATGGCGGGTACGCCGATGCGCATCTCGATGTGACAAACGGGATCAATGTGGATATTCCCAGGTTTATCTTTTGTGCGAAGGAAGATACTTATAAGCAGATGTGTGCCGGACTTGACACGGCCCGAGGCTATGTGCAGGGCAAAGGATACGAGTGCAGAAACAGCGCGGTCACAACGAATCAGATTCGATTGAGCGAGCTGTGCGAGCTGCTGCTTGGCGACAGGACAAAGGAGTATGTGAGAGTCGATGTGGCGGATACGAATACACTGGGGAGCCCTGTGTCGAAGAATTATCTGATGTCGGTGAATGCGGAGGACTGGATCGCGCTGTATGAACTGGAGGTCGGGGTGGATTATTACCTGACGGTATATGAGAAGAGATAGCGTGATATAATGGGATATGGTTCGAATAACATATTTGACAAAAGCACCGGAAGAAATTACAATGTCGATTGGGAAGAAAGCAGAAAGAGAAAAATACCTCAAAGCATAGAAAGGCTAATATAGAGAAAATGAGTAATTCACGTGAATTTTTGAAAGATAAAAAAAGAATTGTCGTGAAGATCGGTTCATCGTCCCTGCAGCACGCGGAGACAGGGGACATGGATTATATCCGCATGGAGAAGTTGGTGCGGGAGCTTGCCGATATCCGTAATCAGGGTAAGGAAGTGGTGCTGGTGTCTTCCGGTGCCATTGCGGCGGGCAGGCAGGCAATTCAGTTGAAGGAGATCAAGGCGCAGACGGATGCGGAGCTTCTGGCGATCAAGCAGGCATGTTCCGCGGTGGGACAGGCCAGACTGATGATGGCATACCAGCGTTTATTTGCGGAGTACAATCAGGTGGCGGCGCAGATCTTGATGACGCGCAATACGATCGTGGATACTTTGAACCGCTATAACGCGCACAATACCTTCAGAGAGTTATTGAAACTGGGAGCAATCCCTGTAGTGAATGAGAACGACACGGTTGCGACTTATGAGATTGAAATCGGTGACAACGATACTCTTTCCGCAATCGTGGCAGCGCTGGTGGATGCGGATCTGTTGATCCTGCTTTCCGATATTGACGGACTTTATACGGATGATCCCCGCAGAAATCCGGAGGCAAAGTTTATCGAGCAGGTGGACGAACTGACGGAAGAATTTATGAATATGGGCAAGGGCAGCACCGGCAGCAATGTGGGCACCGGCGGTATGAATACCAAGATGATCGCGGCGAAGATTGCCACCAAGTCCAATGTGGATATGGTGATTGCCAACAGCAAGGACATCGGTGTGATCCATGAAATCCTTGCGGGGGAGAACCGGGGCACATTGTTCCTGGCGCATAAGGATGAGGGCTTTGATCTGCCGGATTTTGTGGAGAAGTTGCACAATAATTAGTTTTGATATTTGAAGGTATCCTTATGCTTGAAACATTTTTTAAAGCAATCGAAGAAAACAATCTTAGTGAATACACATCACTATTATTCAACTTTTATGAAGATGAGAATAACTATACGATCGAAGCATGTTTTGATGAGGATTCTCTGATCATAGGACGTGATGCAGCTTTCGTGATAGGTAGTGCTGAGGTGTCTTGGAAGACAGTAGAAAAAGACACTGGTAAAATATTGAAAGAACATATAAAAAAACAGGATGCTTATTATAAGCACTTCACTTCCATTGCTTATGGATTTGTTGACGGAGACTTGTATTATATCAAAAGACCTCGTAAGAAAAGAGAAAGCATACATTTTTCACCGGATGATTTTATTGGATTTGCCTCGATGAAATTGGAGGCCTGGCTTACCGTATATCTCACGAAGGAAGCTAAGGAGAAATATCAAACAGATCTGTGGAATACAGACTTTTCTAATTTATCAAAGGAAGATGAGCAATATTGGCGTGAGTTGCTTGCCGCCAATTTTGATTATGAGAAGTATCATAAATAGAGCGCATTAAAATCAGAGAGACTGCACAATGGCTAAGATAGAAAAATATAAAAAACGAATATTTGACATCATCCAGATCGGTTCCAGAGAAGATATTCCCAGCACGATTTTTGATATCTTTATTGTCTGCATGATCATTTTGAGTATTGCTGTGACATTCCTGGAGACCTTCGATGAGTTTGCGTCATACAAAGCGGTTATGGATGCCATAGAACTTTTCACCATTCTGGTATTTATGGTGGAGTATATCCTGCGCATTTGGACCAGTGAGTATCTGTACCCGGACTGCGGAAAAGGAGAGGCGGTCAATCGGTTTCTTTTTTCTTTTTATGGGATCGTGGACTTTCTGACGATTGTATCTTATTTCTCGGTGTTGTATTCCAACGGCGCGATCGTTCTGAGAATGATCCGGGTGGTGCGGATCCTCAGGCTGTTTAAGGTGAATCAGAGCTTTGACGCGTTTAATGTGCTGGCAGAGGTTTTGAAAGAGAAGCTGAACCAGATCATTTCGTCCCTGTTTATGATCTTTATGCTGATGCTGGGGGCGTCCTTGTGCATGTACGGATTTGAACATGAGGCCCAGCCGGAGGTATTTGACAATGCGTTTTCCGGCATGTGGTGGGCGATGTCTACGGTGTTGACCGTGGGATATGGTGATATGTATCCCATTACGCTGGGCGGGCGTGTGGCGGCAATCCTGATCGCACTTTTGGGCGTGTGTGTGGTGGCAATCCCCACCGGTGTGATCAGTGCGGGATTTGTGGAGTATTATGCGAGATTGCGGACGGATGAGGTGAAGACCATTTTTGCGCCGGATGTCTGTGAGATGCTCCAAAAACAGGCGAGGGCGCGGAATATTTCAGTGAATACCTACATGGAGCGGCTGATCCTGGAGCAGGAGTGGCGGGAACTGGAAGGCGGGAGCCCGGACCGCGGAAGCCTGGAACGCGGAAATGCAGAACACGGGAATACCGAACATGGGAAAAAACGGGAAAATGCGGGACACCGACCGAGTGCAAAACGAAAGAAAAAATAAAATATAAAAAACTATTGACTTTTCCGGAAGATACATGCTATTATTCAATGGTATGCCGCGTAACTAGGTAGAAGTGTGTCCTGAAACAATGAGAAGCTGTTCGGATACCACCAAAGTTAGCGAGTTTGGAACGGTGCACGGCGAAAAGCCGGCAGGTGTTCTGTGAAGGAGGTGCCTTAATATGTACGCAATTATTGCAACAGGCGGAAAGCAGTACAAGGTTTCTGAGGGCGATATCATCAAGGTTGAGAAGCTCGACGCAGAGGCTGGCAATACTGTTACTTTTGACCAGGTGATTGCAGTAAGTGACGGTTCCCTGAAGGTGGGCGACGCAGTTGCAAAAGCAAGTGTCAGCGCTACCGTTATGGAGCAGGGACGTGGCAAGAAGGTTATTGTATACAAGTACAAGAGAAAAACCGGCTACCACAAGAAGAATGGTCACAGACAAGCATACACTCAGGTGAAGATTGACAAGATCAATGCATAATTGAATGTTGCATCAATCTGATTGAAAGAAGCGGATTTGGAATGACCACGATTGAGATCGTGAAAGATCAAAAAGGCGCATACAGACAGATCATCTGTATGGGGCATGCGGGGTACGCAAAGCGGGGCGATGACATCGTCTGCGCGGCGATATCGGTGCTTGTGATCAGTGCCATGAATTCTTTGGAGGGATTGGCCGGAGAGAAGTTCACCGAGACTGTCAATGAGGAGACGGGCTTTATGAAGTTCGATTTCCCCGGAGAGAAACCCCTGCAGGAAAAGTCCGTATTTTTGCTGGATTCTCTGGTGTATTCGCTGGAGACGCTCGGCAAAGAGTACGGGAGGAAGTATTTACAAGTAAAGTTTAAGGAGGTGTAGACCATGTTGAATTTGAACCTTCAATTTTTCGCTCATAAAAAGGGAGTAGGTTCTACCAAGAACGGTAGAGATTCCGAGGCCAAGAGATTAGGCGCAAAGCGTGCTGACGGACAGTTTGTAAAGGCTGGCAACATTCTTTACAGACAGCGCGGAACCAAGATCCATCCCGGTGTAAATGTAGGGATCGGCGGTGATGATACCCTGTATGCACTGGTTGACGGTGTTCTTCGTTTCGAGAGAAAGGGCCGTGACAAGAAGCAGGCTTCCGTATATCCGGTAGAGCAATAAGATCTGACAGGGCTTCAAACCTACAGTGTTTGAAGCCCTTTTTGGTTTTTACATGGGAAAAGGAGTTTCAGATGTTTGCAGACAGAGCAAGAATCTATGTGCGGAGCGGCAAAGGCGGTGACGGTCATGTGTCATTTCGCCGGGAAAAATATGTACCGAACGGGGGACCGGACGGCGGAGACGGCGGACGCGGAGGCGACGTTATTTTTGAGGTCGATGAAGGGTTAAACACCTTGATCGATTTCAGACACGTGCGGAAGTATAAGGCTGTAGACGGGGAAGAAGGCGGCAAGAAGAACTGCCGCGGCAAGGATGGCAGTGATATCGTGATCAAAGTTCCGGAGGGAACTGTGATCAAAGAAGCCGAGAGCGGTCAGGTGATCGTTGATATGTCCGGGGAGAACAGACATGTAGTGCTGTTGAAAGGTGGACGCGGCGGAAACGGCAATCAGCATTATGCCACCAGTACCATGCAGGCGCCGAAATACGCACAGCCTGGTCAGCCGGCCAAGGAATTGGAACTGATCCTGGAATTAAAGGTAATTGCGGATGTGGGATTGGTTGGATTCCCCAATGTGGGAAAATCGACCTTTTTATCCCGTGTGACCAATGCGAAACCGAAGATTGCTAATTACCACTTTACAACCCTGAATCCTAATCTGGGTGTGGTGGATCTGGAAGGGACCGGCGGATTTGTGATCGCAGATATTCCGGGACTGATTGAAGGGGCATCGGAAGGAATCGGATTGGGGCATGAATTCCTGCGCCATATCGAACGCACCAAGGTGATCATTCATATTGTGGATGCTGCCGGTACGGAGGGACGGGACCCGATTACGGATATCTATGCCATCAACAAAGAGCTGGAGGCTTATAATCCCGAGATTGCAGGGCGGCCGCAGGTGATCGCAGCCAACAAGATTGATGCCATTTATCAGGATGGAGAAGACCCTATCGCAAAGATCAAAGCAGAATTTGAACCGAAGGGCATTCAGGTTTTCCCTATTTCTGCGGTGACCGGAGAGGGCGTGAAGCCGTTGCTGTATCGCGTAAATGAGATGCTTTCGGAAATCGGGGAGGAGCCTACGGTATTTGAGCCGGAGTATTTCCCGGAATTAAAATTTGCGGATTCGGATGAGCCGCATACCGTCAGGTATGACAAAGAAGAGGACGAATATGTGATCGAAGGCCCTCGAATCGAGAAAATGCTGGGATATACCAATCTGGAGAGCGAGAGGGGATTCCGCTTTTTTCAGAATTTCCTCAAGGATACCGGCATTTTGGACGAGCTGGAGGCGCTTGGTATTTCAGAGGGAGATACCGTGCGGATGTACGGCCTGAAGTTTGATTATTATAAATAAGGGAGCAGATATGACAAGTAAGCAGAGAGCGTATTTAAAAAGCCTTGCCAGCAATCTGGATCCGGTATTTCAGATCGGAAAATCCAGTCTGACACCGGAGTTGACAGAAGCGGTGGGAGAATGTTTTAATAATAATGAATTGATTAAGGTTGCGGTCTTGAAAAACTGCCTGGATGATCCGAAAGCAATTGCGGAAGCGGTGGCGGAGCGTACCCATTCTCAGGTGGTCCAGGTGATCGGACGCAAGATCGTATTGTATAAGCCGGACAAGGATAAGCCTAAGATTGTGCTTCCGAAATAAGCTTTGTGGGAGGCGGCTATGAGCAAAATCGGTATCATGGGCGGAACATTTAATCCAATCCATATCGGACATCTGATGTTGGCGGAGTATGCAAGAGAGGAAATGGGGCTGGACGAAGTCTGGTTCATTCCAACGGGAGTTTCTTATATGAAGGCGGCGGCTGCAAGGGACGCGGGGATGCCTTCGGCTGGGGAACGTCTGGAAATGACCGCGCTGGCGCTGGAAGGGAATCCACGGTTCCGCTGTCTGGATCTGGAGGTAAAGCGGGAAGGTGCTACCTACACCTACGAAACATTGGAGGAATTGCGGGAGAACAATCCGAAAAATACGTATTTCTTTCTCTGCGGTGCAGACTGTCTTTATACGATTGAAACATGGCGAAGTCCGGAACGCATTTTTGCAAACTGTACGCTGGTGGCATCTGTCCGTGGAGATGCGGATCTGACCGATATGACCCATAAAAAGAAACAGTTGGAAGAAAAGTATCAGGCACAGGGGGCTCAGATCGTACTGTTGCCTTTCCGGAATCTGGAATTGTCCTCAACGGATATCCGGAACAGGGTAAAAAAAGGAGAGAGCATCCGGTATATGGTGCCGGAAAACGTTCGTTTTTATATTGAAAAAAAGGGGTTTTACAGGAATGATCGATCTTAGAAAAATCAGAAAAGCAATGGAAAAAACCCTGGATTCGAAGCGATATGAACATACATTGGGGGTGGAGTTTACTGCCGCGGCGCTTGCCATGCGGTATGGTGCTTCCATTCAGAAGGCGCAGCTGGCCGGACTTTTACATGACTGTGCCAAATGTATGTCCGGGGATAAAATGATCGCGGTCTGTGAAAAATATCATGTGGATATCAGTGATATGGAGCGCAGAAATCCTTCGCTTTTGCACGCGAAGGCAGGATCTTATCTTGCAAAAGAAGAATACGATGTGGATGACAGAGACGTGATCTGCGCCATCTGGAATCATACCACCGGAAGGCCCGGAATGAGTCTTTTGGAGAAGATTGTTTTTGTGGCGGATTACATTGAGCCGGGGCGTAACAGAGCCGAGAACCTGGCCCAGATCAGAACATTGGCATTCAAGGATCTGGATGCAGCGGTCAGGCAGATCCTGGAGGATACGCTGCATTATCTGGAGACCAAAGGCGGCGAGATTGATCCTATGACCAGGGAAACCTTGGAGTACTACAGCAAATAGAAAGGAAACCATATGGAAAATAAAGAGAAGAATGACAAAACATTGCTTCAGCTGGCGGTTGAGGCGATGGAGGACAAAAAAGCGGAGGATATTCGCGCAATTGACATCAGTGAGGTGTCGGTGGTGGCGGATTATTTTCTGATCGGCGGCGGTACCAACCGCAGCCAGATACAGGCGATCTGCGACAATGTGGAGGAGAAGCTGGGACGGGCCGGATATCCCGTCAAACAGATCGAAGGCTATGAGACGGCCAATTGGATCCTGATGGATTTCGGGGATCTGATCGTGCATATTTTTGATAAAGAAAATCGTTTGCTCTATGATCTGGAACGCTTGTGGAGAGACGGTAAGGAAGTGAATATTTAAAAATATGTAAGGGGTGCCGCACCGGATTGGTGAGACACCCTCTTTTCTTTTGGGGAGATGTTATCTTGCAGACCCCTCATCGACCTTCATATAGAAAGTCAGCAGGTAAAGTCCACAAAGTCCGACCAGAACGTACACAATACGTGAGATCCAGGACATATCCCCGAACAGGAAGGCGACCAGATCAAAACGGAAGAGTCCGATCAGTCCCCACACGATGGCACCTACGATGGCGATCGTCAGTGCTGTGTAGTCAAGATATTTATTTCCCATGTTTTCTCCCTCGCGTTTCTTTTTACATTTTGAAATTTATATTTGACGTACGATGATAGCATTTCCCGAATGAAGAAAAATATGTATGCTGAAAAAAATGGAAAAGAAACCCTTCGATTTTCCTGCGAAGGGTTTCTTTTTTTAAAGATTATAGCTGCGATAGAGTCTGTTCAGATCCGATTTGTGTTGGAGCATGATCTCGATTTTTTTACAAAGGTCCCTGCGGACGTCCGGACCGAATTTCATGATGTATTTTGATTCCACTGTGGGTGTGCAGGAGAGGATCGGAGTTCTGGCCTCATCCAATATGGAGATCATCTCATAGGTATTGTCGATCTCTTCGCGGATAATGCCCTCCATTTTATAATATCTGGGATCCCCCTGTTCTTCGATGGCAAGCGTTTGATCCTCCACACCGGCAGTTTTGTCGGTCCGATCCAAAATGGACTGAAAATGAATGACATTATTTGCGTTGATCATAATGCATTTGTACATGCGCAGCTTCAGTTTTAATTCCTGCAGATCAAAGGCATAATCGCCGATATCCGCTGCCTGCAGCAGTTCATCGATCATGGCAATTGCTTTATCCAGCGGCTTTTCGGCATATTCCAGATTCTGCCAGAGCATCCATCGCGCGGATTCTCCGGCGCACCATACGGTTGCCTGCATATCATTCAGTCGGTCGGCATCGGCCTCAGTTCTTGCCTGGAATTGGAAATCTCTGTAATAAGCTTTTTCTTCCGGAAGCAATTCCTCCGGAAATACCACAAGCGGTCTGGTGAGCCAGCGCTGTTGTATGGTGCCGAGATTTAAAATGTGACCGCCGCGGTTCAAATATGCCAGCCTGTCTTCTGCGTAACCGATCTGCTCCCAGATATTTACGAGGTTGTCGGCATATTTTGCGCCGATCAAAGCGGCGGCGGCCTCTTTCAGACATGCGTATTTGCTGGTCACGGTTTTCTGAAGCCTGCCCTTGCAGGCGCGGATCACTTCGAAATATTCCTTTGTTTTGGCAGAAGAGAGCCAGTAGTAAACATTTCCTGTTTCATCATCCACAGTATCCTGCATCATGTTCACAAAACGGACGGTCAGGGGAATTCCCACAAGAGCGGTAGTGCCGTCATAGGATCTGACCGCATCGCTATGGACTTCCCGGGTACCGCATTTTCCCTGATGGGTATACATACCGCAGAACTGTCCGGGTTTCAGGCGTGCTGCTACGGCGGCAATCTCTGTGGGTACAAAATTTCTGTGATATCCAACCTCGGCATTGACGCCAACCTCTTTGGCAGCATCCTGGATCACACTCAGAAAGTGAACGGCACGGTCAGCCACGGACAAATGCCTGCAGCTTGCCGGCCCGTTGGCGCCGGGATACAGACGTTCGCTCCAACAGATACCGCTGCCGGAGTCGTTTGTGAGAAACTCAAAATATTCAATCGGTATAATACTGCATAATTTATGAATGCATTCCCTGTAAAGCTCCACAACTTCCGGATTGTCCGTGCAGGGAGCATAGTACTCATGACGGGATCGTCTGGGCTGGTCGCATCTGGGACCTCGCCAGGCGGGATGGCTGCGATAAACCTCCTCGGGCAGCCACGCAGGTTCGCAGCCTACATAGACAGCCTTTAAACCGTATTCTTTTAAAATTTCAGCTCTTTTTACAAATGTATCAAAATTTTTTGCGGCATAATCCTCAGGCAGAAATTCTTTTAATTTTTGGGGGACCACGATCTTAAAGAGAGCGCTCTGAAACATACTCCAGTTGGAATACGGATCCCTGCGGTCTCTGTCCCATTGCCACATGCTGGGCTCCACCTGACTGATCACCATATGTGTAAAACCGTTTTCGGACGCAAATTTCGCCACATCTCTGTATTCGTCAAGGCTGTCTGTGCGACAGTTCAAAAAAATCTTGCGCATAAAATCCCCCTCATGTCGTTCGTAATCATATTGTTTGGTATAATACCCAAATATATATTTATAGTAGCGTTTTTGCAATCCTTTGTCAATTCTTGTATCCCAAATGGAAATATGATAAAATATGAGAAAATTGAAAAAGTCAGAAAATCAAAATACGGAAAGTGTAGAGTTAATAATCTTGGAACAAATAAGAAAAATAAAATATATATCTGATCGACAAATGCTGTGTGTATTACTGATCTTTGGCTTTATATTCGGTGGATTTGCTTATGGTGTACATCTTGATCAGGATGCCGAGCAATTGATCCTTTATTCCAATGTCAAAGGATACTTACAACATTTTCGATTGGAACATACCGGATTATATGCAGATTTAGATCATGCCGGTGTGATAGGCATAGAAGAGAATATAGATAAGTATAATGGGATGGCGATTTATTATCCCATGTTTTTTGTCTTTTATTTGAATCAAAAGTCTCCCTATATCGGCAACATAATTTGGCAGGCATATATCTATTTGTTATGTATGGGTGGACTGACAGCACTTTTTTATCTGCTTCGGGATATTTTTCCGGACAGAAGAGTGGCGGTGTTAGGAACGCTTCTGTATTATTTCTCGCCAAGGATGTTTGCTGAAAGCCATTACAATAATAAGGACATGATTCTGTTATCTCTTACGTTGGGAATCCTTTTTTTCGGAAGAAAACTGTATCAGGAGGTTCGCTGGAAATGGGTGATCCTGTTTGCCGTCATCGGTAGTTTTGCCACAAACGCAAAGATCATAGGTGCATTTATTTGGGGGATGATTGGGATTTATGTTCTGATCATGCTGATCATGGATCATAGATTTCATTGGGAAACAGCAGTAAAAATGATACTTTGTATTGGTTTGTGGTTTGCGGTATACCGAATCATCACGCCTGCGAGCGCATCCGGAGTGATTGAATTTTGGAAATATCTGATTGATAGTGCTAAAAACTTCTGGTGGAATGATTATGTACTCTTCAGGGGGCAATTATATAATAAAACCACGACAGGTATGTCAAGGGCTTATCTGCCGACCATTATCCTGCTTACAACGCCGATCGGTATTCTTGGTCTGACGATACTCGGCGGGATTGACATGGTTGTTAAAATAGTGGGGAATCCCCGGGAAGCGGCGGGAACGACGGGGTATATTGTCACAGGTATAGCGGCTTGTCTTATCCCTGTAATATATGCAGTGTGGAACAGGACCCCGGACTATAACGGATGGAGGCATTTTTATTTCTTTTATGCCGCGATCTTGCTCGGGGCAGCGCAGGGTATCTCTTTTTTACTGCAACGAGGAAAAAAACAGAAAGCAGTTGTTTTTCTTATGGGAGGATATTGCTTGCTGCTGGCAGGAAGTGTTTTGGGGAATCATCCCTACGAATATGCATTTTACAACTGTCTTGCAGGGAAACAGGTGGAGACAAACTATGAACTTGACTATTGGGATATGGCGTTTAAACAGGCCTACGAGCGTATCCTGGATCGTACAGAAGGCAAGGATATATCAGTAGGGACAATTTCCAATCCTGCCTATTGGGGCTTGGAGGCACAGCTGTATGCGATAAGGGGCAAACAGAGAATGCGTATTTCGCTTTGTGAAAACTGGAATGAGGCAGAATATCTGATCATTAACCCGACATATGCTTATATGTATGCAGCATCAGACTATAAATGGATCAAACAGGAGTATAAAATAACGGATCAGATACAGTCATACGGAAATGTAATCTGTGAAATTTATCAAAAAGTACAATAAATTGAAAAGAAATGATTGACAAACGCTAGATTTTGGTATATCCTCTGAAAGAATAATTGTATACAATTATGCAATTATTAAATAGATACATGTGCGTCGAAAACACATGCGTAGAGGAGGAAAAATTATGAAAAGATTCAACAAAGTAGTAAGTGCTGCTGTGGCGTCCGCAATGGTACTGGCTATGGCTGCATGCGGCGGTAATGCTTCCGACGGCAGTCAGGCAGCTTCCAGCGCAGCAAACAACAATGCGGCAGCAAGCAGTGAAGCGACAGGCAATACCGGTGCAGATCAGACAGTTGGTACATTTGTGATTGGCGGTATCGGACCCCTGACCGGCGGTGCTGCAATTTATGGTAACGCAGCAATGAACGGTGCACAGATTGCTGTGGATGAGATCAATGCAGCAGGCGGTATTAACGGCGCACAGATCAAGTTTTTAAAAGAGGATGACGAGCATGATCCGCAGAAATCCGTAAATGCTTACAACTCTCTGAAGGATCAGGGCATGCAGATCCTGATGGGTACCGTTACGTCCACCCCTTGCGTGGCAGTAGCAGACAAGACTGCAGCTGACGGTATGTTCCAGTTGACGCCCTCTGCGTCTTCCGTGGATGCTGTTTACAATGACAATGTATTCCAGGTATGTTTTACTGACCCTAACCAGGGTACAAAGTCAGCAGAGTACATCTCTGAGAAAAAGCTGGCTTCCAAGATCGGTATTATTTACGACAGCTCTGATGTGTATTCTTCCGGTATCAAGGATACTTTTGTGAAGGAAGCGACTGTCAAGGGACTGGAGATCGTCGCAGAGGAGGCGTTCACTGAGGCTACCAAGACAGATTTCTCCACACAGCTTCAAAAGTGTCAGTCCGCCGGCGCTGAGCTGGTATTTATGCCTTTCTATTACACAGAGGCTTCTCTTGTTCTGACTCAGGCAAACAATATGGGTTATGCTCCGATTTTCTTTGGTGTGGACGGTATGGATGGAATTCTGAGCGCTGAGAACTTTGATACCAAGCTGGCTGAGGGGCTTTACATGCTGACTCCTTTCGCGGCGGATGCAACGGATGCTGCAACGGTTAAGTTTGTAGATACTTACCAGAAGAACTATGGTGAGACACCCATCCAGTTTGCGGCAGACGGCTATGATGCCATTTATATTATCAAGGCAGCTATCGAGGAGGCAGGCGTGACTCCTGACCAGAGCGTAAAGGAGATCGGTGATGCGTTAAAGAGTGCCATTACCTCGATCACATACAATGGTATTACAGGTGCAGGCAAGAGCATGACATGGGAGGCATCCGGCGAGGTTTCCAAAGCTCCTATGGCTATTATAATCAAAGATGGCGCTTATGCATCTGTTGAGTAATTGATGGATATGGTTTTTGTTTGCGAAAACATTGTATAAGGGTTGGCTGCAGGCCGCAGGTATGGCGGACTGCAGCCTTTTCTTTTAGGTGTTGTATAAAGCCGGATTTTGTGGTAAAATAGGTGGGATTATTGGAAAGATGAGGGTACAACAATGAATTTTTTGATCTATCTGATAAACGGTATCGGCCTGGGCAGCGTTTATGCAATCATTGCGCTGGGCTATACAATGGTGTACGGTATTGCAAAAATGTTGAATTTTGCCCATGGTGATGTCATTATGATCGGCTGTTACACCGTGTTTCTTACCATGACCAGATATGGCATGAATCCGTATATTTCAGTGGCTTTGTCGGTGGTGGTCTGCACATTGCTGGGCATTACGATCGAAAAGATTGCATATAAGCCGCTTAGACGTGCCACTTCCCTGGCTGTGCTGATCACGGCCATCGGCGTGAGTTATTTTCTGCAGAATGCGGCGCTCTTATTGTTCGGGGCAAATACGAAATCTTTCTCCAATGTGGTAAATGTACCCGGCATCACGCTGGCGGACGGAGCGTTAAAAATCTCCGGTACCACCATTGTGACGGTTGTGGTATGTATTGTGATCATGCTGATCCTGACCTGGTTTATCAAGAATACCAAAGCCGGACAGGCTATGCTTGCGGTGTCTGAGGACAAGGATGCGGCGCAGCTTATGGGCGTGAATGTAAACGGAACAATTTCCCTTACCTTTGCCATCGGTTCCGGGCTTGCGGCAATCGCGGGTGTGCTGTTTTGTTCCGCCTATCCGACTCTGACGCCTTATACCGGTTCTATGCCGGGTATCAAAGCTTTTACCGCAGCTGTATTTGGCGGTATCGGTTCCATTCCGGGCGCCTTTATCGGCGGTATCTTACTGGGCATCATAGAAATCCTGGGGCGTGCTTATATCTCTTCCCAGTTGTCGGATGCGATCGTTTTCGCGGTGCTGATCGTTGTTTTGCTCGTAAAACCTACTGGCATTTTGGGCAAAAAGATTCACGAGAAAGTCTGAGGAGGGCATCATGGCAAAATTAAATTTAAAATCCATCAAAAAATCTTCAAAAGATGCCTTTATTACTTATGCACTTGTAATTTTGGTCTATATTGTAATGCAGATCCTGCTGAAGGGAGGGCATGTATCTTCCCTGATCCAAGGCTTATTGGTTCCGATGTGTGTCTATTCCCTGGTTGCGATCGGATTGAACCTCTGCGTTGGCTATCTGGGAGAACTCAGTCTGGGACATGCCGGATTTATGTGTGTAGGCGCGTTCACAAGCGCTTTTGTCTCAAAAGCTTTGCGGGACAGCATACAGAGCAACCTGCTGCTTTTTGTGATTGCCCTGGTTACAGGTGTGATCATGGCTTCCGTTTTTGGATTTTTGATCGCAGTGCCTGTTTTGCGATTGAAAGGTGATTATCTTGCCATTGTGACATTGGCCTTCGGAGAGATCATCAAGAATATTGTGAATGTATTGTATGTGGCGAGGGATGACAACGGATATCATTTTGCTTTTTCCGATACGAAGAAAATGAGTTTTGATGACAGCAACGGTATCTGGCTGATCAATGGGGCAAAGGGAATCAACCGGATTCCCAACCTTTCCAATTTTACGATCGGTATCGTGTTGATCCTGATCGCACTGATTATTGTGTACAATCTGGTCAATTCCCGGAGCGGCCGTGCGATCATGGCAATCCGCGACAATCATATCGCGGCGGATTCTGTGGGAATCAATATTACAAAGTATAAGCTGATGGCATTTACGATCTCGGCGGCTATTGCCGGAGCCGGCGGTGTGCTCTATGCCCATAATCTTTCTACGGTTACGGCAACTCCTACGAATTTCGGCTATAACATGTCCATTATGATCCTGGTGTTCGTTGTGCTGGGCGGCATGGGCAGTCTGCGAGGCTCCGTGATCGCTGCGGTATTATTGACGCTGTTGCCCGAAGTGCTCAGAGGCCTGAAAGATTATCGTATGCTTATTTATTCTATTGTTTTGATCGTGATGATGCTGTTCAACTGGGCGCCGAAAAGTATTGAAATGAGAAAGCGCCTGGCAGAGAAGTTTGTAAAGAAAAATCAGACAAAGGAGGAGGCTTAAGCAATGGATGCGACGGCTATGTTAGAAGTAAAAGACTTAGGAATCTCCTTTGGCGGTCTGCGGGCGGTGGATGATTTCCATATTTCCATCAAAAAGGGACAATTATATGGTCTGATCGGTCCCAATGGCGCGGGAAAGACAACTGTATTTAATCTTTTGACCGGTGTCTATGTTCCGGACAGCGGCAGTATCCGGCTTGATGGCATTGACATTACCGGAAAAAAGACCATGGAGATCAATAAGGCAGGGATAGCAAGAACATTTCAGAATATCCGTCTGTTTAAAGATCAGAGTGTGTTGGACAATGTGAAGATCGGTCTGCACAATCAGATGCAGTATTCTACACTAACAGGCATTTTCAGGCTTCCCAGGTATTTTAAAGTGGAGAAGGAAATGAATGAACGTGCGATGGAACTTTTAAAAGTATTTGATCTGGACGGAGAGGCTGAATTTTTATCTTCCAATCTGCCTTATGGAAAGCAGAGAAAATTAGAGATTGCCAGAGCGCTTGCCACCAATCCGAAGCTGTTGCTCCTGGATGAGCCGGCGGCAGGAATGAATCCCAATGAAACCAAAGAATTGATGGATACCATTCATTTTGTGCGGGATGAATTTAAAATGACGGTTCTGTTGATCGAGCATGATATGAAGTTGGTTTCCGGAATCTGCGAGGAACTGACAGTGCTTAATTTCGGACAAGTGCTCGCACAGGGGAAGACTGCAGATGTCCTGAATGACCCTCAGGTGATCAAGGCATATCTGGGAGAGTAGGAGGAAAAGAGAATGGCAATGCTTGAAGTGAAGGATATTCAGGTCGCATATGGTGTGATCCTTGCGATCAAGGGAGTATCCTTTCATGTAGATAAAGGCGAGGTAATCGCACTGATCGGAGCCAACGGAGCCGGGAAAACGACAATTTTACATACCGTTTCCGGCTTGATCGCTCCCAAGAGCGGCAGCGTGATCTTCGAGGAAAAAGACATTACAAAGATTCCCGGTCATAAGATCGTGTCCATGGGAATGGCACATGTTCCGGAAGGGAGAAGAGTGTTTGCGCAGCTTACCGTGCTGCAGAATCTGAAAATGGGGGCTTATACCCGCAAGGATAAAGAGGAGATTCAACAGACTCTGGAGATGGTATTTGAACGCTTTCCCCGTCTGAAGGAACGTCAGAATCAGCTGGCAGGAACCTTGAGCGGCGGAGAACAGCAGATGCTCGCCATGGGACGCGCCTTGATGAGTCATCCGAGCATTATTCTGATGGATGAGCCCTCCATGGGTCTTTCTCCTATCTTTGTAAATGAAATTTTTGATATCATACAGCAAGTCAGTAAAAGCGGTACAACCGTACTTTTGGTGGAGCAGAACGCAAAGAAAGCACTTTCCATTGCAGACCGGGCGTACGTATTGGAGACAGGAAAGATTGTTCTGGAGGGGAAAGCTTCGGATCTGTTGGAGAACGATGCAATTAAAAAGGCATATCTTGGGGAATAAATGATAGAAATATTTCAGGGGGTGAAGGCATGGATAAAAAAATTGTGATCACCATAGCAAGACAGTATGGAAGCGGTGGAAAAACAATTGGAAAGATGTTGGCCGAGCGGATGCAGGTGCCTTTTTACGACAAAGAGCTGATGCGGATGGCAAGCGATGAAAGCGGAATCAGTGAAGGCCTGTTTGCCGACGCGGATGAAAAGGTCAAAAATTCATTGCTGATGAGCATTGTAAAGAATGTTTACAGCGGGGAACTGATCACGCCGGACAGTGATGATTTCACTTCCAGCGACAATCTTTTCAATTATCAGGCCAAGATTATCCGGGAACTTGCGGAACAGCAGTCCTGTGTCATTATTGGCAGATGTGCGGATTATGTTTTGAAGGATTATGACAATGTACTCAGCGTTTTTGTACATGCGCCTCATGATTTCTGTGTGCTGCAGGCAGGAAAGAAGCACAGCCTGAACGAAAAAGAACTGGAAAAACTGATTGCAAAAACGGACAGACAGCGTGCCGGATATTATAAGTATCATACCGGAAGGGAGTGGACAGATGCAAGAAACTATGACTTGTGTCTGGACAGTTCTAAATTGGGATTTGAACGATGTGTGGATGAAATTCTGGCATATATAAACGTTCGTTTCGGACAGGATTTAGGCTGAGCAGAGGGTAAGGAGGGGGCAAAGAGAGCATGAGTACAACACCGTCAGAACAGGAAAGAGTTTTTCGGGAATGGATGCGGGCGCAGATCCTGGAGAATGGCGTGCGCAAATATACGGATAATGTGATCATCTCATACAGTTATGCGTTGAGAACAGCATGCCACAAAATGGTTCCGCCAATCGCGGGAAATCTGTTTGGCGTCAGCGATCTGGCGGAATATGAGGCGCTATATAAAAGGATCATTACTGCAAAAGATTATGATGAGGTTAATCGGGAAAACGGAAACGGTACTTTTGGCGTTGCGCTGAGATTATATCAAACCTTTCTGAAGGACGGCGGTATTGTAAATAATCCGGAAATTGAAAACGGTTTCTTTTCCAAGAATAATCGTACAGGTTATACCGAATTCAGAGGAAAAGAATCCAATTACGAAGAAGTGCCGATGAAGCCGTTGCAGATGATCTTTTACGGGGCACCCGGTACCGGAAAATCTTATCGTGTGAGCAAGATCCTGGAAGCGGAATATCCTGATCCGATAGAGAGAAATAAACATACCAGACGTATGATCTTTCATCCCACTTATAAATATGAGGATTTTGTAGGATCCATTAAGCCTTTGATGTCTTTGGACAAGCCCTTGGATTATGTTTACTCAGCCGGACCGTTTACGGCCTTGCTGAAAGATGCGTTTAATCATCCGGCAGAGAAATATTATCTGATCATAGAGGAGATCAATCGTGGTGATTCACCGGCTATCTTTGGGGATCTGTTCCAGCTTCTGGACAGGCAGGAAGACGGTAAGTCCCGCTATGTGATCATGAATGTGGATGTATCCGCCTTTATGGCAAGGGATCCGAATCTGAAGAGATTATTAAATGACGGAAAGATCTGGCTGCCGGCAAACTTCAATATTCTTGCTACGATGAATACGGCTGATGAAAATATTTTTATATTGGACAGCGCATTCAAACGTCGTTTTGCGCTGGAATATGTGCCTGTGGAATTTGAGTCGGTTCCGGACAAATGGAAAGAAGAATATCCCGTATTCGCAGGAGATACACCTTTGTTAATGCTGTTTGAGGGATCCGAGTTGGAACAACGGGCACAGGCACTGAACGCAAAGGGATTGCTGAAACGGGATTGGCCGACTTTTGCAAAGCTGGTCAATTATCTGATTGATATTGTGAATCTGCAAACAGTAGGTGCGAACAGTGACGCAATGCAGAAAATTGCCGAAAATAAAAAGTTGGGACCATTCTTTGTGTCGGATGAAGACCTGATGCAGCCTGACAAATTTATCAATAAGGTTATTTTCTATTTAAAGCAGGATGTATTTACCTTTTCGGATCATTATATGATCTATTCGTTTGAGGAAATCTATCTCAAATATCTGGAGAGTCATGGGGATATTTTTGAATTGCTGGTTTATAAACCGTAAGTGATATGGGAAAAAATGACCGGGAGAAGCAGGGCTTGTTTCTCCCGGTTATTTTTTATGGATCATTCCTAATAGTTACGGTCTATTTATAAAAGCGGAACACACCAAAAACGGTGCCGAGGATCTGGCAATCGTCAACGATAATAGGATCCATGGAATCGTTTTCGGGTTGGAGCCGGACATGACCGTTCTCCCGATAAAAAGTCTTAACAGTTGCAGAGTCATCGATCAGGGCAACTACGATGGAACCATTGTTTGCAGTGTTGCAGGCGTGTACAAAAACACGGTCGCCACTGAAAATTCCGGCATTGATCATGGAATCTCCACGCACGTTCAATATAAAGGATTCTCCTTGGGGTACCATATCAGCGGGAACAGGGAAGTAGTCCTGAATATTCTCCTCCGCAAGAATTGGCTGACCGGCGGCTACATTACCGACAACAGGAATGCTGACCATCTCGGTACGAACCATCTGAAAACTGTCATCACAGATTTCAATTGCGCGAGGCTTGGTAGGATCCCGACGGATGTAACCGTTCTTTTCCAGCGTTTCCAAATGCGAGTGCACGGAAGAAGTAGAGCGCAGATTTACGGTTTCACATATCTCGCGAACCGTAGGCGGATAGCCTTTCTTTAATATTTCGTCTTTGATATAATTTAAGATTTCCTGTTGCTTTTGGGTAATCTTTCCCGGCATTATTTATTCCTCCTTTACGATCCGTTTCTCTTATTTTAACACAGCATTTTTCAAAAAGCAAACATATATTCCAAAAATATGTTCGATTTTTGTGTTGACAAAAGAAAATATGTTCGATATAATAGCAATCAGAACAGATGTTTGCGAACGAATGTTCCGCAATATGGATGGAGGTTTATTTATGAACAATACGAAGAGAATTTATGATATGACAGACAGCGAACTGAGAGCGTATAAGAGAAAGCTTCGCAGACAGAGAGAGCAGCGGAAGAAATTGATCTCAATAACGGCTGCGTTGTTGTTGATGGTGGTTTGCATTTGCTCTTATCGCGGTATCACATCAAAAGCAAGCGATAATGCGCCGGTGGCATATAAATATTATACAGATACCGTTGTAAAAGGCGGGGAAACCTTATTGACGATAGCAGATCGCTATATTGACTATGATCAGTATAAATCCAAGCAGGCCTATATTGATGAAGTCTGCTGCATCAATAACCTGTATGATGCGTCTGAAATCCGTGCGGGACAAAGGATTGTGGTTCCTTATTATTCAACAGAATTTGTAAGATAAGGCATACCGGTCTAATCGTTGGGCCTGCCCTCGCGGAGTTTGATCGCCTTTGCGGCACGCCTGCGACCTTCCTGTTCGATGGCAGCATAATGTTTTCGGGTTGTATTTACATCTTTGTGTCCTAATACGTCAGCAACCAGATAAATATCTCCGGTTTCTTTATATAGATTCGTGCCATAGGTGCTACGCAGTTTGTGCGGTGTGATTTTCTTTATGGTGGTGACCCGGGATGCATATTTTTTGACCAGTTTTTCCACAGATCGAACAGCCATTCTTCTATTTTGAAGCGAAAGAAACAGTGCTTCTTCGTGTCCTTCGGAGGGGATAATATTCTCTCGTTCTTCCAGATAGTCCAACAGTGCGGTTTCTACTTCCTCCCCAAAGTAAATTACCGTTTCATAACCACCTTTGCGGCGTATTTTGATAGCTCCCTCGTCAAAATTAATGTCATTTAAGTCAATTCCGACACATTCTGAAACGCGGATGCCTGTCCCTAACAGTAATGTCAGAAGCGCAACATCGCGCAGTTTTGTTTTTTTGTGATATTCCATTTCCTTTGCGGTAAGCTTTGTGCCTGCTTCTACCTGATCAAGAAGAATCGCAACTTCATTGGGTTCCAGGCGGATAATCTCTTTTTCGTGGCGCTTGGGAAGCGGTACCAAGGAGGCCGGATTGGTTTGAATCAATTCGTTTTGATAATAATAATTATAAAAACTACGCAGAGAGGACAGCTTGCGTGCTTTGCCGCGTTCATCATTTGTGATTTCCCTGTCTTCTTTGCGATAAAAGGTCAGATATTCCAGATATTCCTCGATATCAATACGGGTGATCTGGTCCAGAAGGGAGATTGGGTAGGATTCAATTTCCATTTTGGAACAAACGGCGTTCTTTTCGTGAAGGAACTCAAAAAAAAGCCGAATGTCATAAGCATAAGCAAGCCTTGTTCGGGTGGAAGTGTATTCCTCTATGCCGCGAAAAAACATTTTACAGAATTCAGGGAGCGTAGTAAGAACTTCCCGGAGTTTTAAAATATTGTTCCTGTTTTGTTCATCATGATAGTTGTTTTTATTTAATACCGCCAAAGTTATCTCCCCATCCTTTCATATTTCCGTTGCAGATTGCGGTGAACATTCTGTTTTTGACGCCGGGAGCATCGGCATTTATCTTTTTCAGTAAATTCTTTATATATTCCCGTTTGGTATAACCGTCTACAGGACAGGGGCTTTTCACAACCGGGAGCTCATACTTATTTACAAAACAGATGACATCTGCCTCATTTACATAGATCAAAGGCCGGATTACTTTTAAATCGGTTCTGTCCAGGTGGGTGACAGGAGAGAAGGTGTGAAACCGTCCTTCGTAGATCAAAGACATCATCATTGTCTCAACAACATCGTCTTTATGATGTGCATATGCCACTTTGTTGCAACCGGCATCCTTGATTGCCTGATTCAATGCTCCTTTTCTCATTTTGGTGCAGAGAGAGCAGGGACTGTTTTCCTTCCGTTCCTTAAAAACGATCTGTGCAATATCTGTTTTGACAATCGTATAGGGTATACTCAATTCTTCGCATAGACTACCGATGCGGGAAAGATCCAGATTTTGGAATCCCAGATCCACCGTTACAGCATGTATTTGAAATTTTTGGGGGTAAAAGCGCATTAATCCATGCAATGCGTAGAGCAGCGTGAGACTGTCTTTGCCGCCGGATATACCGACTGCAATTTTATCGCCATCCTCTATCATATGGTAATCATCTACGGCCTTACGCACAAAGCTGTATAATCGTTGTATTTTCACAAATAAACCCTCTTATGTCTTTCCCATTAATGAATTGTTCTTTCCTTCGTAATTTTACTCCTTTTTTATTGCTGATACAACCAAAAATACTTGTGATATATAGAAAATTGTTGTATGATAAAAATAATGGGATGCTTAGGCTTTGGAGGATGTAAAACATTATGAAACTGCATTTAAATAATAGATATGTACGCTGGGGAATAACTGCATTTTGCGTAGTCGCCGCAAGCATTTTGTTTTATTATCTGATGTTTCATGGCGCAAATATAAAGGAAGGATTCAGCAGGATTGTCAATATTTTGATGCCTGTTATTTATGGATTTGTGATAGCCTACGTCCTGACTCCGGCTATGAATCAATTGGAATATCGTTTTATAAAACCTCTTATGCAAAAAATTCCCATGAAGACTGAAAAAAGACGTCGTTCGCTTACCAGAGGAGTCAGCGTGCTGATCACAATGTTTTTTTTCTTTGTTGTGATATATGTATTGATCTCTATGTTTGTCTCCCAGATCGTGCCCAGTATAACAAATCTGGTATCAAATTATGATACCTATATTGAAAATGCAACGAATGTGATCAACAAGCTGTTGGAGGATAATCCTGATGTAGGAAATTATCTTATTAAGCTTGTAAATCAGTATTCAGGTAATTTTGAAGATTGGTTAAACGATAAATTATTGTCTATTTCAACCGGTGGTGAGATCTTAAAGAAGATATCTCTTGGGGTTTATAATGTGATCAGTGTGTTGTTGGACTGGATCATCGGTATTATCATTTCAATTTATTTGCTGACCAGTAAAGAAAAGTTTGCCGGTCAGGCAAAAAAAATGCTATATGCTTTTTCAGATCGGGAAACCGCCAATTCTATCATTCAGACATCCCGGTTTACGCATAAAACTTTTGTTGGTTTTTTCAGCGGCAAGGTGATCGATTCTGTGATCATAGGATTGATCTGTTTTATCGGCACCACTTTGATGAATACCCCATATGCTGCTTTGGTCAGTGTGATTATTGGAGTGACCAATATTATCCCCTTCTTTGGACCTGCGATCGGTGCAGTTCCGACGGCAATCCTGATTTTTTTGGTGGATCCCATGCATCCGTTAACGACGCTGTACTTTGTTATTTTTATTATTGTTTTACAGCAGTTTGACGGCAATATTCTGGGGCCTAAAATTTTGGGAGAATCTACCGGTCTTACCGGATTCTGGGTTATTTTTGCGATCACTTTATTTGGCGGAGCGTTTGGGGTCTTGGGGTTAATTGTCGGTGTCCCGATTTTTGCTGTTATTTATGCAGGTATCCGTCATTGGATCAATCATTCTCTTCAGAAGAAGAATCTACCGACAGAAACCAAGAAATATATGACAGTTGCATCAATTGAAGAAGATGGATTTACTGAATTTGTGCCTGAATATCAGCAAAAGATTGATCTGCAGAGGCAAGAGAAAGCACGTCAAAAAACAGGACGTGAGAAAAAGGAAAAATAAGGAATTACTGTTATATTTTATCTGATGCCTGAATTGAATGCAGATATTATAATGAGAGTGTATAAGGCAACTGCGATTTCTGCCCCGAAGAGGAATCATATATGTATATTCACATAAAGAATTTTTTAGACAGGTTGATTGCTTTTTTTGCACTGGTAATTTTAATGCCGTTGTTTGCGATCTTAATGGTCGCCATAAAACTTGACTCAGAGGGGCCTGTTTTTTTCAGACAGAAACGGGTGGGAATCCATAAAATCCCTTTTTATATTTTAAAATTTCGCACGATGCGTATCGATACACCGCAAGATATTCCGACACATTTATTGTATCATGCCGAAGATTATATCACAAAAGTCGGAAGATTTTTAAGGAGAACCAGTCTGGATGAACTGCCGCAACTTATCAATATTGTAAAAGGGGACATGGCAATCGTAGGACCGCGACCGGCATTGTGGAACCAACAAGATCTGATCCTTGAAAGGGATAAATACGGAGCCAATGATGTCCGCCCAGGATTGACCGGATGGGCGCAGGTGAACGGCAGGGATGTGCTGGATATTCATGTAAAAGCCAGATATGATGGCGAGTATGTAAAGAAGATCGGCCCGCTTATGGATTGCAAGTGCTTTTTGCTCAGTTTTCTCAAGGTCTTAAGAGGAGACGGCGTCATGGAGGGGAGAGCCACATATGCGGAATCAGAAAGAAATGCAGCAAAATCCGCTCAACATATTGATCCTGGGAAAAAATAGCTATCTGGGTGTCTGTACAGATCACTATCTACGGGAATATAACAAATCCTTGGGAAACATATTTTATCATATCAATCGGCTTTCCCAGCGCAGTGATGCCTGGAAAAATTATGATTTTTCCGGATATGATACGGTAATCTGTATGACAGGTATTGCCCATGTTGACTTGGGACGGATTACAGCGAAGCAAAAGCAACTGTATTACAGAATTAATTGTGATCTTGCGGTCGAAGCTGCGCGGAAAGCCCGAAAAGAAGGTGTGCGGCAGTTTATCTATATGAGCAGTGTACTTGTACATGGGGACGGTGCAAGGGTTGGTAAATCAAAGCACATTTCGGCGGATACACCGGAGAGACCATCCAATTATTACGGAAGCAGTAAATTAAAGGCGGAACGGAAGCTTGCAAAACTGGCAGCGGAAGATTTTCAAATAGCAATTGTCAGAGCTCCTATGGTTTACGGAGCGCACAGCAAAGGAAATTTCCCGATTTTAAGGAAACTTGCGGAACATATTTTGATCTTTCCCACAATTTCCAATCAACGCAGTATGATCTATGTCGAGAATCTTGCAGAATTCCTGCGGATTCTGGCAGACAGCGGTGAAGGCGGAATCTTCTATCCTCAAAATACGGAATATGTTGCAACTTATGACATAGTATGCGCCATTGCAAATGCTGCCGGGAAACGGATCACTCCCTGTGCGTGGTTGAATCTTTTGGTGAAACTGGGTTCGTATGCTCCGGGCAAGATTGGCAAGTTGGTCAATAAAGCATTTGGATCCTTAACCATTGATCAGGCGTTAAGCAGAAGATCTTTTGACGGATATTGCAACGATTCGCTGGAGGCAAGTATCAAAAAAATTTATCAGAACAGGTGAGAAAGCATATGAAAAAGAGCGTTTTATGGAAGAAAAATTGTATAATTTCAATATTGCTTATAATCTGGATGACCATAAATCCTGTTATGCAGCTTACGGTCTCTGCGGAGCCGGCAGATGATGCGGAAAATGTGGCGGACGCAGAGAATATAGATGAGCTGATCGATCAATTGCATTTGATGGCAACAGACCAGCCAATCCTGGCGCTTGTCTATCTGAATTCCCATATTTCTGTTTATGAACAGGCCGGCAGATACAGTAATGAAGTCATCACAATTCCCTGCGGGCAGACGGTGATGATCGAAGGCGCTGAATTCGAACAGAATTTGTCAGATGAAGGTTATCAGATGAGTCATCTCTGGTTCTATGTCAGCTTTTATGACCACAACGTAAAATATTATGGGTATGTGGCAGCGGGAAATGTGGTTACGGCGGATGAACGTTTTCTAAATTGGAAGAAAGCAGTAGCGGAGGCTTTGGAAACACAGTCTCCAAACCCGTCGAAAGTTTTAGGAATATCAACTTTTTATGCGGATATTGAACAGTTCCCGGACAGTTATAAGCAGGCGTTGGTTGACCTGAAGGAAGAACATCCTCAGTGGGTTTTTGTACCAATGGAAACCGATATTGACTGGGATACCGCAATCGCAAATGAGATAGATTACGGAAAAAGTCTTGTGCATAAATCTCTTCCGATTTATTATAGGGAGGGAGCATATGACGACAGCAGTTGGTATTTTGCTTCGGAAGCAGCTTTGCGCCTTTATATGGATCCGCGAAACAGCTTGAAAGAGAATGCTATTTTTCAGTTTGAACAGCTGACATACAATGAAAGTTATCATACAGAGGAGGCTCTGGAGTCATTCCTGTCCAATTCCTTTATGAACAGTGAACAGAATGCTCCGGGTACGGATATGACCTTTGCAAAGATCATCCAGGCTGTGGGCGAGGAAAAGAATGTAAGTCCTTATCATATGGCGGCCAGAATTTACCAGGAGCAGGGCAGGGATGGAACCTCACCGCTGATCTCTGGTACTTATCCGGGTTATGAGGGGTATTATAATTACTTTAATGTAGGCGCAGTCGGAGAGTCTGATATTGAATATATTGAGAATGGTCTGTCCTACGCCAAAGATCATGATTGGCAGGGAGCATATTATTCTATCAGCGGAGGCGCAGATACAATATCCAGGAACTACATTAGCAGAGGACAGGATACCTTATATCTGCAAAAGTTCAATGTAACCACAAATTCAACTTTCAGCCATCAGTATATGCAGAATATTTCCGCGCCTACGAGTGAAGCTGCAAGTATGATGAAGTTGTACTCAGATGCCGATTCCATAGACAGTATGTTTGTATTTAAGATTCCGGTATTTGAGAATATGCCGGAGGAGGCAAGTCCTGTGCCTGTTTCTTCCAGCAATATAGCCCTTGAGATTCCGGATGGATATGATCCTGTGATCTACCTTGATGGCATTGCCTGCGATGCAATTTCTCGAAATGGATTGTATATTGTCAGTGCCCCGGGGGAAACTATGACAAATGCTGTGGTTTATCAGTATAATGAAAGTGGTGTGCCTGTGGGAATGTATGTCTGGACACTGCAGTACACCGGCAGCTATTATCAGGTGACAGAACAGCCTGAGTTAAAAGATCTGCTCAGTTATCACGGATTTTCAATCCGGATCACCGGCAAGAGCGGAATTCGTTGTAAGACGGGAATCTCACAGGAAGTGAAAGAACAACTGTTGGATGATGGAATTGATGGCTATAAGTTGAAAGAATATGGAACCTTGGTCATGAACAAGGCGAATCTTGTAAATTTGCCAATGATTAAGAATGGAACCAAAGTGGTTTCCGGTATTTCTTATGGTTTGGATGCAAATGGCGAGGCAATTGATAAGGTATTTGAAACTGTAGACGGCAGACAGCGTTATACTGCAGTTTTGGTCGGCTTGCCTGCAGACCAGTATAAGACAGAATTTGCGTTCAGAGGCTATGTTGTTTTGGAAAAAGACGGTGTTACAACAACGATATATGGTCCAATCAAATCCAGAAGCATATATCAGCTTGCGGAGCAAATGCTGGCTTCCGGAAAATATCCGGAAGATTCTTCAACAGGTATTTTTCTGAATCAGTTGATCAGTGATGCACAGTAATGTGGAGGTAATTTATGAAAAAATATGGTTTGCAGAGAAAATGTACACTCGGAATTCTTATGGTGGGAGTGCTGTCCTTAGGGGGCTGCGCCTCTTTCGGAGGCAGCGCGGCAAGTGAATGGACGCCGCCTGTGAAGCAGGAATCCTCCGAGCAGACTACCAGTTCAAAAAATTCGAAGAATCTGGCAAGAGAGATCAGCTATGTTCAGGATAGTTTCAGCCAGGAAAATTATCTGAGTCTGGCAGATAATTATGCGGAGCTTGGTTTGGTACGCATGCAGAGAGATACGTTGGAACAAGGATATCGCTTGTTTCCGGATGATGAATTTCTTAAAATATTACAGAATATATATGTGAATCTGTCAGAAGAAGAGGAAGCGGTTGCCAGCGAAGCTGCAGCCATGTACCAGAATATGGAGCTGGAGGAATACCTGGCCGAGGGAATTCATCTGGCGGAGGACAATGCATGGTTTACCACTATGATGCCTAAGCTTTCTGTAGGGTCCAGAAATTATTTTCAGACAGAAAACGGTCAGAATAAGATGGCGATCACTGTGGGATACGATGAAGCTGCTGTAAAATTTGTGCAGGTATGGTTTTATAGTACCCCTGAAAAAGTGCTTTATATGAGTTATTCCAATCAGCAGGCACAGGTTCTGAAGACAGATATTGTTGACGGAAAATATAATGGGGCATTTGAACTATGGACATTGAACGGTTCCGATGGAAGTATCACATATGAAAAAGGCAGTCTGACAGACGGAGAGGTTGCTTCCCAGGATCATACTGTCAGGTTTCATCAGGGCAAGGCAAAGAGCGATGTGTATGATTTGTGGAATCATAAAGCAGAACTGAAATATGTGGATCTGTCGGGAGAAAACATTAAAAATCGATCTAAGTGGTCCCAGGTAGCGCCCAATCCGAACTATTCCGTGTACGAGCCGGTAAATACAGAAACGCTTCAGAAAGATGATCCGCAGGTCCGGATTTTTGATGGGCAGATCCAGTATCTCTCCGAAAAAGGATGGGTTAGTCTTGGAACAATTGATGAATATATGGCGGACGATCCCTTTATAAATTATGCGGAAGAAAAAAAGGCAGATGATGCCCGCGTACCTGCCGAGAGGAAAAAAGAGCCGGAGCTTAAGGCAACCGAAACAAGCACACAGACAACGACTACAACTACAACTACTACAACAAACAATACGACAACCTCACAAACTACTACGACCAGACCGGCATCTTCATCCTCAACAACCAGCACTGTTTCTACGCCTCAGCCGGCTACTGTTCGGGAAGTTCCGGTGTATGATAATGATGACGATGATGACGATGACGATAATTCCTCATCATCTGTTCCTGCATCTTCGAATAATGGCAATAACAGCAACGATAATGACAGCGGTAATAACAATAATTCCGGTAACAATGAAGATAATCCGGACAATGGTTCCGATAACAATGAGGATAATACTGATAGCGGAGACAACGGTTCTGGAAATGACGACAATACTGACAGCGGGGATAACAACGGGAACAATGATGATGACAATGATGCAGAAATCGGCTGGGGAGAAGATTTGTTGTAAATGAACAATCGAAAAGTTTTACTGGTCGCTTCGGTGGCATCCATGATCTGTCAATTCAATAGGAATAATATCCGGATCTTAACGGATATGGGATATGATGTGGAAGTTGCCTGCAATTTTCGGGAGGGCAATACCTGCACGGATTTGGAGATAAGGAACTTAAAGCAATATCTTACCACGCATAAAATCCGTTATTATCAAATTGATTTTTTGAGAAATCCAGCTCATATTGCAGGTTTTCTGAAGGCATTCCGTCAGCTATATGATCTATGCCAAAATACAAGATATCAATTTATTCATTGCCATAGTCCGATCGGCAGTGTAGCTGCACGTATTGTAGGACATAAGTTGAATATTCCTGTAGCATACACCGCGCATGGATTTCATTTTTATGACGGCGCGCCGCTGCATAATTGGTTGATCTATTATCCTCTGGAATATTTCCTGTCAAATTGGACAAAGGTATTGATAACGATCACGGATGAGGATTTTAAACGGGTCAATCATAAGTTTTGCGCCCAATATATTGTTCATACACATGGAATTGGGATAGATGTGCGGGATTATATTCTGGACGAAACACAGCGGCAATTGACGCGGGTCAGGATCCGAACAGAGCTCGGTTTATCGGAATCGGATAAGATGCTTTTGTCCGTAGGCGAGTTGATCAACAGAAAAAATCACAAAGCAATCATAACGGCATTGCAGCAAATGAATTGTCCTCATTTAAAGTATTACATATGCGGGATTGGGGATAAGCTTAATTTTTATAAGAGGTTTGTAAAAAAATGCGGCATGGAGCAGCAGGTTTTCTTCCTGGGATTCAGAAATGATATAAGAGATCTGTGTGCTTCATGCGATTTGTTTGTGTTTCCGTCAAGACAGGAGGGAATGCCGGTTGCTTTGATGGAAGCAATGGCATCTGGAGCGCCTGTTCTATGTTCCGATGTCAGAGGCAACAGGGAGTTGATCAGAGATCCGGATCGCCGATTCCCGACTACGGATCTGAATTGTATTATCAATAAACTGGTAAAATGGGAAAACGGAGAATTTGACTGCTTTTTATCGAAGGACAGAAGAAATTTGCAGCCGTATGATATCAGATCTGTCGAAAAAGAAATACGTGATGCTTATCAAAAAATGGAGCAGTAATCATAGATGAAGATTTTAACGGTACTCATACCGGCTTATAATATAGAAAAATATGTAGATCGCGTTTTGCATTCGGTATTATTGCCGGAAGTTGAGAAAACGGTTGAGGTATTATTGATCAATGACGGAAGTACGGACCACACGGGTGAACGGGCAGAGCGTTATCGGACAGATCATCCTAACTTCAGAGTGATCACACAGAAAAATGGTGGTCACGGTTCGGCAGTCAACAGAGGGTTACAGGAAGCTTCCGGAAAATATATCAAAATTTTGGACGGAGATGATCTGTTTGCAAGAGAAGCCTACCTTTCTATGATAACACAGTTATCTAAAGTAGAGGCCGATCTGATCCTTACCCCTTATTACAAAATCGATGTAACGTCAAAAAGGAAACGGTTGATGTACTATCCGGGGATTGTATCTGAGCAGATCTGCCTGTTTTCGGACATCTCGGAAAAATTGGGAAGATTATATATGCAGGGGGTTGCATTCCGTACGGATATTTTTCGTTACAATCACATACGTATGAGCGAAAATTGCTATTATGATGACTTTGAATTCACCTTTTTCCCTTTGCCGTATATTAAGACGGTTTATTATATCCATCATCCGGTATATCGATACTTCATTGGCCGGATCGGTCAAAGCATAAGCGCGAAAAAGGCGTTTCAAAATTTAGATATGCTTGATCGGATATTAGAAGATTCGTTACACTTTTGGAGAGAAAGAGAGTGCGATACCTCAAAGTTCTATCTTGTGAAAAAGCGTAACATCAGCAGTCTGATGAATAATATTGCAAATGTTTATCTGCGCAATGCATTTGACGGCGCAAAATACGATACTTTTCGTGAGGCCTGGTCGCGGCTGGAAGAAAACTATCCAACGGAAACCGTTCAAACTATGGAATCTTTTCGGCATATTCGCATTGCGAAGGCAAACCGGGCAGCGTACTATGGTGTAGCATTAATTTTCAGAGCCTACAAAAAAATGGAAGGCATATTTCGTTATGAGTAAAATGTGGTTGAGGATTCAGCGGCTTTATCAATATAAAGATCTGATCAAACAGCTGGTCCTGAAGGATATAAAATTAAAATACAGGAGAAGTGTATTGGGATACATCTGGAGCTTTCATAAACCGTTAATGGTGATGATTGTCATGTATTTTGTCTTTTCCCATATGTTTCGGTTTGAACTGGAAAATTATCCCGCATATCTGATCATTGGTCAGGCGTTGTTTACATTCATGACAGAAGGGACAAACCAGGCGATCGGTTCTATTGTGGGCAACGGAGCGCTGTTAAAGAAAGTATAT
>JAFUZJ010000057.1 GCA_017476665.1 Lachnospiraceae bacterium | reverse complement strand
GTTATTCCTTCTCCAAATCGCTGTCCCTGCCGGGTGAGAGGATCGGTTATCTGGCGATCAATCCGGCGTGTCCCGACGCAGAGACCATGGTGAATATGTGCGGTCAGATCTCCCGTGGAATCGGACATAATTGTCCGCCCTCCATCATTCAGCTGGCGGTGACCCAGGTGTTGGACAAGACGGCAGATCTGAGTGTTTATGAGACTAATATGAACCTGATCTATAATGAATTGAAGAGCCTTGGTTTCACCTGCGTGAAGCCCGGCGGAACGTTTTATATCTTCCCGAAGGCGCTGGAGGAGGATTCAATTGCATTCTGCAATAAGGCGCTAAAATACGATCTGATCCTGGTGCCCGCGGACAGCTTCGGGGCGCCCGGGTTCTTCCGTATGGCGTACTGTATCGCCACGGAGAAGGTGGAGCGGTCGCTGGTGGCTCTGCGGAAATTTGTGGAGACGGAGTATCCCAACCGATAGAGAGGAGGGTCCTGAATGTATCACGCGGGACTGGTTTTGGAAGGCGGCGGCATGAAGGGCATTTACACTGCCGGCGTACTTGATCTTTTCCTGGATAAAGATATGGAGTTTTCCAGCATATACGGTGTGTCTGCCGGAGCCTGTCATCTGTGTAGTTTTGTCTCCAAGCAGCGGGGCAGAGCGAAGGATGTCAGTGTGGATTATCTGGATTCCAAGCACTATTTCGGTCTGGAGAGTCTTCTGACAACGGGCAATCTGTTCAATGTTGACATGTGTTATCACACCATACCGGATTATCTTTATCCTTTCGACCACGAGACCTACATGAAATATGAAGGCAAGGCGTACAGTGTGGTCACCAATGTGGAGACGGGCATGGCGGAGTACCTGAGGTTAAAGGATCTGCGGACGGACATCATCAAGGTGCAGGCATCCGCATCGCTGCCGTTGGTGTCCAATATTGTGAAGATAGACGGAAAACTGTATCTGGACGGCGGAATGGCGGATTCCATTCCCATTCGGAAGTCCATAGTGGACGGCAACCGTAAGAGCGTGGTGGTCATGACAAAGGAAGTGGGTTACAGACGCAAGCCCATAGACAAAGCCCAGCTGGCGCTCATCAAAGTGCGCTATGCCAAGTATCCGAAGCTGGTGGAACTGATGGAGCACAGACATCAGGCGTACAACGAATGTCTGGATTACATCGAGCAGCTGGAGAAAAAGGGCAAAATTTTTGTGATCCGGCCGCAAAGAGCCAGTGAGGTCGCGCGGATCGAGCATGACAGGACGAAAATGGAAGCGCTTTACGAGGAAGGGTATCAGGAAGCCGAGGAGCGGTATGACGCTTTGATGGAATATTTGGAGAGGAGAGATTAAAGATGAATGTATTTGAGGAGATTGGCGCGGCAATTGCGAAAATAAGCGCCTATGCACAGTTTTTAAAGAATAAGAAGGGGAAAGTATTCGGTTACGGGGTGCTGCTGGTAACGATCTATTTTATCATTGCAAACGTGAGAGGCGTTATCGGTGTAACAGATTTCATGGGCAACCTGGAGCCGATGATCCGTCAGAATGTACCGAATTTTTCACTGCAGAACGGAAAACTTTCGATGGAGAAGCCGCTTGATCTGAATGAGGATGGACTCTTGGTCTCCATTGACTCGAATGCAGACTGGGTGATGTCCATGACGGAATCGGAGTGGCGCAGAGCGTTGACAGATTATGATCAGGTGATGATCGCGGACAAAAACGGGATTGTGATGAAAAACAATGGAAAGATCCAGATGTCTGCATGGCCCACAGACCTGGAGTTTAACAGAGAGGATCTGATCGGCTTCCTGCCTTATATTTCCGTGGGTATTGTTATCTTTTATCTGTTTTATTATGTGGGAGCTGTGGGCGTATACTTCTTTGCGGCATTGTTTGTGGCGCTGGTATGTATGATCATTGCATCCATTCAGAAATACCGCTTCACATTCGGACAGATCTATCTGATGTCCATTTACGGAAAAACGCTTTCCTTGCTGTTAAAGGGAGTCTTTCGTCTGGCCGGGGTCAGCGGACTGCCGGTGATCGGTTCTTTCCTGGGACTTATGTACTTTATCATTTCCTGTGTATATGTGTGCATTGCCATGTCACATATAGAGAACGAGCGCAAGCAGAATGAGTTTGCATATAACGGGGCCCATGGCAATAATAACGGATCGGATCCCTACATATATTAATTATGACGAGAAAGACGGTTATGACATTCAGGAGGTTTGAGCAATGATAGAGATTCTGAAGGCGATCTTGTACGGTATTGTGGAGGGCATTACAGAGTGGCTGCCCATCAGCAGTACCGGACATCTGATCCTGGTGGAGGAACTGATCCCGTTTCAGGGCGTGAGCGAAGGCTTTTTTGACATGTTTGATGTGGTCATCCAGCTGGGGGCGATCCTGGCGGTGGTGGTATTGTTCTGGCACAAGATCTGGCCCTTTGCACTGACGGAAAGCGAGCGGGAGGGCAGGACGGGCGCCATGTCGTTTATCAAGATGGACATCATGACATTGTGGTTTAAGATCCTGGTGTCCTGTGTGCCGGCAGCGGTGATCGGGGTGCTGTTTGACGATGTCTTTGATGCGCTGTTTTACAATCCGGTCTGTGTGGCGTTGGCTTTGATCCTGTTCGGTATCGCTTTTATCGTGATCGAAACCTGGAACAAAGGCCGGAAGCCAAAGATCAGAAGACTGTCGGAGATCACTTATCAGGTGGCGTTTCTGATCGGAGTATTTCAGCTGATCGCGGCGATCTTTCCCGGAACGTCCAGATCCGGCGCCACCATTGTCGGTGCGCTGCTGATCGGTGTATCCCGCACGGTTGCGGCGGAGTATACGTTCTTTCTGGCAATCCCGGTGATGTTCGGCGCGAGCCTTTTGAAGCTGGTAAAATTCGGTTTTGTGTTTACCGGGCTGGAGCTGGCATTGCTGCTGATCGGCACGGTGGTATCCTTTATCGTTTCGGTTTTTGTGCTGCGGTTTTTGATGAGTTATATCAAGAAGCATGATTTTAAGGTGTTCGGTTGGTACCGGATCGTGTTGGGACTGATTGTACTGGGCTATTTTATGCTGATAAAGTAGGTGCTTTCCGCCGGACTTAAAAATGCTTCCCTTTTTACAGAAAAAGACAAAAACAGACTTGTTTTGTGGCAAAAAGTACACTAATTCGTGATAAAATCCAGGTTTTTTGTAACAATTGTAGTTGACAACTGTTGCTAAAAGCGCTAAACTGTGTACTGTCAAGCAGTGAAGAAATGCTTATTTAGCATATCTGCGTGATTTGTGAGAAACGTTAATCAAGATTGTCAGGAAACCATTAGGGAGGAGAGTTATCATGGCAGTAGCAAAGAAGCCCGTTGCAGTAGCTGCACCCGCTGAGAAGGCTGAGGCAAAGGCAGCATCTGCAGCAGAAGTAAAGGCAGAAGTTAAGGCTGAGAAGCCCGCAAAGAAAGAAACAGTGAAGAAGGAGACCGCTAAGAAGGCTCCTGCTAAGAAGGAAACCGTTAAGAAGGAAGCTGTAAAGAAGGAGACCGCTAAGAAGGCTCCTGCTAAGAAGGCTGAGCTTAAGAGCGTTGTAGAGCTTCAGGTAGCAGGCAATTCTTACACCAATGATGATCTGGTTAAGATCGCAAAGGATGTATGGAAGTATGATCTGCAGCAGAAGGCAGCTGATCTTACCAGCGTTGAGTTGTATGTAAAGGCTGAGGAGAAGAAGGTTTACTACGTAATGAACAAGGATTTCACCGGTTCTTTCGATATTTAATCCGAACAGTATTTTAAGTGAAAAAACGAATGAAAAAGGTGTGTAGCTTTTGCTGCACACCTTTTTATATCCCCATACCGAAATATAGTTGACAAATATTGTCACATATTGTAATATAAAATCACTTCGAAAGTGCATATTTGAATCGTTGATTCAATATGAGATCAATGGGCATTTCGCCCGAAAATTCCAAGTTTACAAATGATACGGAGCCGAATCGTGAAAGAAAGGACAGAAAGGGGAGAATGTATTGGCGAAAAGAAAATTGAAAAATGTTACAGCGGGGATGATCCAATGGCATCCGGCGTTTGTAACGGGAATTGATTTGGATCTGAGAAAATATCGGAACGGAGTGGTTCAGGAGAGAGAACATAATCTGAACACGAAGCCGCTCTCGATTGATGTTCTGATCAGGAAAAAAGCGAATGTAAGGATTGAGGATAATGAGATCGGAAAGATCTTCAGGCGATATAATATCGTGGAGTATAAGTCGCCTAACGATCACATGGACATTGACACTTATTATAAGGTGAACGGGTACGCTTGTCTGTTTAAATCTTATGGTGAATGGGTCGATGCCATCAAAGCAGAGGAAGTGACGATATCTCTGTTCCGTTATGCGAAGCCGCAGAAACTGTTCCGATATTTTAGAAAAAACGGGATGACAGTCTCTAACCCTTATCCCGGCATCTATTATGTGGAAGGGAAAATATTGTTTCCCATGCAGGTTGTCGTGACAGGGGAACTGGATATTGACAAGCATATCTGGCTGGTCGCATTGTCGGGAAAACTAACGGAACACCAGGTGGAAAAAATACTGGCAAAGGCTTCACAGCTTACGAACGAAAGAGAAAAGCGGCTTGCAGATTCCGTCTTGCAGGTGTGTGTTGCGGCAAATAGAAAAATTGTAGAAAAACTGAAGGAGGAGAATCATATGTGTCAGGCATTGGCAGAAATCATGGAGCCGGAGATCAGGCAATGGAAAGCAGAGGCTAGAGCGGAAGGTAAAGCAGAAGGTAAAGCGGAAAGTAAAGCGGAAGATATTACGATTGTTGTAAATATGCTTCGGAATCTTGGGCAGTGTGACGAGGATATCCGAGGGATCATCATAAAGAATTTCAGTCTGCATTCGAATGAAGCAGAAAAGTATATGACAATTTAGACAACAAGCTAAATAATCAAATAAATTGCGAGTGCTCCGCCGAACCGGCGGAGCACTTGTTTTACTTGTATTGTTCCGGCTGCTTTTAATAAATTATTTAGAAATATTTTCTCCGAAATGTGTTGACAATAAATATCCGTAGTGATATCTTATGACGTAGGATGATTAGCACTCCACCTAAACGAGTGCTAACAACAAAACAAAGCCGTTTGGCTGAGCAGGATTCCGGACCGGTACAAAGGAAGGGGAAAGGAGCGTAAGATGGAGTTAGATGAGCGAAAGACAAAGATCTTACAGGCTGTCATCCGCAACTATCTGGAAACCGGCGAGCCCGTGGGCAGCAGGACGATCTCCAAATACACTGACTTGAATTTGAGCTCTGCAACCATTCGGAATGAGATGGCCGATCTGGAGGAGATGGGGTATATTTTACAGCCTCATACTTCGGCAGGCAGGATTCCTTCCGACAAGGGCTACCGCTTCTACGTGGATACCATGATGGAGGCCAAGGAGCGGGAAGTGGTTGAGATGAAGGAGATGCTCCTGGAGCGGCAGGATAAAATGGAGCAGGTGCTGCAGCGGGTGGCAAAGGTACTCGCCCAGAACACGCAGTATGCTACTTTAATCTCGGCGCCGAAGATGACGGGAAATAAGGTGAAATTCGTACAGCTCTCCCGTGTGGATGAGGGACAGATCCTGGCGGTCATCGTGGTGGAAGGAAACGTGATCAAGAATAATATCCTGAATGTGCGGGAAGAACTTTCCGATGAGACGCTGTTAAAGCTGAATCTTCTGCTGAATACGAATCTTACGGGGCTTTCCATCTCAGAGATCAATCTGGGAATGATCTCCGCGATGAAACAACAGGCCGGGATCCACAGCGACATTGTCAGCGAAGTCATCGATGCGGTGGCGGATGCCATCAAGGCGGAGGAGGATCTGGAGATCTACACCAGCGGAACGAACAATATTTTCCGCTATCCGGAGTTGGCGGATCAGGAAAAAGCCAGCGAGCTGATCAACACGTTTGAGGAGAAGGATCAGCTGGAGAATCTTTTGAATAACGATTCGGGCGGAGAAAATACAGGCATTCAGGTTTATATCGGAAATGAGTCGCCGGTGAGCAGCATGCGGGATTGCAGTGTGGTGACAGCCACGTATGAGCTGGGCGACGGGATGCGGGGTACAATTGGTATCGTGGGTCCCAAGCGCATGGATTACGACAAGGTGGTCGGTACGCTGAAGACTTTGCAGAGCAAGCTGGATGAGATATATAAGGATCACGGATAGCGATCTGTAAGACCAGAGTAGAAGGAAAGAAGGGTGTTATATGGAAGATAAAGAAAAGCAGAATGAGCAGATGGCGGAAGAAGAACAGGCACAGACCACAGAGCCTGATGCGGAGCACGATCTGAAGGAGACGGAAGGCTCTCAGGAAGCGGAAACAGCGGAAGCAGAGGATGCTGTGGAAGATGCGGAAGCGGACGATGCGACAGAGGAGTCCGAAGGCGAGAAGGGCAAAGCGTCCTGGGCGGAGCGCAGGGCTGCAAAGAAGCAGGAAAAGAAAGACAAAAAAGAGGAGCAGTTCAAAGAGCAGATCACACAGCTGGAGGATAAGGTGAAGCGTCAGCTTGCCGAGTTCGAGAACTTCCGGAACCGGACGGAGAAAGAGAAATCCGCAATGTTCGAGACCGGAGCCAAGAGCGTGATCGAGAAGATCCTCCCCGTCATTGATAATTTTGAGCGGGGGCTGGCAACGGTTCCCGAGGAACAAAAGGACGATCCCTTTGTGGACGGGATGAACCGCATTTATAAACAGCTTGTCACCGAGCTGGAGAACATCGGCGTGAAGCCAATCGAAGCGGTGGGATGCGAATTTGATCCCAATCTTCACAACGCAGTGATGCAGGTGGAGAGTGAGGAATATGAATCCGGCGTCGTGGCGCAGGAGCTGCAGAAAGGTTATACCTACCGGGATACGGTAGTGAGACATAGCATGGTGGCAGTAGTGCAGTAGATTGCAGGAGTGTCAAATCATCATAAAAGAAAATGTAAATCAGGAGGAGAAAAGATATGAGCAAGATTATTGGTATTGATCTGGGAACAACAAACAGCTGTGTAGCAGTTATGGAAGGTGGTAAGCCCACCGTTATCGCAAACGCGGAAGGCGCGAGAACCACACCGTCTATTGTGGCTTTCACCAAGAACGGTGAGCGTCTGGTCGGTGAGCCTGCAAAGCGTCAGGCAGTGACCAACGCGGAGAAGACTATCGCGTCCATCAAGAGAGATATGGGTACAGACCGCGGTCGTACCATCGATGACAAGAAGTACTCCCCGCAGCAGATTTCCGCTATGATCCTGCAGAAGCTGAAAGCGGATGCAGAGGCTTATCTGGGTGAGAAGGTTACGGAGGCAGTCATCACTGTTCCCGCATACTTCAATGACGCACAGCGTCAGGCCACCAAGGATGCAGGTAAGATCGCAGGACTGGAAGTAAAGCGTATCATCAACGAGCCTACCGCTGCCGCATTGGCATACGGTCTGGACAACGAGAAAGAGCAGAAGATCATGGTATACGACCTGGGCGGCGGTACCTTTGATGTGTCCATTATCGAGATTGGTGACGGCGTCATCGAAGTGCTGGCTACCAACGGTGATACCCATCTGGGCGGCGATGATTTTGATAACAAGATCATTGACTGGATGGTATCTGAGTTCAAGAAGGCACAGGGCGTTGACCTCTCCAATGATAAGATGGCAATGCAGAGACTGAAAGAGGCTGCTGAGAAGGCAAAGAAGGAGCTTTCCAGCGCAATGACCACCAACATCAACCTGCCGTTCATCAGCATGAACGCAAGCGGTCCTCTGCACTTTGATATGAACCTGTCCAGAGCGCAGTTCGACGATCTGACCAGAGATTTGGTAGAGAGAACGGCAATTCCGGTACAGAACGCAATGAAGGATGCAGGTCTGAACAATTCCGATCTGGGTCAGGTATTGCTGGTAGGAGGTTCCACCCGTATTCCTGCAGTACAGGATAAGGTAAAACAGCTGACCGGCAAGGAGCCCTCCAAGTCCTTGAACCCTGATGAGTGCGTGGCACTGGGGGCTTCCGTACAGGGCGGTAAGCTGGCAGGCGATGCCGGCGCCGGCGATATCCTTCTGCTGGATGTAACTCCGTTGTCTCTGTCCATCGAGACCATGGGTGGTGTGGCAACCAAGATGATCGAGAGAAATACCACTATTACTACCAAGAAGTGCCAGGTTTTCTCCACTGCAGCTGACAACCAGACCGCAGTAGATATCAACGTGGTACAGGGTGAGAGACAGTTCGCAAGAGATAACAAGTCCCTCGGACAGTTCCGTCTGGACGGCATTGCGCCCGCACCCAGAGGAATCCCTCAGATCGAGGTTACCTTTGATATTGATGCCAACGGTATTGTAAATGTATCCGCTAAGGATCTGGGCACCGGTAAGGAGCAGCACATCACCATCACTGCTGGTTCCAACATGTCTGATGCCGATATCGAGAAAGCAATCAAGGAAGCGAAGGAATTCGAGGCACAGGATAAGAAGAAGAAAGAGGCCGTTGAGACCATCAACGAGGCAGAGAGCTTTGCAATGCAGACCGAGAAGGCTTTGTCCGAGGTCGGTGACAAGGTTTCCGACAGCGAGAAGAGCACCGTACAGGCTGATGTGGATGCAGTGAAGGCTATTCTCGACAGAGTGAAGGCTGATCCCGCAAACGCAAGCGATTCCGATCTGGATGAGCTGAAGGCGGCAAAGGAGAAACTGACCAACTCCGCACAGGGCGTGTTCACCAAGATGTATGAGAATATCCAGCAGGCACAGGGCGGCGCCGCAGGTGCAGGTCCCGACATGAGCGGTATGGGCGGCATGGGTGGAAATGCAGGCGCAGGTTCCTCCGCTGCGGATGATGATGTGATCGATGGAGATTTCCGAGAGGTATAAATGGCTAATTAGTGCACATGGTCATTGTGTACATGATATGTTTCAACACAGACACGCTTTTGCTACATGAGAAACGCAGCGGTACTAAGGCGGCACAGTACGCCGCCTAAGTGCCGGCGTTTCTCAAGTGTCTGTTTATGAAACATATTCTGTACACAATTCGGTTGTACACTAATTTGCTAAATAGTTTTGCAATTGTCAATAGAGTGTGATATAGTGGATTGGAATTTCACATAATGTATTTCACATAACGTAAAGAGGTTGAGAATATGGCAGAGCAGAAACGGGATTATTATGAGGTCCTCGGTGTAGATAAAAATGCCGATGAGGCGACCATTAAAAAAGCATATCGTGTGTTGGCGAAGAAATATCATCCGGATATGAATCCCGGTGACGCGGAGGCAGAAAAGAAATTCAAGGAGGCTTCCGAGGCTTATGCTGTGCTGAGCGATCCGGATAAAAAGAGACAGTATGATCAGTACGGTCATGCAGCATTTGAAGGCGGCGCAGGTGCCGGCGGATTTGATTTCTCCGGCATGGATTTCAGCGATATTTTCGGTGATATTTTCGGCGATTTCTTTGGCGGCGGAAGCAGGAGCAGAGCGAACAGCAACGGCCCCATGAAGGGCGCAAATCTGCGTACCAGTGTGAGGATCACATTTGAGGAAGCTGTGTTTGGCTGCAGCAAACAGATCGATCTGACCGTGAAAGAAACCTGTAAGACCTGTAACGGCAGCGGTGCAAAACCGGGGACAACGCCGGAGACCTGTAAGAAGTGCGGCGGTAAAGGTCAGGTTATGTATACCCAGCAGTCGTTCTTTGGCACGGTCCGCAATGTGACCACCTGTCCGGACTGTCAGGGTACCGGTAAGGTGATCAAGGAGAAATGTCCGGATTGCAGCGGCAGCGGATATATTCCGATGAAGAAGCGTTATTCCGTGGACATCCCGGCAGGTATCGACAACGGTCAGTCCGTACGTCAGCCCGGTCTGGGTGAGCCCGGTGTGAATGGCGGCCCCAGAGGGGATGTGCTGGTAGAGGTGATCGTGGGCAGACACCCGATTTTCCAGCGTCAGGATTTCAACATTTTCTCCACCGTGCCGGTGTCCTATGCAGTGGCAGCACTGGGTGGAGAGATTTTTATTGACACTGTGGACGGTAAGGTTATTTATGATGTAAAACCGGGAACACAGACCGACACGAAGATCCGTCTGAAGGGCAAGGGCGTTCCCACCCTGCGGAACCGGGATGTGCGCGGCGACCATTATGTGACATTGGTGGTTTCTGTGCCGGATAAACTGAGTTCCGAGGCCAAGGAACTGCTGAAGCAGTTTGATGCCCTGACCGGTGACACTCTGAATGCCACCAAGAATGCGGCGCCCAGAGACGACGGCGACAATGGGAATTCGAAGGACGGCAAGAAGGGGAAGAAGAAAGGCTTCTGGAAATCGTAATATTGAGGAAGAGTCGTTGCGCGGATGATATATTCTAACGTAGGCACGCATTTCAACTGCCCACTAACAGAATATATCATTCGCGCAATTCTGTGTTCGCCAATATTGAGCGGTGAGGTGACGGGATGTTGTTTGGGAAGAAAGGCCAGTCGAAAAAAGGGCAGAGTAAGAAGGACTTTGACAGGGAGAATAAGCGGCCCGTGCTCAAGTGCAGTATCTGCAACGGGGAGCAGGTTGCCGGATTTAAGGATATACATACGGGGAAGTTTGAGGAAGTCATGCTGATCCGGAATGAGAGGGATCTGGAGGCGTTTCGGGAGCTGTACGGCATCGAAGGCGCGGAGATTGCAAAAGAGTATTGACAGAAATATGGATTTGAAAGGGATACTAAAATGGCAATTGAAAAGGTAAAGGATTATTTTAAGGGTACGGAACTGGAAGGGAAAGTGATCGAACTGGCTGAGTCCAGCGCTACGGTGGAATTGGCGGCCCATGCGCTGCACACGGAGCCGGACAGGATCGCGAAGACCTTGTCCTATCTGATAGACGAGACCCCGATCCTTGTGGTGGCGTCCGGTATGTCCAGAGTGGACAATAAGAAATATAAAGCACAGTTTGCCAAGAAAGCAAAGATGATCCCCTTTGAGGAAGTGGAGGGATATATCGGACATGCACCCGGCGGAGTATGCCCTTTTGCAATCAAGGAAGGGGTTAAGGTATATCTGGATGAATCCCTGAAAAAATACGACACCGTTTTCCCGGCCGCTGGCAGCAGCAACAGCGCTATTGAGATGACCATGGAGCAGTTGGAGCAGTTTACCGGATATACGGCGTGGGTGGATGTGTGTAAAGAGCCGGAAGAATAGTATTGTATGCAGATAAATGATAGCAAAAACGCATTGACATTTTTGCTATCATATTATAATATAAAATCACATTAATCGAATAATATTTCTTGTAAAATTATTTTTTAAATTATTTCAGTGCATTTCAGCATTTTCAAGAAAGATTCCCATGAAAAAGTCAAAATTGAATATAGGTAGAAAGGATGGATCGGGATATGGAGAAAAATTTTATCTATGACCTGGATGAGGTGTTGGATCATTCGCATAAAAATAGGGTTATGGAGCCTGCGTTGGCGTATCGGTGCGACGAAGTCGGTGACAAGACCTTGGAGGATTATCTGGCGCTGCCGGAGGATGTGAGGGTGGAGTTGATTGACGGCGTGTTTTATGATATGGCTGCGCCGAATACAATGCATCAAATGATTTCTGATGAAATCAATTACAGTTTAAAGAGTTTTGTAAAAAAAAATCAAGGGAAGTGTATTACTTTCGCAGCGCCTGTGGATGTGCAGCTTTTTCGGGATGCCAAGACGGTGGTTCAGCCGGATATCCTGGTGGTGTGCAACAGAGACAGCATAACCAGGCAAAGGGTGCAGGATGCGCCGGATCTTGTGGTAGAGGTGGCTTCTCCGAGCAACTGGAGAATGGATGCGCTCATCAAACGGCAAAAATATTTTGAGGCGGGGGTGCGGGAGTACTGGATTGTTTTTCCTGAGGATAAGAGGATTCGGGTGTATCGCTTTGAGGCGGGGGAAGGCCGGGACTGCCCGGAGCCTGAGGAGTACACTTTTGCGGACAAAGTACCGGTGGGGATATGGGACGGTGCGTGTCAGGTGGATTTTGCGGAAATCTATGAGGCGGTGCGCTTCCTGTATGAGAAGGAATAAAATATGACGAAGAAAGGAGAATTACCATGGGAGAGAAATTTGTATACGATCTGAATGAAATAGAGGGAAAACATAATGTGGATCGGGTTATGGAGCCTGCGCTGGCGTATCGGTGTGACGGGTTAGGTGACAAGACTTTGGAGGATTATCTGGCGCTGCCGGAAGGGACAAGGGTAGAGCTGATCGACGGCGTGTTTTATGATATGGCGACCCCGACAGGGCTGCATCAGAGACTTATTCTTAAAATTGCAAAGGTTTTGGATGATTTTGTCGAAAAAAACGGCGGCAAGTGTATTACGCTTATGGCACCTTTTGATGTGCAGCTTTTTCATGACAATAAAACCTGTGTCCAGCCGGATATCTTGGTGTTGTGTGATAGAGAACAATTGCGCTCAAACAGTCTGGATGGTGCGCCGGACCTCGTGGTAGAGGTGGCGTCCCCGAGCAACTGGAGAATGGATGCGCTCATCAAACGACAAAAATACTTTGAGGCGGGGGTGCGGGAGTATTGGATTGTTTTTCCCGAAGATAAGAGGATTCTGGTGTACCGCTTTGAGGCGAGGGAGGGGCAAGACTGCCCGGTGCCTGCGGAGTACACTTTTGCGGATAAGGTGCCGGTAGGGATATGGGACGGTGCGTGCCGGGTGAATTTTGCGGAAATCTATGAGGCGGTGCGATTCCTGTATGAGAAAGAACAGGAGTTATCGAAGAAAGACGAGGGGGATTATAATGGGAGAAAACTACATATATGATTGGGATGAAATCAATAAAACACAGAATGTGGATCGGGTTATGGAGCCTGCGCTGGCGTATCGGTGTGACGGGTTAGGTGACAAGACTTTGGAGGATTATCTGGCGCTGCCGGAAGGGACAAGGGTAGAGCTGATTGACGGTGTGTTTTATGACATGGCGAGTCCGACGATGATTCATCAGAGCATTGCGCTTGAAATTTGCAGTGCTTTTCGGGATCATATCAGAAAAGAGGGAGGTAAGTGTACACCGTTTATTGCGCCTGCGGATGTGCAGATTTTTCATGATGATAAGACAATGGTCCAGCCGGATGTTTTTATCGTATGTGACAGAAAATATATCACGCCCACCCGGATTATAAATGCGCCGGACCTCGTGGTAGAGGTGGCGTCCCCGAGCAACTGGAGAATGGATGCGCTTATCAAACGACAAAAATACTTTGAGGCAGGGGTGCGGGAGTACTGGATCGTTTTTCCCGAGGATAAAAAGATTCTGGTGTACCGCTTTGAGGCGAGGGAAGGCCGGGACTGCCCGGAGCCTGTGGAGTACACTTTTGAGGACAAGGTGCCGGTGGGGATATGGGACGGTGCGTGCCAGGTGGATTTTGTGGAAATCTATGAGGCGGTGCGCTTCCTGTATGAGGAGTGAGAAATGGGCGGATGACTCATTGCATCTCGTATTGCGCTCCGCATTGCGCCTTGAATCAGAAAAGCAATTGTGCCAGATGTACAACGATATCCAGCAGGAACAGCCCCAATATCACGCTGAAAATGACCGTCCGTGTGCGGTCACTTAATTTGGCGTTCATTTTTTCAAAAAGCGGCTGGAGCAGATATAGGAAGATCAGACCGCCCAGACCGAAGCGCAGGGAAGTGGACAGGGCAATGCGCGCCTGAAAGTTATATTTGTAAGCAGTGTAGTCCCAGGGAATGTAGCCAATGGCAAATTCGCACAGATAAGAGGTTATAAGTTCGATGGCGGTGGCCAGCAGTGCGCTCAGCACGTAGACCACCGGCACGAGCATCAGACGCTTCTTCCATGGTTTGCCGCGCAGCAACGGATTGATGGCAAAAAGAAAGGCGAAGGCACCTACACCGTACACCGGGCAGTAGGGTCCGAAAAGCACGCCGCGATTGCTGAATCCCCAGCGATAGATAACGGTTTCCAGCGTCACCTCGTAAAGCCAGCCGAATACGGAATACAGAATAAAATAGAGAAAATATGCCTGAAGAGTTTTCAGATCAATTTTATGCTTTTGTGTTTGTTTCATTACTTTGTACCCCTTTCACATTTATGAGTATAATTGTAAAATGAAAAAATTGCAATAATCAGGGCGAAACCTCACTCTTGCGAGCCATACCTAATTATGGTAAAATAAAGCATAAAGGTTGTCTCTGGGGTAGAGGCAAAGGAAAGGAGAACAATATATGTATAAAGGGGAGTTTGACCGTTGGCTTGCGTTCGATCTGGAGGATCCGGATCTGTTGCCGGAGCTGATGAAAGTAAAGGACAATGATGAGGAGATCAAGGATCGCTTTGCGGTTTCCTTGAAGTTCGGTACCGCTGGTTTGAGAGGTACATTGGGCGCAGGTACCAACAGAATGAACATTTGGGTGGTCCGTCAGGCGACACAGGGTCTTGCCAACTGGGTTTTGACACAGGGCGGCAATCAGACCGTGGCGATTTCCTACGACAGCCGTTTGAAGAGCGATATTTTTGCGAAAGAGGCAGCGGGAGTTTTGGCCGCAAACGGGATCAAGGTGCGCATTTATGATGCGTTGATGCCGGTTCCGGCGCTTTCCTTTGCTACAAGATATTATCAGTGTAATGCGGGCATCATGGTGACCGCATCGCACAATCCTTCCAAGTACAATGGTTATAAAGCATACGGTCCGGACGGATGTCAGATGACCGACGATGCGGCTGCGATCGTATATGACGAGATCCAGAAGACGGATGTGCTGACCGGCGCGAAGAGAATTTCCTTTGCCGAGGGCGTGGAAAAAGGCTTGATCCGTTTTGTGGGCGATGATTGTAAGAAGGCATTTTATGAAGCAATCGAGGCGAGACAGGTACGTCCCGGTCTGGCGAAGACTGCAGGCCTGAAGCTGGTGTATTCTCCCTTGAACGGTACCGGTCTGGTGCCCGTGACCAAGGTGCTGCACGACATGGGGATTACGGATATCACCATCGTGCCGGAGCAGGAGTATCCCAGCGGTTACTTTACCACCTGCCCTTATCCCAACCCTGAAATTTTTGAGGCGTTGAAATACGGTCTGGAGCTGGCGAAGGAGACCGGTGCGGATCTGATGTTGGCGACTGACCCCGATGCAGACCGAGTGGGTATCGCGATGAAGTGTCCGGACGGCAGTTATGAGCTGGTATCCGGTAATGAGATGGGTGTTCTGCTCCTCGACTACATCTGTGCAGGTCGTATCGAGAAAGGCACCATGCCTAAGAATCCTGTGGCAGTGATGTCCATCGTATCTACGCCGCTTGCGGATGCTGTTGCAAAGCACTATGGCGTGGAACTGCGCCACGTGCTGACCGGATTTAAGTGGATCGGAGATCAGATCGCGCAGCTGGAGGCAGCAGGCGAGGTAGACCGTTTTATCTTCGGTTTTGAGGAGAGCTACGGCTATCTGGCAGGACCTTACGTGCGTGACAAAGATGCGGTGATCGCGTCCATGCTGATCTGCGAGATGGCTGCTTACTACCGCAGCATCGGTTCTTCCATCAAGCAGAGATTGGAAGAGATCTATGCGGAGTACGGCCGTTATCTGAACAAGGTGGATTCCTTTGAATTCCCCGGTCTGTCCGGTATGGACAAGATGGCGGATATCATGAAGGGACTGCGTGAGAATGCGCCGAAGGATTTCGCAGGCATTGCCGTTACCAAGGTGACGGATTACAATGAGCCGGAGAAGACCGGACTGCCGAAGGCCAATGTGTTGATCTACGAATTGGAAGACGGTTCCACAGCTATCGTACGTCCTTCCGGCACCGAGCCGAAGATCAAGACCTACTTTACCACAAAGGGTAAGGATCTGGCGGAAGCACAGGCAAAGAAGGATAAACTGGCAGAGGCATGCAAGCCGATCCTGTCCTGATACGACTCTTGTGGGTAGACGATAGGGTAAATAGAAACATAAAAAGCGCTGTTCGGATTGACTGGACAGCGCTTTTTTGCATATATTAAATTGACAAAAAATAAAAATAACTGTACAATATCATATATATTCAAGTGCATATCCGGCAATTCGCTGTATCTCACTATGATTAAATAATAAAAACATAAATGCTGACTCGTAGAAATGATAGGAAATTGCGAAACTCAGGTCTTGAACACGTGTCATTGTGCAAATTGTATATTGCAACGCAGGCACGCTCGCGCAAAGCAATTGAAGACTGCTTTTTACCTCGACGTAACAGTCCAAGACACTAAAGTGTCCCGACTGCAAAGTACGCAGTCTAAGTACTGACGTCTCGCTAATGCCTGCTTATGTGAAAGGAGAATGTATATGGGGACAGATTATAGAGAACAAGAAGGGAAAAATAAGCATACCCAGGGAGTCATGGACGGCGCACCTGCGTATCAGGTGGAGGAGTATTTGCATGTAGTTTCCGAAACGGAAAAAAATGATTGGGAGGATGGTAATGCCATGTCCGAGACAGGAGATAAAACATTGGCAGATTACCTGGCGCTTCCGGAAGACAGAAGGGTGGAGCTGATCAACGGGGTGTTTTATGACATGGCCGCGCCCACAACGGTGCACCAGGATATTGCGGGCTCGATCTATGTACAATTTAGAAATTTCGTGGCAAAGAACGGCGGTTCCTGTAAACCGTATATTTCCCCCATAGATGTACAACTGGATCGGGACGACAAAACGATGGTTCAGCCGGATGTGATC
>JAFUZJ010000056.1 GCA_017476665.1 Lachnospiraceae bacterium | reverse complement strand
TTCCTGTCAATAATAAGATCAATAAATTTCAAAATTATAATACATGGTCAAGGTCCTTTTCTACCAGCACGCATGCAAACCCCATCTGATTTTTCTGTGGTACATATCCGTGCTTTGCAGCTTCACGATCACCCGAAAAATGAGCCTCATACACCCTCGGATCCACCTCTGGGTTCAGCACATATCCCAACTTTTCATAAAAGGCCTGCGCCCTGTCCTGGCTGTTGATCACAATATGTCTGACGCCACTCTCCGCGATCCACTTTTCCGCTTCTCCGATAAGCAGATGACCTACGCCGTTCTTTTGACAAGCCCTGGTCACGCATACACGCTCGATCTTCCCGATCTGCTCCTCCGGGTAAACAATGCGACATCCCGCTACCGGTTTATGATCCTCCACCAACACCACCGCCCTGTAGTTTTCATCCACCGGTCCATCGTGGGAGAACTCTCCTTCTATGGGGATCCCCTGCCCGAAACAAAACGCATCCGTCCTCACATAATCATATGCTTTGATCAACCAATCAGGGGAATCCTTTGTCACTCTGTATACTTCCATATTCTGCCTCACTATATAATATATTTTCCCCATCGAAATAATAGGAATTAATTATTTATATCACCTGCCTGCGGAAATGTCAATAGCCTGTTTCACTTTTCATAGCGCTTTCACAGAGTCTCCCTGATCACTCTTTCCACATTCCCGCTCTTAAATTTCTCCAATATCCGATCCGAAAATCCCTTCTTTTTCAGGGTTGCAAATAACAGCTCCAGCTGTTCCGGATGTCGTATCTCCAGCTCTCCTCCTACCCCGTCAAAATCGGTTCCGATGGCAATGATGTCCTCCCCTCCGATTCGATACATATATTCTACGTGCGCCGCCATGCGCTCCACCGTGGACACATGCAGCGAAATGTCCTCCTGAAGAAAAGGACCGTTGATGTTCAATCCTGCAACACCGCCTTTTTCTGCCAGTTTGCGGATCATTTCATCCGTTAGGTTTCGCGGGTGCGGAGACAGGCTTCTGGCATTGGAATGAGACGCTACGAACGGTTTTTTTGTGATCTCAGCTACATCCCAGAACCCACCGTCTGACAGATGTGACACATCAACAATAATTCCTTTTTCATTAAAAACCTCCACCGCTTCCTTTCCAAACGTCGTCAGCCCCTTTTGCATCAGGGACGGATCCGTGGAATTTGGCGCTCCGAAACAGTTCTCAAAGTTCCATGTCAATGAGATCAGTCTGACTCCCTGCTCATAAAAACGCTGCAACTGTTCAAAACTGCCATTTACAGCTCTTCCATCCTCTATTGTGAGAAACGCCGACACCTTACCCTCTTTTCTGTTTGCCTGCAGATCGTCTGCATTCCCGGCAAAAGCAATTTCGTCAGGATGCTTTGCGATCGTATCAAACAACAGCTTTCTCAGCGACGAAAAATACTCGAGATCAGCCGGCATCTTCCCAAAACGAGTCATGCCGTCCTTTCCTGGCTTCGGAAAAAAGACTGCAAAAAACTGGGCATCTGCTTTTCCTTCCATCAATCGTCTGACATTGATGTGCGTATCCTGCAGATCATAGATATCCTCAGCCTGGCGAAAAAATCCTAACATTAGCGTGTCACAATGCATATCGATATATCCCATATCAAAACCTCCCTATAAACATATAGCGGAACCCATTCCGCTTTCTACAAAAAGCCCTGATTATCCACATACAGCGCATCCGCATTGCTGCATGCCAGGAAATGTCCCTTTTTAACCTCCCGCAATGCGGGAAGCCCTGCCTTACAGCACTCTGCCTTATGGGGACAGCGGGAATAAAATTTACACTCCGCCAACGTATTGATGGGATTGGACGGTTCTCCACTCAAGACAATGCGGTGCCTTTCATTCTCCTCTTTGGGATCTGCGACCGGTATGGCGGAAAGTAATGCTCTCGTATATGGATGCAGCGGATTTTTATATAATTCCTCCGCCTCAGTCACCTCCACCAGCGATCCCATATACATTACACCAATGCGGTCAGACAGATATTTTACCAGGGACAGATCATGCGCAATGAACAAATACGACAAATGCTTTTCTTTCTGCAATTTCTTTAACAGATTTACCACCTGTGCCTGCACCGATACATCCAGCGCAGAAATAGGTTCATCACAAACAATGAATCGCGGATTGACCGCAAGCGCTCTGGCAATCCCCACCCGCTGTCTCTGTCCTCCGGAAAATTCATGCGGATACCGTGTGGCATGCTCCTTATTTAATCCCACCAATTCAAGCAGTTCATATACTCTATTCCTGGTTTCCTCCTCAGAATACATTTTATGTATCTTCATCCCCTCAGAAATGATCATTTCCACCGTCATTCTGGGATCCAGCGATGCATACGGATCCTGAAAGATCATCTGCATATCTTTTGCAAGCGCCTTGGAGTCCTTTTTATTGAGATGAGTCACATCTTTGCCGTCAAATAAAATCTGTCCGTCCGTTGCCGTATACAGTCGTGTAATGGTCCGTCCAACCGTTGTTTTGCCGCACCCACTTTCCCCGACCAGCCCAAACGTCTCACCTTCCCTGATGGTGAAGCTCACATCGTCTACCGCTTTTAATATGTTGCCGTCACCCAGTGGAAAATACTTCTTCAGTCCTCTGACTTCAACTAAATTTTTGCTCATGTTTCCTCACCTCATCTATGTCCACAGGACAATCCGGATCCAACAAATGACAGCGGCATTTATGGAACGTTCCGAGTTCTGTCTGCTCCGGAAGCTGTTCTGTACATATTTTCATCGCATATTCACACCGACTGGCAAAAGGGCAGCCTTTCGGAGGATTCAAAAGATCAGGCGGTGTTCCCTCGATTGGATGAAGCTCCTCTTTCTTATCCTGCTCCAAACGGAATGTCGAGTTCATAAGCCCCCATGTATAGGGATGTTTGGATCGATAGAAAATATCATATACCGTTCCGCTCTCCACTACGATTCCGCCATACATGACTGCCACTTTCTGCGCAATATTTGCCACCACTCCCAGATTATGCGTGATAAAAATAATAGACATATTGCGCTCTTTCTGAAGTTCTTTCATCAGATCCAGAATCTGCGCCTGCACAGTCACATCCAGCGCCGTCGTAGGTTCATCCGCGATCAGAATTTTAGGATTACATGCACTGGCGATCGCAATCATCACTCTTTGCCTCATTCCTCCGGAAAACTCATGGGGATACTGGTCAAAACGTTTCTCCGGATTTGCGATTCCTACAGCGCGCAACAATTCAATCGCCTGCTCTTTATTCTTTCCCGCATCTTTCTGTCCATGGATCTTCAATATCTCCGTAATCTGCTTTCCTACAGTCATCGTAGGATTCAGCGAAGTCATCACATCCTGAAAGATCATGCTGATCTCTTTGCCCCGAATCTGCTGCATCTGTTTCTCTGTATACCGCAAAAGGTTTTCTCCGTTATACAGGATTTCTCCCGCTTTATAATCCACGGTATCAGGTTTATGAAGCTGCATGACGCTCTGAACCGTCACGGATTTGCCGCATCCGCTCTCTCCCACAATAGCAAGAACCTCTCCATCCTCCACAGCAAAATCAACACCCCGAAGCGCCTGCACTTCTCCCGCATAGGTATGAAAAGATACCGTTAAATTTTTTACCTCTAACATAATCTACCTCCTAAGCTTAGGATCCAATGCATCGCGCAAACCGTCACCGATCAGATTGAAAGCCAGCATGGTAAGCGCAAACAGGCTTGCCGGAATAAAGAACAGCCACAGATAGGCCGGAAAATTATTGGCACCAGCCTGTGCCAGGTTTCCCCAGCTTGCCTCCGGTATCTTCACTCCCAGTCCCAGATAACTCAAAGAGGCCTCCGCAAAAATAACCCCGGGGACATTCATGGAAAATTTTATGATCAAAGGACCGATCATATTCGGGATCAGATGCTGTTTCAGTATGGTCAGACTGTCCGCTCCCAGCACCCGCGCCGCCAATACATATTCATTTTGCTTCAGCTGCATCACCTGTCCTCTGACAAGCTGTGCCACATCTGTCCAGCCGGTCAGACACAGTGCAAAGATCAATGTTCCCACATTTCCGCGCATGACGTTTAACAGCAGGATCATCACCAGCATATCGGGAACAACCATCAATATCTCAATGATCCTCATCAGGATCATATCTACCTTTCCGCCATAATATCCGCAGATCCCTCCGAAGATGATCCCTATGATCATATTGATCACAGACACGATCAGACCAATGAAAAGCGAAACCTTGGTTCCCCTGATCAGCCTCGCAAATAAATCTCTTCCCAGCTCATCCGTTCCAAACCAAAAATCTTTTCCGGGCGGCTGATAGGTATTCATGAGGCTCTGGGACTTATAGTCCGGGAAAAACCACGAGCCTATGATCGAATAGAGAATTACAAGGACGAGAAAGATCAACGACACAACTGCCAGTTTGTTTTCCCTAAACCGCCGCCACGCATCCTGCCAGTACGTCAGGGAAGGTCTGGCTACGGCCTGATTTGCCTCCAGATCTTTGCCGATCACCGTAAAATCTTTTTTCACTTCTTTTCTCACTTTTTTTTCCTGTGCCATGCCTATATCTCCTTTGCCACACTGATTCTCGGATCGATCAGACTGTACCCCAGATCCACAAGCAGATTGATCAATACCACAAAAATAGCGTAAAACAAGGTAAGTCCCATTGTCATCTGATAGTCCTGTGCAGTAATACTGTTGATGAAATATTTTCCGATACCGGGAATACTAAAAATATTTTCAATGATAAACGATCCCGTGAGAATAGATCCCACCATTCTGCCCACCATGGTATATACCGGTACAATTGCATTTTTCAGCATGTGCTTCACAACAATAACCCTTCCAGGCAATCCCTTTGCCTTTGCAGTCTTAATATAATCCTGACTGATCACATCCAGCAGGGATGTTCTGAGCATTCTGGTAATACTGGTCATGGATCGCAGTCCCAATACCAAGGTCGGAATAATGGTATACCGGAAGCTCTCCCATCGCGCAATCGGAAAAATACGGTAATCCGTGTGAAACGTCTGCATGAACCAGGGACTGAATTTCATTCCCAACAAATATTGCAGAAAGGTTCCCATGATAAAGCTGGGTACGGAAACTCCGATCACAACCATAATGATAATGATTCGGTCCGCCAGTTTGTTCCGCTGCAGTGCACTTATGGTTCCAAATATGGTTCCCCCCGCAATGGCAAAGAGCAACGCCCTGATTCCCAGATCGGCAGACACCGGAAATGCCTCCATGATGATCGATGTAACACTGCGGTTGATATAGACGGTGGAAACACCAAAATTGCCATGGAATACATTATTCAGATATAGCAGATACCGCTGCCATATCGGTTTATCCAATCCATATTGCCTGTTCAACTGCTCCAGAACATTGTCCGGCAGCGGACGATCCCCAAGGAACGGCGCTCCCGGCAAGGCATACATCAGAAAAAAGGTCAATGTGGTGATCAGAAATATTGTGACCAGCGCTAACAGGATTCTTTTTAAAATATACTTTTTCATATCAATTCTCCCGGAGTCATAACGCACTTATAGCAGTACACGGATCTGCTGTAACCGCAGATCCGTGTACCTTTATTCGGCAATTACTTTAATTTAACCTGTGTAAAATCTTCATAGGGAATCACACTCTGCGTGATCAACCCCTCAATCCTGTCGGATACAACATGATACTGTCCCTTGAAATAAATGGGAATGGTACCCGCTTCCTCTAAAAGAATTTTCTCTGCATCAACAAGATAACCGGCTCTGGTCAGCGCATCCGCTGAGGCATCATTGTAAGCTTTGTCAAAAAGCACATCAAATTCATCATTATTATACTGATCCGGTTTGCTGCCATCTCTGTTATTATCAAACTGGGTCAGGAATGTCGTTGCGTCATTCCAGTCAGCTCCCCACGCTACCAGAAGGATATCAAAGTCACCCTCATTACTTCTGGAACTGTATGTGGTCTTATCCACATTCTCCACATTTACAGTAATACCAAATGTATTCTGGAATTCTTCCTGCAGTGCGGCCAAAATAGTAGCCGTATCTGAGAACGTATTCTTTCCGATAATATTCAACGTAATATCTTTTGCCTCAATTCCCAATTCACTCAAACCTGCGGCAAACAGTTCTTTTGCCTTGTTCTCATCATATCCATATACTAACGTATTACCTGCAATCTCTCGGAAACTCTTTCCGTTCGCTCCTGCAATACCGTTGGTCACCAGACCTGTAGCAGCCACAGAACCATCCTTCAGTACATTATTGGCAAATGTTTCGCGGTCAATTGCGGATGACAATGCCTGACGGATCTTCTCGTTCTGTAATACCTTGTTCTTGTAATTCAGGCGAAGATATACCGAACGGCCACTATCATATGCCTGGATCTGATATCCGGCAGCTTCCACGGACGGGACCTGTGTGCCGGTAATATCGACTGCATCCAGCTCATTGCTCAGGAACATGTTTGTCGCCGTATTTGCATCTCCGATCACATATACGTTAATGGTATCAAATTCCGTATTCTCCACATCCCAGTAATAAGGATTCTTCTTGAGCACTACCACATCATCATGACTCCAGGATTCTACGTAATAAGGACCGCTTCCGATCACTACATCTGTTCCGAATGCGCCGTTCTGGCTTTCCACATATTCCTGGTTTACCGGTGTATAAGGAGAAAATGCCAGCATTCTTGGGAAATACGCCTCTGCGCTTTCCAGTTCCACCGTAAGGGTGTTGCCCTCTGCATGGATTCCAATGTCATCTACGGAAGCTTTTCCCGAATATGCCGCCGAAACGCCTTTGATGTCAAATACCAATTGTGCCCAGTTCGTGCCGGATTCCTGTTTGGCAATCCTCTTGATCGCATATTCAAAATCTGCTGCCGTAGATGCTGTACCATTGGACCATTTATTGTCATCTCTGATCTGGAATGTATAGGTCAGGCCGTCATCCGAAACCGTCCAATCTGTTGCCAGTGCCGCTTTTGCTTCACCATTTTCATCCAAACGGCAGAGCGGCTCATAAACCAGAGAATAAATAACGCCATACTGGTCCGTCAAACCATTGTTTGGATCCAGCGTACTCGGTTCGCTGTCGATCCTGATGTTCAAAACCTTTTCCGATACCGTAGTGACCGTGCCGGTATTACCCACTGCATTTGTTGAGACAGCGCCTGTGGATGAACTTCCTGCGTAGGAGCCTGTGCCACTCTGCCCTGTGGAACCGCATGCTGCCAAGGCAAATGATGCTGCTAATCCCAGAGCAAGCCCGGTAAATTTTTTTGTCCGTTGCAAAAATCCTTTCTTCATAAATTCACTCCTCCAATTCGTATTTTTATGTTTGTTGACAGTCTCATACTACCATCCGGTCACCAGGCACACAAGGCAACGAATTTTAGGAGTTCCCATGAATTTTTATTCCTTCGTCTCAAAAAGATTTCTGTCACTGTTTTCCAGATATTCAGCTCCTCCATCCGTCACCAGCACAATATCTTCAATCCTCACTCCACCATACCCATCCAAATAAATTCCGGGCTCATCGCTGACCACCATACCTGCCTTTAATACATTTGTATTGCCCGGAACCAGTCCGGTACCCTCATGAATATCCAGCCCGATTCCGTGTCCCAGATTGTGAATAAAAGATCCCTGATACGGGCTGTTGTCAATAATAGTACGTGCCACACGGTCCACATCCCGACTGACAGCCCCCGCACGAATTGCCCGAAATGCTGCATCGTGTGCCTGTCTGACTGTCTCATAAATTTCCTTCTGCTTGTCGGAAGCCTTGCCGATCACGATTGTCCGCGTCAGATCCGAATGATATCCATTGATCGTACAGCCATAATCCATAGTTACGAAATCCCCTTTTTGAATCACATAATCCGATGCCCAGTGATGAGGGGAGGCAGAATTGGGTCCTGCTGCCACAATGGTCAGATTAAATCTTTCGCTTCCCGCCAGTCTCATGACCTTTTCCAGTTCAGCTGCCACTTCAAGCTCTGTCTGCCCGGCATGGATATGTTCTCTCACCTGTAGATAAGCCTGATCTGTAATCTCCGAGGCCCGTCTCAATTGTTCAATTTCCCATTCGTTTTTCACTTCGCGGAGTGCTTCCACGATCCCCGGCTGCAAGATCACCTGAAACTCTTTTTCCTGTGTGAGCGCCAGATAAAGGTCTGTGGGAATTTCCGGTTCCACACGAAGCGTATCCGAACCGTCTTCTCTCAAAAGCTTTGCAACCGCCCCTGCAATCTGATGTCTTTCTATATGGATGAATTCTATAGGTTCCGGAAGATCCGGATTTTTATTTTTTCCATAGCTTAAATAAACTTTTCTCTGCTCCGACACGTAGACTACACCTGCTGCCATGGCAAGACGGTGATAATATCTCGCATTGGCAGCCCCTGTTACAAGATACGGATATGATTTCTCTGACATACTTTTTTCTCCCTCCTAAAAGGCCTTTTCCATCCGCTCAAGAGCCTTTTGAATATTCTCTCTCTGCGTCGCAAAATTCCAACGGATATGTCCTGTTCCGTGAAAGAACTCTGCGCCGTTAAACATCACTTTCGCATGATCTGCCAGCCATTTTTCCTGTTCTTCTCTATTGATATAAGCCCCCAAGTCGATCCAGGCAAGATAAGTCCCTTCCACATGTGTCTGAACGGCCTTCGGAAATCTCTTTCTGATCTCCGTTTCCAGATAATCCCTGTTACCTCTAAGATATTCCAACAGCTCCCTTTTCCAGTCATCACAGTCTCTGTACGCCGCAGTGAGCGCCGCTACACCGAACAGATTCGGACGACCAACCGCATAAGAAACCGCCTGAAATCTCTCCCGCAGTTCCTTATTCGGGATAACCGCAAAAGCGCCGCCAATCCCCGGTATACTGAACGTCTTCCCCGGTGCAGTAAGCAGAATGGTGTGTTCCATAGCATATTCATCTACTGTAAAAAAAGGGATATGCCTGTGATCATACAGAATTTCACAATGGATTTCATCAGAAACGACGATGAGATGATGTCTTCGCGCAAACGAACTGATACTTTGCAGTTCCTCCAATGAATAGACACGCCCCACCGGATTATGCGGATTACACAAATAAAACAGTTCCGTGTCCGGAGTGATCGCCTCCTCCAATCGGTTAAAATCAATTTCCCATCTCTCTGTGCCAGGTTCTGTTATCCTGCATTTCAGCGGAACTTCAATCACTTCCTTGCCCGCCCGTTTCGGAGCGGACAGCAGCATTCCGTAATTGGGTATATTCATGATCACGCTGCCGCTTTTCACATGACCGGCCACTGCCAGCGCAGGCACTACCCCCGACACGGGAAGAAGCCATTCTTTCTTAAGTTCAAATTGATAAGTCCGGTCAAACCAGCCGATAAAACTCTCTGTAAATTCTGCCCGGGGAATCATGTAACCATAATCCCGGCATGCCAGTCTTTCCTCCAATGCCCTTTGAATGGCAGGCGCCGTCAGGAAATCCGAGTCTGCGATTGTAAAGGCAAGCGTTCCTTCCGGCGCTCTTGTATATTTTACACTGCCGCTGAGCCGACGGTCTATTTTGGTTTCAAAATCATAATTCATAAGTGTGCTCCTTTTTGCCTTACAGGTAAGAATAATCCAACGCACTGACGCCGGTCCGGTGTTCTTCCCGATATGCGGTCGGCGTTACCTGATAAAACTTCCTGAATTGTCTTGTAAAATAGTTTGTGTCCTGATACGAAAGCGCGTCACAGATCTCATAAATAAGCAGATCGGTGGACTCTAAGAGATATGCCGCTCTGGCCATCTTCACCTGCAGAATATATCCGCTGTAATGGAGCGGAATCTTCGTGGAAAAATTGTTGCTCAGATACGAATAATTTAAGTGTACATTTTCAGCAACAACTTTCAGCCGCAGATCTCCCTCAGGATTATTTAATACATAAAGGATCAGTTCCTGTAACCCTTTGTCGGTTGTTCCCGGACAAAGCGCATCCACCTGCTTCTGAAGCTCTTTTAGTTTTCGTGTAAAATATTCCCTGAACCCGTCCAATGTACCGGCCCACAGATAATCCAGTTTCTGAAAATGCTGTGCCGATATATAGTAATGCAGCCAGGAAGCCTGTTTAAAAACCTGATTGATGATATTTTGATAGAATTCCTTCACCAGGATATCATTTTCCAACTGTGTTTCTTTCTTTTCGCCATATATCTTATCAAAAGTCTGCTCAAACAGGGTAACCGCATTCTCCCGATGTGTCAGGATTCCCGACACAATATCCGCCTCCTCTGCAGCAGGGTATCCCACACGCTTCATCTCTGTGTTCTGTCTGTTCTGTTCTGCAAGTCTTTCTTTCGCTCTCTGCAGAAGAGCCTGCATGGTATTTGCATCCGGCATCTTCTTTAAGTAATCAAAAGCTCCGAACATCAGACTCTCCCTGACATATTCAAACTCCACCGTATCACTTAAGAGTACCACCAGGGGACCGAGCCCCTCCTGTCTGATCGTTCTGAGAAGTCTCAGTCCGTCCACGCCATGGATGTCCAGTTCAGTGATCACCAGATCATAGGCCTCATTGCGGAGCTGTTCTAAGGCAATACTTCCGTCGTAGACCACCTGCCGAATGTGAAAGTCGGAATGTTCATCCCATACAGACAGGGCGGAAAGCACTCTCGCATTATATTCAATTGTACATGCCAGCAATACCTGATACATCGCTTCACCGCCTCTGCCAACAAAATTTGGTCATATTCTCACCATCTTTAAAACAGCGCTGTGGAAAGGTATCTTTCCCCCGTATCCGGAAGCAGCGCCACAATACGCTTCCCCGCATTCTCCGGTCTTTTTCCCAGTTCCACCGCAGCCCAAAGAGCCGCGCCGGATGAGATACCTACCAGAATTCCCTCTTTTCTTGCGACCAGTTTCGCCATATCAAACGCATCGTCATTTTCCACGGGAATAATTTCATCATAAATGGCTGTATTCAGCGTATCCGGCACAAATCCTGCACCGATTCCCTGAATCTTGTGTGAGCCCGCCACACCCTTGGATAACACAGGGGAAGTCGCCGGTTCAACTGCTACGATCCTGATATCGGGATTCCGGGATTTCAGATACTCTCCTGTTCCGGATACCGTTCCACCGGTTCCTACGCCTGCGACAAAAATATCCACCTTTCCCTCCGTGTCCTCCCATATCTCAGGCCCTGTGGTTTCTCTGTGTACGGTGGGATTGGCCGGGTTCACAAATTGGCCGGGAATAAATGAGTTTTCTGTGATCTCATGCAGTTCCTGCGCCTTGTCAATGGCCCCCTGCATCCCTTTGGGCCCCGGGGTGAGTACAATCTCTCCGCCGTATGCCATAAGCAGCTGCCTTCGCTCGACACTCATGGTCTCCGGCATCGTGAAAATTGCCTTATATCCTTTTGCTGCCGCAGCTGCCGCCAATCCGATTCCTGTGTTGCCGCTGGTCGGCTCGATGATCGTAGCGCCGGGCTTAATGATCCCTTGAGCCTCCGCATCTTCCAGCATTTTTTTTGCAACACGGTCTTTTACGCTGCCTGCCGGATTAAAATACTCCACCTTCCCAATGATCTTAGCATATGTCTGAAATGTTTCCTCGATCCTATGTACTTCCACCAGAGGAGTTCGCCCGATCAGCTCCAATGCGCTGTCATATATGTTTGCCATCTACTTCACCTTCCTTTCGGAATGCCAGTTCTCCCTGACCTCTGTTCTTCGGTCATACTCTGCAATCTCTTTTTGCAAAGACTCCAATCCCTGTGTGAGGATCTCGTTTTTCTCATCGATGGTCAATGCCTGCCGCTGACATGCCAATACACACAACGGCAGCCTGTCACGTCTCAGATTCCGGATACAACCGTCGCATTTCAGCGCCTTAGCCTCACTTGTAAACTGAATCGCTTTATATGCGCATACCTGTTCACAGCGGTGACATCCGATACATTCACTGTTGTCCAGTACTACCACTCCTGTGTTACGGTCATAGGTAAAACAGCCCTTTGGGCACACCTGCGCGCAGGGATGTTCCTTACAATGCACACACCCCTGCACGAAGTAAGTCACATTTACCTGATCCCCATCCACATACTCATTGCAGTGCAGCGTGCGAAACGGAAGCTGCTCATCTGTATCGATCCTTTTCTCATTAATACATGCCATAACACAGGCGCCGCATCCTACGCAGCGCTCCGGATGGAAAGTGAACTGTGCATTCATAGCTTCTGCCCCCTTTCGATTGCGCAACGCACGGTACGGTAACCCGGGAATCCGGAATAAGGATCCAGATGATCCAAGGGAATGATGTTGTTTACATTGGCGTTTTCATAATCCTGAAACATAAATACCACACCTTTTTTTACCGTATTGGTCAGATTTGCCTCCACCTGTATCTGTCCTGTCTCCGTCCGGATCCACAAAGGGTCTCCCTGCCTGATCCCATAATTTGCGGCATCCAATGGATGAATGTCCGCCGCCGCATTCGGACGGAATACCTTTGTTGTCTTCACTCCCATCAGCCGGGAATGAAATTCTCCGGGAATTCTGCCTCCCGCAGTCAGAATGAGCGGATATTTTGACTTTCCCGCCTTATTCAATGAATCCCGGTAGGTCGGAACCGGATCCAGATTGTAGGATTTGGAAATCTGCGCTATCGTCTCTGAATACAGTTCAATTTTTCCCGTCGGCGTGCGCAATCCGTCCGCCAGATTCCTGCCCTCAAAGAAAGGCAGGGTACCGGGGATCTTGACCGCTGTCGGGGAAGCTTTCAGTGCATCCAGCGTAATGCCCACTCTCCGCAGAACATATTTACATACGGTTTCATATCCGCTCCACAGAATTTTATCGTCATAGTCCAGATCCAGATAATTCGCCAGTTCACAGATAATGTCAACATCCGATTTAGACTGATACACCGGCTTGATTGCCGGTTCCGTGAATCTCACCGTAGGTCCCTGCGCGATCAATTCCTGGCGCTCCAGCGATGAGCACGCAGGCAAT
>JAFUZJ010000055.1 GCA_017476665.1 Lachnospiraceae bacterium | reverse complement strand
GTTTAAGAACTCCGCCACCTCCACATGCTCCGGATCACTTTTGTCGAATCCAATGGTCATAACAAAGGGATTTTTCTTCTCCATTCCCACATGTCCCATACGCAGTTACCTGCCTTTCTTTTCCGCCAATTCATAAAGCAGCTTGTATCCTTTCGCATTGGCGCAGATGTCATCAATGAAGATACATTTCCCGATCCGGTCGGAACCTTCCAGATATTCCCGCAACAGCTCCGATGTTCCGCCGATAAATGCCACGCAGACACTCTTTAGATCCAGTCCCCGCTCCCTGAGCGTCCCCAGGATATCCTCCACATAGGTCTTCACCTCTGAGCGCACGATCTTCACCACTTCTGCCCTGTAATCCGTCTTTTTCCTGCGGATGATACTGTCAATGTCGCTCTCCTCCAGGATGACATCATACTCGTTGGCCAGTCGGGAGAGCAGCTTGTTATAGAGCTGGATGATCCCTTTTTCCAGGGAGTCGCAGACGGACAGATCCGGCTTCCCTTCCCTGATCATCAGATAATCCAGTGTCAGGCCACCCAGATCCACCGCAATGAGCTTCCCATATCCCCGGAGAGTCCCGTACTGTGTCATGACTGCAGCATAGTCCTGCGGATAGGCAACGGCTCTTGTGATGTCCACGCTGTATTCCGTCCCCTTATAGATAAAACGCTGCCTGCCCCTGCCGATGAAATACTCCTCAAACCTGGCATACAGCGCCCCATAGTGCTTCGGCGGCAGTCCCACCGGAAGTTCCACCTGCAGCGCAGTGTCAGGCGTAAGTATGCTCCGCTTCGCCTCCATTGCGATAGCAAACAGTGTCAGGATAAAGAACCTGTCATCTGCTGTCTTGTCCTTCATGTAGGGGATGCGCTGCTGACTCAGGATATAGTATTTCCCGTTGTAAAACAGATAGTCCCCCATGACAGGCTTGCAGTCGCTCTCCACATATCCGGATGTGAATACCTCATGTTCTGTCTTCATGTTCCTGTTCCCATGGTCGATGGGTACGATCATTCTCTGGCTCATAAATTTTCTCCTCCTTGGTTTTGGTTTTTATTTCCTATTATGTATATACGCATTTAATAAGCAAAAACCAACGCTAATACATAAAAAAACCGAAGTAGCACCACATTGGCACCACTCCGGCATAAATACTTGTTTAACTGGCGTTTATCTCAGTTTTGAAAAAGGCGCATAGTCATAAACCATGCGCCCTGCAATCCCTGCTTATACTGGCTGAAGTTCCTTCAGCTCCATTATCTCCTGCATTGAAAGACCAGTAACCTTCGCAATCTTTTCATCCGGCAGATCGCCTTCAGAAATCAGATTTACCGCAATCGCTTTTGCTTTCTCCTTTTCAGCCCTTTCATACGCTTTCTCAAAAATACCCTCTCCGAGATTACACATGCTCTGCACCTCCTTACTCATTGTCATCGTCATCGGAATATCAAAATCCTTTTCCAAAATATCTTTTTTCTCATCCGGCCGTTTCTCCGAAGATAACAATACATCCAGCAGCCGAAGAATCGGCTTGCCTTCCGCTTGATCCGCATTTCCCAGCCTGAGCAATATTACCGACAGAAGATCATAATCCTTTTTATCGCCTTTCACTTTACCGACAATGTTTTTCTCTTCAATACTGTACTCCGTAATCGTGTTTGCAACATCCTCGTCAACACTCATCTGGATCCAGATGCTCACAACCTTACGAATCTTCTCGTAGTGGCTCTTTGTGAATATTTTGTTCTTCTGCGCCGAAATCATACGGCTCACATAATAGATTGCACGCTTGATGATGGGATATGGCGTTTTATCGCTCTTCTGCGCCTCCAGGTTCACGATCAATCTTATCGGTTCCTTCGTCCCCGGCACTTTGGCAGAAAATCTGATGTCATAAAACACCTTTCCTTCCCGGATGGAATTGTCCTCCACATTCATTCCCTCGATTTTGGAAGGTACTTCTCCCATATCATTATCGGCAGTTTCCTCATCAAAATCAAGTTCATCCTGGTCAACAGCAATTGTTGACACCTGTGGCTCTTCCTCAAAGCTCTCCTGTAGGATCTGCTTGATGGAAAAAGGTCTGAATTCTTCTACACATTCCTTCAAGATCCATGCCAGAATGATCTTTTCTGACAGCAACTTCTTCACACAGCTGTCATACTGCGCCTCTTGGCTCGTTGTTTCAATATTCTTGGCAATTTCGGTTTTTACCATATCTTTCATCCTTTCATTTGATTATATTGTATCTCATAGCGGACTTAACATCAACGGTAATTTTTTCTTTGTTTCCTATATTCTGACCGTCTCTCCTGCACATCTCTGATGCAGGCATCCGCCTCTTCTTTGGTGGCGTTCGCATTCTTGATCCTGCCGTACTTGGCATCATAGATGGTATATACGCCACCTTCCTCTGTGATCCTGAGCCGACAGCTCACAAAATACACCTTTTCTTCCGGCATCTGCCCGGTCTGTCGCAGACATTCCCGCATTGCCTCATCAGGTTCCATGTCCCCGAACAGCTTTCTATACCACTCCGGGTTCTGGAGTCTGATATAAGCCGGATCAAATGCACAGCTCCCATCCCCGATAGGACAAAGCGGGATATAGGGCACAAACTTTGACTCCGTCGGGACATTACTAAAGACCGGGTTATCCATGCAGGACAGACATTCCCGTCTGTCCTGCACACACATTTTACAGTTTCCCATTATGCGTCACCTCCGTCTTCTCCATTGTCTTGAACGGCAGCGTCTTCTTTTATCAGACACTCAAGCATCTGCTCGTATTCAGCCACCTCCTCTGGGCAGAGCTCCTCCAATCTTTCCCTATTGAAACAGTATAGCGGATACGCACAAAATCCACTGTAGCCCATGGTCACCGCATATTTGCCTAAATTGTATTTCTCCACAAATTCCCTGACTTTGGGAAAATTATTGACATCCAGGAACCCAAAATAGGGAGGAATTGGTAAATTCAGATTGACGGTAATATCACACCACCGTTCCTCATATTCGCTTTCCGGATCTTCCAACCCCAGATAGATCGCGTTATTGCAGGCATAACTGCTTACCACCAGCTTCACTCTATTTTCCCCGATATACTCAGGTTCATAGATCAGAGTATTATCCTTTTTTCCGTTATCCTTATTTTCTTTGTCCATATTGTTTATCTCCTTTCCGTTTTCTTCTGCTCCAGATCCACGAGATAATCGTCAACACCCTTCACCTGCTCTGCCCATTCGCCGTTCTCGTCCATGTCCCAGGCAAGCCTCTTGCATGGCAGTCCCAGCTCCTTGCAGACTTCTGAGAGATTGTTGCATCCCCTCTGGATGTTATTGCGTTTGACGACCTTCTTCTCGCAGATGATCTCCTGCTCCTGCCATTTCTTGTGATACTGGCAGGAAGCACACTTCTCGTTATAGTCACCACGGCACACCGTCCTGGTGAGCTTGTCCATGTCATACGCCTCATAGATGCTCTCCGTCCCGCATTCCTTCATCTCTGAAAGAAATACAGGAAGGTTCCCGTACTGGTTCACACCCGCCACACATCCGAAAGTCCTTCCGGATATGGCGTGGGCCAGGTCACCCTTTAGCGGTCCCTCCGTGACGAACAGAACCTTTGCCCCCGGCTTACCAGCCAGATGCACGGGACTCCCTGATGAAGCACCATAATTGTAGTTGGTGGAGGAAAACCAGATATACTTGCCTCCGTTATACGGATGGTCAACCCGGATCTGCATCCCTAAGATCATGCCGTCTATGTTCCGCACCGGCACCAAAAAGCCCGCTGTCTTCTGCTTAAAGCACATGGTCCACACGCCGTCCTCGTCATCCACATAGAACCCGGGGACTCCCTTCAGCACACATCCTGCTTCCAGGAGCTTCCTGCAGAGCCGCTTCAGCCCAAAGACCGGCGTGCTCTTATAGCCGTTTGCCTCGATCTGCTCCAATGTAAAGCCCCGTTTCAAGAGAGCATCCCTGTGGTGATCCGAAAGCGACAGAAGCTCTAACAGCTTAGAATAGGTCTTATGGCAGACATCTAAGGAGGCATGGGGCAGCGTGATGATCTCCGGCTCCTTCGCCTTGACCTCACGCCGCTTCACCTCGTATGCAGGAGCCTTTTCGTTCCTTCCGAGTGCTTCCAGTATCTCACTGTATGCAGTCTTGGTGTCCACGTTGTAGATCTTTCCATACAGCGCCAGCATTCCTCCGTTTTCCCCGCACCTGTTGCATTTGAACACATTTTTAGGGAAGTTTATGTTCAGTTTTCCTTTTCCGTCACAGAACGGGCAGTCAGCATCCAGGCTGACTGCGTTCTTATGGCGTATGTGAAGCCCCAGAAGGTCTGTGACCTCCCTGATCGTAAAGGGAAAATCCTGATACAAGGCTCCCTCCTTTCTGGCCGGAGCTTATCCTGCCTGCTGGTAAGCGGCATCCAGCAAAAATCTCGACGCCGCGCGGAGCAGGTTGTCCGACCCCTTATAATCGTTGGCATACCAGCTGATGGAGGCAGGCTTTTCAACAGCAACCTGTCCCAGTGTCTTGCCCTTTGCCGAGCCGATGTTTACCACAACAGCCGCCGCGATGTCACGGGTTAGCATGTTGTATATCTGCTCCACCGGCAGCTTCTTGTCAATAGTCGCGGCGATCTGCTGCGGAGACTGTGCTGCTGCACCCTGGCTGGGCGGTGTATTCCATGACTGCGCCCTGTTCTGAGGCATTGCCTGGGCAGGTGCTCCCGTATTCTGCGATGCCGCCTGCATGGGCGCTGCCTGAGCAGGTGTTCCCATATTTCTGGGCGCCGCCTGTGTAGGTGCTCCCATATTCTGTGTCGCCGCCTGTGCAGGTGTTCCCATATTCTGTGTCGTCACTTGTGCAGGTGTTCCCATGTTCTGTGCCGCTGCCATAGCCGGAGTCATGCCCATAGGCATCTGTCCGGCAGACTGACCCGGCATGGGGATATACTCCTCGATCTGGTGCTGTCCCGGCAGGTTGTTCTCGTCAATGACCGTACCGGCATCATCCATGGCGCCCATGCTGATGTCTGCTGTGTATGTGGCTGCATTTGCCTTGCCCTGCACCCTGTCAGGCTCAAAGGGAGCATCCGTCACCTCCGGATCAAGCTCCTTCTCCCAGTCTGCAAACTGAAGTCCGAAGCCTGCGTCCGCAAGCGCCCTGCCAATGGCAGCTGTCTCCGCGAATTCCACGAATTTCGCCCCAAACTGTGCATCTTCTCCCTTGAATTTATGGGAAAACGCGTTTGCCACATAGTCCTCCTCATTGTCCTTGTAGTTCAGATATACCCTGGCCTCCACGACAGCCATATCCTCCGTGAGTTTCAGAAGCCGCTTGCTGATCTTCCCCTCCGGATACTTCAGGCGGAACCAGAGCTTTCGGAAAGCCACATCCAGATAATACCTGGCATTGTCCTTCCCCTCCCCGATCATCCGCATGTAATTCCTGGGATCAAATCCCGCTATGCTGTTCAGCTCATGGATCGCTGTCACGCTGTCATACATTGAACCTGCTGCATTCATGTTTGTTTCACTCATTTTTACTTTCCCTCCTTGTACTTTTCAAGATAATCCGGCACATATTCCGGCGTTACCGGATATGCCGCCACTACATAAATCTGTTCCACTGTATTGTCCCGGAACCCATTTTCTGCACAGAAGTCATGGAACAATGCCTGAAGCTCATCCACATCAAAGGGCCTGATACAAAACTCCGTTTCATCGGGCATTTTCTGCGGGTCAAGGAACTGTACGCATACTTCCATGGATCTGCATCCAGATATTTTACACTCCAGACGCCAGTGATCTTTCTTTATGACCTGCTTCACTGTCATACATTTATTCCTTTCGCTGGATAGCCGGAGGGAAAAGTGCCCCTACTATATAAAGACACTTTTTCCCCCGGATTTCTTGAATTTTTACGCAACTCCTTCCATTTTGAGCACTATCTGTCCGTCCTGGTCTTCGCACAACAGGTCAGCCAGGGCTGCCGGGACATCAGAAGGAACAATGACCGCCTCCTCAGACTCTGCGCCCTGAAACCGCCAATAGTTGAGATAATAGAACGGCGTGTACCAGACTTCATTGTCCGGATGGAAACCCGGCTTCAAGAGGCTGTCACCCACAATGACTACCGCAGAACAGCCCAAGAGCGATAACTGGATATAACACATAAGGGCTGCCGTCCTGTCGATGTCCTGCGCTATGAACAACACTCTGTTCTGGTAATTCAGTCCATGCTTCCTTGCCACGTTTGCAAAAGCCACTAACATGGCCCCGGCTCCGCAACAGGAATCGTTCACACTGATAAAGCCTTTCCTGCGGATTTCCTCATCCATAGACTCCTTACTCCCTATACTGATCTCTGCCATAAGTTCACTGATGTGGTAGGGCGTAAAAAACTGTCCCTTCTGTTTCTGGTGGAGATTCAGCCGGTGGTACATACTGCCCAGGAAGTCCTGTTCCGGCTTATCTTCCAAGGCAAGTGCCAGTATGGACATAAGCTCCGGAAACTTCTCCTGTATTTCTTTGGGATATTTGTTGATACGGGACAGATATTCCTCCTCCCGTTTTTCCCACTGTTCTGTCTTTACCACATTGGCAAAGGATGCTGCCGTCACATACAGGAAGTCATTCCATACTTCCCAGCTTGAATACCGTCCTGTAAGCTGGCCGAACACTTTTTCAAATTCCTTCTGAAAATCTCTTTTTTCCATTCATTCCTCCTGATTATCAGGATGCCTTCTCAGCGATCCTCTCGTTGTACTCCCTGTTCAGGCGCTCTGCAAGCCTTGTATTGCGCATACTGCTGGCATTATTTTTGATCGCCATACAGACCGCTTTCTTGCTGCCGACTATGATGACCTTTTCTTTGGCTCTGGTGACGGCAGTGTAGAGGATATTCTGCCTTAACATCATGTAAAATGCAGGCAGCCACGGGAGAATCACGACAGGATACTCACTGCCCTGACTCTTATGGATGGTAGTCGCATAGGAGTGCTCCACCATCTCCAGATCATTGGCACCGTATTCCACGATCCGTCCGTCTCCAAAATCTATTTTGGCTGCCTTTCCGCCGTCCTCGTCTTCCACGATGTCCCTGATAAATCCGATGTCACCGTTGCTGATACCGTTCTTGTTCTTGTTATGGATCACCTTGTCACCCTTCCTGTAGGTCAGCCCGTTTGCCTGTATCTCCTTCATGCCTGCTGTCTTCGGGTTCGCCAGATCCCAGAGCCTTTCGTTGAGGGCATTCACTCCTGCCTCGCTTTTCTTGCGGTAGGGCGAGAGTACCTGCACATTTTCCACACCGTAGGTCTTGATGAGGTCTTTATACAGGTCACAGACCACCTGAGCGCAGGATACTGCATCAGCCGCCGGATAAAACGCAAAGTCATCCCCATAGTCCAGCTCCGTGTTATAATCGAGCATCTTCTGGGCGTTTACTGGTATCCTGCTGGTATTTTTCTGACGGAACACCACATCCAGAGTAGTCACCGGCAGGATCCTGCTCTGGATCATCTCCCGGAACACATTACCCGGTCCCACGCTGGGAAGCTGGTTCACATCCCCAACCAGCACGATCCTGGCACCATCCTTAACATGACGGAAAAGGCGGTAGGCAAGCACCATGTCTGTCATGGTGAACTCGTCCGCAATGATGAAATATGCATCGAGCATATCTCCTTCCTCCTCACCGGACTCGTCACCGGTCAGCCCTAACGCGCTGTGGATCGTCTTTGCTCCCCTGTCGCCGGTACTCTCAGCCATGCGCCTGCTGGCCCTGCCCGTGGGGGCAGTGAGCAGGACTGTTCCTCCCTTCAGCTTTGTGTTCAGGTACAGGAGCACCTTCTGCACGGTCGTCTTTCCGGTTCCCGGACCACCTGTGATGATGGAGACCTTGTTCAGAAAAGCATTCCTGACTGCCTCTTTCTGCTTCGGGGAAAGCGTAATGGACAGCTCCCGCTGCGACTCATCGATCAGCTCGTTGACCTTTAAGGGCATATAATCCTTTTTTAAGAACAGGGATACCAGCCTTTTGGCAACGCTGCATTCATACCCGTAATACTTTGCCGGATAGACAGCACCGTCTTCGTAGATGAGACGTTTTTCCTTCACCAGCCCACTGATCACGTTGTGGACATCCAGCATCTTCACTACCTCTGCCTCATAGCCGTCATTCAACAGGTTGTGTACCATAGCCTGCAGGTTCGTCTTCTCCAGATAAAGATGTCCGTCCTGGAGTGCCTTTGCCAGACAGTAATCTATGCCTCCCTCTATCCGCATGGGATCATTGGGCGGCTTTTTGTTCGCTTTTGCTATCGCATCCACGGTCAGAAAGCCAAACCCGTTGATCTTGCAGAGGGAGAACGGCTTGTCCTGTATGGTCTGCAGGGACTTTTCCCCATACTCCTCATAGATCTTTTGGATCTTGTTCGGTGTGATGTTATAGGGCGAAAGAAATGTGGCAAGCTCCCTGATGACCTGGCTCCCATGGTAGGAGAGCATGATCGCATCCAGCTTCTTTCTGGTAATCCCCTTGATCTCCAGCAGGCTGTCCGGGTACTCGTCCATGACCTCAAAGGTCCGGAGGCCAAACTTATCTACGATACGCTCTGCAGTCTTAGTGCCGATCCCTTTGATCAGCCCGCTGGAAAGATAGGCAATGATGCCTTCTGTCGTCTTGGGCATGATGGTCTTAAATTCTTTCACCTGGAACTGCATCCCCCGTTTGTCCTTTACCCATTTGCCCTCCATTTCAATCTCAAGGGTGCTGGGTTCCGGCAGTCCGACGCCCACAGCAGTAAACTGGATCTCTTCTTTGCAATAGGCATTCCGCGCTGCCTGCGGCACGGAGGTATCCCCCGTGTTACAGGCAACAACGCTGAAACCGCTGTCTTTGTTCTGGTAGATCATCTTAACTATTCTGCATTTCAAGAACTCTCGCCTCCTTCCCTTTTGTCTTTTTAATAATTCCGGCACCCTCTTTGTCTTCCACCAGGTAATAAACATCCAGCCCCATCTGCTCTGCACGCTCGATCTCTCCCCGCATTCCGTCACTTATCCTGCCTCCGCAGACGATCATCGCCTTGCAGATCTTGAGGACGGAGAGTCCGAATTCCAGGGCAATCTGTCGCTCCTCCGGGACATTATCATCCAGATGGAGCGGCAGAAAACTGTGCGGAGCAATCGTGCGGCAATGAAATGCCTTCGCCACGATCTCACAGTACCGCATGGCGTTCACCATGTTCCTCTCTATGCCGCTCCAATCCGGCGCGGACAGCGGAGAACAGATATAAATACGGTCTTTCTGATTCAGCCTGAACATCATGCTACCTCCTTTTTCTTCACGGAAAAGATCCTGGTCTCACTGGTGCTCACATAATCATTATAGACATCCGGGTGGTTCGCCTTGAGCCGCTCCAGGTTATTCTTGTTCACGGAAGTACGGTACTGGGGGTTATAACTCACCGTATAGATAGACTTACCATCGGTCAGCGTTCCCTCGCAGCTACTTCCCAACTCCTCAACAACTTCCGTGTAGCAGTTCTTCATCTGTTCCTCCAGCTTTTTGGACTTTGCGTCCAGCTGGGATTTCTCTGCCTTCAGGAGCAGATAGGAGTCCAGATTCTTCTGCAGGGTACGGCTCAGCTTCACTTTATCGGCGTCCTTGTCTGCCGGTCCCACATGCTTACGGATGCTCGCCAGCACAAGATCGGGTTTCTCCGTGTAGGGAGGCTCAACCTTCTTCAGGACATACTCATTCCAGAAGTTCTCCTCCTCCGCGATCAGCTCCTCTTCGATGTCCAGGTCACGCTCCATGTTCCGGATGAAAAACTCATTCTCACTGTTCCCGTACAGGCATGCAAAATACACCTCGTCAATGTTCATGACAGCCATGTAGTGTCTGCCCTGATACTCATAGTTGACGGGCGTACTCTCGTTCGCCCATTTATCCTGATTGTTGTAATTGGTGGTCTTGCACTCCAGGATCCCGGTCTTTCCATTCGGCAGCTTGATGAAAAAATCCACATCAGCCAGCATGAAGGGATAGAGCGGGTGCTGGAACATCTTCCGGATCGGGTAAACCTCCAGCCCGGTCTTCTTGGAAAAGATCTGTGCCACCAGCTCCTCCAGTCTGTGACCGACCTCAAACTGCACCCAGTTCCTGTTCTCCTCCTGGACGACAGGCTTGACGCCCGTTTTGTCGTAAAACAGATCCCGCAGCGTCGTAAAGGGCGAGCACCCCATGATAGCAGCGCAGTCGCTCCCTCCGATCCCCTTCCTGCGGTAATCCAGCCATTCCTCGTTTGTGAGCGGTTCGGTATCCACCAAAACCTTTGCCTCATAATTCAGATCCAAACTCATCTTTTTCTCCTTTCCGACAGAAAAAAGGAAGGGCGCTCCCTTCCTTTCTTTTGTCAATCACCTTGTTAATTTGTTCTATATCCCTATCTGAGCGGTTCTCCCTGCTCATAAATAGAAATCTTTCCTGCTTCGCGGTCATACCGATATACGCTGTTCGACAGTTTCTCCGCCATTGTCACCGCATCCGGATTCTCCTCTGCGATCCTCTTTCTGACATCCTCATTCGGCTCAGACGGCGAAATGACCACTTCGTCAATGCTCTTGGGGTAAATGTAAAGGTCTGCCTCCAGCTTCTCAGCCAGATCACTGAACAAAGCAAGATTGAACAGGCAGGTTGCCCCAAAGGAATTATTATACACGGACGAAAGAATGATCGTCGGTGCCTTTGCCGTATCCTTATTGCGGGTCGCAGTATATCTCTCGCCCTCCGGTGAATCATAGACATATTCTTCGCAGTCTGTTACCATACGGAGAGTGAGCTGATCCCGCTTCAGCATATTGCAGAAAGATAACTGCAAGAGGTTGTCCGCAGTCAATTGCCACTTTTGAGCCATCTCATTGTCAATGGGCACTCCCTCCGCATAAAAAGCTTCCGGATGCAGATAAAAGATAACGGCAAGGTCAAGCCATTTCAGATGCGGCCTGCTCTGCAGCTCCTCACGGTTTGCCTCATAATTAACCAATCCAGCCATGATCCTGTCCCTGATCTCCTCAAAGTCTACTGCCTGTCCCGGATAACCGTCTTCCTTTTTCTGCCAATACGGGCTGTGGGAAATAAAGCAGCAGATCGTTTCAGATATTTTCTGAACGTCAACAGCTCCTCTGTTGAAAGGGTGCTCAAAATCCTCCACATAAGCTGCATACTTAAAGTGTGACGGGGTGTATTCCAGCTCTACGCCATGGAATTCCACATGGTTATTCTTCCATGCGTTTCTCGGTGTCACTTTCCAGTCAGAGTCAAGATCCTCCCTCATCTGCCGGACGAGCATATCCTGCAGTTCTTCCACGCTCTTAGTATTATTGCTGGCGTCCGTGTTGGTTCCCGTGTTATTTTTTGTTTTGGTTTCTTCGTTTCTTTTTTCCTGCATAATTACTTCCTCCTTGATATGTTTGTTTATTTAGAGCGGTTCTCCCTGCTCAAAGATTGATACCTCTCCCGTTTCCTTGTCATAGTGGTAGATGCTGTTGGAAAGTCGCTCCTCCACATCTACAACTGTTCTGTTGATCAGCGCCACACCCATGGCCGACATGCATTCTTCTCCCCCGGCAGCATCTTCATCGTCAGAAAGTACCAAAAGTTCATGCACGCTGCTGGGAAAAATCTTAAACCCGCATCCCAGCTTTTCAGCAATGAGACCAAGTACATTTGAATCCGCCAAAAGAATGGAGCCCCAGAACCTTTCATGGTTCGACACTACATAAAGAGGGCTGCATTCATCGGGAACATCTACCGGTATTTCTCCTCTCAGCCATGCTTCATGCAATACGGAGAAAATGTCTTTGACCCAGATATCCTTTCTGGAAGCCAGATTTTGGAAAGCCTGACGAAACACTTCCTGCTCATCCACGCCCCAAATATCCAGCATCTTATTAGAAATATTGATTTTACCATCGCATTCAGCATGCAGCTCAAGGTAAAGGGTAATAGCAAGATCAAGAAAAGGTTAGTATGGAATTTTCTCAAGTTCATCCTTATTGGCTTCATAGTTTACCAGCGCAGGAATGATATGATCCTTTATCTCTTCATAGTTCTTGAGCTTATCAAGGACATTGCCAAAATCCGGCATATCCTTTGAAGCATGATCTACTATGAATTCTGCAATTTTCTGTACGCTTTCCCTGCCGTCAAGATAATCCTTAACAAAACTGTCCATGTAAAAGGTAGCTGCAATGTGACTGTTCTTTTTGCCAACATTGACACCACAAAGCTCCAGACCATTATTTTTGACGACATTGACCTCTTTGACATCAAGATCTTCGCCATAATGCTCTGTCAGCTCTGCTATCACCAACTCACGCAGTCCTTCCAAAGTAGCCTTCTTTTCCTTATCCAATATTTCTGCCATTGTAGTTTTTACTTCCATCGTGTTCTCCTCCTAGTTTAATAAGACTTTCCCCTGCTCATAAATTGACACCTTCCCTGTTTTGCGATTATGGTGATAAACGCTGTTGGAAAGGCGATCCTTCTGATCAACAACCTGCATATTGACCATCCCAATACCTTGCGAAGACACTTAATTCCCCTGCTTGCCATTGTTATCCTCCCTGCTTACCACCGGTATATTCCCCGAATGTCATATTCTTCCCAGTTGATAGAAAGCGCCCTTGCAATTTTCTCCTCCATTGCAGTGATCACACTCCCCTCTTCCCCGTTGCAGGTCATCTGGAACAGGATATCCGAGATGCCATAATAAATGTCATGGGCAGTGCAGGGACCGGTTCCATTCTGGGCTTCAAACTGTTCGGCAGCTTCCGCACTGTATTTCCTGGCTATCCCCAGCTTATCCATGACACCCTTCATGCAGTTGATCGGGTTCATAACTTCAATAGAAAGAAGCCTTGTCAGGTTTCCAACGGCGAGCTGGTACTTGCCATACAGCATCTTCAGCTGCTTGTCATACTCTGCAATGTCTGCCCCGTTCTTGTGTTCCAGGCGCAGTACATCACCCAGCATGATGGTCTTTGTCCCCTTGCTGTAGAGCAGCATAGGGTAAATGTTCGCTCCCCCCGCACCTGTATCAGATGTGGTGATCCGGACTACCGGCGTCATTTCACTGGCTGTTCTTCCCATCAGAGCCAGCTCCTTGTTGTATGCCTCCAACAGTTTCGTCTCCCCGGAAAGCTCCCAGATGGCAGAAACCCTGTCATGCTCGTAGAAACCGCCCAGATACGACACCCCCTTGAACCTGCTGTTCAGATAATCGATGGTGTGCATATAGAGTTGTTCCGTGTCAATGACAGAGTAATCGCCTGCATCACCGCCCAAGACGGCTGACACCTTTCCCTCGGAGATCCGGAGCAGGGCATCCCCCTTTGCTACCTTCAGACAGTCATTCAAAATCCGGGCATAAACGCTCTTCGATACCCTTCTCAGGCCGCAGCCAGAGATCCCTGCCCTGTCAAGAATGCTCTTGATCGCGCAGTTTCTCACCGGGTAATACTCATTTTTGACCCTGAGAACCAGTCCTGTGTTGGAGATTGTATCTGCGATGATCCCCTCATCCGTCCCCTCTCTGGAACATTTCTCCCTGAGCCTGTCCGCAATCGGGCTGTCCTCAGTCAGTTCCGCAAACCGCAGGTTCCGCGTTTTGCCCCTGTCCCAAAAAGAATTTGCAAGCCTCTCCCGGATACACTCCAGGAAGTCTTCCTGCCTTGTGAAGACTGCGACATAGCGGTCTTCATACACATTTGTTCCATTCATCTTACTTTCCACCTTTCCTTCTCTCCTGTTCGGAGGCTGTTACTCCAGCCGCACCATTGCGGATTCTGGGCAAAAAAATAGGAATGGCTCCCAAAGGGCTCCATTCCCTACAACGTGTGGTTTCCCACAAAATAACTGATTACTGCCGTTTATCCGACATGGACGCCGGGCGATATACGCTCCAGTGTCCTGACGGCAATAAAAAAAGTGCCAAAAGTATGCCATTTTCAATCATGGCTATCTTCTGACACTTCTTACAATCTTAAACAGCGTGAGCTCTTGCATCCCGCACGGGAGCAGATACACAATAATCAATTACAAATGCAATATAACACAACATATTGTATCATGTCAACTCCAATATTCTATATCTATGATTTTCTATGATATTTTTACACATAACGCTAGAATAATAATATTTTAAAATTCTTTTCAAGTATTTTTAATTTTGCTGGTACTTATTATATAGGAGATCACAACTTCTCCCACTACTGTTCTTTGGCAACTGAAGAACATACACCATCATGGATACGGGTTCCTGATGACTGACTCACTGCTCAAAGTGCGCCCGCCGCAGGATCAAATGCCCACAGGGCAGCCGAAGACTTGGCCGGAAGGGCAATGGAAGCGGGGATGGAAGGTATGTGAAAAAAAATTGGTAAAAAATGGTAACTTTATAAAAAGAAGTTTATGTAATTGTGCATGATCAGCTCCAGTATTATAATTTGAATTAACAGAGATTTATTTGCTGGATACGTACACTGCACAAGGAAAGGAAACCTATGGCAGTTAATTTTCAAGAAATCTCTAAAGCAGACAGTAATTACAATCCGGAAACGAGGGAAAAAAAGACCTATTCCGTACAAGAAATTGCGGAAATCCTTGAAATTAGTCGTAGCAAAGCATACGAACTATGCCAGCACGCTGATTTTAAGGTAATAAGGCTGGGAAGGATAATTCGTATCTCCAAAGCATCGTTCGATTCCTGGTTTGACAGTCTGCTCTAAGAGTAGTAAGGAGAATGTATGGCATCTATAATCAAGAGAAAAAGCAAATATTCCGTAGTGTACTACTATACAGACGAGAAGGGAGAGAAACGACAGAAATGGGAAACCTGTCAGGACTATAATGAGGCAAAGCGCCGTAAAGCTGAAGTTGAAAACGAGATGAACAACGGCACTTTCATTCCGCCCCAACAACTGACAGTCAAAGAATTTCTTCAGGATTTTGTTAAGATTTACGGTACTGCAAACTGGGCTTTATCTACTTTTCAATCAAATTGTTCCTTGATTTATAACTATATCAACCCGGCAATAGGTGATGTCCTTGTTCAAAGCATCACCCCAAAATTTGTTGATGAATTCTATCTCAGGCTACAGAAAACCAGATCTGTTGTAGTAAGAAACCGCAAGCCTAAGAATGAATTCCTGTCCCCTGCCGTGATCCACAGCATACACAAGCTGCTCCGGTGTGCCTTCGAGCAGGCTGTGAAATGGGAAATTGTTGGAAGAAATCCTTTTCCAAATGCAACGAAACCCAAGGTCAAATACAAGAAACGGGATATTTGGACGGCAGATATTATTCGCAGGGCTTTAGATGAATGTGATGACATGAAACTCTATGTTGCAATCAATTTATCATTTGCATGCTCACTCCGTATCGGCGAAATTGCCGGATTGACATGGGACAACATTCACATTTCAGATGAGGATATCGCCAGGGATGATGCCCACCTTGAGGTTGAAAAGGAACTTGAACGGGTATCAAAAGAAGCCAGACTTCAACTGGACGAAAAAGATATAATGATGGTATTTCCTGCTGTCTTGTCCAATACTCATACTAATCTTGTCTTGAAAAAGCCGAAAACGGATTCCAGTATCCGTACAGTTTGGATTCCGAAAACCCTGGCTTATATACTAAGGCAATGGCGCGATATTCAAAATGAGTATAAAACATTCTTAGGAGATGAATACCAGGATTTTAACCTTGTACTCACACTTCCAAACGGCAGGCCGGTTGAGGGACGGATCATTGACAAGGAATTTGACAAACTGAAACAGAAAGCTGATCTGCCCAATGTTGTATTTCATTCGCTGAGACATTCCAGTACAACGTATAAACTCAAGCTTAATCACGGCGACATGAAAGCAACACAGGGAGATACCGGACATGCACAAATGGATATGATCATGGATGTATATGCCCATATTTTAGATGAAGACCGTAAAATCAATGCGCAGAAATTTGAAGCTGCTTTCTATATGCAGAATCCAGGCAATCCCCTGAGAGAAGTAAAACCACCTGAGTATGATAATCCTGAACTTGGCAACCTTGTCGAATTATTAACAAAATCACCGGAATTGGTTTCAGTTTTGACGGAGGCTCTAAAAAGTAACATTATTAGCAAGTAATATATGCTAACCTCCCATTAGCAGACCATTTGCAAACTCCTGGTAAGCAGAAAAAACGGTTCGTATCCCTATTAGCAAATTTTTCATATAGCTTTTTCCGATTTTATATTTGCCATAGTATTCTTTCCAGAAAAAGAAAAAGCATTGAAAATCCAGTATTTTCAATGCTTTCAACGTCCCCGAGACGATTTGAACGTCCGACCCCTCGCTTAGGAGGCGAGTGCTCTATCCCCTGAGCTACGAGGACTTATATGAAAAAATTTGCTAATAAGCAAACTATTCAACTATGAAATTCGTTGATTTTGCGTCAAATAGGCTTTTACTCATCTGACACTTAGGAGGCGACTGCACTATCCACTGTGCTACACCAACTTATACTAGTCCTCGGGAAAATTGATATATCCCTGCAGCCAGATCACGCCCTTAAAACGGCGACCGACTTTAGGTTCCCCAAACAAATCTATTATATTGATTGCGACGTCAAATGTCAACTCATTACAACAAATTGTCAGTACATAAATCTGCTCTCCGGTGATATGATTCACCGCAAGCCTGATCCCAACGATCTCACCCAGCACCGAGTACTGGTCGCACTCCACCCCGTAAGGCATAAAGTACGTGTCCACCATACTGAAGACATCTTCCTTGTGAATTCTTCTGGAGATGGAAGTATACAGATCCATGTCCTCCAATGTCAATGTCTCGATGGCGTCCTCGTCGCCCTTCCTCGCAGCCGCCAGCAGATTCGTGCGGTTCACGGAATCCTTCCGGACCTGCTCCTTCTGCATCTCGTCCTTCATAATCGGCAGCATCACAGATCCGTTTAACGCTAACGCGGACATCGTCACCGAAGTCCCCCGCACCGGTAGTTTTCCCAGGGATTGTGCCTTCACATAAGGGATCATGTTCCGCAGATAAAAGATCAGCGAGATTCCAACCTTGATATCATCGCACACACCCGCATAGGATTCCCTTGCCGCGTGCCGCTCCACGGACACATCCTCATAAGATGTGACCCCGCTTCCCTCCAGATAAGGAAAATAATAATCGTAAATAAACTTATCCTCCTCATCGAACTCGCCGCACACCGCAATCCCCATCCCACTGGCGAAATTTTTGCGGAATTCTCCCAGCATAATGTCTTCCTTATTCGTCGTGTAAGCCCGCTCATCCGAATGCATCACCACATCCGTCAGAATGTCCTTCAGCTTTTTCCTGTCGTTCAGTTCGCTGAACCCAATCGCCCGTAAGAATCTATGCAAAAATTTCACCTTCTTTCTGTGAGAAAAATTCTATAAAATTCATTTTTGACAAATGTGTCATTTTCTATTTCGCATTTGTCGGATAAATCTTCTCTTTCCCGCCCATATAAGGTCTCAGCGCTTCGGGAATATTGATCGTTCCGTCCGCATTCACATTGTTCTCCAAAAATGCGATCAATCCTCTGGGAGTTGCAAGCACCGTGTTATTTAAGGTATGCACATAGTAAGTCCCGTTTTCACCCTTGGTGCGGATACCCAATCTTCTCGCCTGCGCATCACCCAGCGTAGAGCAGGAACCAACCTCAAAGTACTTCTGCTGTCTGGGGCTCCATGCTTCCACGTCACAGGACTTCACCTTCAGATCCGCCAGATCGCCGCTGCAGCACTCCAGAGTACGCACCGGAATATCCAGACTTCTGAAAAACTCTACGGTGTAAGACCACATCTTGTCATACCACTCCATGGAATCCTCAGGCTTGCACAGCACCACCATCTCCTGCTTTTCGAACTGATGCACACGATACACGCCGCGCTCCTCGATTCCGTGGGATCCAACTTCTTTACGGAAACAAGGCGAATAGGAAGTCATCGTGATCGGCAGATTCTTCTCCTCCACGATCTGTCCCTTGAATTTACCGATCATGGAATGCTCGGAGGTACCGATTAAGTATAAGTCCTCACCTTCAATTTTATACATCATTGCTTCCATCTCGGCAAAACTCATGACTCCGTTTACCACACTGCTGCGGATCATGAAAGGAGGAATACAATAAGTGAATCCCTTGTCGATCATGAAATCTCTCGCATAGCTGATCATGGCGGAATGGATTCTCGCCGCGTCACCGATCAGATAATAGAAACCGTTTCCGCTGGTACGGCCTGCCGCATCCTTGTCCAGACCGGAAATGCTGTCCAGAATATCCGCATGATAAGGCACCTCAAAGTCAGGCACCACAGGGTCACCGTACTTCTGGATCTCCACATTCTCGCTGTCATCTTTACCGATGGGCACAGAAGAATCAATGATGTTCGGAATCTTCATCATGATGTTGGTAACCTTCTCCTGCAGCTCACCTTCCAACACCTCCAGCTCAGCCAGACGCTTTGCGCCCGCTTCCACCAAAGCCTTCTTCTCCTCGGCCTCTTTTTTCTTCGCTTCGGCCTCCTCTTTCTTGCCTTCACTTTCCAGCTTTTTGATCTGCCCCATGACAGCGCCGATCTCCTTGGAAATCTTGTTGCGGTTTGCACGCAGATCGTCGGCCTCCTGCTTTGCCTTTCTGCTCTCCGCATCCAGCTTGATCACCTCGTCCACCAATGTGATCTTCTCGTCCTGGAATTTCTTTTTGATGTTCTCCTTCACCAGATCCGGATTCTCTCTCAAAAATTTAATGTCGATCATTTTTATTATCCTCCATTTTGCCTTACGGCTTATTTCTATCTTAACTTATTCTTGACTTATTTTGACTTTCTGTCTTCCTTCACTCTGTCGGTCACTTCCTTCACGACAGGGTTTTCACCGGTATTTCCCAGTGCTTTCTCCAAAGCCTTTTCCTCTTCTTTGCCCAGGTCCAGCTTACACTCACCGTTTTTGATCGTCTTCGTGTAACAATAGCAGCCATCTGTGCTGTGTACCGAATTCATCACAAAGCCATTATTGTTTTCATCTAAGAGCGCCAGGCAAAAACTCAGTTTCCCGCCCATCTGGTTAAATGCATCATATTTTACAATGCCCAATTTCTGATAAGCGGATTCCATCTTTTTGTACAGAGTCTTGATGTCCTTACGATTTTTTTCGGATTCATCTTTCAAAAACTGATTATCCTCAAAAAGTTTGGCGATATCTTCCTCCAGACTGCTGCCGTCCTTTCCCGCAGTAAATCTGGAAAGTCTCGTCTTCAGGCGATTGACCTTTTGCATCTGCAAAATCAAAAGGATCAAAAGAATGATCACCAATACCGCCAGCACGATCATGCCGATCACCAGATATCCGGCATCCAATCCCCCAAGACCCATCTGCTGTAAAAGCGCTGTATTCATTTATTTCTCTCCCATCAGATCTACAAGTCTGTCCAGATCTTCATTATTATAAAATTCTATTTCAATCTTGCCCACACCCTCGCCCTTGGAGGTCACGATGACTTTTGTGCCCAGACGCTTCTTCAGCTTTTCCTCAATATCCTGATAAATCAACTTCATCGTTTCATCGCTGACCTTCTTGGGTTTCTGCGGTTTGTTCAGATTTTTGACCAGTTTCTCCACATCGCGGACACTGAGCTTTTCGTCAAAAATCTTCAAAGCGGTCGTGTATTGTAAAGTGGGATCCTCGATTGCCAAAAGCGCGCGGGCATGTCCCGTAGAGATCATCTCATCGATCACCATCTGCTGCACTTCATCGGTCAACTTCAAAAGTCTCACCGAATTTGTCACCGCCGCACGGCTCTTGGATACACGCTCCGCAACTTCATCCTGCTTCAGATTGAACTCCGTAAGCAGACGCTTATAAGCCTGTGCTTCTTCAATCGGATTCAGATCCTCACGCTGAATATTCTCGATCAGAGAGATCTCCACGATCTCCTGCTCCGAATAATTCCGAATGATCACCGGAACCTCTTCCAGACCCGCCATTCTCGCCGCACGCCATCTGCGCTCACCGGCAATGATCTCATAATGGTCCTTGCGATCCTGTACCAGGATTGGCTGGATCAATCCGAATTGTTTAATGGAATCCGCCAGTTCCTGCAAAGCATCCTCATTAAAATTCTTACGCGGCTGCTCCCTGTTGGGTTCCACCATCGTAATTTTTACCATGGTCTTATCTTCATTGGAAGCAGAATCATTCTCGGATTTTGATCTTTTCCCTTTTGCAGATGCAGGAGTTGGATTTTTTAAATTGGCTTCGCCTACCACATCCGGAATTAAAGTACCCAGGCCTTTGCCCAAACCTCTTTTCTGTGCTGCCATACCTTGCTCTCCTTTATGTGTGAAATGTACCACATATAAAATATTTATATGTGATAATGTATTATTTTTAATTATTTCATTTGGATCACTTCATCCGCCAATCTCAGATACGCATCTGCGCCGGCAGATTTACAGTCATATCTTGTGATCGGCATGCCAAAGCTGGGCGCCTCTGCCAATCTGATATTTCTCGGAATCATAGTTTCAAAAATATGAGATTTCAGATTTTCCTTCACATTCTCTACCACCTGAGCAGATAAATTGGTTCGTGAATCATACATTGTAAACACCACACCATCCAATGCAAGCGCAGGATTCAAACGCTCTTTCACCAGATTCACCGTATGGATTAACTGACTCAATCCCTCCAGTGCATAATACTCACACTGGATCGGGACAATCACACTGTTTGCCGTTGTCATGGCATTGATCGTCAACATATTCAAAGAAGGAGGACAATCAATAATAATATAATCATAATTATCTTTGACATAATCGACTTCGTTCTTCAAAATATATTCCTTGTGATCCACGCCGATCAGTTCGATCTCGGCTGCGGCCAGATTTACATTGGCAGGAATCAGAGAAATATTATGAATGACATCATGGATAATACAGTCACCGATACTGCACTCTCCCAGGACCAATTCATAAATCGTATTTTCCTGTTCATTCTTATCTACACCAAATCCACTAGTGGTATTTCCCTGCGGATCGCAATCAATCACCAGGACTTTTTTCCCTTTCATCGCCAATGCCGCTGAAAGATTTATAGATGTGGTGGTTTTTCCGACTCCACCCTTTTGATTTGCAATTGCAATTATTCTTCCCATATTCCTCACCTTTCATTTTAGGAACTGTCATTTTAAACATTTTTTCACGTGAACCATTATAGCATGATTTATTTCAGATATCTACATGAAATTACAGTTTTTCTTGTACCGTACTATAAATAATGTTAGAATAATTTGGTAATGTTGATTATAAAGATAAGGAAGATAACCTATTATGAATAGAAAGGTTGTTATAAAAAGATTTATAATTTTAGGCTTTGCCGGTTTGATACTTTCATCCGGTTTGCTTCTTTCAGGGTGTAAATCTACTTCTGTTGATGAAAGCACCTCTCATTCTACTGTAAATTCATCCGAGTCTTCGCAAAATCTGGATACGAAAGATGCCACAATTGATACAACAGAATCTTCTTCTGAGACGGAAACAACTCCTGCTCTCCCTCCTGAACAGCAGGCACTTTATACTGCGTACCAAAATGTGTTGACAAATTTATTGGATCATTTCGTATTACCGGATGGAAAAAGTACAAATACAAAAGCTGATTTTTTTTCTATACAGAATGTAGATGAAGAAGAAACCGAAGAATTGATCCTTGCCTGGACAACCACATCTTCTTTCGGAAATATTTTTCATGTGTATCAATATGATACTGCTACAGATACGTTTCATGTGAAATGGAATAAATCCTCTTCTGTAAAACTTTACGTTAAGGGAACTGTGTTGATCCCTGTACCTGTGAATTATGGATTGAGTTCTACAGATGAATTTTATCCTTATGGTATTTATCAGTATCAAAACGATAAAAATGCATATACCTTTCAGGCATATGTAGATGCCTGGCAAAAATCTTATCTATCTGCGGATTATGATGGAAATCCTTACCCATCCAATATTGATACAGAAAATGCTGGAATGGTTTACTGTATTTCTTATTGTAGGGAAGGTGATGATTATGTGAATGACTATAATTATAGTCAAAGTCAATTTGACCAGTTTTGTAATGAAAATTTTGGAATACAGATTACTACAGATCATATGATGGAATTATCTTCTGAAAACATTCAATCCATTATAAAATAGTTTATAAAATACCATATAATTTACTACCCTTATTTGATATTTATATAGCTATATATTGTAGACCACAAGATATATGATTGCCTGCTTTTTAAAATTACAATATAATTACTGGTGTTTTTTTAATGTTTCACAGATTTCTGACACAATATCTTGGGTTTTTATGTTTCACGTGAAACATTATCTTGTAGAAAATTTTATATTATCAAATTATAAAAGGAAAATGTTTCACGTGAAACATTTTCCTTTTTACAACACTAGATATAGTATTTATGATTCACAAAGCTTTTTTAAGTACTTGACCGGGACTTCCTTCGTCAGCCAAACACCGTTGACAGAGCAATAAAATTTATAGCCATCTTTCACCATATTGTGACCGAATACCTGATAAATCACCGGCTTTCCATGTCGTTTTCCTACCTTGATTGCCGTATCCATATCTAATGATAAATGCACATAGAGTCGGCTCATCGGCAGCAACCCTTCCCTATCAATAGAAGAAACATACTTTTCCCCTGTTCCGTGATAAAGGATTTCCGGCGGTTCAACTTCTTCCAACTCCACATCTACCGGAATGGAGTGTCCCTGGTTCGCCCGGATCAATGTTTTATCTTCATTAAAAGAATATCTTTATTTTTCATCAGACGCCACAATTTTCTCTAGCATTTCAAAATCAATAGGATGTGTTTTTGAAACTCCTTTGATCAACTCGTCAACATTTGCCCATCCATGTTCATCGAGAGTAATATTGATAACTTCCGGTTTGTGCCTCAGAATCAAACTGATATATTTACTTGTATCTTTTTGACTCAAATTTTCCTTCACTTCCTTTTCCATAATAAATGTTCTTACACGTTTCCTTTAACAGAAATAAATATCTCCTTCTCTCTGATCTCCACGCTGCCACCCAACGCAGAAATATACTCCTCCAATCGATCTGACATAAATCCATTCGCATAATAATCTATGTTGAGAAGATCAGATGAATTTTTCTTACCGCAGGACAGATGAATTTCAAAAGAATCATTGACCTTCTTACCACTGGCGATAATCTTCTCAACATCATCATACTTCTGTATCTCGGAACAGAATTTACAGAAAAACTGATAGAGAACAATTTTTACTGCTCTGTTTTCACATGAAACAATTTCAAAATCAGACATAACTCTATAGGTCTCGTCTACTCCGTACAAAGCTTTCTCCAAAAGTTCATGGAGCTGTAACCCGTCATAATCTACAGCGTTCAGATCAGTCACCATATTTACAAGATCAGATTCCGTATGCTCAATACATTTTTCCAAACCGGACAATTCCAATTTTGCTCTCATGGGATCCTGTGTAAAAAATGTTTTACTCAGTTCAATCTTCTGTATGATCTCCTGAAATTGAGAAATGATCCTGTTTTCCAATTCGCGGGCAATCCTGTTTTTAAAAACTTCGTGCATTTCCATCGCAGATAACTTTTCACGTAAAACATCATCTTTGCTTTCTTTCGCGAAATCCTGCTCTTCCTCAATTTTTTTCTTGCGATCGTCAGACAGACTCTCTAAAAGATGAATGATCACATCCAATCTATCTCTCTTATCGGTCAATAATTGATTTTGTCCTTCCAAAGAAGATTTTCTGTCATAAGATTGATCTAACTGTGTGCGATAAATGTCCTCATATTTTCTGGGAGAAAAGACAGTAAAATCTTCTTCATCCTTATTCAAGATTTCCTGGGCGAAACACTCTGCCTCATGAATCTGTAAATTATTACTGTCTATCTGCTTCTGCAATTGTTTTCTCTGATCTGTCAAATCCTGCAATACAGCATGTAACTCATCATACACAGAAGATTCCATCTCATTCACCTTCGCTTTCTTATATTACACTATATTTAAAATATAATATATACACTATTTTTAAAATAAAAATATTTTATTATCAAAATAGCTTTAACAACAAAATCTTTATCACTGCTGCAACTAAAAATACCACAATAAGACTCATAAACTTTAAGACAGGTCCGGGGATACTGCTGAATTTTGGATTTGTGCTTCTTATTCTGATTTTACTTAACAATCCTGTTGTATACATAGGAAACATTAGCACCGTAACATATATCAATACTTCACTGATTCCATAAATGCAACGGAACAACATGTTTCTGTCATAAGCACCTGTTTCCCCCAGGACCAGATAAATCAGCAGTGCAATGAAACCATTGATACTGATATTTCTCATACTCTTCAACAATCTTGCCTTTTCCGCATTGGCATAATCCGACATCGTTTCTGCAACTTCTTTTACTTCTTCTCTCATATTCTCACTTTTCCTTTCTCCTTTGATGATTTCAGGGATACTTACATCAAAGAACTCAGCTATCTCTACCAACAAACTGATATCCGGCATATTACTTCCGGTTTCCCATCTTGATATGGTTCTGCCGGATACTCCCAGCTCGTCAGCCAGCTGTTCCTGTGTAATCCCTTTTTCCCTACGAAGTTCTTTCAAAAATGCTCCAATTTTAATCTGATCCATGTGGAGCCCTCCTTTCATCATCAGGATAGGTGATTACATCATTTTTTTACACGACACAAAGTGAGAAATGTCGTGTTTTCTATTTAGACAGATATGTCTGATGCCACAAATGCAGCCTTATTTAATCGGTTCTTTCCCCGGCAATCCTGCTTTTCTCGGATATTTCTTCGGTGTTTCTTTCACCTTGTCGATCACAAAAAGATTCCGGTAAATGTCAGAATCCGGCAGATAGAAATCTACCTGTCGGTTTACCTGTCCGCCTAAAACAGAGATTGCTTTTCCTGCCGTCTCCGCCTCCTCGGTAAGCTTTTCCGACTTATAAGAGATAAACTGTCCGCCCACTTTCACAAAAGGAAGACAATATTCCGAAAGTGTGGAAAGGTTTGCCACAGCTCTGGACACACAGAGATCAAACTGCTCCCGCAGCTTCCTTTGACCGGAATGTTCCGAAGCAAAATCTTCCGCTCTGCCATGAATTGCCTCCACTCCCTGCAGACCTAATTTTTGGATCACTTCATTTAAAAATAAAATACGCTTATTCAGAGAATCCAAAAGGGTAACCTGGAGATTCGGAAAAGCAATCTTTAATACCAGTCCCGGAAATCCGGCACCGGTACCCACGTCGATCAGCTTCAGGTTTAAGCCGCCCGGCTGAACCGCTTTCACCAGAGAGAGACTGTCAATAAAATGTTTTTTCAAAACCTCATCATACTCCGTGATGGCAGTCAGATTCATTTTTTGATTCCACTCCACCAGCATTTCATAATAGACCAGAAGCTGATCGATCTGTACGACTTCAAGATCAATCTGAAGTTCATGTAAATCTTTCTCAAATTGAGAAGTATCGTAAGGTCCATTCATAATATTTACCATTCCTTCTACCTGCTGTGACTGTGATGCTCCAAATAGATCAATAACACAGAAATATCCGCCGGCGATACACCGGAAATCCGGGAAGCCTGTCCCACAGAAACAGGCCTAAATTCTTTCAGCTTCTGTCTGGCCTCGATCCGCAGAGAAGGCACATCATCATAATCCAGATCCTTGGGAATCTTCTTCTCCTCCATTTTCTGGTACTGTTCCACCTGGCGTTTCTGCCTCAGAATATATCCCTCATACTTGATCTCAATCTCCACCTGTTCTTTCACTTCATCCAGAAGCTTCCGACTCACGGGACAAAAATATTCCTCCGCCTCCTGAATGAACTCTTCCATGGAAACCGATCGATTCTTATCGATGCCGGAAATCTTTTCATAATCAAATTCCGGTCTGCAGATCAGTTCCGCCAGACTTGCAGCTGTCTTCAATGTAGAACTTCCATTGGATTCCAGAAAATCCTGAACTTCCTTATTGGCACCCAGCAAAGTATCTTTCAATCTTTGCATCTCTTTTTCAATCAAAAATTTCTTGGCCTGAAGTTCTTTCATCTGCTTCTCGGAGATCAGCCCAATCTGATAACCCTTCTCCCGAAGTCTGAGATCAGCGTTATCCTGTCGCAGCAAAAGTCTGTACTCTGCCCTGGATGTCATCATGCGGTAAGGCTCTCTGTTATCCTTTGTCACCAGGTCGTCGATCAGCACACCAATATAACTTTCTCCCCGATCTAAAACCAGAGTATCTTTCTCTAAAATTTCCATGGCGGCATTGATCCCCGCAATCAGACCCTGGCTGGCCGCCTCCTCGTACCCGCTGCTCCCATTCAGCTGACCTGCGCTGAACAATCCTTTTATATGTTTAAATTCCAAGGTGGGATCAAGCTGCTTTCCGTTGATGCAGTCATACTCAATGGCATAAGCATTCCGCACAATCTTACAATGCTCCAGTCCGGGCACCGTGCGATACATAGCCAACTGCACATCCTCCGGCATAGAAGAAGACATGCCTCCCACATACATTTCATTGGTATGAAGTCCCTCCGGCTCTATGAAGACCTGATGTCTCTCTTTTTCCGCAAATTTTACCACTTTATCTTCGATGGAAGGACAATATCGCGGCCCCGTACCTTCGATGATCCCTGCGTAAATCGGAGATCTGTCCAGATTAGCGCGGATGATATTATGTGTTTCCTCATTCGTATAAGTGAGCCAGCAGGAAGCCTGCTCTTTTTGAATTTCCTCAGGATTTGTGGAAAAAGAAAAAGGTACGATCCTCTCATCTCCAAACTGTTCTTCCATTTTGGTAAAATCGATACTTCTCTTATCCATTCTGGCAGGCGTACCGGTTTTGAAACGACGCAGCGGAATTCCCAGTTTTTCCAGGGAATCAGAGAGGTGGGTTGCAGCCTGCAGACCGTTGGGTCCGGTATAAGTGATTGCCTCGCCGCACAGACATCTGGCGTTCAGATAGGTACCGGTACACAGCACCACTGCCTTACATTCATAAATTGCACCGGTAAAAGTCTTCACACCTGTAATCCTGATTCTTCGAATATTTTCCTCCCCTTTTCCCGCAGCAATTTCTTCGGACAAAAGCTCACAGACTTCCGCCTGTTTCACGGTCAGATGTTCCTGATTCTCCAGCACCTTTCTCATGGCGCGGGAATATTCCGCCTTATCCGCCTGGGCCCGCAGAGAATGAACCGCCGGACCTTTGGAAATGTTCAACATTTTAGACTGGATAAAGGTCTTATCAATATTTTTTCCCATCTCACCGCCCAGGGCATCCAGCTCTCTCACCAGATGTCCCTTGGAAGATCCTCCCACATTGGGATTGCAGGGCATCAACGCAATACTGTCCACACTCACGGTAAAGATGACGGTCTCCAGACCCAGTCTGGCACAGGCAAGCGCCGCCTCACAGCCCGCATGTCCGGCTCCTATCACACACACATCCACTTTTTCCCGAATCTCAGGCATATCACTTCTATCTCCTTAAGACTTATTTTCCCATACAAAACTTACTGAAAATCTCTTCCACCAGATCATCTTCCACTTCCTCACCGATGATCAGACCCAATGCTTTATATGCACTCATCAGATCAATGGAATAAAAATCCTCCGGCATCCCATCGGCAATACTTTTCTGTACCAGATGAATACTGTCATACGCTTCCTGCAGTGCTTCCTTATGGCGCAGATTCGTTATGATCACTTCGTCCTTATTCTGTATGATACCGGATAAAAACATATTTTTCACTGCTTCTTCCAATTCCTGCATACCGGAGCCGTCCTTGGTGGAAGTTTTTAATATAACGAAATTTCGTTTAAAAGTGTCGCAATTCACACCCTGTTTTTCAAACTCTTTTTGGATATCTGTTTCATCCACCAAAGTATCCAGATCATTTTTATTCAATAATATGATTCCATTTTTTTCAATGTTATTTTTCAGTAAACCGATAATCTCTCTGTCATTGTCGTCCAATTTTTCAGAGGTATCCACTACATATAAGATCAGGTCTGCCTGTTCCGCATACTTTCTGGCCCGTTCAACACCGATCTTCTCCACTGTATCTTCTGTATCTCTGATCCCTGCTGTATCGATCAGATTCAGATGAATCCCATGCAGATTGATGGATTCCTGCAAGACATCTCTGGTCGTACCGGCGATATCCGTTACAATTGCTCTTTCTTCACCCACCATTAAATTCAATAAAGAAGATTTTCCTACATTCGGCTTACCCAGTATCACTGTGGAAATACCATTTTTTATCATTTTTCCGTTAATAAATGTAGCAATCAAACCACCAATTTTTTTGTCAATCTGTTGCAACTTCTCTGATAATCTCTCCGGAAATCCATCCAGACTGATATGTTCCGGGTCGTCCAATGCGGATTCTATAAAAGCAATCTCATAAATGATTTCATCCCTGAGACTTTTGATCTGAACGGAAAGCTTCCCCTGTAATTGATCAAAAGAAGATTTCATCGCATATTCATTTTGGGAACTGATCATATCCATAACTGCCTCCGCTTTAGACAGATCAATCCTCCCATTCAGAAACGCTCTCTTGGTAAATTCACCGGGTTCGGCAAGTCTGGCTCCGCTCTTACATACCAATTCCAGTATTTTCTGCATCACAAGAATACCGCCGTGACAATTGATCTCAACCGTATCCTCAGCAGTAAAACTTCTGGGGGCTTTCAAAACAGAAACCATTACTTCGTCCAGTTTTTGTAGCTCATCATCCACCACATAACCATAGTGTATAGTATGACTTTGTACATTTTTTAAAATATGTTTTCCGCCAGGGGTCTGGAATATTTTATCTGCAATCTCAATTGCTTCTTCTCCGCTGATCCTGATGATCCCGATACCCGAATCGGACATTGCAGTCGCCACGGCAGCAATCGTATCTGTTTTCATTGTAACTTCAATCCCTCTCTGAAACCTCTTTAAAATAAAAACCGAATATGCGATATTATCAGTATACCACATACCCGGTTTATATGACATATAAAATTATTTATTGGAATTCATTCCATACATTACAGATTAGCGCTTCAAAGTAACAACAACCCGTCTGAACGGCTCATCACCTTCACTGTGTGTTGTCACATACTTATCGTTCTGAAGTGCAGAGTGAATGATGCGTCTCTCATAAGGATTCATAGGCTCTAAAGACACAGGTCTCTTGGTCCTCTTTACCTTATAAGCAATATTCTTTGCAAGATTTTCAAGGGTTTCTTTTCTTCTCTGTCTATAATTTTCGGTATCAACCTTTACCCTGATGTAATCGGAAGAATCCTTGTTTACAACAAGAGAAACCAGGTACTGCAAAGAATCCAGAGTCTGTCCTCTCTTACCGATCAGAATACCCATGTCCTCACCGTTCAGATTGATATCCATAGCCTGGTTGGAAGGATCATATACTACCTGAATATCCGCCTCAATCTCCATAGCATGAAATACATCTTTCAAGAAACTTTCCGCTTTCTTTTCCAAAGATCCATCGGAAACAACCTGCTTTTTCTCAGCGGTCTCATTGGATTTCTCGGAAACAGGCTTTGCAGGCTCTTTCACGGATTCCTTCACAGGCTCCTTTTTTTCTTCTTTTTTCTCTTCTTTTAGCACAGGCTCCTCAACCGCTTCTTCTTTTACGGCAGCCTTGATCAGATAAGGCTTGGAACCCAATCCAAGAAAACCGTTTGAACCTTCTTCCACAACTTCATAATAAAGTCTGTCACTGGTTACACTTAACTTCTGACATGCCTCTGTAATCGCATCACTCAAAGTTTTTGCAGAAACTTCTATAAATTCCATACTAAAACCTCCTACTTTTTACCACTCTTTTTGTTATACTCGCTTACCATATTTGCCTTTGACATCATACTGCCGGCTTTTGCACTCTTTACCTCGGTAGAAGAAGACTGACTCGTGGAAATATTTGCCCGCTGATTGATATTTTTTGTACTCATACTCGCATAGGCATTGATCTTATCCTGATTTTCCTTCATCTTCTCGATCTTTTTGGCACTTTTTTCCTTATTCTTCTCAATAATCTGATCAACATCCATCTTGTCAATATGCTTGTTGATCACAACCTGCTGAATACTTCTGACAATGGAACCTGCCACCCAATAAAGTCCCATGCCGGCAGGCAGAGACAGACAAAACCAAGCAGACAACAGAGGCATTACGGTATTCATGCTCTTCATAGTACTCTGCATCTGAGCAGTCGTATCATCTACATTTTTATTGTTATTGCTGTCCTGTTGAGGCATCAGCTTTACATTGATCCACTGGGTTGCCGCAGAAAGGATCGGGATCATGAGAGCCCCGATCAAAACCAGCCATGCACCGTTATGAAAAGCCTGTACAATCAAAGTCTGAGGGGAATCACCGATATTCAGACCCAGAAAATTATTATAGGTATCGATCAGACCTCTGGTAGTGCTGTTGCTCAAAATAAGCTGTCCGTTAAAGGTAAGATCCGTCAATCCGTAATGTTGCGCCACCAAAGACATATCGGAGGAAGAAAGTCTGTTTAAAACATCAATGACTCCATTCTCCATGTTCGTTTCGCTAATATTATTTCCGTACATGGAAATCGTCTTTGCAATATTACTTGCCTTCTCAACCTGCTCGGCATTGGCAAATTCCGAAAAATCAGGATTCATAAGCCATGCAGCGTTATCAGCGGAAATAATGGTGGTTGCAAGTACACGGAAAGTATCCCCGATTTTTTTCACATAGGCAGGCATTGCATAGATCACGCGGTACAAAGCAAACAGGATTGGCATCTGTATTAACAGATATCCGCAGCTGCCGGTAGGTGATACGCCATATTTCGCATAAACTGCCTGCATTTCATTATTCATGGCAAGACGGGAATTCTGGTCAACCTTGTCTTTGTACTTCAACTGGATTGCCTGAAGCTCCGGACTCATTTTGGACGAAAGCTTTGCAAACTTCTGCTGCTTGATGGTAAGCGGCATCATCAGCAGATTGATGATAATTGTAAATAAAATAATGGCCAAACCAATGTTAGGAATACCGAACGCATCGATCACGGTGAAGATTCCTTCCATTAGTTTACCGAGAATCCACACGATATAACGAAAAATCGGTGTAGAATTCTGTGTTAATAAAATAAAATCCATTGATCCTCCAGATTTTGCCGTGTTCCGATATCATACTGAAAACCATATAAGAACTAAGGAACAGGATCATATCCACCTTTCGAAAAAGGATTACATCTCAGAATTCTCCATAACGCCAAAAGACTCCCTTTCAGGGCGCCATATTTTTCTATGGCCTCTAACCCGTACTGGGAGCAGGTTGGAATATAAGGACATTTTGTCCTTTTTAACGGAGATAGATTCTTTTGATAAAATTTTATAACGGCAATTAAAATTTTTTTCATATTTTTGTTTCTTTATACATGATTCACTGATCTGCAGAAGAATATTCTTCACTCATTTCTTCACAGATATGATGGATCCTGCATAAATGAAGTAGTGCGCTCTCCACCTCTTTGTAACCTACGGTGGCTGCACCCGGCCTCGCGATGATTACTAAGTCCAAACCACTATTGAACCTATTTTCATGTAATCTGTAAGCTTCTCTGATCAGCCTTGTGACGCGATGTCTCACAACACTGTTTCCTACTTTTTTACTCACACTGATTCCAATCCTGTTTCCCTCTGTGCCATTTTCCATAATATACATGATCAGATACTTGTTGGCGCGGGACACGCCTTTTTTATAAACAGTCTGGAATTGATGATTCTTTTTTAATGACTCTGAAAAACGCATGGAAAACCCTCTGCAAAAATTGCAAAAAGGTCACAAAACTGTGACCTATGCGGATAATCTTTTTCTTCCCTTTGCACGTCTTGCTGCTAACACTTTTCTTCCGCCCGGAGTACTCATTCTTGCTCTGAAGCCATGTACTCTTGCATGAGAACGCTTTTTAGGCTGAAATGTCATCTTCATGAAAATGCACCTCCTTCTTTTTCAGGAAAATAGCATATTTGATTTTATAAGAAAAAAAGCCTGCTGTCAAGCAAATTTACAGGAAAATAGTCCATTTTTTGGCATAATAAAAATTTATTTCAACTTATACACATGGTTATCCACATCATCTATGCATAATGTATTTATCCACAAAATGTTCATTTTTTGTGGATAAATTTTAAATAACATTTGATTTTCATGTGGAAAGATGATAAAAAATATTTAAAATTCAACACTTTTCAAATGATACTACAAATGTGATTATCTTATCCTGAATTTTTTTTATCCACATGATTTTTAGAAATATACATTTATAAACATAATTATCCACATAATGTGGATAATTATATTTTTTTGATGTTTATAACTTGAATAACTAACATTTGAAATATTCTACCCTTTATATTAAAATGGTAGATAGGAATTTTTGCGTAACAGAAAGAGGCATAATTATGGATTTTATCGAGCAACAATGGAAGCAGATCAAAGAAACTCTGAAAAAGGAATACGAGATATCTAATATTTCTTTTACCACCTGGATTGAACCCCTGAAATACTATGAGACTGTAGACGACGTAGTCTATATTATCATTCCTTCTGATCAGGAATTTTCCTTAAATTATATATCTTCCAAATTCAGTAAATGTTTTCAGGTAACGATTACTGAAATGTTTGATCACGATTATACAGTATCTTTCATTCTGGAAAAGGATATTGATAAGAATAAATTATCTGAAAAGAATATTGACAGTTATACCCAGTCAAATCCTTTTAACAGTCTCAATAACATAAATTATGAGAATGCTCATTTAAATCCTAATTATACATTTGAAACCTTTGTGGTGGGAAGTAACAATAAATTTGCCCACACCGCATCTCTCGCTGTGGCAGAGGAACCGGGAGAGCGCTATAATCCTCTCTACCTGTACGGAGGACCCGGATTGGGCAAGACCCACCTGATGCATTCCATCGGTCATTTTATTTTGGAACAGAATCCGGATAAAAAGGTATTGTATGTCACCAGTGAAGAATTTACCAATGAGGTGATCGAGTCGATCCGTAGCGGTAATGCTGCTTCCATGAGTAAATTGCGCGACAAATACCGGAATGTGGATGTATTGATGGTAGACGATGTGCAGTTTATAATAGGTAAGGAAAGTACGCAGGAAGAATTTTTCCACACCTTCAATGCACTTCATTCCGCCAGAAAACAGATCGTTCTTTCTTCGGACAAGCCTCCGAAGGAAATGGAAACTTTGGACGAGCGCTTCCGGTCCCGTTTTGAATGGGGACTGATCGCAGATATCCAGGCTCCCGACTATGAGACAAGAATGGCCATTTTGCGCAGAAAAGCCGAACACTGCGAAATGAAGATTGATGAGGATATCATCAAATATATTGCCACTAATATCAAGTCAAATATCAGAGAGTTGGAAGGCGCCTTAAACAAGATCCTGGCAGCTGCTAAATTAAATAAGGTAGAACTGACACTTCCTCTGGCTGAGGAGGCCCTGAAGGATGTGATCTATCCGAATGCTCCGCAGGAGATCACCCCTTCCTACATTATTAAAGTAGTTGCGGATCATTTCGGCGTAAAACCGGATGATATCACTTCTGTGAGAAGAAACAGCGAGTATGTCGTTCCCAGACATATTGCAATGTATATATGTAAAGAACTGCTCAGTGATTATTCCTATAAGAGCATTGCCAAGATCATGAATAAAAAAGATCACACTACGATCATGCATGCCTGTGAATCTGTGGAAGACAAGATGAAAGTGGATGTGGATTTTAAGAATAAAGTGGATATCATCATGAAGAAAATAAATCCTTCTTAAGATGTTGATCAGATGCTGTTCATAACTTCATATTTAACTTGAAGTTATAAATAGATATTCACACATAAAATCATTTCCTTTTTGCCCGAAAAATGGTACAATAGAAGTGGTTTTGCACATATCAACATCCTATATTATTAAAATTACTAAAATCTTTTTATTATTACATGATAACAGAGCTCCAGCGCAGCTGTTCACAAAAGCTCTGAAGACAGGAAGGAGTTATACACACATATGAAATTAGTTTGTTCCAAATCAAATCTCCTGAACGGAGTACAGACAGTATCGAAAGCAGTTCCGAACAAGACGACCATGTCTATTCTGGAATGTATTCTGGTAGATGCAACAAAAGGTGTGATCACCTTGACTGCAAATGATATGGAACTTGGAATAGAGACTACGATTGAAGGCGATATTATTGAAAAAGGCATCATTGCTTTAGATGCTAAGATTTTTCTTGATATTGTGAGAAAACTTCCTGACAGCGATATTGTGATTGAGACAGATCAGTCCTATAAGACAACGATCACCTGTGAAAAAGCAAAATTCAATATCATTGGAAAATCAGGCGAAGATTTTTCTTATCTTCCCCAGGTTGAAAAAGAAAATAATATTGTTGTAAGCCAGTTTACCTTGAAGGAAATTGTGAGACAGACTATATTTTCCATCTCCGATAACGACAATAATAAACTGATGACAGGCGAATTATTTGATATCAGCAGTGATCAGCTGAAGGTTGTCTCTCTGGACGGACACCGCATTTCCATCCGCAAGATACAGTTAAAGAATATTTATGAATCCAGAAAAGTAGTTGTTCCCGGAAAGACTCTGAATGAGATCATCAAGATCCTGCCCGGCGATGCGGATAAAGATGTTGTGATTTCCTTTACCAACAAGCATATTGTATTTGAGTTTGACAATACGATCGTGGTTTCCAGATTGATCGAAGGGGAATACTTCAAGATTGATCAGATGCTTTCCAGCGATTATGAGACAAAGGTAAAGATCAATAAAAAAGAATTGATCAACTGTATTGACCGTGCAACACTTCTTGTGAAAGAAGGGGACAAAAAGCCTGTGATCATTCATATTACGGACGGAAATATGGAGTTGAAGATCAATTCCATCATGGGAAGTATGAATGAGGATATTGATATTGAAAAGAGCGGTAAGGATATTATGATCGGATTTAATCCAAAATTCTTATTGGATGCTCTCCGTGTGATCGATGATGAGGATGTAGAGCTTTATATGGTGAATCCCAAGGCTCCCTGCTTTATCAAGAATCAGGCAGAAAGTTATATTTACCTGATCCTTCCTGTTAACTTCACAACAGTAAGTTAAGTAATTTAATCTAAAATAGGTGGGAGTATCAACATGGATACCATCAGGATCAAAGATGAATTTATCAAACTCGGTCAGGCTTTAAAACTTGCCGGTCTGGCGGAATCGGGCGTGGATGCAAAATATGCGATCCAGGACGGACTGGTGAAGGTGAACGGCGAAGTATGTGTTCAAAGAGGAAAAAAGCTGGTACCCGGTGATGTGATTGAATTTGAGAACAGTAAGGTTACAATCCAATGATCATAAAATCACTAGAACTTGCAGATTACAGAAATTATGAGAGCCTTGAAATAAAATTTGATAAAGGGACAAATATTTTATACGGTGACAATGCCCAGGGAAAGACGAATATCCTGGAAGCAATCTTTGTAGCTGCCACCACAAAATCTCATAAGGGAAGCAAGGATAAGGAAATTATCAATTTTGCGAAAGAAGATGCCCATATCAGAGCCTACATTGAAAAAGAAAATGTAGAGACAAGGATCGATATGCATCTTCGCAAATCCGGATCAAAGGGTCTTGCGGTGGACGGACAGAAATTAAAGAGAGCCGTGGATCTGATCGGACTTTGCAATGTTGTGTTCTTTTCTCCCGAAGATCTTGGAATTATAAAAAACGGGCCGGCGGAAAGACGCAGGTTTATTGATATTGAGCTTTGCCAGCTGGATAATATTTATCTGTTTAATCTGAATAATTATAATAAGATTGTGAATCAGAGAAATAAATTGCTGAAGGATATCTTTTTCAACCCTGATCTGAAAGAAACTCTGAATATCTGGGATATGCAGCTGGTTTCCTACGGTACAAAGATCATTGAAAGACGAAGGGTCTTTGTGGATCAGCTGAATGAGATTATCTATGATGTACATAAAAAGCTTTCCGGTGACAAAGAGGAACTTCGCATTGTTTATGAACCGAATGTGGAATGTGAAGATTTTGAAAAAAATATGAGATACAGTAGAGAAAGAGATATCAAAGCCAAAATGACTACAGTCGGTCCTCACAGGGATGATTTTTCCATTATGGTCGGAGATGTCGATATTCGGAAATACGGTTCCCAGGGACAGCAGCGGACAGCGGCTCTTTCTTTGAAGCTTTCCGAGATTGAACTTGTGAAGAAAATTACCAAAGACAATCCGATTCTGCTTTTGGATGATGTACTTTCAGAGCTTGACAGCAACAGACAGAATTATCTTCTGAACAGCATCGGAGATATACAGACGATCATTACCTGTACCGGTTTAGAGGAATTTGTGAACAACAGATTTGAGATCAACCGGGTGTTTCAGGTAAGCGACGGAAAAGTTAAACTTATGAGTAATGACGAAAGGTGTAATGATCATGAGTGAAAACAACAGTAATGTAGTGGATGAAAGCATGAGCCATCATATGAATGATACCACCGTTGAAAACGAATACGGTGCGGATCAGATCCAGATTTTGGAGGGTCTTGAAGCGGTTCGGAAAAGACCCGGTATGTATATCGGTACTACTTCCAGCAGGGGTCTTCATCATCTTGTCTATGAAATCGTAGACAATGCAGTGGATGAAGCGCTTGCAGGTTATTGTGACACCATCGATGTGACGATCAATGAGGATAATTCCATCACGGTTGTGGATAACGGGCGCGGTATTCCTGTGGGAATCAATCATAAGTCCGGAAAACCCGCTGTGGAGGTTGTATTTACGATCCTGCATGCCGGCGGAAAGTTCGGCGGCGGAGGATATAAGGTATCCGGCGGTCTGCACGGCGTGGGCGCTTCTGTCGTAAATGCTCTCTCTGAGTGGCTTGAAGTTACCATCTGCCAGAACGGTAAAGTTTATAAGCAGCGTTATGAAAGAGGAATTGTATGCTACCCCATGAAAGAGATTGGGACCTGTCCGGAAGACAAGACAGGCACAACAGTCACTTTCCTGCCGGATAAGACGATTTTTACCGAGACGACTGTCTATGAGTTTGATGTGTTAAAGAGACGTCTGCGGGAAATGGCCTTTTTGACAAAGGGTCTCCGCATTATTCTGAGAGACAACCGCAAGGAGGAGACTGATGAGAATTCCTCATCAGCTCCTGTATCTGTGGAATTAACTCAGACAACGGATACCGAAAAAGAACTGGAAAAGAAACAGATTGATGAACTTCTTGCCAGAGCAGAAGCGGATAAAAATGATGAGGTAAAAACCTTTACCGGCGGAAAAATCGGTAAAACTCATTATATTACGCTGGATAATGGACAGAGACAGAAGGTCATTGAATTTTATTATAAAGGTGGAATCAAGGAATTTGTGGCTTATCTGAATAAGAGCAAAGAGCCTCTCTATCCGAACATTCTGTATTTTGAGGGTGAAAAGAACAATGTTTATGTGGAAGTTTCTTTCCAGCATAATGATTCTTATAATGAAAGTGTATTCAGTTTTGTCAATAATATTAATACGCCGGAAGGGGGTACGCATCTGGTCGGCTTCAGAAATGCTCTGACAAAGACCTTTAATGACTATGCCCGTAATGCAAAGCTTTTGAAGGAAAGCGAGCAGAATCTGACCGGCGAAGATATCAGAGAAGGTCTGACAGCGATCGTCAGTGTTAAGATCGAAGATCCTCAGTTTGAGGGACAGACCAAGCAAAAGCTCGGAAACAGTGAGGCAAGAGGTGCTGTTGACAGTATTGTGAGTGAGCAGCTGACTTACTTTTTGGAGCAGAATCCATCTGTGGCAAAATCTATCTGTGAAAAATCCATTTTGGCACAGAGAGCCAGAGAAGCGGCCAGAAAGGCAAGGGATCTGACCAGAAGAAAAACAGCTCTGGAGGGGATGGCACTTCCCGGTAAACTGGCGGATTGTTCGGACAAAGATCCTGCAAACTGTGAGATTTATATCGTGGAGGGAGATTCTGCAGGAGGCAGTGCCAAGACGGCTCGTTCCCGTGCAACGCAGGCAATTCTTCCGCTGCGCGGTAAGATTTTGAATGTGGAAAAGGCAAGACTTGACCGTATTTATGCCAATGCAGAGATCAAAGCGATGATCACTGCTTTCGGTACCGGTATTCATGAAGATTTTGATATCACGAAGCTACGCTATAATAAGATCATTCTGATGACCGATGCGGATGTGGATGGTGCGCATATCAGTACGCTTCTGCTCACTTTCCTGTATCGTTTTATGCCGGAATTGATCAAGCAGGGACATGTATATCTTGCAAAACCGCCCCTCTATAAACTGGAAAAAAATAAAAAGGTCTGGTATGCCTACAGTGACGAAGAACTGGATCAGATCCTGCAGGAAGTGGGCCGTGACCAGAACAACAAGATCCAGCGTTACAAAGGTCTGGGTGAGATGGATGCGGAACAGCTCTGGGAGACAACCATGGATCCGGAGAAACGTATTCTGCTCCGTGTAAACTATGAGGAGGACTCCGAATCCGAACTGGATCTGACCTTTACCACTTTGATGGGTGATAAGGTGGAGCCCCGCCGCGAGTTTATCGAAGAAAATGCAAGGTACGTAAAAAATCTGGATATTTAATACTGATTGAATAGATAGTGAGGTCTGTTATGAACGACGATATTTTTGACAATGCTCCCGGTACTCCGGAGGTGGACAAAATTCATGAAGTCGATCTGAAAGAGCGGATGGAGACATTTTATATCGATTATGCCATGAGCGTAATTGCTTCCCGTGCGCTCCCGGACGTGCGCGACGGTTTAAAACCCGTGCAGCGCCGTGTGCTCTATTCCATGATCGAATTGAACAACGGTCCCGACAAACCGCACCGTAAAAGTGCCCGTATCGTCGGCGACACCATGGGTAAATATCACCCTCACGGAGACAGCTCCATCTACGGTGCATTGGTCAATATGGCGCAGGAATGGTCTACCAGATATCCTCTTGTGGACGGCCACGGAAATTTTGGTTCCATGGACGGAGACGGTGCCGCTGCCATGCGTTACACCGAGGCAAGACTTTCTAAGATTTCCATGGAACTGCTTGCGGATATCAATAAAGATACGGTGGATTTTGTACCGAACTTTGATGATACAGAGAAAGAACCCGTAGTACTGCCCAGCCGTTATCCGAACCTTCTGGTAAACGGTACTACCGGTATTGCAGTCGGTATGGCGACCAATATCCCGCCTCACAATCTGCGGGAAGTAGTCAATGCGGTGGTGAAAATCATTGACAACAAAGTGCAGGAAAACAGAGACACCACCATTGAAGAGGTCATGTCCATTGTCAAAGCGCCTGATTTTCCCACAGGGGGTCTGATCATGGGTACCAGGGGCTGCGAAGAGGCATACCGCACCGGCCGGGGCAAGATCATTGTGCGCGCGGTGACTAATATCGAGACTCTCCCCAATGGAAAGAGTCAGATCATTGCCACGGAACTGCCCTACATGGTGAACAAGGCTAATCTGATCGTAAAGATTGCGGAGTTGGTAAAGACCAAGAGAATTGACGGCATCACGGATATCCGTGACGAGTCAAACCGGGAAGGTGTCCGCGTGGTTATCGAGCTGCGCAAGGACGTAAATGCAAATGTGCTGTTAAATCAGCTTTATAAGCATACCCAACTGCAGGATACTTTCGGTGTAATCATGTTGGCTCTTGTCAACAATGAGCCTAAGGTTATGAGTCTTTTAGAGATGCTTAAGTATTATCTGAAGCATCAGGAAGATGTGGTTACCCGCAGAACCAGATATGATTTGAACAAGGCAGAGGAAAGAGATCATATTTTGCAGGGTCTCTTAAAAGCACTTGATTTTATTGATGAAGTCATCTCCATCATCCGGAGCAGCCAGACCACACAGATTGCAAAGGACAGACTGATCGAGCGGTTTGAGTTTTCAGATGTGCAGGCACAGAATATTGTGGATATGCGTCTGAGAGCACTTACCGGTCTGGAGAGAGAAAAGCTGGAAAATGAACATAAAGAGCTGGAAATCCGAATTAAGGAGTTGAAAGCAATTTTAGCTGATGAAAAACTGCTGCTTGGCGTCATCAAAGAGGAAATTATGATGATTGCCGAAAAATACGGCGATGACAGAAGAAGCACCATCGGATTTGATGAGTTTGACATTTCCGTGGAGGATATGATCCCTTACGAGAATACCATTATCACCATGACCAGTCTGGGTTATATCAAGCGGATGACAGTGGATAATTTCAAGTCCCAGAACCGTGGAGGCAAGGGAATCAAGGGAATGCAGACCATTGAGGATGACTATATTGAGGATTTGCTTCTGAGCACGACCCATCATTATATGAATTTCTTTACCAATATGGGACGTGTGTACAGATTGAAGGCTTATGAGATTCCGGAGGCCAGCCGCACCGCCAGAGGAACTGCTGTGATCAACCTGCTGCAGCTGCAGCCCGGAGAAAAGATCACGGCTATGATCTCCATCAAGGAATATGAAGAGGATAAATACCTGTTTATGGCGACCAAGAAAGGTATTGTGAAGAAAACACCTCTTTCCGAATATGCGCATGTACGCAAGACAGGTCTTACTGCCATCAATCTGAGAGATGATGACGAGTTGATCGAGGTAAAAGTAACCGACGCAGACAGTGAGATCTTCCTGGTGAGCAGACAGGGTATGTGTATCCGCTTTAGAGAGACGGATGTGCGTGCGACCGGAAGATCCTCCATGGGAGTGATCGGCATGAATCTGATGCCGAATGATGAAGTGATCGGCATGCAGCTCCGCTCTCAGGGTGAATACATGCTCATTGTATCAGAGCACGGTCTCGGAAAACGTACGGAGATGGATGAATTCAAGGTTCAGAACCGTGGCGGTAAGGGTGTGAAGTGCTACAAGATCACAGAGAAAACCGGTGATGTAGTGGGATTCAAGGCGGTGAAGGATGAATATGAGCTGATGATGATCACTACGGAGGGAATTGTGATCCAGCTTCGCATCGAAGACATCTCCTTACTCGGCAGGATCACCTCCGGCGTCAAGATGATGAATCTGGACAAGGGCGTGAAGATTGCCCGGATTGCAAAGGTTCGCGACAGAGTTGAGAGTGAAGATCAGAAAGAAATTGAATTTAATGATTCTGATGGGGAAAATTCCCGGGAAGTATCCGAAGAATCTGGAGAGAATGAATTCAAAGAGTGATATGTAAAAGGTTTTGACATACTATGAGAGCTGTTTCACTAAAAAATTTAGTGTACAGCTCTTTTTTTGACACATTTTCTATGTGAAAAACATCTAAATCATAGAAGCGTTTCTAAGAGAGGTAAATTTATGAACAAAGAAAAATTCACACAGGAGGTTTTAAATGCAGAACAATCATTGTATCATGTAGCAAAATCTATTTTGAGAAATGATGAAGACTGCGCGGACGCAATTCAAAACGGTATCTATAAGGCATATAGTAAGCTGGATACATTGAAAAAAGAGGTATATTTCAAAACATGGATTACCCGGATTGTAATAAACGAATGTTATGGAATTCTCAGGGAGAAAAAAAGATTTGTGTCTTTAGATGAGTATGAAAGAAAGGAAGGGATTCTATATGAAGAAATTCCGTGTCAACGAGATTTACAGGAAACTGAGATTTATGCAATGCTGATGGAGTTGGATGAAAAGTATCGGATTCCAATCATACTTCACAAAATTGAGGGATATTCTGTCAGGGAGATCAGCAGGATATTGAATATTACAGAAGTGAATGTCAGGAATCGTCTATCCAGAGGTAAGGCAATGCTCAGAAAAAAAATGAAAGGAGAAAAAAGCAATGTCATATAAAAATATTTTTCCGGAGGTACCGGATGTAGTACATTTTGTAGTAGAAGAAGCTTTAAATAACTTGGATGAAAGAGTTTCAGTGAAACAAACGAATCATATTATAAGTATGAGCACAAAAATGAGGAAAATCGCGGCGGTTCTTGTCACCTTGTTGATTGTTTCGTCTGTTACTGTCACGGCGTCAGCGGCAATCAGAAAATATAAGCTTCGCTTTGTAGACGAGATGGATCAAAGCAAAGTAGAGGAATTATATGGATTGACGGGACTGACAGAGACATTATTGACAAACAGAGAATTTTCTGAAGAAGAACTTAACGATCGGGAAAGGTTATGGAAGGCTTATGAAAATGATGGACTGATTCCGGAGAAGGAGATCAATTTTATATCTGACAGTGAAGAATATGACGGGAAAGGTGTTGCCTTTTGTACCGCAGACGGAATTGTTTATCTTCCGAATGAGGCATTATCCGAAGAGGAATTATTGGAAATCATTGATATGGAAGAACGCATGGTTTATAGCGTAAGTGTCGTGAATTCTTACGGTTATGGGACAGATTACAGACAGCGTTTTGATGAGATGACAGATGATGAGATTGACTCCTTGTATAGAATGGTTAATAAAAACCATACCGCAACCATGGGGGGATTTTCCAGGGCGCTTTCTCCGGATGAGGAAGAACGACATCAGAAGATGGATCATGAGTTTAAAGAGAATGGCGCTTTTGTGGAAAAAATCATAGCTGTTGTGGATACGGCGGAGGATTATGATGGAAAAAGTGTGGCTTACGCTGCCGTAGAAGGAAAATACATGCTGCCGGACAGAGAAGTGACGGATGTAGAATTTTTACAGATCATAGATATGCAACATCGCATCTATTATATGTTTGACAGAATCAACAGGGAGATTGACACAGGATACAGAGAGACTTTCCCGTCGGTGGAATAATTTTTATAAAGTTAAAAATATTGTTGTATTTTGAAAAAAAATATTGATATTCCCGTATTTTGGGTGTAGATTATTAAATGCGCAAAAGATATTAATAATTGTTTATAAAAAGAGGGGTATCATGGAAGCGTATTTAATTCTCAAGGATCTGGCGATTATTATCGTATTTGCAAAATTTTTTGGATTGGTGGCAAGAAAGTTGAAGGCTCCGCAGGTTGTGGGTGAGATCATCGCGGGACTTTTGATCGGACCCAGTCTCTTAGGGCTGGTGCAGCAGAGTGATTTTCTGGCGCAGATGGCAGAGATCGGTGTGATCTTGTTGATGTTTTCCGCGGGTCTGGAAACGGATCTGAAGGAACTGATGAAAACAGGACCAATCGCGTTTCTGATCGCATGCGCAGGCGTGTTTGTTCCGCTTTTAGGCGGTACGCTTTTGTATATGGCCTTTTACGGCGGTGCTCCCTGGGGCTCCGAGAAATTTTATATGGCGGTATTTATCGGTGTGATCATGACGGCCACCAGTGTAAGTATCACCGTACAATCCCTGAAGGAGCTTGGCAAATTAAAGGGAAAAGTGGGAACGACGATCCTCAGCGCTGCCATCATTGATGATGTGATCGGTATCGTGGTCCTGACCTTTGTAGTTGGATTTAAGAGCCCGGATTCCAATCCCGGAAAGGTTGTGATCTCAACACTTTTATTCTTTGCTCTGGTCATTGTGATCGGATTTTTGATCTTTAAATTATTCAGTATTTTTGATGAGAGATATCCCCATACCAGGAGAATTCCGATTTTGGGACTGGCGCTCTGCTTCTTTCTCTCCTATATTGCCGAGAAATATTTTGGAATTGCAGACATTACGGGAGCTTATGTGGCCGGTATCATCCTTTGTTCCATCAAAGATTCCAACTACATTGCCCATGAGACCGATACAAACTCCTATCTTCTGTTTGGTCCGATCTTCTTTGCCAGTATCGGATTGAAGACAAATATTGACAATGTGGACGGAAGCATTATGCTCTTTGCGGTCTGCTTTGTGATCGTAGCTCTTTTGTGTAAGATTGTGGGTTGTGGACTGATGGCGAAACTCTGCCGGTTCAATTCTTTGGATTCTTTGAAGATCGGTGTGGGAATGATGACCAGAGGTGAAGTGGCATTGATCGTGTCCCAGAAGGGATTGTCCGTGGGACTGCTCTCTCCCGTATATTTTACGGCTGTCATTTTGCTGATCATGGTGTCCAGCATTGCAACACCCATCATTTTGAAGCTGCTTTATGCGAGAGACAGCATCCTGGAAGCAGAATCGGAAGCGTAAAAAGTTCACTCATGACCAAAAGTTCACTCATGACCAAAAGTTCACTCATGACCAAAAGTTCACTCGTGAACTTTATAAGAATATGCCCTGCCATTTTTGCCTGTCCGGTCGATGGTACCGATATAAGAAAGGATATTGACGACCACGCCGGCAAGTTTAGCCGGAATATGAGCGGCTTTGGCGAATTCTTTCACCGTGAATTCCTCTTCCAATTCATAGGGAACAAATTGCATATAATCTTCTATACAGTTGATCTCCACTTCCCGGACCAACTGTGTCGGGATCCGGTCGTAGCGGCTGGACCCCTTTTTTTTATCCCTGCTCCAGCCGTTCAACAATTTGTACTCTTCCATATCCATGAGGATCAATCTCAGGCGAATATTCGGATCCTTCAGAAACATTTTGATCTTATAAAGTTCTGGGAAAACGGTATAGGGTGTTCCTTTTAAAGGGGACTTCCTTGGTTTGCTCAACTCTCCGGTCTCCTCGTCAATCCAGATCACCCATTTTTCCCTTGGGATCGGATAGACAATCGTGACAGGATAGAGGGGAAGAAAAGAGGTCAGTTTATTCCTCATTTTATTGAACTGTCTGGTCTGGATCTCGATAATCTCCCCGTCTCTGTAAATATCCGCCACATAATTTTCAATGGGAATCTCCTGGTGATCCTCATCCGGTTCCATATAGTTTTTTAGAATCGCATGAACTGTTTTCTCCGACAAAGTGCCGATGCCCAGACGCTGCCTGTCTACACCTATGATCTTTTGTTTTGCCGCCTCAAAGGCTTTCTCGTCAGGCATGACTAAACTCCTTTTATAAACTCCTTCTATTTGGACTGATCACCGAATCTGTTGTCAACGGCTTCCAGATTATGCTGGTTCAGCTGAAGATGCACACTTCCGGGATTGATGATGAATATGACATTGTCATCCCGCTTGATATCACGGATTTTCTGAAAACTCATGGGGAGGAAATTCGTGGTCCCCTCCTTGGGTCTGATCTTTACGAATTCATCAATATCGGTAAACAAAGGAATAAAAGCATCTCCCGCTTCATTCATCAAATGGGTAATGGAAACCTTTCTTTCACTATCATTATCCGTCTCCCCTTCCATTTCCGTGAAAGGTACCAGATAGACAGCCCTGGCGATGTTTGCCATCATCTCTTCTTCTCTGCTGCGGACTTCCTCTTTCTCTTCCTCTGTCTGGGCAATCTGGATCTGCTGCAGAAAATACATCATGGAAAGCTGAAGCGCGGGATTTTCAATGGGTTTCTTGGCGCCTTCCTGCAGAGTGCGGGTGATCAGCTGATCGATCGGCAAAAGATGTACTTCCTCATCATGGACACTGAGCATGTCGAATCCTTCTGCAATCAGGGAAGCCAGAAACCGCGTTGCCAGATTCTGTTCCACTTTTACTGCGGCGAGGGATTGCTTTCCGCCTTTATATGTCAGCGCAAATTCTTTTGCCTTCTCTTCGTCAAAAAACAGAAATGCCTTGTCTGAATAAGTCTCCTCATCGCACTCTACATAAGGCATATGGGTAAAGTTGCAGAAAATGGCATAAAACTTGTCCGCATGGGATAAATTTACGATCAACTCCTGGTCGGTCATACTGGATCGTCCTCCTCTTCGTTTATACTGGATTGAGGAAGAGAGAAAATAAACTCACTTCCCGCTCCCTCCGTACTGATCACATTGATATGTTCATCGTGGGAATTGATGATCTCCTTTACGATGGATAAGCCAAGACCGGTTCCTTTTTTATCTTTTCCGCGGGACAGATCAGATTTGTAAAAACGATCCCAGATCAGCTTCTGATCCTCCTTCGGAATCCCGATTCCGGCATCCTTTACGGAGATGAAAAGCTTATTTTTCTTCTCCGTTGTCTCAATTTTGATCACAGAATTCTGATGACTGAATTTGATGGCATTGTCGGTCAGATTGTACAATACCTGCTCAATCTTGCCCTTGTCCGCGTTGACATACATTTTTTCACCAGTCAGTATGACCTCAATGGCAATATTTTTCTGGCGGCAGCTTCCTTCAAAAGTGGCAGCTACCCGTCGGATCACTTGATTGATGTCAAAATCCGTTTTGTCCAACAGCATCCCCTTGGTGTTCAGATTGTTCAGGGTCAAAAGACTGTTGGTCAGCTTGGTCAGACGCTCCGTCTCATTCAGCACGATATTAAGATATTTTTCATGCAGCTCCGGCGGGATCGTCCCGTCCAGCATGGCCTCCAGATAGCCGTGAATGGAGGTCAGCGGAGAGCGGAAATCATGGGAGACATTTGCCACAAATTTTTTCTGGTCGTCCTCTCCTCTTGCAATCTCGCTTGCCATATAATTCAGACAGGCCGCCAGATATCCCATCTCGTCGTCGCTGTCCACCTGAAATTCATAGTGCATGTTGCCGGATGCGTATTGCTCTGTGGCATATGTGATCTTGGTCAGAGGCGCATACACCATCTCGGTGAAAAAGATCAGAATGATCACCGAGAGCAAAATCGTGATCACCAGCGTGATATAGGAAATATTCAAAATATTGTTGCAGGAGGTCTCTATGGCGCTCATCTCATGGTTGATCACGACATACCCTTTTACCTTGTAGTCGGAAGTGATTGGCGCAAATACGCTGAGCACATTGTTCTGATATTGACCGAAAAATTTGTCTACCGTGTAATAGGATCCCTTGGTGATCGTGGGATCAAAATTCTCGATGATGACGGCGTCCTCCACGTTGATCGGATTGTCTGTATCCAGCACCAGACGGCCGGAGGGATTGATGATACGGATCACGCTGTTCAGGTAAACAGCCAGAGAGTCCAGCTGTGTCTTTACCTCCTCCAGACTGATCTCGCTGGTATAGAGTCCGCTGGCGTAATTTTCCGAGATCAGTGTAGCTTCCGCGTACAAAGACTCCGCCTTCTCACGCACCAGCTGTTCCCTTGTCATGCTGGGCACAAACATGGTCACGGCTATGAAAGCAAACACGGCAAATATGAAATAAGCCAGTACAAATTTCAGATAAAGTGTCTTTCTCATCCGTTTCGAACCTCGAATTTATAACCGATTCCCCAGATGGTGGAAATTTTCCAATTGGCGTGGTCCTTAATCTTCTCTCTCAGGCGCTTGATGTGCACATCCACCGTTCTGGTATCGCCGATGTACTCATATCCCCAGATCTGATCCAGCAGCTGCTCTCTGGTAAAAACATGGTTCGGTGAAGCGGCCAGGAAATACAACAGTTCCAGCTCCTTCGGCGGCATATCCACCGTCTCTCCCATATAGAGTACGGAATAATTTGTCAGATTGATGGAGAGATCCTGATACTCCACACACTTTTCGTTTTTCACTTCCTCGGTCTGGGCAGCAGGTTTGTAACGGCGCAGTACCGCCTTTACCCTTGCCACCAGTTCCTTGGAGTCAAAGGGTTTTTCAATATAGTCGTCGGCACCCAGTTCCAGTCCCAGTACTTTGTCAAAAACCTCTCCTTTCGCGGAGAGCATAATGATCGGGAAAGAATATTTTGCGCGCACTTCACGACACACCTGATAACCGTCCATTCCCGGAAGCATCAGATCTAAGAGGATCAGATTCGGACCAAAGCTGGTGCAGGCCGGAAGTACCGATTCTCCGTCATTGACGATCATAGTCTCAAAGCATTCTTTCGTCAGATACAGGGAGATCAGCTCGGCAATATTATTGTCGTCGTCCACGATTAAGATTTTCTGTTTGCTTGCCATTATTTCCTTTCCTTTCCCGCTATTTAAAAGTTACGATCGTAACGCCGGCATCTCCTTCACCGTATTCGCCCAGACGATACTCTTTCACATACTTCATTTTTTTCAGATGATTGTGGACCGCATTCCGCAGTGCTCCCGTGCCTTTGCCGTGCACGATGCGCACACTGGGCAGATGGGCCAGATAGGCATCATCCAGATATTTATCCAGCTCCGACAATGCCTCATCCACAGTGCGCCCCAGGAGGTTCAGCTCTGTGGACACCGAGAGGGACTTGGACATTTTGATGCCGGAGGACGAATTCTTTTTTGACATATTGCGGCTTGGGGTGTAACCCGGCGCGGTGATGTCATTCTCACTTACCGGTGCCAGATCCTTTATATTTGCCTGGGTACGCATGATCCCGCACTGTACGAAAAGGTTTCCCTTTGCATCCGGCAGGGAACTTACGATGCCCTTCAGACCCATGGAAAGGATCTTTACGGAATCACCTTTTTTCAGTTTTTGAGGATCGATCCTCTCCTGCTTTGTACCGGCGGCATTTTTTTCTGCGTTTTTATTTTTCAGGCTCAGGCGCTCATTCTTGTCATTGATCCGGTCACGGAGCTTCTGGCGCTTCTGCTCCAGCTCCTTGATATCCATGCCGGAGTTGACCGCCTTGTTGAAATCGCGTATGGTTTCGTCCGCCACGTCCTTGGCTTCCTGCAGGATCGCTCTCGCCTGCTCATTGGCTTCCCGCAGGATCCGGTCTTTGGACTGGTCCAGCTTTTCGTTTTTCTGGCGCAGCTGGCCTTCCAGCGTGCGGATCCGCTCTTTGTATTCCGAGATTTCCCTGCGCTCCTGCTCAATGGTGACGCGGCTTTGTTCCAGATCCGCGATCACATCTTCAAAACTTTCGTCTTCCTTGCTGATCTGCGCCTTTGCGGCGTCAATGATCTCATCCGACAATCCCAGTTTGGAAGAAATGGCGAATGCATTGCTCTTTCCGGGTATTCCAATCAGCAGTTTGTAAGTGGGACGCAGGGTTTCCACATTAAACTCACAGCAGGCGTTTTCCACGAACTCCGTGGAAAGCGCATAAATCTTTAACTCACTGTAATGCGTGGTGGCCATTGTGCGGATTCCCCGATCGTGCAGGTGATTTAAAATGGCGATGGCCAACGCCGCACCCTCGGTGGGATCCGTACCTGCTCCCAGCTCGTCAAACAGACAGAGGGAATGCTCATCCGCATGCTGTAAAATGTGGACAATCCTCGTCATATGGGAGGAAAATGTGGACAGACTCTGCTCAATACTTTGCTCATCTCCGATATCCGCGTAAACCTCCGTAAATACCGAGAGTTCCGACCGGTCCATGGCCGGAATGTGCAGGCCGGACTGTCCCATCAGCACAAAGAGTCCCACTGTCTTTAGAGAAACCGTTTTTCCGCCGGTATTCGGCCCTGTCACAACCAGCAGATCAAAATCCCTCCCCAGATGAATGTCAATGGGGACGACCTTTTTCTTGTCCAGCAAGGGATGCCGTCCCTTGCGGATATTGATGTAACGCTTTCTGTTGAACATGGGCTCCGTGGCATTTTGCTCCAGCGCAAGCTTCCCCTTGGCAAAAACGAAATCCAGAAGCGTCAGGATCTTCTGGTTTACCGACAATTCTTCCGTATGCTCTCCCGCCTGGGCGCTTAAGTCTGCCAGGATCACGGCGATTTCTTCCTGTTCCTGCAGATCCAGTTCCTTCAATTGGTTGTTCAGACTGACAACGGCGGCAGGCTCAATGAAAAAGGTAGAGCCGGTGGAGGACTGGTCATGCACCATACCGCTCACCTGGCTCTTATACTCCGCTTTTACCGGGATACAGTAACGGTCATTACGCATGGTAATCACGGCGTCCTGCAGATAAGTGCGATAGGCACCGTTCAGCATAGATGTCAGCTGCGCATGGATCTTCTCATTGGCTGTGATCTTGGCGCGGCGGATACTTTTTAATTTCGGGCTGGCATCGTCGGCAATCTCGTCTTCGGCCAGAATACAGCGGTTGATCTCCGCCGCGATCTGGGTCAGAGGCGTGAGTTGGTCAAAATATGCCTGCAGGCTGTCTTCCGGAGCGTCCTCCCGCTCCTTTCTGCCGTAAGTCTTAATGCGGTTCACATTGTCCAGCATTGCCGCTATCTTCAGCAATTCCGACGCGGATAAAGCACTGCCTATCTCCAGGGATTTTATGGAAAATCCCAGATCCCTGTTATTTCCGAAGGAAGTGCTGCCCGTCTGAAAAAGACGTGCCAGGGCATCCTTGGTCTCCTGCTGCCATCTGCGGATCTCACCCAGATCCGTGGACGGCGTCAGTTCCCTGCAGAGTTTTTTGCCCGGATCGGAATCCGCCTTGTCCGTCAACTGCTCTATTATCTTGTCATATTCTAAGGTCTTTAAAACTTTATTATTCATAGCTCTATTATATATGAAAAGGCACACAACCGCAAGAAACAGTGTAGAATTTGTGAAGGGCATATGGTAAAATAGGAAAATAGAGGTGAAATAGGGATATGAAGCGTGCTTTGTATATTATATTCGTACCGTGCCTGATTGCAATCCTGACGGTTTCCATCCTGCACCCCCAAAATAATCTGATACCCGGCAGAATTTTTGTATATATGCTGATATGGGTATTTTTGCTGTTTGCTGTCCGTCTGATCCTGGGGCTGATGGAAAGACTGCTGGTAAAAAAAGGCGTACAGATCGCAAAATTTTCCCGCGTGGCGGAGACAATCTGTCTTCTCCTTTACGGGGTGGTTTTGTACTATGTCAGCGTACTGCTGCGGGCAGATCCGGTCACGGATTATAAGGCTGTCTATGATACGGCGCTCTCTCTCGCCGGCGGAGATGCAACAGGAAATTGGAACTATTTCAGCATGTGGACGAACAACCTGGGAGTTCTGACCGTTCTTGCCGCAAGTATGAAGGCGGGAATTTCAATGGGGTTTGCGGATCCGTTTTATTTTGTGCTGGGGCTGAATGTCCTGCAGATGATGGTCTGTATGGGTTGTATTTCTTATCTGGCAGGCGTCTTTTTTCCGGAAAAATATTCCATGCGCTGGTTTGCAATGGCGGTATTTACTCTGTGGACACCCGTATGGAGCTCCGCAAACGCATTCTATTCGGATCAACTGAGTTTTTCCGGAAGCCTGATCGCGTTTACCTTATGGATCTGTGCATCCCGGAAATTTTATAATTCGACCTGGAAAAAAGCAGTCTGCCTTACTTGTGCAGGTCTGTTCTGGGGTGTGGCTGCCTGTGTGAAGGCAACCGCGGCGATCAGTTTAGTGGCTTTTATCATCTTATGGCTGTTGAATGCCAAGGAACAAAGAGGCTTCATCGAGATTTTTTGGATATTGGCTATGGTTGCCTTGGTAGTGAAAGGGTTCGGTCTGTACAAAGGAAACTATCCTTCCGCCCAGAACGAGTATCGGTTAAAGATGCCCACGGAATACTGGATTGCAATGGGACTTGAGGGAAACGGAACCTACGCAGAGAACGGCGAGCTGGTGCAAATGTGTCTGTCGAGCCCCAATGCAGACGTGAGACAGAAAAACTGTAGAGCGGTCATCCGGGAAAAGTGGAAAAATATATTTGACGCAGAGCATATGACCAGGAAAACATCTGCCATTTTTGCATCGGGGGATATTCAGCCCACTTCCCTGACTTATCCTGTCAGAGAAACCGTTTTGTGGCAATGTTTTGACACCGAAGGCGAGTATTACTGGAAATATACCTGCACTTCCACCGGTTTCTTTTATGCGGTTCTTCTTCTCCTGATCCTGGGCGGCTTTCTTCAGATCTTTCGATACGGACAGGATGACTTTATGTTTTTTCATTACCTGACCCTATTTGGATTGTTTTTGTTTCTTATGCTTTGGGAGGCACAAAATAAACAGTTGTTTAATCACATTCCTTGGCTGACATTGGCGGTGCTATGCGGAATCCATAAAATAGAGTGCGTGATAACGGAAAGCAGGAAGACATATGATGGAACAAGATCAGAATAAGCAGAATGAACTGCAAAATGATTTTATGATTGAAAAAATAAAGGAAAGGCCGATCAACAAGCGGAAACTGATCCGCCGTACCGTCATCACGGCGGTCATGGCGGTGGTGTTCGGCACGGTCGCATGCCTGACTTTCCTGTTGATGGAGCCTGTGATCAGTAACAAGCTGCATCCGGAGGAGGAACCGGATCCCATTGTATTCCCGGAAGATCAAGAGGAGATGGCGCCGGAGGAGATGCTTTCGGAGAACCTTGTCCCGGAGAGCAGTGCGGGCACAGAGAATCCCGTGGATCCCACACAAGACATTCTGTCCCAGCTCGTTTTGGACAGAAACAATTATAAACAAATGTATACGGATATGAGCCGTTATGTCAAGGAACTGAATCACTGTATGGTGACTGTGACGGGTGTGAGCTCCAATGTGGACTGGTTTAACAATGTGGAGGAGAGCAGGATCAAATCCTACGGCGTCGTGATCGCAAACAACGGCAAAGAACTTTTGATCTTGGCAGATTATGCACCGTTAAGAAAGGCGGAAAGCCTGAGCCTGAGTTTTGTTTATCTGGAAAATACCGTCAGCGGAAATTTTTCTATTCCGGCGGTTTTAAAGGGGCAGGACAAAGCAACTGGTCTGGCGGTTCTGGCTATTGATCTGGAAAATATACCGGAGCAGATGATGAATGAAGAAACAGGCATTAAAATTGCACCTCTGGGCATTTCCGGTGTGCGAACCATCATAGGTACGCCGGTGGTCGCATTGGGAAGTCCTATGGGAACCGGCGGATCCATCGGATATGGCATGGTTTCCGCGGTGAGTGTCCAGGGCCAGCAGTCCGATGCCTATTATAAATTTTTGCAGACAGACATCTATGGCAGTCAGAATGCCGGCGGAATTCTGTTTAATCTACAGGGTCAGGTGCTCGGTGTGATCACCAGTCAGAAAACCGGTACGGATATGAAAAATATGGTCACAGCCATCGGTATTTCCGAGATCAAGAAGAGCATTGAAAAAATGTCCAACGAAACGCCTATGGCGTATCTTGGGATCAACGGAACGGATGTGACGGAGGAGGCCAATCGGGATCTGGGAGTTCCCTACGGTGCATTTGTGCGGGAGGTTGATATGGGTTCTCCCTCTATGCGCGCAGGCATCCAGCGTGGTGATGTGCTGGTGGGATTTGGTGAAGTCGTAATTAAGGATTACAGCGATTACATCACGGCGCTCATGGACGCCACAGTAGGATCCACCGTGCAGCTGAAAGTGATGCGTGCGGCTATGGGCGAATATAAAGAGATGGACATGGAAGTGACTCTGGGTGAGAGATAAAGAACAATTGCGAAACTCAATTTCTGAGCAAGTGTCATTGCCCATATTGTATATTTCAACACAGGGACGCTCGTGCTCGATTTCGGACGTAGTGGTACTAAGATGCGAAAATACCGCATCTAAGTACCAACGTCCTCAAGCGCCCTGCTTATGAAATATACAATATGCACAATTCGGTACTTGCAGGAATGGATTTTCGCAATTGCTTAGATAAGAAAAAATGGACAGAAAGGTTTGAATTTTAACATGAGATATCTGAAAGAGCTGAAAGAGGGGGACAATGTCTCCGCAATCTATCTGTGTAAACACAAACAGGCCGCGCTGACCAAGAACGGCAAGCCCTATGAAAACGTGATCCTGCAGGATAAGACCGGTACCATGGACGCCAAGGTCTGGGACCCCAACAGTCAGGGGATCGGAGACTATGACGCACTGGACTATATTGACGTGTTTGGGGAAGTGACCAGTTTTCAGGGAATGCTGCAGATCAATGTGAAGCGTATCCGCGTTTGTGAGGAGGGAGAGTATGATCCGGCGGATTATCTTCCGGTGAGCACCAAAAACATCGATACCATGTATGAAGAACTCTGTCATCTGATCAAAACCATCAAACAGGACTGGTACCGTCAGCTTCTGGAGAATCTGTTTATCAAGGATGAAGCGTTTGCCAAGGCGTTTAAAACGTCCACCGCGGCAAAGAGCGTACATCACGGATTTATGGGCGGGCTCCTGGAACATACCCTGAGTGTGACGAAGCTCTGCGACTATTATTCCACAGCATATCCGATCCTGAATCGCGACCTGCTCCTGACTGCGGCAATGTGCCACGATATTGCCAAGACAAAAGAAATTTCTCCCCTTCCTGAGAACGATTACACCGACGACGGACAGCTCCTGGGTCATATTGTCATGGGCTCCCAGATGGTGGCGGAGCGGGCGGCGCAGATCCCGGGATTTCCGCATACCCAGCTGGTGCAGCTGCAGCATTGCATCCTGGCACATCACGGCAAATATGAGTACGGTTCGCCGAAACTGCCGGCTCTGATCGAGGCGGTGGCGCTGAACTATGCGGATGACACGGACGCCAAGATGGAGACCTTCAAGGAGATCCTGGAAAACAATCAGGACAATAAGGGGTGGTTTGGCTACAACAGAATGTTTGAGTCGAATCTGCGGGCGACCAGGGAATAACATGAAAGTTCTACGAACTTTCATGTACGAGTTGGTGCTATAAATAGCACCAACATCGCGATGAGGACTGAAGAAGCATATGGAATATAAGAAAAACGATTATCTTACAGTCAAAATTGAAGATATGAGCAATGAAGGTGAAGGCATCGGTAAGGTGGACGGCTTCACCTTATTTGTCAAGGACACCGTGATCGGAGATACGGCCAAGGTTAAGCTTATCAAGGTGAAGAAGAATTATGCCTTTGCCCGTCTGGAGGAGATCATCGAGTCTTCCGCGGACCGGGTGGATGCAGTCTGTCCCGTGCACAGACAGTGCGGCGGATGCCAGCTGCAGAGCATGTCCTATGAGAGCCAGCTGCGGTTTAAGCAGAATAAGGTGCGGAACAATCTGATTCGGATCGGCGGATTTACAGAGGATTTCGTGGATTCCGTCATGGAGCCTATCGTGGGGATGGAAGAACCTTTTCATTACCGCAACAAGGCGCAGTATCCAGTGGGAACGGATAAAGAGGGCAATCCGGTGGCGGGCTTTTATGCCGGCAGAACGCACAGCATTATTCCGAACCTGGATTGCGCGCTGGGGGCGCCGGAGAATGCGGAGATCCTGAAGATCATTCTGGAGCATATGAAAGCCTATGGAATTCCTGCGTACGATGAGGTCACCGGGCAGGGACTGGTGCGCCATGTATTGATCCGCAAGGGCTTTACCAGCGGAGAGATCATGGTGTGTCTGGTGTTGAATTGGAAGCCCGGGAAAAATAAAGAGAACAGGAAAGCGGACACGGCAGGAGTCAGTGCAGGAAAAGGCGGTTTTTTGGAATATTTGAGCGGGCAGCAGGAATTGATGGACAAGCTTGCGCAGATTAAGGGAATGACCAGTATCTCGGTGAGCATTAATACGGAGCAGACCAATGTGATCATGGGACGGGAGATCCATACCCTGTGGGGCAGTGCGACCATCTCCGACACCATTCATGTGCGGGATATGCAAAAGAGCGGTTATCCGTTTACCGGTCAGGAGCTGAACTTTCACATTTCACCGTTGTCCTTTTATCAGGTGAATCCGGTGCAGACCGAGAAACTTTACAGTCTGGCTTTGGAATATGCCGGCCTCACGGGAAAAGAGTCCGTATGGGACCTGTATTGCGGAATCGGTACGATCTCGCTGTTTCTGGCAACCCATGCGGGAAAAGTATACGGCGTGGAGATCGTGCCCCAGGCCATTGAAGACGCGAAGGAAAATGCCCGCAGGAACGGTATCCGGAATGCGGAATTCTATGTGGGCAAAGCGGAAGAGGTGCTGCCGGAGTTTTATGAGAGGCTGAGCAGGGGGTCCGGCGATGCAGGACAGGATATGCTGCACCCGGATGTGATCGTAGTGGATCCGCCCAGAAAGGGCTGCGATGAGGCATGCCTGGACACCATGCTCAAAATGCGGCCGGAGCAGATCGTGTATGTGAGCTGCGATTCCGCGACATTAGCCAGGGATTTGAAGGTGTTGTGTGAAGGCGGGTATGAGGTGAAGAAGGTCAGGGCGGTAGATCAGTTTGGGATGACAGTACACGTTGAAACCGTGTGCCTCTTGAGCAACCGAAAATGCAAACCGGATTCCTATGTGAAGTGGAAGCTGGATATGGAAGATTACTATAGAATCAAAGACACAGAGGCGAATAAAGAGAGATAGAAAAAACTGACTATTTGGAAAAGAAGCCTTACAAAGCGAGACTCCGGGGTAAATAGCTTCGGAGTCCTTTGTTTGTGCACCATAGGCGCGCTCTGAAGGGTGAATGTTCCGAACATCCAACGCGATGTATGTCTCGTTTGGGCGTTTAATAGATTTCAGAGATGTTAAAATGACATTTCAAGACATGTCAAAACGACACTCTAATAATACTGATATTAATTAGACTGATATAGTAATACTTATCTATCTCTTCATATCCTCAGTCAGCCCTAATGTATTTTGATAGTGTGGAGCTATTAGCTGCCCCTTTTTGCGCGAAATGAGGTCAGCAGACGCCGCTTGCGAGCGTCTATTGACCGAAAACGGACATCGAGCGTCAGCGAGATTAGTTGTGCCGGATGGCGTATCCGCGAACAACATTGAAGATAGAACGGAATTTTCTCTGATCCTCAAAGCGGCAGACCACCCAATAGGTTGCGTGGGCGTCATCATCACTGATTGGTACAGATACTCTTCGTGGGGCTTCATATCCAAGCTCGATCATCCGGTCAGAGTTGAACATGGGAAGAGAAGAAGCGTCAGCCAGTTCATCCATGGCATCGGTACTGCTTTGCACCAAAAGGTCAGAAACAGACAGGTATTTCTTGCAGATATCCATCCAAAAACCGATGTTAGCGGAAACCAGAATGCGGATGTCCTTTAGTTCATCAAAAGTAACACTCTCCTTCTTTGCAAGCGGGTGATCTTCTGCGATGGAGATATAGATACGTTCTTCCATATATCTTTGGCAGAACAGAGATTTATCTTCGGGGAGCGTGTGAAGGATCACCATGTCATAGAGATGGTTTTTAAGCCCCACGATAAGCCTTTCATCGCTGTCAGAAAGCTCTGTCAGGATAGTTTTTCCGGGGAGATGGTCCTGAAATGTCGGCATCAGTTCACTGATTGGGAATGGAGAACTGGAGCCGATACTTATGGTTCGTAACTGTCTGTCAAAAGAAAGAACATGGTCGATAAAATCCTGATTCGCACTCAGTGCTTTTTGGGCGTATTCCGCTGCGACTTTTCCTGTCTCGTTTAAGGATAGCTTGCTGTTTTCCCTGTGAAATAAAGAAACGCCAAGTTCGTCCTCCAGCTTTCTCATGGAGCGGGAAAGCGTGGGCTGGGTAATGTGGAGTTCTTCTGCTGCGCCCAGCAGTGTCCCGCAATGCGCAAAGGCAACAAATTGTTCAAGAAGATAGGTTTCTATCATAATATCTATCCTTTCATGGTATGCGTGGTACGCATACCATTATAGATGAAAAGCAGTTCATTTTCAAGAGGAACAGGGCTATAATGCATACATAGACAGGAAACTTAAAGTCAGACAGCAGACACTGGTTTATGAAAGGAGCCTTTATGATGGAATATTTTGCACTGAACAATGGAATTAAAATGCCAATGGCGGGAATCGGTGTGTTCATGATGTCCCCTGCAGAGGCGGAGGCGGCGGTGGAAAGCGCCTTAAAGAGCGGTGTGCGTCTCATCGATACCGCAAATGGATATATGAATGAATCCGGAACCGGCAGAGGTATCAAAAAAAGCGGCGTGGCAAGAGAGGATATCTTCCTTGTAACTAAGCTCTGGCCGACCGTTTATGGGAAGGAGACCGCTGTTGATGAGACGCTTGCGCGTCTTAACACCGATTATATTGACCTTCTTTTCCTGCATCAGCCGACGGATAACTGGCGTGAAGGCTACAAGAATATCGAGAAAGCGTATAAAGCGGGCAAGGTTAAGGCGATTGGCCTCTCTAACTTCCCTGATGATCTTTTGAAGGAAGCCATCGAAACGATGGAGATCAAACCGCAGGTCGTGCAGGTGGAAGCACATCCGTACTTCCCGCAGACTGAACTAAAGAAAATCCTCAACGAGACTGACATGGGACTCATGGCATGGTATCCGCTGGGACATGGGGATAAGAATCTTGTGAATGAGCCTGTATTTACGGAACTGGCAAACAAGTACGGGAAGTCCAATGCGCAGATCATTCTTCGCTGGCATATCCAGAGCGGGAATGTCGTAATTCCGGGCTCCAAGAATCCGGATCACATCCGTGACAACTTTGATATCTTTGATTTTGCTTTGACTGACGAAGATATGGCAGCCATCACAAAGGTGGATAAGGGTGTGCGCTATTATACGGCAACGCCGGAGCTGATAGCACAGTATGCCGCGATGGAACTGCAGCCGGATCTGTAAAGAGGGAGAAGTAGCGATGGCAAAAGAACTGGTAGTATATTTTTCGGTATACGGCACGGCAAAGATTGTGGCTGAGGAGATTGCAAAACAGACCGGCGCAGATATTGTGGAGATAGAGCCGGTTGTATCCTATGACAGCAATAGAGATCATTATAATGCTTTGGCGAGGCTTGCGAAGAAGGAACATGACGAGGATCAGCGGCCTGCGATCAAAAATGAAATTGATATTGCCGCCTACGACCGTATCTACATTGGCTATCCGATGTGGTGGTACACGTTCCCGATGATCATCTATACTTTCTTTGACAAGTATGATTTTTCGGGGAAGACCATCATCCCCTTTAATACCCACATGGGTTCCGGTGATGGCGGCACCTATGATACGATTCGTGAGCTGGAGCCGAATGCTACGGTAGTTTCCGGGCTTCCGATAGAGATGCGGGATGCGGAAAACGGTCCTGCAAAGGCAGTTGAAAAATGGCTTGATAGCTTAAAGGCATAAAGAAAAATTGTATCCGCCCGAAGAATCAATCTTTTGGCGGATATTGGCATAGGAGGTTTTGTTTTATGAACACATTTACATACAGCTATCCGGTGAAGGTTTACTTTGGAGAAAAGGCGGCTGCGAACAATCTTTCTGCGGAGCTTGCGAAAGTGGGGTCAAATGTCCTGCTTGCCTATGGAGGCGGCTCCATCAAAAAGAACGGCGTTTACGAGGAGCTTACAGGTATTTTGAAGGAAGCCGGAAAAACAGTCACAGAGTTTACCGGGATTATGTCTAATCCGACCTATAAAAAGGTACAGGAAGGAGCAAAGCTGGCAAGGGAAAATCACATTGACTTTATCCTTGCTGTGGGCGGTGGCTCCGTGATCGACTGCTGCAAGATCGTTTCTGCCCAAGCGAAGCTTGCTGAGGATATATGGGAACTGGAATACGGAAAAGGTGGCAGACCTTCAGAATTTATCCCGATGGGAGCTGTCGTTACCGCGTTTGGAACCGGTGCGGAAATGAACAATGGTGCGGTCATCACAAACGAAGAAAAGATGCTGAAGTCCGCGCTCTGGGGCGCATTTTACGACTTTGCCATCCTTGACCCTGCCTATACCATGACGATGCCCTTAAAGCAGGTGATCTCCGGTGCCTTTGACTCTCTGTCCCACAGTATGGAAACCTATATGGGTTCCCCGCGGGAGGTGAACCTGTCTGATGAGATCAACGAGGCCACGCAGCGAAACATTATCCGTAACATCCGCGCCACACTGAAAGATCCGCAGGATATTCAGGTGAGAAGCGAACTTATCTGGGCAGCTGCTATGGCAGAAAACGGGATCCTTAAGATCGGAAAGGTAACGGACTTCCAGTGCCATATGCTGGAGCATCAGCTTGGTGCTTATACGGACTGCAACCACGGTCAGGGACTTGCAGTGCTTCACCCGGTACTCTACAGACACATGATGCCAGAGGCAAGCAGGCAGTTCGCAAGACTGGCAGTAGAGGTGTGGGGAATCGATCCTGTTGGAAAGAGCGAGGAAGACCTGGCGGGCGCGTTTGTCGATGCACTGGCAGCTTTTATCAAGGAGATCGGACTGCCGACTACTTTCGCGGAGATGGGCATCGGAGAAGATACCGACTTTCAGGCGATCGCGGACAGCACAACACTGACGGGCGGCTGTGCGAAGAAATTTACGAGCAAAGAGCTTCTGGAGGTGCTGACAGAATGCAGATAAAGAAGATAACAGCCGTTTTGCTGACACTCATTCTTTCCGTATCACTTGCCGCCTGCGGCAGTGGGCAGACGGCTGCTGAGTCACCTGGCACCGAAAAACAGCAGGAGGAGGCGCAGACGGAAGAGGATGAAGTCACTGTGATCGAAACTGTGCAGGCAATACAGGATACAGAAAATCGTTCCAATGATATTTTGATTCTGTATTTTTCGGCAAATAACACAAAAGATGTGGATGCCATAAGTTCAGCTACACCAATGACAGACGGCACATCTTCGGTAGAATGGATTGCTGATATTATCCACGAAAACGTAGGCGGTGATATCGTACCGATCATTCCATCCGTGGATTATCCTCTTTTGTATGACGATCTTGCGGATTATGCCAAGGAAGAAGCGGATAATGATGAGAGACCAACATTTGAAGACCTTGGTGTTGATCCGACCGCATACAAGACAGTATTCATCGGTTATCCGATCTGGTGGTATACGACGCCGAAGATATTAGAGACATTTTTTGAAACCTATGATTTTTCCGGTGTGAACATCATTCCGTTCAACACACATGCAGGAAGTCGTGACGGGGGCACCTATTCTCTGATCAAAGAAAGAGAACCGGATGCAACCGTTTTCCCCGGACTTGCGGTGCGCGGTGAAGATGCGGGAAAAGATGATACAAGAAATACGGTGATGCAGTGGCTGGAGCAATTGGACTTGGACTGACTTCCTCCGTGCCGGGAGATATTACGCCGGGTACGGAGAAGCAGAGAGGATTTGTGAATGACAATGTGCTGCATTCATCGAAATATGGAGATATTCACTATTCCGGCTATATCCCGGAAAGATACGATGGTAGCAGGCCGTATGCTCTGTTTATAACACTTCCGGGTTGGGAAGGGCTTTACTTCCAGGGCGTAGGTGCCAACATGGTTGAGGATTTCGGTGTGGAGGCAATTTCGTATAACGATGAAATGATCGTCCTCTCTGCGCAGCTGAATGACTGGGGAGAAACATCGGCTGACCAGGTTATTGCCCTGACAGAATATTTTCTTGCCCACTACAACATCGCCCCCGATAAAGTCTACTTGCACGGTTACTCCGGCGGTGGAGAAACGGGATCTCTGGTGATGGAAAAGAGACCTGAGCTTTTCACAGCGTTTCTATGCTGTGCCTCGCAGTGGGACGGTGATATGACGGCTCTGGTTGAAGCCATGACACCGGTATATATGGTTGTTGGAGAAGATGACAGCTATTACGGATCAAAACCGCTCATGGATGCTTATCAGAAGCTGCATGATCTGTATCTGACAGCGGGGTTAAGTGAAAGCGAGATAGACGAACTGGTTATACTTGACGTGAAAGAGCAAAAATATTTTACAGACAGAGGATTTACGGATCAGCATATGGGTGGACAGGCATTTGCCAAAGATGAAAGTATCATGGGCTGGCTTTTCGGTAACCGTTAAAGAACCAAAAACAAGCAATATAACAGGAGGAATATTCATGGACACACAGAAGGTCGTATTTATGAACAAGGAACTGAACACAAGGATGGCGGGACTGCTCCGCCTGCCGGAAGGGTTTGACTTAAGCCGCAACTATCCGGCAATCGTTCTCACGGGGCCTATGCTCTCCGTCAAGGAGCAGGCGCAGTCGGTGTATGCCAAAAGACTGACGGAAGCAGGATATGTGACGCTGGTATTTGACGGCACTTATTTCGGAGAGAGCGAGGGAACCCCACGTGGGCAGGAGCTTCCGGATGTAAAGGAAAGCGATATCGAGGGAGCGGTGGATTATCTTACGAGCCTTCCCTATGTGGACAATGGTCGCATAGGCGGACTTGGCATCTGCGGTTCCGGTTCTTATATGTCGGTGGCAGGCGTAAAAGAGCCGAGACTGAAAGCGATCACAGCGATCGTTCCCGCGATTTCGGATATCTCCAATTCTCCAATGATGGGCTTCTTCAAGCCGGAGGAGGAAGTGAAGGCAGCAAAGGACGCCTACGACAAGGGCGAAGGCGAGCTTGCGTATCTGAACTTCATGCCAAGGGCATTTGATGAAGGCGCCGCTTACTACTATTCCGCAAGGGGTACCCATCCGAGATGGTCGAATCAGGTTGTGGCGTGGAGTCAGCTTGAACTTGTGAAGTACAACGTCACAAACATCATGAAGGAGATGAAAAAGCCCTACTTGGTGATCACGGCGGAAAACGCATGGTCGAGACCGTCCTCTGAGGAGATTTTTAATGCAGTGCCGCATGACAACAAGGAAATCCATGTGATCCCGGAGGCAAGCCACTTTGATATGTACGATCTGGCACCGTTTGTTTCGGAAGCATTCGAGTTTATACTTCCGTTCTTTGAAAAGAATCTGTAACCGTAAAAATGTGGGAGGATACACATGGAAAGAAAAATGGGAATCATAATCACGGTACTCCTCGTGGCATCCTCCCTTTTGGCTGGCTGCACGAATGGGACAGAGAATCAGTCAGAAACCGTGAAGCAGGAAGAAATAGAGCCTTCAAGTGCGGTTACTTCAGAACTTCCTGCCGGCCCCGCTGAAGAGATGCAAATAAGAGTTCCGGATGAAATCACGGAGATTCCATCCGATTATTACAACTCAGCCGAGGAACAGGGTAAACTTGAGGAGCTCTACTACGATACCTATGAATCCTTTTCCTACGTGTATAAATCGCAGACTTTGACAAAACGGGCGGTAGTCTATGTTCCATACGGCTATTCAGAGAAAGAAAAATACGATGTAGTCT
>JAFUZJ010000054.1 GCA_017476665.1 Lachnospiraceae bacterium | reverse complement strand
GTGAAAAAGCTGATTTTAGAATACACTAAAATCTCCGATTCACCCGGCTCCGGGACATGGACACCGTCTGGGGTTCCTGCAGTGCATTACAGTACTGAGGAGCAAGTAGTCGGGACATGGATGAATAAGCCCCTGTATCAGAGAACTTTTACACTTTCAAGTGCAACTGTGGATAAAAGTAATTCTGTGTCTATACCAAATGATTTAGAGAATATTAAAAGAGTATTTTTGTGTGATTCTAGTGTTTATGATGTAACTGATAATAGGTATTATCCATTACCATATAGAAGAAAAACAACTTCAGAAGATTTGTTCATATCACTTATGAGGTTGTCTTCTGAAACAGTGAGTATACAGATTGTAACAAATCAATCATCGAGTTATATATTACAAGATATCGCGGTTACCATCCGATACACTAAAACTACAGATTAGGGGGTTACTATATGCTTATACAAAAAAAGTCAAAACCTATACATAATAAGCCACAACTCTATCACGGGCATACCATTATTGAGTTGAAAAATGTCCACAGCGGAAGCCGTGAGAGGATTGAGGCGGATAATACTTTTACGCTGGGAATTGACAATCATTTGTTGCAAAGCGGATATGCCAACAATTCGCCTTTTGCAAATGCTGATTGGAGAAGTAGCGTTATGCACAGAAAGCTGATTGGTGGAATTTTGCTGTTTGACAACGAGATCAAAGCGGTCAACGGTGTATTGCCCACAACGATGCCGGGCGGTGTCAAGATGGTCGCGAATGGTTCGTATGGTGTATCAAACAATTCAAACGTAACAGAGATGGGAACGTTCAATGCCAACGAATCCTCTTTCTCGGCAGCTGCTCTCAGTTACGTTTACGATTGGGGAACCGACCAGGCGAACAGTGGTAGAGATATTTCATGCGTGTGCTTGACTTCAGATACTGGCGGATATGTCGGGTATGGCAATTCTACAAGCCAAGTCGCTATGTCCACCAAAAAAAATTTATTTGAGAATCAATCAACGTCTGACCTTGCAGGAAGTGTCGCGGCACTTGTAATTGGTAATGACTTGTATTATACGGCATTCGAAGCAACGACTTCATTCACACTGCATAAGATTCAATCCAAAATTGGGAAGATATCACTTTTTGATTTTGAATCAATTGAAAGTGTGGCGATTCCGTCAGAAATCAACAGCACAAATAAGTATGTGTATGCTACGGATGGTGGGAAATTCATAGTGATACCAAGAGACAATATTGCGAGTAATTTCAAAGTTGGTTTATTTGATCCGGTTCAGAAGACATGGGAAACCTACACAATTCCGAGTGGTTTCTCTATTTCCGGTGGTAATTTCCAACGTGTGCGTCCTGTTCCGGGCGGTGTGTACGATAACGAACAGGAACATATGGTGTTTTTTGATGATTTAACAAACGTAATCAACATAGGGCTTGGCGGGTATGTCGTTCCGATTAATGACGATTTATTCATCGGCACAAACGGGCGAATCTTTGACAAGTCAAGCGGAGAGACATATCTGACCAATGCAAGTATCAGTTTGGCAAATAATCCATATTGCGCGACGCTACTTAGCAAGAACAGGATTATGATTAACAGCAGCGTGGGACGCAATTCTTTATATTTGGCAACGGTAAATAACCTGGACGAGCCTGTAACCAAAACAGCTTCGCAGACCATGAAGGTCACCTACACCGTTACACCGGCAGCATAAAAGGAGGGATACATATTATGGACAAAATTAAAGCAACAGTAATAACTGTCATATCTGCACTGATGAGTTGGCTGGGGATACTGGCTGAACCGGTGTTCTTGCTTGTCGGATGCAATCTCTTGGACTATGTCACAGGCCTGATGGCTGCAGCTTATCGAGCAGAGGATATCAATTCCTACAAATCGATCCGCGGTATCACGAAAAAGGTGTGCCAATGGCTGCTTGTGGTTGTTGGGTGGATCGTGGATGTGATCATCCAGTATGCGGTAAATGTTGCGGGAGTAACTTTAAATGTCCCTTTTATTGTGGCCACAGTAGTCGCGGTATGGCTGGTGGTCAACGAACTGATCAGCATCCTGGAAAATATTATTGACATTGGCGCAAAGATTCCGCCGTTCCTTCTTCCGGTGGTCAAATACATCAAGAAACAGACAGAGAGCGCGGCACAGATCAAGGAGGATGACCATGAACAGGACACTGAGATGTGAAGCACCAGACATTTCCGTACATAACGGGAGCGTAAATATCAAACAGATCCGCGACGCAGGCTATCCTATGGTTGGCCTGCGTGCCGGATACGGCAAAAATAATGTGGATCAGAAGTATGTCGTAAATGCCGAGGCGTGCCACAACCTGGAGGTATCACCTCTGATTTACTGGTTCTCATATGCTCTGAGCGTAGAGATGGCAGCAAAAGAGGCAGAGTACGCAGTGGCGCAGGCGCGGAAGTATTGGCAGAGATGCCCCATAGCTTTTGATCTGGAGTATGACACTGTGAGATATGCCAGAACCAAAGGCGTTAATATCGACAAGCAGTTGGCCACTGATATGGCAATCGCCTTTCTGCAGGCTGTCAGAGCAGCCGGATATATCCCGGTGATGTACACCAATGAGGACTATCTGCAGAATTACTTTAACCTGGCAACTATCATCGCGGCGGTCGGACAAGTATATGTCTGGTATGCAAGGTATGGTTGTTCTAATCTACCGGCAAGCAGGGTAGATATTGCGGACATCTGGCAGTATACTTCCTCTGGGAGCATCCCAGGCGTATCTGGAAAGGCGGATCTGAATAAGGTCTATACAGATCTTTACATAGACACACAAGCAGTAGAGACTACCGCGGCTCAGGATACTTGTAATATCAATATTCTCAATTTCCAGCATGCGGCCAATGAGGACGGGTATCAGGACGAGAAGGGCAGAAAGCTTATTGAGGACGGCAAGGACGGTACCAACACGCAGTATGTCCGCCGGCAAATCATCTTAAGTGCAAAACTTGGCTTTTTGCGGATCGAGCGTAGCACCGGCGAAGTGGTCAAGTGGGTACAGATTAGGCTCAATGAGATACTCGGAGTTGGACTGGAGATCACCGGTGAATACGACGCAACGACGATCAGAGCAGTGAAGGAGTTCCAGAGACAGTACAATCTGGTTGTGGACGGTGTGGCAGGGTACAATACTTTACAGATGTTATTCTATAGTTGAATAAAAGCGATTATCCAAAGAAAGAATAAGTTTCTTCTATTGTATAGTAAAAAAATAAAGCGTGTTTGAAAGCTGATTCGTGGGTAAATTCGTGGGTAAATTTAATCAAAAATGACTTGTTTTTATCAAAAACGGATTGCAAAAAGGATAAAAGAAACAGCGCAAAACCTTTTGAAATATAAGGTTTTGCACTGTTTCTTTGAATGAAATAAAAAAGCAGATAACGGGAATCGAACCCGCCTCCTCAGCTTGGGAAGCTGATGTTCTACCAATGAACTATATCTGCATGGTCATTACTATACCACAGCTTCAAAAATATTTCCAGTACTAATTTCTGAATTTTACATAAAAATTTATATTTTTGATGCTAAACGCCAGAGTTGGCTAAAAATAAGGCTCTTTGATTTTGATAGAAGTGGAAAAAAGTATGTTAAAGTGGTTCATTCCTACACTATTCATACAACATGATACACTCTATTTTTGCACTTTATTTTATTTTTTCGATTTCTTCTTGGAGCCATGATATGTCCCGATCCGTATACGTTTTTTCTGTCATATCTTCGATTGCATGACCCATTAAATACTTAATCGCGTATTCATCTAGTTTATTACGCTTCGCAATTGTTGAAAAATGTTTTCTGCCGTCATGAGCTCTGTGTTTAGGATTTAGTTTTAATTCTTGGACAATATCGCTTACTTGCTTGGCAAAACAATAATAACTTAATTTGTGATTCTTGGTTCTCGGATCAGGATAATAGATAAGATATTTATGTCCGAGTTTTTGGGCTTCTTTGTATTTCTTTTCTACAAGTGGTCTTATTTTTGTGTGAATTGGTACCGGACGATTCGTACCGGATTCAGTTTTCATTCCGCCACTAAACACCCAATTTTCTATGTCAACATTTTTTAATTCAATTAAACCTATTTCTTGAGGTCTCCAGCCAGAGTAGCATTGAATGAGCAAGTTATCCACACCATCAATTTTGTCAACATTATCCCACAATAACTGCATTTCTTCATCTGTAAACGACAGATGCTTTGTTTTTCTTGTGTTTATTGCTTTTTTCACTTCTTTGGATAGTTTGAACTGACGAGCATAATTTTTATCAGTTGCTTCATATTCAACGGCAAAATCCATAAGAATATTAAATAATATTTTAATCTTATCCTTATTAAATACGCTTTCTGCCTCATCTATGCAGCCTTTAATATGGCGTGGACGTACATCTTTAACAGGCATATCGTAAATTGCTGAACAAAACTCCCAAGCACGTTCATAGGCTCGGACTTGATTCCGGCGTTTTAGAGTATCGTAATATTTTGGCGACCACCTCTCATACAGTTCTTTCATGGTTATCTCGGGCCCCAGGTCATACGGATTTTGGTTATATGCCACGAGAGCCGCATAAGCATCATTATACGTTTCAAAATAGGCTTCCGGTTTCAATGGTTTACATATTGGTTTTCCGAGGTCTGTTTTTCCGACAGTCACCATAGCTCTGAACGGCTTTCTTAAGTTATGGCCTTTTATTTCAGATATCTGACCAAATCCGTTCGGAAGACGTTGCCGTCTTGAATTTCGATGCTTTTTGCGTGGCTTGTTATTTTGTGTTACAGGGCACCCACAATGCGGACACGTGAGAGCTTTGTCACTTACCTGCAGCTCACATTCAGGACATTTAATTAACATTTACATCTCTCCTTTCTTTGGTTTATTATGCCTATGATAAATCTGTAATGTACGAATTGTCAAGGAGGAGATTATGGTAAAAGAAAACGTAACGATCTGTCCAAAATGCGGAGGAAAACTTAAGCACTATGATACGATACGGAGGAGGGTGCTAGGCAAATCTAGGTTAGAAAAGAGAGTGTTTGTGGAGAGGCTGAGGTGTCTGGACTGTAAATCCTATCATCATGCAATTCCTGCCCTGATATTTCCATACAAGCACTATGATGCAGAGATCATACAGGGGGTTTTGGACGGCTACATAACTCCGGAAACTCTCGGATATGAGGACTATCCATGTGAGATGACCATGACAAGGTGGCGTGCGCGAATTTTACACTCCTCTTTATGAAGGAGGTGATTAGTATGTCGAGACTCGAGTTATTGATGGTATTGTACTCGTTAAAGGCATTCCTGGATAAGGGAATGGTTGACGATGCAATGGAACTCATCAATAAGGTTATTTACGAAGCCGAAAAGACACCTAAATAACCTTACTTCCGGTCAGAAGATCATGAAAAATTCATGGTCTTTTGGCTTTTCATATGCTACAATGTCTATATGGAGGTGATTCTATGGACAAGCAGGTAATTTGGTTTTTCCTAAAGACGTTAAAAGTTTTGCTAGATAAAGGTTTGGCTGATGATGCAAAGAAGCTGATAGAGGAAATGATTACAGAAATGGAGAGGTCTCGATGAGGCCTCTTTTTTTTGCGCGATTTTTACAAAGAGTATTATGAGAGAATGATTTAGTTTAGCGGAGAAACACTACAGCAACACCGTAGAGATCAGGGTTCGACTCCCTGGGCATTCTCTTTGGATTTTTCCACTTACTTTGTTTTAACAAGAACGTACTTCCTATCCTAGAATAGCCGTAGAAGGGAGGTAAAAGTAAATGGAAGAATTTGTAACTGGATCGGTTCCGGTATGTGTCGCAGCAAGGGTGTATGGTAAAGATGCGTCTTGGATACGGGCTGGTATCATCTCCGGATGGCTTCCAATCGGAAATGCCACAAGGGACGGAAAGCCCGTTACAGACATTCAAGAGATGAACAGCAAGTACGGGCGCATCAACTATTATATTTCCCCAAAACGGCTTTATGAGGAAACCGGTTACGTATGGAAAGGAGAACGAGAATGAGCACCACAACAAGACCTGAGCTGTCACCTAAGAACAAATATTGGATTGAGAGGCATCGGTATTATGAGTTGAAGCACTTCTGTATGCAATACCCGATCTGGAAGAAGCTGAAAGAGGCAATTGACGTTTACAGGAGCAGCGCACCCAAAGAGGCATTTGCTCCGGTCAGTGATATTTCCGATCCAACCGCGAGATGCGCAGAAGCGAGAATGTACTACACAAACCGTATGCTGATGGTGGAGACAGTTACTAGAATGGCTGATCCGGAAATACACGAATATTTACTCAAGGGGGTTACAGAAGGATATTCTTATGATATACTCAAAGCTAGGTTAGATATTCCGTGCAGTAAGGACACCTACTATGATGCATATCGTCGATTCTTCTGGCTCCTGGACAAAGAGCGTGAGTAAGCGCAGAAATTGCATGGGCTTATATGAAAGGAGGCGTGAGGCTATGCATAATAGTGTACTTACTGGATATTTATTAGGGGTGGCTACAACTGTGGCAGTGGCAATTGCGTACAATTTTGGAAAGAAAGTTAAGGAGTCCTGAACAAGGGCTCTTTTCTTTTACTCAAAATCAGTACGCAGGTGACAGAAATGTATGCTAGATTTGTAGGGCGTAAATTACAAATTGTATTATGAACGGATAAATCAACTTCCAAGAAAGGAGAGAAAATTATGGAAGAAACAGTTTTAAATGTAAGTGATTTATTGAGGGATAGGATCGGAGAAGTTCTACTTAAACTACAGAGTTTGGAACCGGAATCACCGGAATACACAACATTAGTTGATAACCTCAACACGTTGTATGATCTGATGATCAAAGAAACCAGTATGTTTGAAGAAGCTGATATTAAGAGAGCTCAGCAGAAGCAGCAGCGGGTTGACAAGATCATCGATTATTCGATACGTGGAGCTGGAATCGTGTTACCGTTGGTATTCTATGGTGTCTGGATGAAGAGAGGGTTTGAGTTCGAGAAAGACGGCATCTATACCTCGATGACATTCAAGGGACTGATCAACAAATTTAAACCGACTAAGGTTGATTAAAGTTCAATGCGGGGAGTACGCAGCAGTAACGCGTGCTCTTCGTTTTCTCCGCACAAAATACATACGCTAATATGAAAGGAGAGTGATATTTATGTCATTTATTAAACGTTGGATGGAAGACATTCATGCTGACTATCAGAACAACATTCCGATGGAAGAGATTTCTGAGAAGTATGGTGCTACATCTGAAGAAATAGAAGAAATCGTAAATATTCTGAGTAGTGAGAATTGAGTCCTGAACAAGGGCTCTTTTCTTTTCTCCGCACGAAATACATATGCTAATATGAAAGGAGGCGTAAAAAATGGGAAAAATTAAAAACTTATTTCTTGTATTGTCTATGATAATAGGGGTGTTTGAAGCGGGGATACTCACAACGGTAGTATTTGGAATGTGGGTATACGCCAAAACACCTATTAACAGGCTTTACAAGACTGTAGATGCAAAAAGACCTGTTTCTTACAGAGACTATTATCCTAGGAAGGAGTCCTAAACAAGGACTCTTTTCTTTTTAGACTATGCTTAAAATGGCTCTTTACCTCGCAAGCTGTAAATGATATTATACAGGAGAAGGAGGTAAGGCTATGGGATTTTACAATGACAAATTGGCTGAAGCATTATTCAGTCATAATTACATCTGCCACGAATGTGGGGGACAAATGGAGTTTGAAGACGAATGGGAGGACGTTCTTGTATGTCCCAAATGCGGACACTCCGTTGATCTGGAAGAATACGGCTTTGAAGGAACTGACGAATACGAGAAATTGTACCCCACAAAAGAAGAACTAGAGGACCAATAACAACGAAGAGAGACCGCAGAGATGCGGTCTTTTTTTATGCGCCAAATTTGCATGTCCTTATATGAAACAATAAACTTTATTCATTTCAAGGAGGGTAATTATATGAAAGCTTTAACAATTGTGAAATACGATATTCTTAGTGCGTATTATCGGAATAAGGAAAAAAGGTGTTTAGCCAAAGCAAATAAATATATTGGTGATACTGAACCCTTTAGAAAATATGCAAAAGAAAGTCTCGAAACACTTGGAAAGCACGCCGAGATTCAGAAAGAAATGGAAGAAATTATTGACGAAGGAAGGGTATTACCTTATATCGAAGCTGGAATGATTGAAGGCGCAATGGTAGGACTATCGGTTGCGATGATTTGTGCTGTTGCATCGGCAATCATATCAGACAAGATTAGGGCATAGCCCTTTTCTTTTTTAGGAGGTTTTTATGAGATACCATTACGAGCCACCGAAGATATATCTCTCCATGTACGGTGAAATTTATATGTGCGACCATCCGGTTTATAGTCAATGCACACTCTACAAGATTGGTGAGAAAGGACTGGCTGTGATCCAGCAGAGATACGATCCAGCAACCAAACGGACTTGGTGGAGTGAGATAGATCACTGTATTACAGACGATTTATATTTGCGAGAAGGGTTCAAGGAATACTTTGACAAGTACGCAAAAGAGCCGGTGAATGATATTTACCCGACGGTTACGTTAAGGCAAATTATGTGGGCTCTTAAGATGAAACCCGTCAAGAGAGAAGTGTGGGAGACTGCCTTTGACCATACACCAATTTAACAAACCCTTATATGAAACAATAAAACCATTTAAGGAGGAAACAACTATGAACAAAGAAGAATTGAAAGAGAAGTGGCAAACTAATAAGCGGGTTATACTGACTGTTGTTAGTATAAGTGCCGTCGGTATTATTGGTACAGTTGCAGGTGTGAAGGTATTGCGGCATCATAACCGTAAAGCACAAAAAAAAATCTTGGACGAGGTGGCTGATTGGAAACAAATTAGCGAGGGTATGATAGATCCTAGCAAAATTGATTTTACCAAACCATTTATCAAGGGTACTGAGATTTTGGACTTTTGGGAAGAGCCTAGCACTGGAAACGTACTTGCATCTGTGTTAATGAACAGCGGTACCGATATCAAAGAAGTCAGTGACAAGCTTGCTGAGTCTGTCAACATTTCAAATCTTGACGCAGAAAAGTGGGCTTTAATAGAATGGCGAGTTGGAGCTTAATAATTGGAGAGGAGTCCTGAACAAGGGCTCTTTTCTTTTTATCCGCGCAAATCACAAACCCTTATATGAAAGGAGAGTGATATATATGTTAGACAGAGCAATTAGCGTGGCGGCCGTATTGTACGGCATCGGAATTATTTTGATGGTGACAAATCTGGTTCCAGACGTATTGGTTGCGATAGCAGCATTTGTAATATCTGTATTTTTAGGAGTTATTAGTTTAGTTGAAGAGGGTTGAACAGGTCCTCTTCATTTTTGTTTAAGGAGGTGAGAACTGTGAACTTGCTGGAGCTGTATAACACAAATCCGGATTTCAAGACTTATGTGGATAGGTATTCTAAGACATATAAATTGTCGGTAGCTGAAGCGCTTACTCACAAGTTAGTACGTGAGGTTGCCGAATACTACACAGGCAAAACGGATAATAAGCCACTTGAGTATTCCGGTGATATTTTAAAGAGCTCTGAGTTTGAAGAAGACAAGAGCTGCTGAAGAAAGGAGAAAAAATGACATATGAAGAATTGAAAACCTTGGCAAATTCCATGGGTTATAACCTCACACCCAAGTATCAGAGGAAGGAACAACTATTACCGTGTATTTGTGGATCAGAAAAACGTATGGTATTCAAAGATAATTCCGGTACTACTCACAGAGGGATAAAAATACGTTGCCGTGTTTGTGGACGCGGTATAGCCTACATCGATACTAAAAATAGTTTAACCATGGTTGAAATTGAGAAAAACGCAAGACAAGGTTGGAATCTGGCAATGAAGAAAGGAGAGTGATATTTATGCATATTAGAGCAAAGCTTAAACAAATAGCGCCTACGTTATTATGTTTTCTTGCTGCAGGTGGCGTGGTTAGTACGGCGGTATTAGCGGTTAAAGCCACACCTGAAGCTGAAGCCAAAATTAATGCCGACAGTAGACGTAACCATGACGGTGATCCATACGCATACACAAAACAAGAAGCCATCAAATCTGCATGGAAGTATTATATTCCTGCAATCAGCGTAGGTACAGGGACAATCATCTGTATCTTCGGCTCTAACATTCTTAATAAGCGGACACAGGCAAGTCTTGTAGCCGGATATTCCCTTGTTAAAGATGCTTACCAGGAGTACCAGAACAAGGTTAAAGAGCTGTACGGTGAGGAAACGCATAACACTGTAATGGATTCAATAATAAAAGACCATTGTAAGAATCCTACTCTGTACGCGTATGATTTTTGCGGTAGATCACAGCTTGGAATCAAAACCGTTGATCCGGAAGTGAAAAGGACATTCTATGATGAGTTTTCCAAAAGATATTTTGAGTCAACTCTCAGCGATGTGATCCAGGCAGAGTATCATTTGAACCGCAATTACTCAATTGGAGGCGGAGTATGCTTAAACAACTTCTACGATTTCCTCGGTTTGGGTCATGTTAAAGGTGGTGACGATCTGAGTTGGTCATTGGAATCTGAGATATACTGGATCGATTTCAATCACCGTATAGTAACTTTAGATGATGGAATGGAGGTGGTGGCAATTGAAATGATATTTGAACCGGAACTGTTGTGTGACTAAGTAAACTTTAAGAAAAGGAGGAGCAGGCTATGACAAAGAACGAATATGCAAACAGAATCGCAGAATTGGTTGGTGGTAAGGTAGTTAAGACCGACAAGGTAAACGGTATTGAATATACTGGCATCGTGATTCCGCCGAATGGCACTGGCGTATCGCCTATATTTTACATCGACGGCTATTATGCAAATGGTTGTTCTGTACTGGAAACTGTTGAAATGGCTAAAAAGTTTCGTGAACAGCATAAAGACTTTTCCGTTGATATTAACTGGATTAGATATTACGAAAAAGTCAAACCACATCTTCATGCCAGACTGTATAACAAAGCCACAAAAGCTGAGGTTTTTGTTTCTGCCGAGCAGTATGGTTTTGAAGATCTGATCCTAGTGCCGTATGTTACTGTCGGAGAATGCGCGTCCGCTAAAGTCACGAATAAGTTACTCGAGACATGGAACGTTACGAAAGAAGAGCTGATGCAGGCTGCAATCAACAACATTCAGTATCGGCTTTTCAGGATGAGCGATCTTTTGAATTACGAGTGGCCGTTTAACGATCTGATGATCATAGTCACAAATCCCGACAGACTTTGTGGTGCTTCTTCGATCATTAAAGCACACCAGGCTCTTAAAGAGATGTTTCCCTATGGATATTTGGTATTACCTTCTTCAGTGCACGAAGTCATGGTTGTTCCAAAAGAAGAAGCTAGTTACGACTGTTGCCTGGAGATGGTATCAGAGGTCAACCGAGAATGTGTTGATCCCGAAGAATGGCTCAGTGACAATGTTTACATTTTCTAAAAGGAGGAAAAACAAATGACAAGAGCAGAGATACTTGATAAAGCAAAAGAATGTGCATGCGGTAAAAGAGAACAGGATCATGGTAGCCCCGAGAGTAATTTTGGTCTGATCGCTGATCTGTGGACTGATTATATTCGCGGAGGACGTACCGAAAACGAGCTTTTTCAGATCGACAGCGTAAACCCGGATGCACTTACAATAACGCCTAAAGATGTGGCCATGATGATGTCTCTTCTGAAGATCGCCAGGATCAAAAACGGAGGAGGCAGCGGCGACAGCTTTGTTGACCTTGCCGGATATGCAGCTTGCGGCGGAGAAATCCATTCTAGCAGGATTGACTAGCAAATCCGCAGAAATTGCAAACGCTGTTATGAGAAAGGAGGTAACAGTTATGAACGGCAAGGTAGTTAAGACCATCGGGATCATCACATCTGTTGCCGGTTTCGGCTTATCGCTGATATCGGATTGGGTTGACGAGAGCAAGATGAAAAACGAAGTATCTGAGCAGGTTGCAAAAGCTGTAGCCGAAGCTTTAAAGAGTAAAGAGTCCTAAACAAGGGCTCTTTTACTTTTGCCTAAAATCGAAAGGAGATTATTAACATGGGCAAATTTAAGGATTTCATTGCACAAAACAGATCTTATGCTCAATGGGCAAGAAAGGAAATTATCGAGGCAGTTAGGAACAATCCTGATATTCCGGCATCTGAGATCATTGAAAGATTTGCAGGGAGAATGGATCGATACAGCTGTATGGATTCCAAGACCAGCTTGATATTCTCTATTGCACATGATGTAGCATTAGATATGCTTGATGAATTGATTGCGAAAGGAGCAAGAAAATGAACATCAAAGGGATTGCAAAGACAATGGGAGACGCGGTCATCAAGCATTCTCCCGAAATTCTCACGGGTATCGGTATTGCTGGTATGCTTACCACGACTGTACTTGCTGTAATGGCTACACCGGAAGCTCTTGAATTGATCGATAATCGGAGAGACCAGCTTTTAAAAGAAAGGACTCCGGATAAAAACGAAAACATTGACGGGCTTGTAAAAGTTGCTGACGATAAGAATGGTCATTTTGGTCACTACAAATTAGCAACTAAAGAAGCGGTGAAAGCTGCCTGGAAGTGTTATATTCCTGCAGCAGTAACCGCTACGGCATCAACAGCTTGTCTTATCGGAGCCAGTGCGGTCAATAACAAGCGTAACGCAGTATTGGCAACCGCGTACAGCCTGAGCGAGAATGCACTCAAAACATATCGTGAGAAAGTTGTAGAGACAGTCGGCGAGAAGAAAGAGCAGGAGATCAGAGACGCAGTGGCTAAGGAGCAGTTACAGAAGAACCCGATCGTCAACAAGGAAGTGATCATTACGGCAAAGGGCGAGACTCTCTGTTTCGATACGATTTCCGGAAGATATTTCAAATGCGATATTGAGCAGATCCGGAGAACTGAAGCAGAGTTGAATCGGGAACTTAACAGCTGTATGTACGTATCGCTCAATGAGTTCTACTACAAGATTGGCCTCAGACCGACAAAGTTAGGCGACGATCTTGGGTGGAATGTTGACAACGGACCCATTACGTTCAGCTTCAGCAGCCAGTTATCGGAAGATGATACACCTTGCTTGGTAATTGACTACGACATAGCACCGCGCTATGACTACAGAAACTTGATGTAAATCGGCAGGGAGGAGTGCCTTCGGGTGCTTCTCCTTTGTCTTTTTTACAAATAAACAATTTTATATTTTAAGGAGGAAAAGTAACATGGAAACAACTGCAGCAGAAAAGGTATTTGCAGGAACCGTAAAGTGGTTCAACAGCAAGAAGGGGTATGGATTTATTACTCCGGACGCTAATCAGGAGATCGATGGCGACGTCTTCGTACATTGGACAGCTATTGCTTCCGACGACAAATTCAAGAAGCTTGAAGAGGGACAGCGGGTACAGTTCAACATCCAGGTTCGCGAGGACGGAAGAAAAGTTGCTGCCTGCGTCGGTTAATCCGCGAAAATTGCAACTGCTGTTATGGAAACAGTTCCATAAAACAAATTTTTAATTTAAGGAGGACACGACTATGGAAGGGAACACAATGGAGATTTTAACCAACAACGAAGAGGTTATTGAGGCAGCTGCAGAAGCAGTAGCAAACAATGTACCTAAGGCTAAAGGTTGCTTTGGCAAGACTTTGATCGGAGTAGGTATCGGATTCATTGCAGGTTATGCAACCCGCAGTTTAGTAATACCGGCGATCAAGAAAGTCAAGGAGCGTAAGGCTAAGTACATCCAGGTTGCTGAAGGCGAGCAGGCTGAAACCGACGTTGACGGTGAAGCAGAAGTTCTCGACGAGGAGTAATCCTAAGAAAAACTGAATATTGGAGCAATGACAAAAGGGGAGACATCCGTAACAGGGTGTTTTCCCTTTTATATTTTGTGAGGGTAGCGATATGGGTAAGAAAATCAAGACATGGAATTCTGGGTTCGGCACTTTTGGCTGGATTGGAAATAAATACATGGAGTTTTGCTCTGAAGAAGAATATGAAGAATGGATGGAGGAAGAAAACAATGAGGAACAATGATATTTTGGTTTTGCTTGGTGCGGGTGCTCTGGCGTACTCAATTTACCAGGGAGTGAAGATGTCTAAGGTGCTTAACAAGCTTGGATTAGCCATTGACGGCATCAGCGATATGGATATACCCGAGATCAAGAACGAAATGATCAATTCCGTGGTACAGCAGGCAGTCGAGCGGGAGGTAAGGAGCGGAGTACAGAAGGCATCTGAGGCAGCAATCAAGAGCGTACGGAATGATATTTCCGCAGAGGTCCAGAGCAGTGTTCGTAACGCATACAACGACGTACGGGAAGACGTAAAGAAGCAGCTCGAGAAGCAGGTGGGTGAAGTGAGCATTGAGCGTGTACGTCGCGAGGTTGTTGAAAAGGCCAAAGATCGTGCTGCGGAGAAGTTTGAGAGTGATCTGACTGATATTCTGCAGAAGTATAACGACGATCTGCGTAACGTATCCAGGATCTACAGCTCTATTGCCGGGAGTCTCGGACAGCGGAATGCAGGACACGACGGTTTATATCTTAAATTATAAGGAGGTGTAAATATGGACGAAATCAGATCCAACTCTCACAAATCGAGAGACAGCATCGGTAGTCAGCCTGTAGCTGAGAAAAAAACGGAAAAGGTAATCAAGGGCTCAGCGCAGATCCACAAAAAGAGCGGAATCAGTAAGTTTGCAGACGCGTTCATTCAGGAGGACGTTGCAAATGTCAAAGAGTATATTTGGTCTGATGTTCTGATCCCTACGATCAAGAAAGCCATATCCGAGATTGTCAGTAACGGCATTGACATGTTTCTGTATGGTGAAACACGCGGAGTAAAGAAGTCTTCGGGCATATCCAGGATATCCTATCGCGGGTTTTATGATGACGGCGGACGCAAAGACCGTGACCGCGGATACCGGGAAAGATCTACTGGCTCTAATCTGTTTGACGGTGTCGAATTGGATACGAGAGAAGACTGCGAGGACGCAATTGTAGGGATTGAGGAAGTTATTTCTGTGATTGGTCAGGCCAGTATTGCCGATCTGAAAGATATTTGCGGTATGGTCGGTACTTCAACAGACAGCCGGTATGGTTGGACAAACTTTAGCGGAGCTACTTATGTCCCGCTTAAAAACGGCAGATATTGGCTTAAAACGCCTAAACTGCAGTTGCTTCAGCTTAATTAAAGAAAAATGGAGGAAAACAAGCAATGAAAAACGAGATCGTTACAAAACTGAATAAAGGACTTACGAGTGTGGGCTACACTCTGAAGAAGCACAGCCCTGAGATCCTTGCGGGTGCAGGGGCAACTGGCATCGTGATTGCGACTGTAATGGCTTGTAAGGCAACTCTGAAGCTTACGGGCATTCTGGACGAGCATAAGGAAGCTATGGAACAGGTTCGGACCCAGGTCCCTGAAGAGGAAGTTAAGAAAGCTACAGTATCCACGTATGCTCGCACTGGTTTGCAGGTTGTGAAGTTGTATGCTCCGGCAGCGACTGTTGGTGTGTTATCACTCGGAAGCATTCTGGCGTCCAATGATATTCTCAGAAAGAGAAACGTGGCACTGACCGCTGCATATGCTGCTGTTGACAAGTCGTACAAAGAGTATCGCGAGCGCGTGATCAAGAGATTCGGTGAAGAGGTTGACTACCAGCTGAGAACCGGTGCAGAGGTGAAAGAAGTCGAGGAGACAGTCACCGATGAGAAGGGTAAAGAAAAGAAAGTTAAAAAGAAGATCAATGTTGCTGATCCGAACGCAACCGGTAGCGGATACATGAAGTATTTCACCCGGAGCAATCCTTATTGGGAAGAGGACTCTCAGTATCTCGAAATGTTCCTGCGGGCGCAGCAGAACTTTGCAAACGACAAACTTCACGCTGAAGGGCATTTGACTTTGAACCAGGTATATCAGATGCTGGGATTCAAAGATACGAAAGACGGCATGATCGCAGGTTGGATTGATGACAGAAATCATCCGGACAGCGACGGTTATATCGAGTTTGATGTCAAGGAAGTATATCTGCCTGACGAGAACGGAAACTACCAGAAGGCATATTCTATCGACTTCAATGTTGATGGAAACATCTATGACCGTATGGTATGAAGGGACGGATTGGACTTTATTGGAACCGGAAACATATTTAGAGATATGATGGACTACCCTCAGTTATTTGAATAGGGTGGTCTTTTATATTTCGAAAAAGGAGGCAACTATGGACGTAGGATTGACACTGGTATCTTATGCATTTGCGGCAATGTCGGGTATTTGTTTTGTAACCGGATTAGCAGTACTGAGTGGAAAGAGGTGATAGTATGGAAGGATTTGAAGCAATTATTTCTATGCTTGACTTCACTCTGGACTCGAAACGGAAACGTCATATTGTAGGGGGACTGCTCCTGAGTGTCTCCCTTATGTTTGGCGGTTTGGCAATTACAACAATGACATTAGGAGTTGAGGAGGCAAAGAAGAAATGAAGAACGTTGCAATCGGATTATTGATATTTGCAGGCGGCGTTGGAACGGGTGTGCTTGCGACACGTGGATATTTTAAAAGAAAGTATTCACAGGCTGCCGCGGCTGAGGTTGGTGAGATCAGAGAGTATTACAAGAATAAGGTTCGGGAACTGAATGAGATAGTTATGAATGAGCCTATTACTGCTCAGGAAATGAGTGAAGGAGAACCTGAACCGCCTAAGGCACCTGTTCCCACCCTGAATGAACACCCCCACAAACCGGATCTGGATGAGCTTGCTGTGAAATACGGTTACAAGCAGGAAGGCGAACTTGCGGCGGGAGAAGATGATCCTGCTCCGAAGCCTTTGACCAGATTGGAGCGGAGACAGAACGCAGACGACGTACCGTATGTTATATCCCCGGATGAATTTGGAGAGTTAGGCTACGAGGAGATCGAGCTTACGTATTATGACGATGGTGTTCTGGCAGATGATGCTGACGAGATTATTGACGACGTGGAAGATGTTGTCGGACCATATGCTCTCACAAGTTTCGGCAAATATGAGGACGATGCGGTCTTTGTAAGAAATGATGCAAGACGCTGTGACTATGAGATCCTTGCCGATCACAGAAACTATGGAGATGTGGCCCGACCGCGGAAATTGGAGGTCTAAATGTACAAGGATATTGTGAATGAATATTTTGAGTGGATGTATAACCTGGTCTGTGGTGAGAAGAACGTGTCCTATCGCAGACTGTTACAGCACCTGCACAGTATTGAATTCACTTATATTCTACCGATGGACGGAAACAGAGCAGAAGACGGGATCGATTTGAGGTATCGTTTCGGATACGAGAATGATATTCCTGATTCCGTCATTGCTGCCTGTCTTGATGATGAACCTTGCAGTGTTTTGGAGATGATGGTTGCTCTAGCCATCCGGTGTGAGGAACACATCATGTCTAATCCGGATATAGGTGACAGAGCAGGGCAGTGGTTTTGGACTATGGTAACCAATCTGGGATTGGCTTATATGAACGACTTCAAGTTTGATGGAGACGAAGCGGACGGCGTCATCTTGAAATGCCTCAATAGAGAGTACAAAAGAGATGGCAGTAACGGAGGTCTTTTCCGGTTTGTGAATTGCAGGAAGGATCTTCGAAAGGTAGAAATCTGGTACCAGGCAATGTGGTACTTAGACGAAGTATTGAAAATTTGATATTTGAAAAGGGGTAATAATTATGGTGGACTTTTTCATGGTTTCAACTCGTAGTGTGAAGCGAGGCATAATCGAAATCTACCCAAAGTTTATCATCAAGAACCCGAGCCAGGATTTAATGATCCGAGGCGGAGACTTCTATGCTGTCTGGCTTGAAGATCGTGGGCTTTGGTCTACCAGTGAGCAAGACGTAATTCATCTTGTTGACCGGGAGCTGGATAGATATTTTGAAGAACACCGCGATAGGTTCATGGATTGTACGGTAATAATCAAACATATGTGGGATGCAGAGAGCGGTGTGATTGATAGTTGGCACAAATACTGTCAGAAGCAGATGCGAGACAGCTTTGTACCGCTTGATAAGAAGCTGGTGTTTGCTAATTCAGCTATCCGTAAAACAGATTACGCAACCAAACGCCTTCCTTACAATCTGGAAGCTGGAGATATGCCTGCATACAACCGTATCATGTCGGTTTTATATTCTGAAGAGGAGCGACACAAGATAGAGTGGGCTATCGGAGCTGTTGTAAGTGGCGGTTCAAAGACGTTGCAGAAATTTATGGTGCTATATGGTCCACCGGGAACAGGTAAATCCACAGTTCTTAACATCATTCAACAGCTCTTTGATGGATATTATGCAGCTTTTGATGCTAAGACACTTGGCAGCTCATCGGCATTTGCGTTGGAAGCATTCAAGACAAACCCGCTTGTAGCAATCCAACACGAGGGAAAACTGTCTAAAATTGAGGACAACACGGTTCTTAACAGCCTGGTTTCTCACGAGAAGATGACTGTGAACAACAAGTACGAGAAATTATATTCTACGAACTTTAACAGTTTTCTGTTCATTGGTACAAACGAACCGGTTAGGATCACAGATGCAAAATCGGGTCTCATCAGACGTTTGATTGATGTGTCTCCTACTGGTAACAAAGTACCGGTCGAGGAATATGACTCACTTGTAAAACAGATGGAGTTCGAGTCCGGAGCGATTGCACACCATTGCCAGGAAGTCTATTTGAGTGATCCCAACTACTACAGCAATTATATTCCGGTTTCCATGCTGGGGGCTTCTAACGAGTTCTATAACTTCGTAGAGGACTCTTTTTTAGTGTTTAAAAGAGAAGATGGAGTAAGTCTGAAAGCTGCATGGGAAATGTATAAGTTATATTGTGACGAATCTAATGTGGCGTTTCCGCTCTCGAAGATGAAATTCAAGGAAGAATTGAAGAACTACTTCCGAGAATACATAGATCGGGAGCAATTGGAAGACGGAACAAGGGTCAGAAACTACTACAGAGGCTTTAAGACGGACAAGTTTGAGCAAGCAGAGAAGCCGGAGACACCTAAGACAGAGAAGACAAGTTGGTTGATATTTAAGAAGCAGGAGTCCTTGCTGGATACGGTATGCCAGGATTGTGTTGCTCAGTATGCTACAGAAGAAGGATCACCGGAGAAGAAGTGGGAGAAAGTCAAGACCAAACTAAAGGATCTGGTTACATCAAGGTTGCACTATATGTTGATGCCGGGAATCCACATTGTGATTGACTTTGATATTCCGGACGAGAACGGCGAAAAGTCTCTCGAGAAGAATATAGAAGCAGCAAGTAAGTTTCCACCGACATACGCGGAACTGAGCAAGAGTGGAAAAGGAATACATCTGCATTATATTTACAACGGAGATGTAACCGCGCTTAGTCGTGTTTATGACGAGCATATAGAGATCAAAGTGTTTACCGGGAAGTCTGCGTTACGACGGATGTTGACTCTATGCAATGATATTCCGATTGCTACGATCAGTTCTGGATTACCATTAAAGAAAGGAGATAAGATGGTAAATTTTGAAGCAATAAAGTCTGAGAAGCAGCTTCGATACATGATCATGAAGAACCTTAACAAAGAGTATCATCCGTCAACGAAGCCGTCTATTGACTTTATATTTAAGATTTTGGAAGATGCCTATGCTGACGGACTGCACTACGATGTATCAGATATGCGAAACGGTGTGTTGGCGTTTGCAGCAGGTAGTTCGCACCAATCAGATTACTGTATTAAGCTTGTAAACAAGATGAAGTTCAAGTCAGAAGAAATTTCAGATCCGGGAGAAAGTAAGGAAGCACCGATTGTCTTTTATGACGTAGAAGTGTTTCCTAATTTATTTCTTGTGAACTATAAGATCCAAGGGGCAGGAAAGCCCGTAGTAAGAATGATCAATCCCAAACCCGTGGAGATTGAACAGCTTATGCAGTTTAGGTTGGTCGGCTTCAACTGTAGGCGATACGACAATCATGTTCTGTATGCAAGAATGATGGGGTACGATAACGAGATGCTCTATAACCTGTCACAGAAGATCATCAATAAGGGCCAAGGTTTCTTCGGTGAAGCATACAATGTGTCTTATACAGACGTGTATGACTTTGCAGCAAAGAAGCAGTCTCTGAAGAAATGGGAGATCGAACTCGGCATACATCATCAGGAGCTTGGACTGCCTTGGGATCAACCTGTACCTGAAGAATTGTGGACTAAGGTTGCAGAATACTGTGACAACGACGTAATCGCTACAGAAACAGTGTTTAATCATCTGCAGGGTGACTTTGTTGCGAGAAAGATATTGGCTATCCTCGCTGATAAGACCGTAAACGATACGACGAACCAGCTTACAACCAGAATTATATTTGGTAATGATCGGAATCCGCAGAGCCAGTTTAACTATCGTAATATGGGTGAGATGCCTAAAGGTGAGGCTGTTTACTCATACGACTTCGAGACAAAGAAGTTCCGCGAGTACAAGGAAGGAGATCATACCGTCTTCGACGAGAAGATGAGACCGATATTTCCCGGGTATAAGTACGAGAACGGCGTTTCTACATATCGCGGAGAAGAAGTTGGAGAAGGCGGTTATGTATACGCTGAAAAGGGAATCCATGTACTTGTACCGGTGGATGATATTGCATCTATGCACCCGAGCAGTATTGAGGCAGAGCAACTGTTTGGAGAGTACACCACGAACTTCTCGGCAATCAAGCTGATCCGTGTGAAAATTAAGCACGGCGAGTTTGAGGCAGCAAAAGGTAATTTGATGGTATTGCTTATAAACTTGTATGGTGAGGATAAGGCTCGGAGTATTATATCTGAGCTGACAGAATATCTGACCGAGGAATATGCTGATGCACTGGCTTATGCACTAAAAATTGCAATAAATTCTGTGTATGGTTTAACCAGTGCAAAATTTGAGAACCCGTTCAAAGATCCTCGTAACATTGACAACATTGTTGCTAAGAGGGGCGCACTGTTCATGATCAATCTGAAGCATGAGGTGCAGAAGAGAGGCTTCCAGGTAGCACATATTAAAACAGACTCAATTAAGATACCTAATGCGACACCGGAAATTCTGCAGTTTGTAGAAGAGTATGGCAAGCTGTATGGATATTCTTTCGAGCATGAGTCAACCTACGAGAAGATGTGCCTTGTAAATGACGCAGTTTACGTTGCCCAGTATGCAACACCGGAACATTGCCAGGAATTGTATGGGTATGTGCCCGCTGATAATAAGAAACATTTCAAGAAGCACAACCACCCTTGGACAGCGACAGGTGCACAGTTCCAGGTTCCGTATGTGTTCAAGTATCTGTTCAGCAAAGAAAATATTCTCTTTGAGGACAAGTGTGAGACCAAGTCTGTAAGTTCGTCTTTATATTTGGACATGAATGAGGATCTGCCGGATGTATCGGCATATGAGAAAGAGTTGGACAAACTTGAGACAAAGTATCGTAAAGGGGAAGTATCTGATACGACGTTCGAACCTAAAGGACTTGAATTATCCGAGAAGATTGCTGAAGGTCATAAGTATGTCTTCATCGGGAGAGTCGGAAGCTTCTGCCCGATCAAACCCGGTTGCGGTGGCGGATTGTTATGTCGTGAGCAGAACGGAAATTACAATGCAGCCGGTGGAACTAAGGGGTATAGATGGCTTGAGGCCGAGATGGTTAAGCAGCTTGGTAAGGAGAAAGACATTGATGAGTCGTATTATATTTCCTTGGTTGATGAGGCACATGACACCATTGCTCAGTATGGCGACTTCGAATGGTTTGTGTCCACGGAGCCGGTGAGTAATGGGTTCTTTAACTTCATGAACATACCGGATACAGACGAGGAAGAGATTCCGTTTAATTAAAACTTAATAAGGAGTAGCGCTATGGTTAATTTGAAAGATTATATTTCCGAAGGCGACGAAATAAAACTGATTGTAAGACTCGAACAGCGAGATGGAAACACCGGTCATATAGTTGCCGGCAGTATTGTGAAGCGTGTTCGGAAATACAAAGTAACGAAAGTCTATCCTTATATTTACATGTGCCAAGATAAAAATGGTGAAAAGAGAGTGGCTGGCATCGGTGATCTGGTGATGAGTCACTCTTTACTTTTGCCTAATAATCCATTGGAACTTAGCAATATTGAGGAAGAAAGATAAAAAAAAAAAGGAGGAGCTTAAAATGGCTAAGAATCAAAACTTACTGGAGATCGAAAATGCGAAGTTGGTATTTACGAACTTTGCAGGAAAGGAACGGAAGAACCCTAAGAACAATCAGATCATCAATCGCGAGGGACAGAGAAACTTCTGCATTATGATTGATCCTGACGAAGCAGAGCGACTCAAGGCAGACGGTTGGAATGTTAAGACATATTCGTCCGGTGATGAGTATGACGAACCGCTGAATTATATTCAGGTAGCGGTCGAGTTTGACAAAGGTTTCCCGCCCACTGTGTGGATGATCACAAGGAGAAACAGAACACTGCTTAATGCAGAGACTATTGATGCTTTGGACGGCGCAGACATCAAGCAGGCTGATATTCGTATCCGTCCCTACCTGTGGGAGGTTAACGGAAAGGCTGGCATCAAGGCATATCTGCAGGAGATGTATGTTGTGATCGAGGAAGACAAGTGGGAACAGAAGTACGCAGAGTATATGTATCCCGAAGAGTAAGATTGGCGCAGGGAGCCTTGACTGGTAACGGTTGGGGCTCTCTTTATATTTTAAGGAGAAATAGGCTATGGGTAAGCACAGAAAAACACGGAAATTTCGTGCAGAACGAATTGAAAAATGGCGTAATGCCAACGTAATCGGGCGGAATATTACACGGCTCAGAGAAAAGAACCATCTTACTATTGAAGATATGGCAGATGAGACCGGGATGTGTCCGTCACTGATTTGGTACTGGGAAAACGGTACACATGTTCCATCAACCTATGACACTTTATATTTGGCAGAATATTTTGGTGTCAGCATCGAGAAACTTTTAAAACTTAAAAAATAAGGAGGAATTTAGAAATGGTTGGATTAATTTTAGGAGTTATTTTGTTCTTTGTGTTGTTTATCTTTGGTGCATCGCCGGCGTTTGACAAGGACGGGGAGACATGGAAAATACGTCCGGCGTGCCTGTTGTGTCTGATTGGAGTTGTGAGTATTATTGCGGGTTGCATCAAGACTGTGCCGACCGGACAAACCGGAATCGTTACGGTGTTTGGTAAAGTTGAGAACTATACGCTTGATGCAGGTGTTCATTTCTTGGCTCCATGGAAGAGCGTTACCAAAATGGACAATCGTACGCAGATCGCTTCCATCGAGATGAGTTGCTTCTCCAGTGATATTCAGGAAGTAAACATTAAATACACTGTGAACTACCAGATTAACAAACAGAATGCCCAGGTCATTTACAGCACAATTGGTGTTAACTACTACGATACGGTTATGGTTCCGAAGATCCAGGAAGCAGTAAAAGGGATATTTGCTAAATACAGTGCGGAAAAGCTGATCGAGTCCAGAGGAAACCTGGCAAGAGAAATAGAGGCAGTATTAGTCGATGACTTGGCAAAGTATGATATTGAGGTTGTCACCACATCGTTGGAAGATATTGATTTTACAGATGCTTTTACCAATGCTGTTGAGGCTAAACAGGTTGCTGAACAGAATAAACTGAAGACACAGACTGAGCAGGAGACGGCTAATTTGCAGGCTAAAGCAGAAGCAGAACGACAGGTTATTAAGGCACAGGCGGATGCAGACTCAGCAATTTTGGCGGCTAAGGCTGACGCAGAAGTACAGCAAATTGGAGCTGATGCTGCAGAATACGCAGGTAAGAAAGATGCAGCAATCCTTTCGGCAGTTGGTGAGCAGCTTAATCAATACCCCAATCTGATCAAGTATTTATATTATCAGACATGGAACGGGGAATTGCCGGATACGTTACTCGGCGAGGGTTCTCAGACATTATTGGAGGTGAAGTGATATGACAGTATTCAAGACTAAGAAGTATTCTTTTGAGGCAGTAAGGTTTGACGGAACTAATCAGACTGAGATCAAGGAGTTTGGTGGCGACAACGTGCATGTGTGGCCGGATGGGACCGTTTTTGCTATGCTTGACCATGGATTATCTTTTAATTTTGAAGAAAATAAGCATCCCAGGGTGCTTTTCAAAGGCCTGTATTTGTGCAAGGACGAGGACGGATATTTTATCATCGACGATTGTGACGTAGAAAACAGCAGATTAATTGAGCCTGCGATCACGTTTCATGCTGAAGAAGAGGAGGAGTAAATATGGCTAAGGATTATTTCCCTATGGATGCGGTTGATGCAATGTCATACAGTTTAAACTGTCTTGGTTATGATGAATTTGGGAGAGCAGTGGCTTTTCGCAGCCATGCGACACAACCACCTGTCCGTACAGCCAAGATATTTTTGGATAATGGGATCGGGTATGAGGTTGATCTCTACAAAATCAGCAGAAAACAATTATCCCCATATTGTCCGATTGTCATTGATGTCAAAGGCAAATTGACTAAGATTTTTGGCGGTGTGCAGGACTGCATTCCCAGTTCCAACGGTATGCCTTACGAGAAAATTATATTTAACGATCCTGCGACAATCGTGATTTGGAAGGACGGAACCAAGACGATCGTAAAGTGCCAGCCTGGAGAGGTATATGACAAAGAGAAGGGGGTTGCACTCTGTTTCATGAAGAAGGCTCTTGGCAACAAAGGTAACTTTAACAATGTATTCCGGGACTGCGGAGCACTGGAGGAGACCCCTAAGATTGATATTTTCTTCAAAGCGCCAGTTACTAAGGTTGTAGAAGAAATCACTGAAAACGTGCGGAGGTATGAAGATGGGAACAATTAAGTTTTTGATTGCCTTTCTTGCGCTTGCAGTATCCAAGCACTGCACCGGCATATCCGAAGATGTCCTATACATCGGGACCTGCATTCTTTTATCTGGTTGGATCGTGCACTCGTCTCATACAACAACGGGTAAGAAGGAGTGATATTCTATGTCAGGGATAACTCTTAAGACACACCAGCTTGATGCGGTCAAACGTATGAAAAATGGCTGCATACTGTGTGGTGGCGTTGGATCTGGTAAATCGAGAACCGCTCTTGCATATTACTATCTGCAGGAAGGTGGAGAGTTTTCTTCTCTTGAAGGAGAGAATTATATTCCGATGGGTGATCCGCCAAGAGACCTATACATAATCACAACGGCAAGAAAGAGGGACACATTAGAATGGGAGTCAGAAATGGCTCCTTTTCTTTTGTCCACAAATCGGGATGTGAGTATGTATTGTAATAAAGTGGTTGTGGACTCTTGGAATAATATTCGGAAATATGCTGGTGTCAAAGATGCGTTTTTTATATTTGATGAGCAGAGAGTAGTCGGCAGTGGTGCATGGGTAAAAGCTTTCCTAAAGATTACTAGGTCTAACGACTGGATATTGTTATCTGCCACACCAGGAGACAAGTGGGAAGATTATATGCCTGTTTTTATTGCAAACGGCTTCTTCAAGAATAAGCGAGAGTTCCGTGAGCAGCACCTTGTCTACAGCCCATATACGAACTTTCCAAAGGTTGAAAGATATTTGAACGAGGGCAGACTGATCAGGCTTCGTAGGAGTATTCTGATTGACATGGAGTTTAACAGGCATACGGTACCCCATCATGAAGATGTGTATGTCAACTATGATATTTCCGCATACAAAGACATATGCAGAAACAGGTGGAACATCTGGGAAAATAAACCAATAGAAAACGCACCGGAATTCTGTTATGCATTACGCAAGATAGTCAACACGGATATCTCAAGGCAGGTTGCAGTGCTAGAACTGATGGAGAAACATCCCAGAGCAATTATATTTTACAACTTCGACTATGAACTCGAGATCCTGAAAAACATTGCTTATCCAGAAGGTACTGAGATTGCAGAATGGAACGGACACATGCATCAGCCAATACCGGACGGAGAAAAGTGGGTCTATCTGGTGCAATATACGGCCGGAAACGAGGGATGGAACTGCATCAAGACAGATACCATTATATTTTACTCGCAGAATTATTCTTACAAGGTTATGGTGCAGGCTTCGGGACGGATTGACCGAATGAATACACCATATACGGATTTATATTTTTATCATTTAAAGAGTCGGTCCGGAATCGATCTGGCAATCAGTAAGGCATTGAGCAACAAGAAGAAGTTCAATGAGAAACGTTTTTATAAAAGCAAGTAAGAAAAGGAGAAACGGCTATGGCTATGATTAAAGTATGTGATATTTGTGGCAAACAAATAGGAAAGAGAGATGATTTTTATAAGTTGGCGTTAATAAACGGCGAAAATGATTTTATAAAGAAGAGTTATGAAGTGTGTAAAGACTGCTCTAATGAATTGTTAGCAGCACGCAACGGGTCAAAGGAGGAGTAGAGCTATGGAAGAAAGACATATTTTGTCAGACAAGGCACTCAACATAATCAAGGAGTTTTATACACGCTGGAAGCAGGTGGTAGAAATAGCAGAGGCGACGGCTCCACACATGGTGCATAAAACTATGGTGTATCGGTGTAGGCGTCGAGAGTGCCATAACATTTATATTATGCATGTTGAAAAAGGTCTGGAAGATCCGAGGACAGATATTGTAGGAACCTTAGAAGGAACTCTTAAACCCGTGCCGTCTACTATTACCTGTCCTGCGTGTCTGTCCAGAGCAGATCATGTTCTTTGGTGGATTGATCAGATTTATGAGTATAAGGAGCTTGAAAAGAAGACTAACTTCTTTATAAATTTGCCGAATGCGGACTATGGTATTCCTGTTATATACAGACTGGATGCACGTACATATGCTGAAGTGTATGAGATCTTGGGAATAAAATTAGAACCAGTGAAGGGAACGGAAGTTAATTCAATTATGATTGACGACTTTGCTGGACAAGAGGATTTTCCGACCTCTGAGCCTGAAGAATTTGCATTTGGCAGACCAAACAGGAAGTCCAGGAGGCATGGGGACGGTGTGATATTTGACGAAAGACGCTATGGCAGACCAAACAGGAAATCCAGGAGACATGGAGACGGTGTGATATTTGATGAAAGACGCTATATCAGACCTAAAAAGGGCCAGAGTAAGTATTTTTAAGGAGGAAACAAGCGATGACTAAACATAAAACATTGGTGCTTGACTATGCTTTGAGTGACAGAGTAGATAAGTATTGTAAGGCGCATAATCTGAAATTCAGCCAGTTTGTCAGCAGGGCAATCTCGGTCCGGTTAGATAAGCTTGAGAACGAGGAGCGATATGTGGCACTGGAGTTGGAGCATCTGGGCGATCCGGATAAGAAAACTGGAATTTATGCGGAAAGGGGTAGGAAAAGATGATCGATACACTGTTTAAAATCATTATATTTCTGGGCATAACGGTTGGATACCACTACATAACGTTAGTTCTTGGGGCTGTGATGTCTACTATAAGAGATGAAAAAGAAGACATGACTAAATCCATGTTTTACTACTATATGGTCGGATGGGCATTGTTTGTATTTACAGTGTTCATCCATTTGTTTTTGTAGAAGGGAGAATGGCTATGGAAAGAACATTTAGTCAGTTCGAGGCTATTATATTTTCTTTACTGCAGCTGAAGGAGAAGTATGATCTGGAGTTTGAAATTGAGACTGTTCCCAGGGATATGGATAGAATTTATGCTGATATTTTTGTTACCTTGAGGAAAGGTAGACAATTTGTGCGGTTTAGGGTTACAAGACACATGCTTGAACAAGGACAGCCTGGTTTCCTTGATAATATGTTACAGCATGCAGTTGAAGAGTTTCAATAATTATATTTGAAGAAAAGGAGAAGAGAAAGATGACTAGAATCGAAGAGTTGGAGCAGAAAGTTAAGGAGTTACAGACTGAGATTGAGAGCTTAAAAAAGGAGGAAAGCAAGAAGTTTCCTGAAGCGGGGGATGACTATTATACAATATCTACCATGGGTGAGATTGGCAGTGCCGTCACCTGGACCAACCATAAAACGGACAAAATGCGCTTATTGATCGGAAACTGCTTCAAAACTGAAGAAGAAGCAAGGTTTTATATTGAGCGCCTTAAGGTTATTGCGGAGCTTAGAAAATATGCAGAGCCTGATGATACACCTTGGGATGGAAGAGCTCATTATTCAATATCTTATGATTATTTAAGAAACGAAATAATTACTCCATTCTATTACAATACTAAATTATGTAATTTATATTTTGAATCTTTTAATAAAGCACAAGAAGCTATAGAAACTATTGGAGTAAAAAGACTTAAGAAATATTATTTGGGAGTTGCGGAGGTTTAGAGAGATGAGAGAATTTGTATGTGATTTGATTGTGTTTCTCGGAATTGTAGGTATTGTATTTGCTATTACCTGCTTATTTAACTTACCGGGTAATTCCAAATGGAATGACGGTGTCTGCCCTAATTGTAACGTGCGATATGAACTGAGAGCCGTCGACAGTAAGCAGAGTGTAAAATACTACAGTTGCCCCAGTTGCGGCGAAGAAGTTAGACGGCATTATTTATTCTATTAAATTTGAAGGAGCCTTGAGATATGAAAGTATTCATCAGTGGACCCATGACGGGTATTGAGGACTTTAACAGACCGAAGTTCGACGAGATGGAAAAGATGCTAAAAGAGACTGGTAACTCTGTATTCAATCCGGCTTGGTTGGCTGTTGATGAGGAGTGGAGCAGAGACGATCTGATGGCAGTTGATATAGCAGCTCTTGCCAGATGCGATGCTATTGTAATGCTTCCGGGGTGGGAGAATTCGGAAGGGGCACGTGCTGAATACGCTTATGCAGTCAGTGCAGGGAAGCGGATTTACAAAGGTGATGTAGAAAACAATGGATTTTCATACATGTATCCCATTAAGCGGACCATAAAAGCGATGATTGAAAACGGAGAAGTGGGGTGAATTATATTTTGAGAAGAGGAAGACCTAGAAAAAGTACGTCTCCGATACGGATATGTATTCGTATTACGGAAGAAGACCGTGCAAAAATTAAAAAGATGTGTGACTCAAAGGGAGTATCCATTACCGATTTATTCAGAGAATGGTTTGATCTTGAGTCAAACACGTGGAAAGAAACAGAGCGAAGGAGGCGTGAAAGATGGCTACAAAACGACCTAAATTAACCGAGACGATTGAGATACGACTTGATGAAGATCAGGTTTTTACGATTAAACAGATGGCAAAATCTAAGAAAATGAGTGTTTCAGAGATGCTCCGTGGGTGGATTGACGTACAATATTTGTTCTTTAAACGGTAAAAAGTTGTGGCCACTTTTTTATTTTTTGCCCGCTTTTGTGGCCATTTTTGGTCAATTTGTATGGAAAATATTCGGTTTTGGCTTGATTTTTTACCATACAAAAATTGAATTTCTTCCATACAAATAGGCCTTTTTGCCCACTTTTTTTGGCCATTTGGCCACTTTTAAAAATGGAAATGGCCACGAAAAATGCCGTATTTATGCGGGTTTGCGGGCTTTTTGGCCGTTTTCCCACTTTTTTTTCTTATAAATTTATTAAATTAAAAAATTAGTATATATAAGTATAGAATAAAAGTGGGTTTTTGGCCACGAGAATTTATGATAGGCAAAACAGCAGTCTGACACAAAGAAATTATATTTTTATCCAAATTTAGTAATCCGCAGAAAAAACATACCCTTTTATGAAGAGAGAAGGATAGAACCGCCGTACTTACCGGCTATTATATTCCCTCTCTTTTTCTTTTTGCAAATTATGTGAAAGGGTGATTGAGATGAAACTTGAAAGAGACTTTCAGAAAGATCTCATCAAAGAGCTCAAGGCAATGTTTCCCGGTTGTCTGATAATGAAACAGGATGCCGGATACAAGCAAGGTATTCCCGACCTGTTAATATTGTTCGGAAAACGATGGGCAGCTCTTGAATGTAAAAAATCTGCGAGTGCTACAAAGAGACCTAATCAGGATTACTATGTTGAGACAATGAACAAGATGTCATTCGCCTCAATTATATTTCCAGAGAATAAGGAGGAAGTATTACATGATCTTCAACAAGCACTCAAACCTGGAAGGAAAACACGCTCTTCTGGGAGCAAGTAGATGGCAATGGATCAATGATGATGAAGATGGTCTGGTCAAGAGAATGCGGTCAATGTATGCTCCTGATATTGGAACCATTCTTCATGCAGTTGCTGCAAAGAGGATTAAGCATCGGTTTCGATTATCAAAGGCAGACAAGAAGTCGGTTCTGTTGGAACTTATTGATTCCGGCATTCCTCGAGTTGTAATCAATGCATTGGATTTTGATGCTATGTACGAGAACTTAATGGCTTATGTGAACGACGCCATAACGTTCAAGATGATACCGGAGCAATTATTATATTACAGTGATTATTGCTTTGGAACCGCAGACGCTATCTCGTTCTCTGAAAAAGAGCACTTCTTAAGGATTCATGATTACAAATCAGGAACGCTTCCCGTGCATATGGAGCAGCTGATGGTTTATGAAGCATTGTTCTGTCATGAGTACCATTTCAAGCCGTATGAGATACAGTCAGAACTGAGGATCTACAAAGGTAACGAGGTGCTGTATCACAAACCGACACCCGATCAGATTGCACCAATCATGGATCAGATGGTAACTCAGACAAAGTTCCTAAAAAGCGTTAACGACTAGGAGGGTATAAACAATGAGTATCTTTGAAGATATTTTAATGCATTATGGTGTTGGTAAATTGGATGGCGCTCCTGGCAGAGGATCTGGTCGTTATCCTTTAGGAAGCGGAGAAAACCCGAACCAGCACGGCAGCGGTAATCTTTTAAGCCGTATCAAAGAACTGGAGGAAACAGAAGGATTGCAATATGTGCATCCTGATACAGGAAAGGTTTACACCGGAGAACAGGCCATCGCTAAAATTATATTTGGTAAGGACGGTACAACCACCCAGCTGAGAGTCGAGAGATCTATCGCGAAAAATGAAGAACGTTCGCTTAAAGTCGCTGCAGCAAGAGCACTTAGGGATCAGGGACTCTCTTATGACGAGATTGCAAAACGTATGGGTTATGAGAATGACTCATCCGTAAGATCTTTGTTGAACTCTAGCTCCGAACAAAGAATGTTGGCTGCTCAGACAACAGCCGACTTCTTGAAGAAGATGGTTGATGAAAAAGGAATGATTGATGTCGGCAAGGGTGTTGAAAGAGAACTTGCTGGACTGATTGATGTCGGTGAAGGTGTTGAGAGAGAACTCGGAATCTCCAGAGAGAAGCTTGAGCAGGCATTATATTTGCTGGAACGTGAAGGATACTGTGTGTATGGTGGCGGTGTTCCTCAGGTTACCAACAAAGGCAAACAGACCAATATTAAAGTTCTTTGCCCTCCCGGAACAGAGCATAAAGAGATTTATGACTTTGAAAACATTCATTCAGTAAGAGAGTATGATCAGATACTCACTGAAGATGGCACTAAGGTTCGTCCTGCATTTGAGTATCCGTCCAGTCTTGATTCAAAGAGACTTATGATCAGGTACGCAGAAGAAGGTGGAATTGAGAAAGATGGTGTCATTGAGCTTCGTCGTGGAGTCGATGATATTTCTCTTGGAGGCAGCCACTATGCACAGGTTCGTATCATGGTTGACGGAACCCATTATCTGAAAGGTATGGCCGTTTACTCGGACAACATGCCCGAAGGTGTCGATGTTATATTTAATACCAACAAAAGAGCAGGAACGCCCATGCTCGGACCTAAGAGCAATACGGTTCTTAAACCGATCAAGGACGATCCTGACAATCCTTTTGGTTCTTTGATCAAGGAACATGGCGGTCAGAGTTATTATGACGATCCTAACGGTAATTATATTGATCCGGTTACAGGAAAAAGACAGAGCCTGTCCAAGATCAATAAGAGATCTGACGAAGGAGACTGGAACGACTGGTCTGACCATCTTCCTTCTCAATTCTTGGCAAAGCAGAGCATGGATCTTATTAATAAGCAACTTAATCTGGCAATGTCGGACAAAGCGGCCGAGTATGAAGAGATCTGTGCATTGACTAACCCTACTGTCAAGAAGAAACTGTTACAGTCTTTCTCCGATGATTGTGATTCTGCAGCAATTCATCTTCAGGCAGCAGCTCTGCCCAGACAGAAATACAAAGTTATATTACCGGTACCGACTTTGAAAGATAATGAAGTCTATGCACCTGGTTATGAGAACGGTGAACAGATCGCTTTGATCAGATACCCTCATGAAGGAACATTCCAGATTCCAATCCTTACTGTAAACAATAAACAGAAGGACGCTAAGGCTTTGATTGGCACAACTCCTAAGGATGCTGTTTGTATCAATGCTAAGGTCGCAGAGAGACTTTCAGGAGCTGATTTCGATGGCGACACCGTAATGGTGATCCCTACGGGGGGTAAGATTAAAATCGTATCCACCCCTATTCAGTTTTACAAAGGTCTTGAGGGCTTTGATCCTAAGGTTGAGTATGGCGGCAAACCTGAGGGAACTTTTAAGAAGATGCGTAATACTCAGAATGAGATGGGTAAGATCTCTAATCTGATTATGGACATGACTCTTAAAGGTGCCACAAACGATGAGCTTGCAAGAGCAGTTCGTCATTCTATGACAGTTATTGATGCTGAGAAGCATGAACTGGACTATAAACAGTCTGAGAAAGACAATCGTATCGCAGAACTTAAGAAGAAGTACCAGGGTCGTGTGGATGAAGACGGAAACTACAAAGAAGGTGCTTCGACTCTGATTACAAGAGCTAAGTCACAGACTTCGATTGTTAAGACTCAGGGTAGTCCTAAGGTTAACATTAAAGGCAAGCCTTGGTATGACAGTTCTAAACCCGAAGGAGCTTTGATCTATCAGCAGGTGGAGAACCCTACATACACAGACCCTAAGACCGGTAAGACAAAAACTCGTACCCAGGGCTCTACTCAGATGGCGGATACCCATGACGCTTACACCCTGGTCTCCGAAGCTAACACTGCCCAGGAGAGGGCCTATGCCAATTATGCAAACTTTATGAAGAACCTTGGCAACCAGGCTCGTAAGGAAATGGTTACTACCGGGAACATCAAGTATTCAGCGTCTGCTAAGGCGACTTATGAGAAAGAGGTAAAGAGTCTTGATTCTAAACTCAATCTTTCTCTTTTGAATGCGCCTAAGGAGAGGCAGGCTCAGATCATTGCAAATTCTGTAATAGACGCTAAGAGACAGGGTTATTTAGATGCTGGCATGACTAAGAAAGAAATTGAGAAAGAGCTTAAAAAAGAACGTCAGAGAGCTCTTACACAGGCAAGAACACAAGTTGGTGCTCAACGTCAGGCTATTGACATCAGTGATCGCGAATGGGAAGCGATTCAGGCTGGCGCAATTTCGGAGAACAAACTTATGCAGATTCTTAATCATACAGACATCGATGAAGTTCGACAAAGAGCTACGCCTCGATCCACAACAACTTTGAGTACAGCTAAGAAGAATAAGATCGCTGCAATGGCAGCTTCTGGTTACACAACAGAAGAGATTGCTAAAGCAGTTGGTGTTTCTTCGTCAACAGTAACTAAGTATCTGTAGAAAGGAGAACATTATGGCAAGAACAATGTTAACAACATTCGACAATCCATACAATCCTTTCAAACAGTTTTTGCAATGGTTTTTGTATGATGTCGAGAAAGGTTACAATTCTTGTGGTTATGTTGGTCGAATTGCAAGAACTTCTGATCAAATGTCCGATGAGGAGGCTGATCAGGAAATAGAGCGCGCCATTGATGACATCATTAAGTATGATTTCACCAACACATACAAGAAAGTAACTGAGAAAGATGAAGAAAAAGAGAAAACTTAAAGCTTTCTTCGGAATAGGCGAGCCCTTCGCCCTCCTTTCTTCATAATGCGATAGGTATAGGGGGGTCTCCAAAAATGCACCCCCTCCCCCATCGCGGCCCTCTTAAAAAAATCTCCGGCGGGATTTTTGAGAGAGTGGTTTTCGTTTTTTCACCTCGCTTGAAAGAGCCCATAGGGTTGTATGAACCCGGCATAGTGATTTCTCCTTTCTGTGCAAACCCATAGCCGTAGCTCCTCCGGGTTGAAAACAGCTCTATGAGTTCTTTTAAGCGAGATGAAACCTATGCAAAACTAATATGAACAAACAACAAAGATATTTGAAAGAGGTGTAAACCATGGCAAAAGGCAGTACGAGAAGATCATCTGATCAGCCAGTGCGCCAAATACGACCGGCTTTATCTCCTGAAGCGAGAGAAAACCAGATGATTGCTTTGGCTGAAGCACTTGCCGAGAAGCAATTGCTTGACGGAACAGCTTCTCAAGCTATCATTACTCACTACCTGAAGCTCGGTACTATCAAGTATCAGCATGAATTGGAAAAACTGAGAAATGAGAATGAATTGCTTAAAGTGAAATCTGAATCCATTGCGAAGTCTGGACATATGGAGGAGCTTATGCAGGCTGCACTCAATGCTTTTCGTAAGTACAGTGGATATTCAGAAGATGATGAGGACACTTTTGATGATTAGAACATACAGTGAATTAGCAAAGCTTACAACCTTTGAAGACCGCTTCAGATATTTAATGCTTCGAGGAGAAGTAGGCCAGGAGACGTTCGGGTTTGACCGATTTGTCAATCAGATATTCTATCGGTCTCTGGAATGGAAACAGGTTAGAGATTTGGTGATATTACGGGATAACGGTTGTGACCTTGGTATCGAGGGGCGAGAGATTTACGGCAAAATTCTGATACATCATATGAATCCAATCAGTCTGCATGATATTATGGATCGGAGCGACTATCTGCTTAATCCAGAATTCTTGATCACCACTGTGCATAATACTCACAATGCAATCCATTACGGAGATGAAAGCTTGTTGGTTCCTTCCGAGCCAATAGAGAGACGCCCCAACGATACTTGTCCTTGGAAATAATGCGCAAAATTTGCAAAGAGTATTATGAGAGAAATCAAGAGCAAAACGTGAGACGCGAATGTGTAGGTGGAACTCCTACCCACGGGGTGTCGGGGACAAGGTTAGCGGTGAGTGACGGTTCAATTCCGTCTGGAATAAGGTTGTAGCTTGAGGCACTTGGGAATCCGATTAACGGCTGTATTTCGTCGGTGCAGCACCTGAGATTTCTCTTTTATTTTTGCGGGAGGTAAACTATGAGCAAAAGAGATATATGGTTAGCACACCATGGGATTAAAGGACAGAAGTGGGGTGTAAAGAACGGACCGCCTTATCCACTTGATTCTCAGAGCAAGTCTACTTCTGAGAAGAGAGCCACAACAGGCAGGAGAAATTCTAACGGAGAGAATGAAAAGAAAGGACTTTCTGATAGACAAAAGAAAGCTATAAAGATTGGCGCAGCTGCTTGTGCAACAGCCCTTGCTGCCGCCGGTACATACTACCTGTATAAGAATGGCTATCTTGACAAAATGGCCGAGATGGGTAAGAATAAGACTAAGGAACTCCTTGCAGGGAGTGCAGACATAATTAACTTTGGTGATAAAGCAAGTAGCATTACGAGTGGAGCTGGTGGTACAATAAAGAAACTTGCCAAACCAGAGCCTATGCAAGACACTCTTAGCAAGGCAAATCCGTTAAGAGGAACCCCTGAGGGTAAAAACAATTGTGTACCGTCTGCAATTGCAGGATTTTTGCGGCAGATGGGATATGACGTTACTGCAAAGGGCACTGGTGGTAAGATGCAAAACACGGCAGGAGTTGTAGAAGAATGTTTTAAAGGAGCAAAAGTTCTTGAGGGCTCAGCTGTAAAATTTGGTCGTTCCCGAGCCGATGCGGTTGAGATGCTCGTGAAACATTATGGATTAAATGCAGAAGGAGTGGTTTCTGTAGATTTAAAGCGAGCAGATGGAACTACAGGTGGGCATTGCTTTAGTTGGAAAATTACAAACGGGATTGTTTCATTCTTTGACAACAATACCGGTAGAGATGATAGCCAAACAAGTAAATATTTTAACATAATAGATACAAACGGGCAACTTGTATTGGCTAGGTTGGATGATCTTGAAATTGATATGAATGCAATTTCAAAGTATGTTAGTTTTGATTAAACAAATTCAGAAAGGTGGTCAAGTAATGCGCAAATTTAAGTATGATGATGGAACAGATGGAATAGCTTATGAAACTATAGAAGAGCTTTTGAATGCTGGAGTTACATTCGCAGCAGAATACAATGGTGCATACTATATTCAACTTAAAGCGGAAGGCTACTTCGATCATGGCATGTATAAAGTGGATAAGCAAACAAAGAAAGTGTCTTATTTTGATATGATTGATTTCATGGTGGATATTAAGGATAAGGCTGTGCCAGTCGATCTTGAAAAATTGAGGAATGTTTCATAAGAGTCTCTTAACAGAGGCTCTTTTTCATTTCTGGAGTTTAGGAGGGCAATAAAAAGAGACAGAGCCGTGAACCCTGTCTCTTCTTTGCTTAATCATCAAAGTGAGTATAGCCCAATTCTTCAATGAGCTTCTTTACTTTAGCTAATTCTGTTTCTCGGTCCCAACCTTCTTCAGAATTATTCTTAGCAAAGATTTGATGTATTAAAGCAGCAGAACCGTAATATTGCTTACCAGTTCTTCGGCTAGTGTGGCTCAAATCTTCAAGCATAACTGTTGTCCTCCTTTCTCATAAATTTTTATTACTCAAGCTGCACCCATAACAGCACTCCATTCTTCAGTTCTATATTCTAGGTATGATTTCACATTTTGTCAATCCGCAAAAAAAACATGTCCTTTTATGAAGAGAGAAGAAGTGATACGCTCCCCTTGGGGCTTTCTCTCTTCCTTTTGCCAATTGCACGTATTTTACAAGCGCTTTTATGGGAAACCATAAAAACCGAAAGGAGAATGAAATATGGAAAAGGTGATTGACATTAAGGATTTTCAGAAAGAGGCTAAAAGGCGTGAAAGAAAAGAAAAATGGCATCAAAGAAGAGTGGCCGTAGAGAACTGGTTTTATGAGAACAAAGAATTAGCGATGATTCTTATTCCGATTGCTGGCACAGCAACAGTAGCACTTGTTAAAGGAACGATAAATATTAGCAAGGGTGCTGTTCGGGCACACAATCTGAAGAAGGAAGAAGATCTAAAGAATTTGTATTGTTATGACCGGTCTTTAGGACACTACTGGGCTTTGAGACGAGAGCTTTCAAACGCTGAATGGATCGAAATTGACAGAAGAAAGAAAAATGGAGAAAGACTTTCCGATATTTTAGATGAATTAAAAGTATTAAAGTAAGTTTCCTGGGTTAGAGATCATGATATGCATGGTCTCTTTCCTTTTGGCTATTGTCAAGTTATCTACATCAATTCTTTACAAACTCACACATTGGAATTTAATGCGTACGCATTTTTTAAGGACTATGGAAACATGGTCTCTTCCCTTTTGCGAGAAAGGAGCATCTATGAAGAGCATTCTCACATCTATCAAGAAAATGCTTGGTATTACCGAGGACTATGACCACTTTGATCAGGACATCATCATGTGCATCAACTCGGTATTCACCATTCTAAATCAACTCGGAGTTGGTCCAGAAGATGGTTACCTTATCGAGAGTAAGGAAAATGAATGGAGCGAGTTCCTTCCTGAAGGAAAACAGTTGGAGCTTGTGAAGACCTATATGTATATGAAAGTGCGGTTAATGTTTGATACTTCAACTCTGACTTCGCCGATGATAGAAGCGATCAACCGGCAGATCTCCGAGTTTGAGTTTCGGCTAAATGTTGCCGTTGATCCCGAAAAAAAGGAGGAATAAGCAGAGAGCCTTTTAGGTTCTTTTGTTTATAAAACTCCCAAAAAGAAAAGGAGTTGCCGCCAGCAACCCCTTCACGTAGTTATTTATGGATGTGTTTATCTACAAATTCCTTACCGGATTCAAGAAGACTGGGATTAATGCTTTTGACCGGCGTGTACAGAAAATGCAGAACCGCTGCACTACCATAAACATGCTGACCGTGTTTATTAACAAAGCCAATTGTTTCAATTGCATCCAGCAATCTGTAGTCCATACTATCGCCACCTTTCTTTTTGGGAGTTTTGTTTCTAAGAATTATTATAACCAAATGAATTTCAAATGCAAGTATTAAAGGAGGAAATTCAAAATGAAGCATGAATTAACTCATCATGGTATTCTCGGCATGAAATGGGGTGTCCGTAGATACCAGAATACAGACGGTACGTTGACCGAGGCTGGAAAGAAAAGATACTATGTGCCAAAGGATAGAATTGATGCCCAACTTCATATACAGAAAAAAGCAGCATTTAATAGCATAAGTCAAGGTGTTGGTACAGCTGTTGCGTCAAAATTTTATTGCCAAATTCTACGGTTTTAATATTGACGATAAAAAGATTTTTAATGACTCTGTTAAAAATGCTGGAATCTCATATGTATCCAATGTTTTCTTGGAAGAAGTACGATATGCAAGAAAAGGTTTTATTAAGAAAATGTAAGAGGAGAGATTGACTATGAATAATAGAGATGTATGGCTGGCACATCATGGCATTATTGGACAGAAATGGGGAGTACGCAGGTATCAGAATGCAGACGGCACTTTAACGGAGGCTGGGAAGAAGCGATACGACAGGGATGTGACCAGGAACCATCAGAAGTCGAAGAAGAATCGCGTTGATGACGAAGACCTTAAAGATCCCAACCGCTGGGTCGAAGAAGATCTGACAAGAAGTAAGCAGATCCTAGATTCCTCAAAGTCTTTGAGTAATGAACTGTCAAACTTGGAACGCAATACCCGATCAAAGAAAGACAATCCAAGGATGGATCTTTCTAAGATGACCGATGCCGAGCTTAGAGAGGCTATCAACCGGGAAATGCTAGAACGGCAGTACAATAGCATATTTAATGCTAAAGAAGTGTCAAAAGGAAGAGAGTATGTACAGGACACTTTGGCGGTTGCCGGGAGTGTGCTTGGTGTCACAAGCTCTGCTTTGGGAATTGCGTTGGCGATCAGACAATTAAAGGGGTGACACTTATGAAGCACGAATTAACTCACCACGGTATTCTTGGTCAAAAGTGGGGAAAAAGAAACGGTCCTCCTTATCCGCTTGGTGGAGGAGACTACACTGAGGCTGAGAAGAAGGCTATTTACAAAAAGCGTAGGCAGCCCAACAGCATTTACAACAAGAAACACTTTGACGAGGTGCTTAAAGCTGATAAGACCACTTTAAGTACTTTATCCTATGATCAGAACAGGACTAAGAATACTGACATGTTTTATGCGACTCATAAAAAGCTCGATAAGCACCAGTATAATGCCCTGTTCAATCGACCGATTCCGCAAACGGTGTATGACGAAAAAGGTGACGCAATAGGCACTGGACAGATGTTGAAGTATCGAATTGACAACTCGGTAAAAACTGACATCAAAGTTGCAAGCGAGGACTCCGGCGCAGAAGCATTCCGTCAGCTGTATAAAAAAGACAGGGATTTCTACAATTTTGTTACAGACAAAGAACGAATGCAGAGCTATTTTGTTGATGACAAGTACAAATTCAAGGGATACAGAGAAGCAGGATATGTCCTTGGCAAGATGAGAAAAGATCCGGACTATATTCCGTCTGCAAAAGATCTGCAAACCATATACAGGATGTTCAATTATGTCATTCCGTATGATGGTGGCGGAACAGACGCGAGGGGCGGAGCGGATGCTTATAAGCAGAGGGCTAAGTTCTTTAAGGAACTGAAAAATGCAGGATATGGTGCAGTGCTTGACACCAATGATGCGATTTATGGAGGATTCAAGGCAACCTCCCCAGTGATAGTATTTGACATGTCGCAAGTTGTACCAAAAGATGTTTACCAGACAAAGACAACTGATAAGATGTTTTCTTCAGCTGTATTGGCTGGGAGGAAAGCACTCGGAGTGTAAAAAGAAAAGGGCTTGTTACAGCCCTTAATCTTCTTTAATCTCTTTGATTTCTGCATCAAGTACGGTATCTTTGACCATCTTTTCGTCGTCGGAAAAATCACCCTCAAGAAACATCTTATAAGCGCGATTTGCAATAATCTTGGTTTCAGCAAAATCAAGCCCACCGTTTATAGCAGCACCAACGACTGGTACCATCTTGCCGAGATTTACAAGACCTTTTTCACCAAACTTCGTGACAAGTCGGAAACCGATTCTTTGGTTTATTTTTGTTAAGGCTTTTCCAGGTATTTTCTTAATTCCAGCCATGGCTACTTTCTGACCAAATTGTATCCCGAATTTCTTTACCACTTCGTTCACAGATACCCCGGCAAGACATGCATAGACAAAGGTTTGCACTTGGTCACTATGTAAGTCATAACCGCCCATGTATGCGGCACATGCGATCATTCGCATTTGAACATACAGGACACTGCCTATGTTAGCGGGAATGGTGACCGGTAAAGTGATTGCCCCACCAAAACCTGTGGCAATTCCGGAAGTAGTACACTTGGCTATTTGTGTCTTAAGCATTGACTTGGCAGCAGCTTTTCGATCAAGAGTTTTGCTCAAGTAGTCATATGCAAATTGGTCTATTGGTGGACTGACATTCTGAATGCCTTCACAGGATTTTTGGTAAAGTGCATCCAATGCTTTTAGCATACCATCGGATGTCAATACAGCAGTTTTACTCATGGCTTTTCCTCCGTAAAAAATGATATAGATAATGATATTATACCACATTTGCGGGGGGGGGCAAGCCTGATTTACAAAGATAACAAACGAATGAAATTTTATGGAGGAAAATTAAAATGAAGTACGAATTAACTCATCATGGTATTCTCGGCATGAAATGGGGTGTCCGTAGATACCAGAATACAGACGGTACGTTGACCGAGGCTGGAAAGAAGAGATATGGTTTAATAACTAATACTGCTATAAAAAATAAAAGAAAAGAAACATTAGACGCGCATTCCGAAGCAGTACAAGCTGAAAAAGAACGTTTCAAATATGCATTGGATGCATATACAGAAGGCAGAATTAGAGGTTTATCCAAATTTGATTTAGCTGTTTTGACTGAAGATGACAAAAAATACTCTGAGTTAAATAAGAAAGTTGTTGATTTCTACAATAAATATTATCAGTTAGACGCTGAAAAACAAGAAATGATAAGAGAACAGGGAAAACAAGCTACGCAAATTATGATTGCAACCCCGCTAATTGCATCTATTGTAATAGGGGTTGGTGCTGGTTTGTTTGAAAGGTACAATTAGAACTTCATAAGGAGCAAAATATATGGCACTATCTAACACCGCTACTCCGAGGTATTACGGAGAATTTCGTGACGCCGTGATGCGGGGCGAGATACCGATCTGTAAAGAGATCGAGATGGAGATGCATCGAATAGATGATCTCATCGCTAACCCGGGAGTGTGGTATGACGATAAGGCCGTTGACGGATTTATTGAGTTCTGTGAGAATGAACTGACTCTGACTGATGGAGCAGATTTGAAGTTGCTTGACTCGTTCAAAGTTTGGGCTGAGCAGGTGTTTGGGTGGTATTACTTCGTCGAGCGAAGTGTATACAGGCCTAATCCCGACGGTCATGGTGGTCACTATGTGACAAGACAGATCAAGCAACGACTTATCAATAAGCAGTATCTGATTGTGGCAAGAGGTGCAGCAAAGTCGATGTATGCCTCCTGTATACAAAATTACTTTCTGAACATTGACACCTCTACCACACATCAGATCACTACAGCTCCCACAATGAAGCAAGCAGAGGAAGTTATTTCTCCAATCAGAACTGCGATTACAAGATCAAGGGGTCCTTTCTTTAAATTCATGACGGAAGGCTCTCTGCAGAACACAACAGGTTCTAAAGCGGAGCGAATGAAGCTTGCTTCTACGAAAAAGGGAATAGAGAACTTTCTGACAGGTAGCCTGCTTGAGATTAGACCTATGTCAATTAACAAATTGCAGGGTTTGAGAGTTAAAGTTGCTACGATCGACGAATGGCTTTCAGGAGATTTGAGAGAAGATCCTATTGCGGCTATTGAGCAGGGCGCATCTAAGGGTAACATACCTGATTACCTGATCATAGCAACCAGCTCAGAGGGGACTGTCCGTAACGGATCAGGTGATACAATCAAAATGGAGCTTATGGACATTCTCCGTGGCGATTACATTAACCCTCATGTAAGCATTTGGTATTACCGGCTTGATTCCATCGACGAAGTTGAAAAAGGAAAAACTGATCCGACTATTTGGCTTAAGGCCAATCCTAACCTCGGAAAGACCGTTAGCTATGAAACATATCTTCTGGACGTAGAACGTGCTGAGAAAGCACCTGCGACCAGAAATGATATTCTGGCAAAGAGATTCGGCATTCCGATGGAGGGCTATACATATTACTTCACCTATGAAGAAACATTACCACACAAGAGAAGAGACTTCTGGCAAATGCCTTGTGCTCTCGGATGTGACCTTTCTCAGGGTGATGACTTCTGTGCATTTACATTCTTGTTTCCGTTATCTAACGGGTGTTTCGGTGTTAAGACACGAAACTACATTACTTCCCACACATTAGCAAAATTACCAACTGCAATGCGTCATAAGTACGACTCCTTCATGAAAGAAGGCAGTCTTATTGTGATGGAAGGAACCGTCCTTGATATGATGCAAGTTTACGAGGATCTGGACAACCATATAGCCGCTCGAGAGTATGACGTGCGATGCATTGGTTATGACCCCTATAACGCTCAGGAGTTCATTGCAAGATGGGCTCAGGAGAACAGTGCATTTGGTATTCAGAAGGTGCCGCAGGGCGCTAAGACAGAATCTGTACCTTTGGGAGAACTTAAGAAGCTCTCAGAAGATAGAATGCTGCTCTTTGATGAAGAACTGATGACCTTTGCGATGGGGAACTGTATCACACTTGAGGATACCAACGGAAACCGGAAACTGCTCAAGAAGAGATATGATCAGAAGATTGATGCAGTCGCAGCTATGCTGGATGCATTTGTAGCATTTAAAGTCAATCGCGAGGCATTTGAGTAAAGGAGAAAATTCAAAATGGCAGAGAATTCGCTGAGTTTTAGGATTAAAAAAGCCTGGAACGCATTTTTCAACAAAGATCCTACAAGGTCAAATCAGTGGGATCTTGGCATGTCATACGGAACCCGACCGGATAGACCGGTTCTGTCACGTAAAAATGAGCGAACGATTGTAGCAGCAATTTACAATCGGATTGCAGCCGACGTAGCAGCAGTCGATCTGAAGCACGTCCGGTTAGATGACAATAACCGATTTGTGGAGGAGATAAAAAGTGGTTTAAACAACTGCTTAACATTGGATGCCAACGTGGATCAGACCGGTAGGGCGTTTATTCAGGATACAGTCATGTCTATGCTTGACGAGGGAGTTGTGGCAATTGTCCCGGTCGATACGGACGATAATCCGGATAACACAGATGGTTGGGATGTCCTCACACTGCGGACCGGACGGATCATCGAATGGTATCCGAATGACATAAAAGTTGAGTGTTATGATGAACGGGATGGACAGAAGAAAGAGCGTATATGGCCTAAAAGCTTCTGTGCAATCGTTGAAAACCCGTTTTATGCGGTTTGTAACGAACGGAACTCTACAGTTCAGAGACTGACAAGAAAACTCGCTTTACTTGATAAGTCTGACGAGCAGGGAGCTTCCGGTAAGTTAAACATGATCATCCAGCTTCCTTACACTATCAGAACCAAAGCAAGGGAAGAACAGGCAGACAATCGTCTAAAAAGTATAGAACGTCAGTTGACAAATTCCCCTCATGGAATTGCTTATACCGACGCCACAGAGCATGTCACACAGTTGAATCGTTCGCTCGAGAACAATCTGATGTCCCAGATTGAATACCTTACGAGTATGCTATATAGCCAGTTCGGGATCACTCAGGGAATATTGGATGGTACAGCGGACGAGAAGACCATGCTCAACTATTACAACCGTACGGTCGAGCCTATTCTTTCTGCAATTGCAGATGAGATGAAGAGGAAATTCCTCACCAAGACTGCAAGAACGCAGCATCAATCTATCGAGTTCTTCAGAGATCCTTTCAAGCTTGTTCCTGTTTCTGATATTTCAGAAATCGCAGACAAATTCACCCGTAATGAAATCATGACTTCAAACGAGATTCGTCAAGTTATCGGCATGTTGCCGTCTAAAGACCCTGCTGCGGATGAATTGAGGAACAAGAACTTGAGTCGACCTAAGGAGAACCCAAATAGCACACAACAAGAACAGGAGGAAATTCAAAATGGGTAAAGTATGTGATTTCTGCGGTTGGGCTACAAGAAACAACATTAAATGCTCGGACGGCAGAACCATCATGAAAGACGCATTTAAGGAGTTTGATGGTAAACGTGTACCGCTTGTGTGGAATCACGACCATTCTAATCCTGAAAATGTTCTCGGACATGCTGATCTGGAGAACCGCGATGAAGGTCTTTTCGCATACTGCACATTCAATGATTCCAAGAATGGCGAGCTCGGCAAAATCCTTGTTAAACATGGGGATATTGTCGGGCTTTCTATTTATGCGAACCATTTGAAACAGCGTGGAGGAGATGTTTACCATGGCGAGATCGGCGAAGTTTCAATGGTTATCAAAGGGGCTAATCCCGGAGCCTACATTGAGGAAGTGCTGGTGCATGGAGATGACACAGAAGGCGGAGTGATCATTTTCACCGGAGAGCCTATTGAGTTGTACCACGCAGACCAAGAAGAAAAGGAGGACAAGCCTGTGGAAGGCGAAACCAAGAAAAAAGAGAGCGGAAAGACTCTCCAGGATGTGTTCAATACCATGAACGAAGAGCAGCAGAATGCTTGCTATGCCATGGTTGGCATGGCTTTGCAGGACAAAAACAAAAAGAGCGACTCTGAAGAAGAGGACGACGAAGGAGGTAAAGATATGAAACATAACGCATTTGACCAGGGAAGTACGCAGGAAAACAATGTTCTCTGCCACGCAGATCAGGTGGACATCATCAATCTTGCGAAAAACTCTCAGGTTGGTACATTAAAGAACGCGCTTCAGATCTATATGGATGAGAATGAGCTGAGCCACGCAGATGCAGTCGGTGGCTTTACGCAGGATACTTCCGTAGACGGTAATATTTCCTGGTTGTTCCCGGAATACAAGGATCTGCGTCCCGGTGCTCCTGAGCTTATCACCAATGACCAGGGCTGGGTTCACCATGTTCTGAACAAAGTTCACAAGAGCCCTATCAGTCGTATCCGTACCAGACAGGTAGACATCCGTAACATTGAGGGATCTATGGATTCCTTGAGAGCAAAGGGTTACATCAAGGGTAACCAGAAGAGACTTTCTGGTAACTTCAAGCTGGCAAGACGTAGCACCGATCCTCAGACGATCTATGTTCGCAACAGCCTGCACAGAGACGACATCGTTGACATCACCGATTTCGACTATGTTGCATACCTCTACAAGATCGATCGCATGCAGCTTGACGAGGAGCTTGCTACAGCTATGCTCTTTGGTGATGGCCGTGACGATTCCGATCCGGATAAGATCTTCCCTGAGCACATCCGTCCGATCTGGACCGATGACGACATCTACACCATTCATAAGGATGTTGATATCGAGGGCGCTAAAGCATCCCTGCAGGGTACTAACACTGCTGCAAACTTTGGCGAGAACTACATCTACGCAGAAGCGATCATCACTGCTATGCTGTATGCGCGTGAGCAGTATAAGGGCAGCGGACAGCCCGATATGTACTGCACGCCTCATCTGTTGAACGTGATGCTGCTTGCAAGAGACATCAACGGTCGTCGTATCTACAGCTCCGTATCCGAGCTGGCTTCCAGCTTGAACGTTGGTGCAATCAAGACTGTAGAGCAGATGGAGGGCAAGACCCGTACCGAGGGATCTGGGGCTACTGCAAAGACCAAGAAGCTGCTGGCTCTGGTATGCAATATGGCTGACTATGCACTGGGCAGCACTAAGGGTGGTGAGATCACTCACTTCACTGACTTTGATCTGGACTTCAACCAGCAGAAGAGTCTGATTGAGACCCGTGTATCCGGTGCTAACACCAGACTGTTCAGCGCAATTGCTCTGGAGGAAGACATCACCGAATAATCGAGAGGAGTAATTCAAAATGGCAAAGTTTTATGGGAAAATCGGCTTCAATGCGCCCGTTGAAACAGCACCGGGTGTATGGATGCCTCAGATTGTTGAGCGTCCGTATTATGGCGATGTTACCAGAAACACCAGACGGCTGGAAGGCAATCAGGTTAACGATAACATCAGAGTGTCTAATAACGTGAGCATTGTAGCTGATCCCTTTGCCAATGAGAATATATACTCTATGATTTATGCGGTCTATATGGGTGCAAAATGGAAGATCACAGATGTTGAGGTACAGTATCCGAGACTGATACTGACGTTGGGAGGGTTGTATGATGGCGAGACCTAGAACCGAGTTACAAACACTTCTGGAATCAATTCTCGGGAGCAAAAATGTTTATTTTCAGCCTCCGGAGAACCTTGGTCTTAAGTATCCCTGTATTGTATATGAGAGAAGCGGTTCCAAGAATGAGCATGCTGACAACATTAAATACATCAAACACAGGAGATACACGATAACCTACATTGATCAGAATCCGGTATCGTCGATTGTCGACGAGTTGGAAGATCTACCATATTGCACTGCTGAAAAGTCTTTTATTTCCGATAATCGGAACCATTTTCCATTCACAATTTACTTTTAAAAACTGAAAAGGAGGATTAAGTTATGTCGAGAATGACATGGGACAAGGTAGGAGAGCGTTTCTTCGAGACCGGTGTAGATCACGGTGTTCTCTTTACCATGAAAAACGACGGCACCTACAACAAGGGTGTCAACTGGGACGGACTTACCAGTGTTAACGAGAGTTCTGAAGGCGGCGAGGCTAACGACATCTACGCTGATAACATCAAGTATCTGTCTCTGATGAGTTCAGAGCAGTTTAATCCGTCTATCGGTGCATATCAGTCTCCTGAGGAGTTCGATGAGTGTGACGGTGCTGCAGCTCTTTCCAAAGGTGTGTATGCAGGTCAGCAGACCAGAAAAGGCTTCGGTTTATCTTATCGTTCCAAGATTGGTAACGATGTTGAGGGCGATGACTACGGCTATAAGCTGCACCTGGTATACAATGCCAAGTGCTCGCCTTCCGAGAAAGACAGATCCACTGTCAATGAGAATCCTGAGGCTACCGAGCTGTCCTGGGATATTAACACTACTCCCGTAAGCGTGAGCGCAATCAATCCTTCCACCGGTAAGCCTTACAAGCCTACTGCACATATCTGGATCGATTCTACCAGAGTGGATGCTGATAAGCTGGCTGCATTTGAGGATATTCTGTACGGTACCGACGGTGGCGACAGCTACGATGCAGTAACTCCGGAAGGAACCGAGAATCCTTCTACCGAGGGTTGGTATGAGCTGAGCGGTACTACGTATGTTCTGTCTACCGACACTACTGTAGATACCGAGAAGACATACTACGAGAAGACTACCTCTGCAGGTACAGATTCTACTCTGCCTTCACCTGATGAGGTGTATGCGTTCTTCAACAGCTAATTAAGAAAGATCAACAACTAACGAAAGAGGTGTATTCAGGTAAGCTGGCACCTCTTTTATTTTTTCAATTGAAAGGAGCAAATACGACTATGGTAGTTAAAACAATTAAATTTGAAGATTTCGACGGAAGAATGAGAGAGGAAGATTTTCGCTTCAACCTTTCTCCTGCAGAAGTATACGATCTGCAGAAGTCTATGAATGGTGGACTCAACGCGCTATTGGAACAGATCATCAAAGAGCAGGATGAGGTAAGAATGACGGAGTACATGAAGAAACTGGTGACAATGTCCTATGGCGTGAAATCGCTGGATGGGCGTAACTTCAGAAAGTCTCCGGAGATCCTTGCTGACTTTGTTTCGACCAACGCTTTTTCCGAGATCTACATGACACTCACGCATGACGCAGACGCTGCGGTAGACTTCGTGAACGGTATTTTACCGTCGCGTGAGGCTCTGGAGAGGTACACCAAGATGATGGAAGCAAGCCTTGCAAAGATGGATAAGGAGCAGGATACTCCGACTGTAGATCAGACCGGAATTGTTCCCATCAGTAATAACTGAGAATGCAATAAGGGAGACTGATTATGCCTATCAAGATTGTTATCAAACCGAAAGAGTTATGGGACGAAATCGGTAATCAATTCATTTATCAAGGCAAAGAAACAACTCTGACATTGGAGCATAGTCTGGTCTCCCTTTCAAAATGGGAGGCTAAATGGCACAAGCCTTTCCTCGATAAGAATGAAAAAACAACAGAAGAAACACTTGACTACATAAAGTGTATGACATTGACACAAAATGTTGATCCGGAAGTATATGACAGGATTAAACCTGAACACATCAAGGCAATATTGGCGTATATCGATGATCCGATGACCGCCACATGGTTTAAAGAAGATGAAGAAAAACACATTGAAAAAAGGACTATCACAGCAGAAGTCATCTATTATCAGATGATTGCTCTTAATATACCGGTTGAATTTCAAAAGTGGCATATAAACCGGTTATTGACTCTTATTCGGGTATGCAATGAAGAAAATAAACCTAAGAAGAAAAAGAGTAAGCGACAGATTCTCGAGGAACAACATGCTTTGAATAAGAAGAGGAGAGCTGCTCAGAAGGCAAAGAAGAAAGGACGATAGTATGCAGAAATTTGGAATAGATATTTCGCGGTGGCAAAAAGAATTCGATTTTGTCAGAGCAAAAGAAGAGGAAGGTGCTGAATTTGTCATCATCAAGGCTGGTGGTGGCGATTCGGGGCTTTACAAAGATAGTAAGTTCGATCGCAACTACGAAAAAGCAAAAGCAGTGGGTTTGCCGGTCGGAGCATACTTCTATGGCAATGCTTTCTCTGTCAAAGAAGCTGAAAGAGAAGCAGATAAGTTCCTGAGCATTCTTGCTGGCAAGGCGTTTGAGTATCCGGTTTATTACGACGTGGAGCGGAAGATGCTCGAACAGAATAAGGCTGCTTTGACAGATAACATCCTTGCATTCTGTGAGAAATTGGAGCAGGCCGGATATTTTGTTGGAGTGTATTCTAATGAATACGCTTTCAATCACAGCATGGAAGACGAACGGCTCAAGAAGTACGTTCACTGGGTTGCTAAGTATGCTGAAAACTCTCCGGTGCTGACATCTGGAATGAGCATTGGTATTTGGCAGTTTGGTGGGGAAGATAACAAGCTCCGTTCTAATAAGGTGGCCGGGGTGACCTGTGATCAGAATTACTGCTACGTGGATTATCCCGAGACTATCAAATTACTGGAACTTAACGGATGCAAGAATGTTCCTGAAGAACCTAAAGAAGAGCCTAAAGAGGAACCGGTATTTAATCCGTTTCTTGTAAGAGTGGAGACATCTTATCTGAACATTCGGAGAGGTCCCGGAACCAATTATGCAACAACCGGAAAATACACCGGAAAAGGGATATTTACCATCGTTGAAGTACAGGCCGGTCCTGGTTCTAAGGACGGATGGGGCAAGTTAAAGTCTGGCGCTGGTTGGATTGCGCTGGATTTTGCAAAGAGGACATAACATATGGCGAAAGGAATTTCATTCAAGCATAGAGGAGACTTCTCTAAGACATTGAAATTCTTTAATAAGGTACTTGATCGGGACTATCTCAATGTATTAGAAAAATACGGCAGAGCTGGAGTGGACGCTTTGGCAGCTGCTACTCCTAAAGATACGGGATTAACCGCTAAATCCTGGAACTTTGAGATTACACAAAGCGGAAATGACATAACGATTGCGTTTGTCAATACAAATATTCAAAATGGCATACCTATAGCAATTCTTTTGCAATATGGTCATGCTACCGGAAACGGGGGCTGGGTACAGGGTAGAGATTACATCAATCCTGCAATCCAGCCTATTTTTGACCAAATCGCAGATGCAGCCTGGAGGGAGGTTGAGAGGTTATGAGCAGATCAGTTGATGAGCGGATCGTCGAAATGCAATTTAACAATAAGCAGTTCGAGCAGGGTATCCGCACCAGTATGTCAACCATCGACCAGTTTAATAAATCTCTTAACTTCGAGGGGACTGCGAAGAGTTTCAGTCTGCTGGAGAGAGCCGCATCCAGCGTAAATCTCGCAGGATTGGGAAATGCTGTTGGCACTGTAAGTGAGCGCTTTTCTGCACTGGAAACAGTTGCCGTCGGCGCTTTATTCAGAATAGGCGAGAAGGCAGTTGATGCCGGTGAACGGCTTGTAAAGTCTCTGTCTGTTGATCAAGTAACAGCAGGTTGGAGCAAATATGCCGAAAAGACACAGTCTGTTCAGACTATCATGGCTGCAACAAGAAAGGACTTTGAAGATACCGGGGAGCAGATGGAGTATGTGAACGACCAGCTGGAGAAGCTAAACTGGTTCACAGATGAGACTTCCTATAACTTCCTCGAGATGGTAAATAACATTGGTAAGTTTACCAATAACAACATTAAACTGGATAATGCTGTAACAGACATGCAGGGTATTTCTACATGGGCGGCATTGGCAGGTGCAAACTCAAATGAAGCCAGTCGTGCAATGTATAACTTATCACAGGCTGTATCTGTTGGTGCAGTTAAACTGCAGGACTGGAAGTCAATTGAGAATGCAAACATGGCCACGGCAGAGTTCAAGGAAACTGCCATGGAAACAGCTAAAGAGCTTGGAATTCTGTCTGAGGACTTTGAAATTCTGCAGATGACTGCGGACAAGTATTCCGGAGATAAGTTCGTAGATGTAGCGAACTTTTCGCAGACTCTTTCATCCGGATGGTTTACAGCTGATGTATTGGAGAAGACGTTAGCTAAATACGGTGCATTCACAAACAAATTGTACGAAGCTACAGACGCGTTTGCCAATCAGTATGACACCGTAAGTGAGCTGATGAATGCCCTTGATGAGTATGAGGCAGGCACACTGGATCTTCAGGAAGTAATTCATAATACCGGAATGACAGCAGAAGAAGTCACGGCGATTTTTGATGAACTGACATCTTCTGAGATGGATTTGGGTAGAAGAGGTTTCAAGGCTGCACAGGAAGCAAAGACATTCCAGGAAGCAATTGAGGCAACTAAAGATGCTGTATCAACCGGGTGGATGACAACCTTTGAGTTAATGTTTGGTGACTACGAGAAGGCTAAGAAGCTTTGGACTGGGCTTGCAAATGAGTTATATGACATCTTTGCTGAGCCTGGAAACAAGCGGAATGATATTTTGTCAGAATGGCTTGATATGGGAACCGGCAATTTGCATGAAGCAGCCGGAGGACGTAAGGCATTAAACGAGGGCGTTCTTAACTACTATAACAATCTCAAGACCGTTCTTGGAGAAGTAAAAGAAGCTTTTCATGATATTTTTCCTGAGAAGTCTACAGAGGAATATGTTCAGCATCTTAGGAAGATGACAAGGAGCTTCTATGAGCTTAGCGAAAGACTAAAACCCACTGAAGAGACACTTGGAAAGATCCGTAGCACCGCTAAAGGTTTTTTTGCTGTAGTGGATATTGGCAAACAGGCTTTCAGTGCTTTTGCAAGCGAACTCCTCCCGTCTTCGAGTGCAATCGGTACTTTGGCAGGCAGACTTCTGGATGCTTCTGCAAGTTTCGGAGATTGGCTTGTGTCTGTAGATGAGTACATAAAGGAAAACAATACCTTTGTTGGAGCTATTCGGAAGGCAAAAGACTCCTTTGCTAGTTTTTCCGATACGGTTCAGACAAAATTGGACTGGATACTTGCAAAGTTCAACGCACTTAAAGAGCGGTTTTCAGGTTTTGGTGGTGTGAATATTGAGACACCTTCATTTGACTCGTTCTATGACAGGGTGACGACTAGATTCGCTCCGGCAGTTGACATAATGCGGGATGCTTTTAACGAGTTTAAAGAGATCCTGGCTAGTATGGCACCGCTTTCGGAGAAGTTTAATGCATTTGTACAAAGCTTCTCAAATGCACTGAAGCGATTTGCAGATGTGATTAAAGCTTCAGCTCCGAGATTAGCGCAATTGGGTTCTATCATAAGCGATGGACTTAACGGACTCCTTGATGCGCTATTCAGCGGAGAGGCAGATTTTAACCGGTTCTTTGACTTCATGAACGGGACTATCATTGCGGGTATTGGTTTGAGCATCAAAGGTCTTATTGACATGCTGACCAAAGCCGGTAAGAAGAATTTGAGTATAGATTTCCTTAAAACATTCTTTAAAGACGTCACTAAGATTCTCGACAAAACCTTAGTAAGTAAAGACGGTCTTGTCGGCACGCTCAAAGCGATCAAAGAGTCTGTGCTTGACACGTTTGGAGCATTTCAAGCAAATCTGAAAGCTGATGTCTTAAAGAAGATTGCCACAGCTATCGGTATCATGGCTGTGTCTTTGGTTGCCATTTCACTTATCGATTCTGAGAAACTGCATGATGCGTTAGGTGCTTTGACAACAATGTTCGTAGAGCTGATCGGAGCGTTGGCAGTATTGGATAAAGGCAAGCTTTCGATTGTCGGCGGAGTGGAGAGCCAGATGCTCAAACTTGCCGGCTCAATCTTGATCATGTCTTGGGCGTTGAAATCTATTAGCGGACTGGACATTGGTCAAGTAACCAACGGTTTGATTGCCATGACCGGTATAGTTGCTGTCATGACGGCTTTCTGTACGGAACTCAAGAACTTCAGTATGAAAGACATGGTTACTGTTGATAGGTTCATGCCGGCATTATTCAAAATGGCGACTGCAATGCTCATTATGGGAGCTGCTCTCAAGATCATGGGTTCAATGAAGCTTGAGGAGATTGCTTCGGCATTCATTGTATTTGGCACGACTATGCTCACGATTCGTGATGTATTCAACAGCTTTAACCAGGCTGACGTAATGAAGATTGCTGGCGGAATGCTGATTATGTCAAACGCTATGATCATCATGGGCGTAGCATTAAAGATTATGGGAACTATGAGCTGGGAAGAAATTGGAAAGAGCTTCCTGGCATTTGGTTCCGCAATGGTCATTATTAAGAGTGTTTTCAACAGTTTCAAGTATGATGATGTTCTTAAAATGGCGGCAGGAATGCTTGTAATGAGTAATGCAATGGTTCTTATGGCCGCCGCGCTCAAGATTATGGCCACTATGAGCTGGGAAGATATCGGAAAGAGTTTCTTGGCATTTGGCTCTACAATGGTTGTGATCAAGAGTGTATTTAATGGATTTAAGTCTGCGGATACAATCGCAATAGCGGAGTCTATCCTTATACTATCCGGTGCAATGGTTGTTATGGGAATTGCACTTAAAAGTATGGGATCAATGGGACTGGACGAAATCGGTAAAGGACTGCTTGCATTTGGTGCATCAATGGCAATTATGGTAGTAGCATTCAATCTGTTCAAGCCTACTGACGCTGTGAAGAGTGCAGGAGCAATGCTTATTCTTTCAGCGGCTATGATTGCGTTCGGTGCTGGCTTAAAAGCTATGTCAAGTGTTAGCTTAGGTCAGGTGGTTTCGGCGCTTATCGGATTGGCGGGCGTGTTCGCGGTGTTTGGAGCAGCAGCATACCTTCTTGGTCCGTTGACGCCGGTAATGTATGCTTTGGCCGGTGCTGTTGCTGTATTAGGAGTAGGTTTACTGGCTGCCGGTGCTGGAATGATGATGTTTGCGGCAGGTCTTACAACCCTTTCTGCGGCGGATACAGCTGCTGTAACTTTGTGGATTGCGAAGCTCCAAATCATGATTATGGGTATCTTCGACATCATTGCAAATTCATATGATGCAATTGTTGGGGCTGCCAAAACTTTGCTCTCGGCGTTCTTTACAACTCTGATTGAAACCGCACCTCAGCATATGGAAATGATTTTGGGTCTTGTAGAAACCATGCTGGACATGCTGACAGCTCATACGCCGGTTATTGTAACAAAATTAGCAGACTTTATCATTACACTGCTGAACGCGATGACAGCTAAGACACCCGAGATAACGCAAGCGGGTATGAATCTACTCTTTACATATTTCTCGAGCGTTCTCGACGCCATGAATTCTCTGGATACCGGTATTTTGGTTGAAGGAATCAAAATGGTGGGTATGATCTCGGCTTTGATCGTGGCACTTGCAGCTGTTGGGGTGTTGGTACCGGCGGCAATGGTGTCTATGGTTGGTGTAGGAGCAGTAATTGCAGAGTTGGCTCTGGTATTGGCGGCTATCGGTAAGTTAGAGCAGATCCCTGGCATTAACACAATGATTGGTAGTGGCGGAAATATTCTCCAGAGCGTCGGAACTGCTATTGGAAAGTTCGTTGGTGGTATTACCGGTGGATTTGCTTCTGGAACGTCAGCTCAATTTCCTAAGATTGGACAGGATCTGTCTGATTTCATGACTAATGTACAGGGCTTTGTTGATGGAGCAAGCCGAATTGATGCATCCATGCTCGAGGGAGTTGGGGCACTTACAGCAGCAATTGTATTACTGACCGGAGCTGAGATTATTCAGGGTCTGGCTTCTTGGTTTGGTGGAAAGAACAGTTTGTCTAAATTCGGTCAGGAGTTGAGTGAGTTCGGACCATATTTGGCTGGATTCGCAACATCTGTTAATGGCGTGGAGTCTGAGAAAGTTAAAGGCGCCGCCGAAGCGATGCTGGCTCTTGCAAAAGCAGCCGATGCAATTCCTAACGAGGGCGGCTGGCTTGAGAAGGTCACAGGGGCAAACAGTCTTGCAAAGTTCGGTGAAGAACTTGGATTGTTCGGTCCTAATTTGGTGAAGTTCTCTGATTCTGTTGAGGGCGTAAATGCTGAGCAGGTCAAGGGGGCTGCAGCCGCAACAATAGCTCTTGCAGAGATGGCAAAAAAGATCCCTAATGAAGACGGTCTTGTCAGCATGATTACCGGTGATAACAGCATTGATAAGTTTGGAAGGGAGCTTTATGCATATGGCGCGCATCTTAAACCATTTGTGGAGAATGTAAAAGACATTAAAGCAGATCAGGTTAATGGCGTTGTAGAAGCAACTACAGCACTCATCAACATGGCAAAAGAGATTCCAACGACAGGTGGTCTGATCAAAAAGATTACCGGAGACAACAACCTTGCTGATTTTGCTGACCATCTTGCAACGTTTGGTGAGAAATTTGCCGAGTATGCAGCAAAAGTTAAAGATGTTCCGATGAACATAGCGCTCACGTCTGGTTATATTTCCAAAGCTCTCAAGGTGTTCATTGAAAATATTCCTGATACAAGTGGAATGTCTCAGAAGCTGTTTGGCGGAGAAGTAAGCCTACAGATGCTTGCGGAGGAGATGAACGGTATTGCGCCGGACTTTGTGGAATATGCTCAGACTATCTCGGCATTGACCGGAACTGACGTGGTCACCAACACATACAACCTCACTGTATCTCTACAGAAGCTTGCAGATAATCTTCCCGATTCTTTGGAGAAAAAAGACCTCGAGGGACTTGGGAACAAGCTCAAGACGTTTGCTAAGTTGTTCGTAAATTTTGCTGCAACTATGAATTTGGCAGATGCAGAGAAGCTTGGTAGAGTGATAGGTCATCTTGAGTCTTTGGCTAAAGTTTCCAAAGATATTTCCAGTATCAGCGGAAAAGGTCTTGTGGAACTGGCTAATGCAGCAAAAGAGATGAGTAGCGAAGTAGTGGCCACATTTATCGACGAATTTACCAAAGGCTGCCGTCAGATTAAGCAGAAGACATCTGAAATGATGCAAGCTATCACAGATGGCATTAACTCTCGTAAGACGGCAACTCTTAATGCAGCTAGTAATGTATCTTCGGCTGTGGTAAATGCTTTCAAGAACAATTTACAGATTTCTACTTTCAGTTCTATTGGCAGTTCTGCAGTACAGGCTTTGGCGAATGGAATGAATTCTCAGTCGTCTTCAGCCACATCTGCAGCAAGAAATATTTCTTCATCAGTAATATTGGCTTTCAGTTCCAACATGTCGGCAACCAGCTTATACAGTGTAGGTGCTAATATTACAACCGGACTTATCAACGGTATGAATTCTAAGACAGCACAACTTCAAGCGACTTCGACGAGGCTCGGAATTATAGCTAAAACAGCGACCGGAAATGCAGTTCGAGTCGGATCGCCATCAAGGGTATTCTACAAGATTGGTGAGTTTATTGACCAGGGTCTGATTAACGGTATTACAGATGGCACTGACAGCGTAGACAAGGCTAGCTCAGGTCTCGGACAGTCTGCTATAGACGCTATGAAGACAGCGTTGAGGAAACTTGCAGACCTGACAGAGGGTAAAATGGATGCTCAGCCCACAATCAGACCTACTGTAGATCTGACAGATGTGGAAGACGGATATGAGAGCATCGGAAAGTTATTTTCACAGGGCCTGAACATGTCTGCTTCTTATGACAAGGCTCAGGTTGCAGCAAGAAATACTAAAGGCACTACAAACGGCGATAACACGTCATCTAAGGATGTAACTTCTAAGAAGCTTGATGCGGTGATTGATGAGCTTCGTCAGGTTAGATCCGGTATGGGCGACCTCGCCGATGAGATGTCCAATTACCAGGTTGTAATGGATACTGGAGCTGTAGTTGGACAGCTTACCAAACCATTAAACACTCAGATGGGTGTTGACGCAATAAGACATAGCAGGAGGTGATCGTTTTGGACATGATATACGACGGCGCTCATGGGATTACCATAGGCGACAAGCACACGTGGCAAGATTTCAAAATGGCACCTACTGCAAGACCGTGGGTAGAACCTCCCGGAGTAAAGACGGAGTATGTTGATATTCCGGGAGCTCATGGCTCTCTTGATTATACGGAAATTTTAAATGGTGTGAAATACACAAACAGACAGGGCTCCTGGGAGTTTATCATTAATCCGGAAGTTACAGTGAACAACTGGGCGGCAGTCTATAGTCAGTTGTTAGCATATCTGCAGGGGAAACAATTCCGGATTATTCTTGACGATGACCCGGAGTATTACTATCTCGGGCGGGTTTCTATCAACAAATGGAAGTCTGATCAGTATTACAGCACCATTGTTTTGGATTATAACGTCGAGCCATTCAAGTATCCTATCAGTTCTACAGCCCGTATTACCTGGAAATGGAACGAATTGTTCTCCAATGTTATCCATTATGGAACATTTGTTGTTGAGGGAACTAAGGCTAGAAATCTGATAAATGATACAGAGGCTCCTGTTTCGGTGGCTATTACCTGCACAGATGCTATTGTCATTACTTTAGCAGATGGAGATGAGGTGTCTTTGGTTGCTGGAACAACTGATAATGCTTTAACTTTGGCAGTTGGTGACAATTTTGTTTCGTTTGCCGGTAACGCAGAGGTGACTGTGGATTACAGTACAGGGAGGATCTTATGATTTATAGGGTTACTTTTGACGGTATCAACATTCTCGGGCAGACAAGAGATACAGTGTTGATAGAGCCTAAAGTGGAGAACGAGCTGAATGACGCCGGAAGTTTTGAGTTTACGTTGCCCCCGTTTCACGCGTTTTACAATTCTCCAAACATCTTGACAAGTGATGTTGAGGTGTATGAGGACAATGCGCTGATTTGGTTCGGGAGACCGCTTGACGTCAAGAAAGACTTCTATAACCAGAAAAGGATCTACTGTGAAGGAGCTCTGGCATTCTTTAATGACAGTATTCAGAGACCTGCCATATATCTGCAGGAAGAAACTCTGTTGCATGACTTCTTCCGGAGTCTTATCAGTATTCATAATGCACAGGTACCGGAAAACAGACAATTCACGGTTGGCGAGATCACAGTAACCGACAAGTATGTATGGCGAAAGACAGACTATGAGAAAACTCTGGAATGTCTGAATAGGATGTGCCTTGATAGTGACGGCGGATATTTTATCCTTCGTAGGGTTGAAGGGGTGAACTATATAGACTGGGTAGCAGAGATGCCTGAGCAGGGCGACCAGCCTGTGCAGTTTGCCCTTAATATTCTTGATATTTCGCAGGAGCTGAACGGAGAGGACATCTGCACATGCGTACTGCCGCTTGGCGGTGTTCCCGACGGAGAAGAGAACAAGCTTACTATTGCTTCGGTAAATGACGGCAGTGATATTTTGGAGGATGCAGACGGAGTAGCCCTCTACGGTAAAGTTACCAAGATAATGGAGTGGCCTAACATTACCGACGCATCAGAGCTTAAGGCTAAAGCACAGGAATGGCTTACAAGTGAGCAGTATGATCATCTGACACTCGAGGTTGATGCTGCAGAACTGAGCTACCTCAGAGGGATCTACAGCCCGTTTAAGGTAGGACAGTTGGTACATGTGACTTCTACGCCGCATCTGATTAACAAAGACCTTCCTATTACTAAGATATCGCTCGATTTGACTTCTGCGAAGAAGCAGATCACGATTGGCACACCGCCGAGGAAGACACTTACGGAGATTGTTGCGAACGGTATGAGTGGAAGTACCGGAACCCTGTCTACCAGTGGCGGCAGTAGTGGTGGAGGCGGTGCTACAACACTAAACGGTCTTACCGATGTTAACCTGGCAGGGGTAGCTAATGGTCAAGTCCTTACGTATGATATAACTGACCGTAAGTGGAAGAATGAGGATGCCGGCGGTGGTACTGAGGTAGAAGCCAATCCTGACGGTGCTGCGACTGATACTCTGATCAAAATTGGCGTTGATGGGACTGTATATGGTATTGAGAGCGGAAATGCAGACGTTGTTCATCTGACGCAAGCTGAGTATGATGCATTACCAGACACTAAGCTGACCGATGACAAGATCTACATGATTGAGGATGCTAATGGAGACGGAAGTCAGTTCCAGCCAGTCATCTATTCAACCGAAGAACGTGAGATAGGTGTAACAGAAGAAGGAAAACCTTTATACCAGATTACAGTAAGTATATCTTCTATGTCTTTCACCACATCAGCATATAGCGATTACTATGCATCAGTTAATCTTAATGACTATGTATCAGATATTGAGCAAGCATGGGTCGATCAAAATCATTCCGCTTATTACATGGTAAGCGGTAGACCGAGGGCGTTTAGAAGATGGACCTATGACAATAACGATAACGCACCTAGATTTGAATTGTATGCGGAAACTTCACGATCCAATGTGGCGGGGTTGCTCACCTTTACTTACACCAAAACCACAGACACACCAGGTTCTGGTACTTGGACACCGTCTGGAGTTCCTGCTGTGCATTATAGTACCGAGGAACAGATCATAGGGACGTGGATGGGTAAGACGTTGTATCAGAAGACAATATACGTCGCATCGCCAATAACAGGCGGATATTACCCGCATGGAGCTGAGAATGTTGATTTTATTAAACTTTCAGAAGTATCTATAAAAAGAAATGGAAGCTGGTTTGCTGGAAATTATTATTTGGACTATAACAGTGATTGTTTCGCATGTTTAGTAGACAACACAAATTTATTTGTGGCATTCAAAATGACGTCTTGTACCGATTTGTATGCAACAATCCAATACACCAAATCCACAGATTAAGGAGGGATAATGCATGGGAAAAATAATGTCAAACGGAATTCCTTATTGCAGTAATCGTTCCGCTGTAGAAGCTAATCCGAGTGGAGAAGCGACCGACACTCTGAGCAAAATCGGTATTGATAATGTTATTTACGAGATCCTCGGTGGCGGTGCTGGCGGCAATGGTAAAGCTGTTGGTATCAGAGATGTTACAAACTATATCACGCCATCTTCCGGTATTGTACTGGATTCTAATTTTAAATACAAAGCAATACAGATTGGAAACCTGGTATTTCTGAATGCGAGAGGTACAATTACATCCGGTTATGCTAGCGAGGGGACAAACTTTACTTTGTTTGACATAGACCAGAATATAGCTCCGCAAATGAATACGGATAATTTTGCATTTGGTGCAGGGTCTAGTAATAGAGTTGCAATGGTTAATTCGTCGGAATTAAAAGTTCGTGCAAACACAGGATCGTGGTGTGGTTTTGAAATCTATTGGACCGTAGAAGAGACATACATGGGTGACACAGAGTACACCTTCTCCCCGGTCATCTATTCAACTGAAGAGCGAGAGATAGGTGTCTGGACAGATGGAAAACCGTTGTATCAGAAGACTGTGCATATTCAAAATACAGTATCTTCTTTTAGTGATTACATAAACGGGATATATATGCCAGAAGTTGATACGGCAATCTCTATGAATTTTGTTGCACTACGCAATGTAAATGGGTCAATTATTCAAATTTGTGGTAATGCTATGAGTCGTGCGGAAACACTGACAAATTATATGATAGGTCTTCGCATGTTTAATGGCTACTTGCAGTACCGATGCGATACTTATGGCAGTGCTATTACTGATATTTATGTCACTCTCCAATACACCAAAACCACAGACACACCAGGTTCTGGTACTTGGACACCGTCTGGAGTTCCTGCTGTGCATTATAGTACCGAGGAACAGATCATAGGGACGTGGATGGGTAAGACGTTGTATCAGAAGACACAGATCGGCGGAATTGACTTTACTCAGGCTGATACGTGGTATGACACGACAATCACTGGTATTGATGAAGTGATTGAAGTAAAAGGAAGTATTCTGAGAAGTGGCGAACAAATTGAGTTAGGGGCTTTTATTGATGCGGTTATTGCGAGATGGATATTACGTAATAATACAATTAAACTATCACTTACATCTATTCCATCATGGGATACATTTGTGCTAAAAAGCGTTACAGTAAAATACACCAAATCCACAGATTAAGGAGTGATATTTATGCCTAAGATAGACGTATCGATCGCTAACCTGGAGAAGGCGTCCAGAGGTGAAGATATGAGGAAAGCTCTATTAGATATCATTAACAGGGTCAATATTTACCACAGCAACAAGTTCGGAACTGAGAAAGTGCCCGACAACATAAACGCTTATAAAGTGGAGGACTAAGTATGGCAAACATTTCAAGTTATTTGGAAAGTATCAAGTCTGCGGAGAGTGGAGAGATTGTTCGTGACAGTATCATTGGGGCTCTGAAGAAGATCAACGCCGACAACCCGACAGTCATCAAACCTCTGAATGTTACGGCAAACGGGACTTACTCAGGTGAGGGAGTAGCATATGGACCGGTTACTGTAAATGTCCCGGGTGGACAGTCGTCACCGATTGGTTTAACCACTCTTCAGGTATCTGAGAACGGATATTATGAGGCAGGAGAGGGTGAGGGATATATCGGTGTTCAGGTCAATGTTCCTCAGTCTACAGCTGAAATGAGGGAAATCAGTATTACGGAAAACGGAGAGTACGACCCTGCTGACGAAGGTTACGATGGATATTCTAAGCTCTATATCAATGTGCCTAAGAAGGGTGATGGCGGACCGTATACGGTTACATTTCATGCAAACGATCCCGAGCAAACTGTTATTCAACAGGTGCACGGTGTACCTGAAGGGGGTGGTGCAACTTATGCTGGATACTATATTCCGGAAGCATCTGGTATGGTTTTTGTCGGGTGGACACCCAATCCTGTCAATGTTGACCATGATATGGATTGCTATCCTCGATTTGAAAACAAAACAATAGGAACAGACATGATTGCAGAGCCTTGGTATGATATTTGTAGATGGATTGAAGTTCAGGGTGAAGAAGTAGGATATGAAATTGGTCAATGGAAACCGTTGGATGTTCCCGGATACAAAACGGTCAATATGCATCTGGTTGCCAAAGGTGTTGATCCATTAGAAGGACTAAATGGGTATGCAGCAACTACGTGGGTAGCTGATATACCATTTACAATAAGAAAAATGGGAAATATATGGCCGGATTTGTCCGAATCAGATAATGTATTACGATATTTTTTAAATGAAACTTTGTTTAATACGTTCCCTGATGAAATGCGTTCTTATATAAAGCCAGTTGTAAAATATTCAAAAACATCATCAACCCCTTCGTATCCGACAGTCGACAAACTATGGGTTCCATCTGCTCGTGAAATGATAGGCGGAAATAGTTACGAAAATCTAGGACCGATTTATAACTATTTCGCGGATGACATAGAAAAAAGAAAAATATCTAGTAGTGTTGGATCGTGGACCGTTTCGGGTAACTGGCTTCGTAGTAGTAATGGCGTTGTTTATGGTATAGCGCCTAACGGAACTGTCGGCTCTATGGGATACGCGAACAACAATAACTGTGTTCTTCTCGGTTTCTGCATCTAAGATCTAAAAACTCAATTGAAAGGAGGTTTCAAAATGAGTGATTTCGATAGAACTCCACCCAGCAGATTTGAAGAAATCCTGCGGGCTATAATCGACGGTACTGAGTACACCAACGAGCCTCGTAGTGTCATGGAGGCATTGTTGATTGAACTCAAAGAGACTATCGAAGCCGGCGGAGGCGGTGGCGGCGGGACTTCCACGATCGCATGGAAGCCTACAGTGTCAGAAGAGGGTGTTATATCCTGGAGAAGGACTGCATCCGAGACTGCACCGGCAGAACAGAATATTAAAGGCGTCGGTATAAAGAACGTGGAGTATAGAGAGGTGAGCGGAAAAACTCATCTCTTTGTTATTTATACGGACGATGAGGAGGAAGATGTCGGTGAGATCACGACCGCTGACACGGAACCGTTGACCCAAGAACAAATGACTGCGCTTCTGGCGCTGATCAGCTAAACCAACTCAAAAGGAGGATAATAAATTATGCAGAATTATGTATCTTATGAAAACGCTAAAGAGATCATGAACGGTATTGCAACCAAATTTAACTCTCTCGGAGCAGCTTACAAATTCCGTGGCAACAGCACATTTGCCAACCTGCCTTCCACACTCACTCAGGCTATGGCTGGCTATGTGTATAATGTGACCGATGAGTTCACCACCGATGCCCGCTTTGTTGAAGGCGCAGGCAAAAAGTATCCCGCAGGCACCAATGTGGCAGTAGCAGACTTGACCACCTATGAGGCAGTAGCAAGTCCCACAGGTGATCCCTCTGCTCTGGGCTATTACGAGCTGGTTAACGGGAAGTATGTCCTGAGTGCAGACACTGAGGTTGCTTCCGGCAAGACCTATTACACCGCTACAGTGAGCGTGAAGCTGGATATTTCCGGTTCTTTCGTAGACGTGGACAGTATCAATGCAAAAATCGACGCGGCAGTTGCTGATTTAGCAGACGCGTTTGAATCCACCAAGGCTTATGCAATCGGTGATGTGGTGGTGCATGAGGATGGGCTGTATCAGTTCAAGGCAGCTCACACCGAGAACACCGACTGGGATGATGACGAGGTGGACCCGGTGACTCTCGAGAGTTTGATCGCAGCTGCTGAGCCCGATAGCTTGACTTCAGCTCAGGTGAACGCACTGTTGGCTCTGCTTGACTAAATTCAAAATAGTAATGCTGGGGCGGTTCCTAGTGGAGCCGTCCTTTCGTTATTTATAAGGAGGTAAACATGAGTCAAAAAAATTTTGCTTCATATGGCGATTTGGAGCCACTTTTTACTGAGATCGGTGAGAAGCTGGAAGGAAAACAGAGCAAGGAATTTGTCGGCACGCAGGCGGAGTGGGACGCGTTAAGCACAGCGGAGAAGAAAAAATATGTGATAGCAAATATTACAGATGATGACGACTTAAGTACAACTTACACTCCGGATTATGGATTGAGTTCTTTTGCATCTTTGACACGAATTAATGATGATGGTGAAGAAGAGGATTTAGACAGACCGTTTGAAGTAAAGCGTTGCGGACAAATGTTAAGTGTTGGTGGCAGTTTCCGCCTTACAAGAGACTTTTCTAGTGGCACAAACTACATTTATCCTGTATACAAGATTGATGAAGGTAATATCCACAGATTAGTCGGTGGGAGTGTCCCCCTTAGAGGATATATCAGCGGCGGGGAAGATATACGCCCATGGTTCTATTGGGACGAAGAAAGTGACACGATAGGTATCGGCATTTCGCCGAATGAGCATCTTGTAGAGGATGCTATCATATTTATTGGTGGCGCGGCCATGATTGATTATTAGAGGGGGTGACAAAATGAGTGTAAATAGGGTAAATTCAGACGGCAGCCTGTCAAGGATTGCAGGGCGGGGCATGGTGGAGTATGGCGCGAGTACCACCCGGAGTGGTACAATCACAATATCTGCCGGAGACGTGCAGAATGGAATTGCCAGGAAAGACATTACGTTTGATTCTCCTATGCCCGATGCGGATTATGAGATAACTTTCACCATTCGCTCCATGAAATACAGTACCAACGGCACTCCATCCATGGGAGGTAACATAGGGCAGAAAACAAAAGACGGCTTTGTGTTTTTTTGGATAAGCAATAGTGAGACAAATGATGCAGATATAGTGGTCGACTACTATGCGTTTAAGCTCTATACCATTGAGGGGCTGGAGGAGCTGAGAGAAACGGTTGGCAGGATGCAGAGTGTTTTAGCTGCAGTAAGTGATAAACTGCAAACGAAGACATGGACTGATCCGACAAAAGATTATATGACGGATAATCCCGGAATAACCATCACAAGTACCAATCCAAATAACTTGCCGTATCATACTCTGCCAGATGATATTTCCAAGTACGGAACACTTATTGCATTTGGCGGATCAAACTATAAGACTGAGTTGTATATTTCCGTAACAGGTCATATGTTGTTCTGGTCTAGCAATCATGGGAAGTGGGAGCAGGTGACAAGCGTGGAACGCAATTAAGCTTGCGCCAATTTTACAAGCCGTGTTATGAAAGAGAATACGTTAGTTCAGGGGTACTAATGAGCGGCGGGTGAGATGGGTTCGAGTCCCATACGTATTCTCTTTTTCTTTTGTTCTTGTGAGTTCAGGAGGGAACAAAAAATCCTCAGCGTTTGTGGCACTAAGGATTTTCTGGTGTTTATAAGATAATGAAGTTGAAGTCTTCGTCATAATAGTCATCTATAACCTTGAAATCAGTTTCGTGGTGGTAATAGCACTCGGTGTGCTTCTCGAAATCTTCAAGATATTTGGCTAACAGCGATAAAGCTGCATAAGCACCATTCATACAGTTCCCTCCTTTCTCGATATATTTTTTGCCGTATTCTCACCCATAGCCCACCATATGTAGTGCCACTCCTTCCTCATTCACAATATATTGTAAGAAACATGTAGTGGGCTGTCAATTTGTAATGTTCGACAAAAAAGCATGTCTAAATTTCATTCATCTTTTCCGAAGGAGATGATTCCATTGAGCAGCACTGATGTCTGGCTAAAGTATTACAAGTCGTCAAGAGGCTATCTCGCGCACCATGGGATTAAGGGACAGAAGTGGGGAGTAAGAAATGGACCACCGTACCCGTTGAAAAAGCAGCAGAAAAGTGGTATCCTAAAGTACGACTTGCAGTTCTTTGGGAATAAGAAACGGTGGTCTGAGTATGATGTAGAATATCCCGGTACAGATAAGAAATACCATATTGCTGATGGTGCTAGGGTTCTTGGGCAAGAGATATTTGCCGGCAAAGGTACTTCCGATGAAATTCGAGAGGTTACAAAATTAAGATTAGCTGACGCATATGGCGGCGATCCTGAAGATTGGCAAAAGTGTAAAGGCCATACAGTAATTGACTGTGATGGCGAGGAAGTAAAGGCAGAAATTCATTGGTATCAAGAGGAATCAGCGGGAAAGGTTGAACTCAAGATTAAGCGATGGGAGGAATGAGTATGAAAGTCAAATTAAAAGTAGAGCCCAAAACTATTTTCTTGACAGTCGGAAAGGTGTATAATGTAATTAGCGTTGAAAGAGGTTGGTACCGTATTGTAGACGACGAGGAAGAAGATTATTTATATCCGCCAGAGCTGTTTGAAATTGTAGAAGAATAAAAAACCATTCAAAATAGGAGCTTCCATAACGGAGGCTCTTAATTTTTGTCTAAGAGGAGGACAAACTATGACATTCACAAGAGCGTTCTTGGAGCAATGCGCAAACAACAAAATGATATTGCTCGTAATCATCGGGGTGATCATCGATACGATTTTCGGTGTGCTGCGAGCTATTAAATGGAAGAAGTTCAATTCTTCAGTTGGGATTGACGGGGCTATTCGTAAGGCAGGTATGCTGGTGTCCCTGATCTTCTTTCAGGCCATTGATATTTTGGTACATATCAACCTGATCGGGTTCATTCCGGAAGAAGTCCGATCGTATATCGGTGGTTCAATTGGACTAACCGAATTTTTCGCAATTTTGTATATTGCATATGAAGTTACAAGTATTCTGAAAAATATGGCACTATGTGGTCTGCCTGTCAAGCACGTCTGGGAAGCCGTCAGCAAATTTTTGAGCAAATATACTGACGAACTACCCGATGCAGACGAACTTGACGAGAAGAAATCTTAAATGCAAATAAGAGTGTTTCAGAGCTGAAAAAAGCGGGATATTTATTGATTATTCCTACATTTCAGCTCTGAAATGCCCTAAAATACAGCATCAAAGAAATATACATAAAATTTCTCAAATTGCATATATTTGTGTTGGAGGCTCTTGACTTTTGAAAAGGGAATCACTATACTAAGCTTGTGATTGAAATGATCCTCGATAGCTCAATGGTAGAGCACTCGGCTGTTAACCGAGTTGTTGTAGGTTCGAGCCCTACTCGGGGAGCGCAGGGTATGAAAATCCGAATGCAGGCGGGGAAGCGGAAAGCTTCCCCGTTTGTCATTGCAGACAATAGGGAGGCGCTTGATATGCGTGTTTTGGAAAAGATAGAACCACAAAAGGTTTTTTATTATTTTGAGGAGATCACCCGGATTCCGCATGGATCAGGCAATGTGGGGCAGATCAGTGATTTTTTGAAAGAGTTTGCTGTAAAGCGGAAGCTGCGCGTGATCCAGGATGAATGGAAGAATGTGATCATTTTTCAGGATGCAACGCCGGGCTATGAAGATGAGCCGACTTTGATTCTGCAGGGACATATGGATATGGTGGCGGTGAAAACGCCGGACTGCGGCAGAAACCTGAAGACAGAGGGGCTGCAGGTGGGCGTGAGCGGGGATGATATTTATGCGGAAGGAACGAGCCTGGGCGGCGATGACGGCATTGCGGTGGCCTATGGGCTGGCAATTCTGGATTCCCCGGAATTAAAGCATCCGGCACTGGAGATCGTGTTTACGGTGGACGAAGAAGTGGGCATGGATGGGGCCAGGGAGATCGATCTGTCTATGCTGAAGGGAAATCGGCTGTTGAATCTGGATTCGGAGGAGGAGGGGATCTTCCTTACAAGCTGTGCCGGCGGCGCCAGAGTGAACTGCGGGCTGACGGGAAGCTGCGAAGCCGTAAAGAAAACGGACAGGTACTGTCAGGTTGTGATTGACGGTTTGCTGGGCGGACACTCCGGAGAGGAGATCCATAAGGAAAGAGGTAATTCCAATCTGCTGCTCGGCAGACTTCTGTGGAAACTCTGTGAGGAGGTCCCGGTGAGGCTGGTGAAAGCGGAGGGAGGCCTGGCGGACAACGCGATTCCCCGCAAGACGGAGGCTTTGTTGGCCGTGAGAGCAGAGGATTGCGATGCGGTGGAGCAAATTGTGGCGGCGTACCGGCAGGAGATCCAGACAGAGCTGGAACGCAGGGATCCCGGTTTTTCACTGACGGCTGCCTGGGTTCAGACCAAAGCCGGACAGACCAAAGACGGGCAGGCCAAAGCCGGGGCCGATGCGGCTTGGACTACGGCCTGGACAGTGGCTGATACAAAGCGTGCGGCGGCATTGCTGATCGGATTTCCCAATGGCGTACAGGCCATGAGTGCCGATATCCCGGGGCTGGTGGAAACCTCCCTGAATCTGGGGATTTTGCATCTGGAGAAGGATCGGTTCTCGGCGGAATTCTCCGTGCGCAGCAGTCTGGAGAGCGCAAAGGCAGCATTGATTGGGAAACTGGAAGCCGTGACAGCATTGGCGGGCGGCGACATTCAGGTTTCGGGGGAGTATCCCGGCTGGAAATATCGCGCGGACTCGCCGTTTCGGGATAAGATGATCCGGGTGTACCGGGAGATGTACGGCAGCGAGCCGCAGGTGGAGGCAATCCATGCCGGCCTGGAATGCGGGCTGTTGGGCAGCAAAATCAAAGATCTGGACTGCGTTTCCATTGGGCCGGATATGAAGAATATCCATACCACGGAGGAAAGATTGAGCATTGCCTCTACGAAACGGGTCTGGGAATATCTGGTGAAATTGTTGGAAACGAAAGAAAATAATTGAGAAAATGTCGAATTTAAGGCATATTTCACAAAATCCGCATTTTGTGAAAAAAGTGCTTGCTTTTTTAAAACACACAGGTTATAATCTTACTTGTGTTTCGGGGTGTGGCTCAGCTTGGTTAGAGCGCCATCTTAGGGAGGTGGAGGTCGCGAGTTCGAATCCCGCCACTCCGACGATCAAAAGTACTAAAATTGGGATTTCCCGATTTTGGTACTTTTTTCATTGGAGGTTAAAGATGAGTAGAGAGAAGTTTCCCGTAGGATCCGGGCAGAAAAATTCCCATATCAAAGGCATCCTGTGTATTCTGGCAGCAGCGTTTGGCTTTTCTCTCATGACGTTTTTCGTGCGCCTTTCCGGAGATGTCCCCACCATGCAGAAGGCCTTTTTCCGGAATGCGTTTGCGGCGATTGTAACGGTGGTTCTGCTGCTGCGGAGTCAGGAAAAATTTCATGTTCAAAGGGGAAGCTGGGGGGACATCGCGTGGCGATGTATCTTCGGCACCAGCGGACTGATCTGTAATTTTTATGCGATAGACAGACTGGGAATTGCGGACGCAAATATGCTGAATAAGCTTTCCCCTTTTTTTGCCATCCTGCTTTCTGTTCCCATTTTAAAAGAAACTCCGTCCGTGGTGGATGTGGCGGCAACGGTGATTGCTTTTATCGGAGCGCTGTTTATTATCCGGCCGGGGGGAGATCTGTCGGTGGTGCCGGCGCTCATTGGGCTGTACGGCGGATTCGGTGCGGGTACGGCCTATGTCTTTGTGAGAAGGCTCGGCGGAAAAGGGGAGCGGACGCCGATCATCGTGCTGTGTTTCTCCGTGTTTTCCTGTCTTGTGACGGCGCCGTTTCTGATTTTGGATTTTCACCCCATGACGGTCAGACAGTGGCTCTGTCTGATCCTGGCGGGGGTGTCCGCCTCGGTGGGACAGTTTGGCATTACGTCGGCGTACAAGTTTGCCCCGGCCAAAGAAATTTCCGTGTTTGACTATACCCAGGTGATCTTTGCGGCGTTGTTGGGAATGTTGTTTCTGCACGAGACGCCGGAGCCGCTCAGCATTATTGGATATGTGATCATCATCGGCACGGCGCTGGTGCGCTGGTATATCACCCTGCGGCGGGACCGCATGGCGGCATAAAACAGGGAGGGTCTGTGTAAGTATGACGGAATACATAATTTACGAGGAAGAGGAGCCCGTTGTCCTGCAGATCGTTTATTCCAGACGAAAAACGCTGGGACTGCAGGTGAAAAGCGACGGTACCGTCACGGTCCGGGTGCCGAACCGGGTTTCGGACGAGACAATCCGATTTTTTATTGAAAAACATACGGGCTGGATCCTGCAGAAGCGAAATCAGTGGCAGGTGCACAAGGAAAATCCCGCCACCTGTCTGCCGGAAGTAGTGACGGCGGCGGGTAAGCGGCAGATTAGGCAGCTGATCACACAGCGGGTAGCGTATTACGCCGATATCATGGGCATTGCCTACGGGCGGATTACCATGCGCAACCAGAAGACCAGATGGGGGAGCTGCAGCAGTGACGGCAATCTGAATTTTAACTGCAGGCTGCTCTTTGTGCCGAAGGAGCTGGTGGACTATGTGGTGGTGCATGAGTTGGCACACAGACGGCATATGGATCATTCGCCGGCGTTCTGGCAGGAGGTTGAAAAGTATATGCCGGATTACAGAGAGCGGCGGAAGCAGTTGAAACAGTACAGTATTGAGTGAAAGATAAGCACGGAAACGGGATCGGGAGTGGATCATGACGCAGGAACAAAGTGGGAAGCAAAAACAGAATGGAAAGCAAAAACAGAACGCTGTCTGCAGTGTGTCGGACAAGTGCGGCGGCTGCAAGTGGATCCGGAAGAGTTATGCGGAACAGCTGGCGGAAAAGAGCAAACGTTTTTCCAAACTGATGGAACCCTTCTGCAGGCCGGAACCTATTCTGGGGATGGATCAGCCTGCACACTACAGACATAAGGTGCATGCTGTGTTTGGAGAGGACAGGCGGCACAATGTCATCTCGGGAATCTATGAGGAAAAAAGTCATCGCATCGTGCCGGTGGACAGCTGTTATATCGAGGAGGAGCAGGCGGATGCCATTATTGTGACGGTCAGAGAGCTCCTGCCTTCTTTTAAAATAAGACCCTACAATGAGGACACAGGGTATGGGCTTCTCCGACATGTGCTGATCCGCAAGGGATATGCCACCGGCCAGATCATGGTTGTGCTGGTGCTCACGTCGCCGATCCTTCCGTCCAAGAACAATTTTGTAAAGGCACTTTTGGCAAAGCACCCTGAGATCACGACGGTGGTCATCAATGTAAACGATCGGGGAACCAGTATGGTGTTGGGCGAGAAGGAGCAGGTGATCTATGGCAAGGGATATATTGAGGATGTTCTCTGCGGAAAGGTGTTTCGCATTTCGCCCAAGTCTTTCTATCAGGTGAACCCGGCGCAGACGGAGAAACTGTATCGGAAAGCGCTGGAATACGCGGCGCTTTCGGGAAAGGAAACGGTGCTGGATGCCTACTGCGGTACCGGTACCATCGGGATCATTGCGGCCGGCCAGGCCGGACAGGTGATCGGCGTGGAATTAAATAAGGATGCTGTCTGGGATGCGAAGCGGAACGCCAAGCAGAACAGGGTGGAGAATATCACCTTTTATCAGAATGATGCAGGGCGTTTTCTGGTGCAGATGGCGGAGCGGGGAGTGCAGCTGGATGTGCTGCTTATGGACCCGCCCCGCTCCGGCAACAGTGAGGCGTTTCTGCAGGCAGTGGCAGCGATAAAACCCGGAAAGATCGTGTATGTTTCCTGTAATCCTGAGACGCTGGTACGGGATCTGAAGCAGCTGGGGAAGGCCGGGTGGCAGGTAAAACGGGCCGTGGGAGTGGATATGTTTCCTTTCACGGATGCGACGGAGGCGGTTTGTCTGTTGGAGCGCAGATTGGGGTTGCACAAATGAAATCATAGTGTTATAGTATAGATTAACTGTGAAAAGGATGTGGAGCATTTTTGAATGAACGTTGGGTAAAAATATTTATAGATTCGTTTTGGAAGATATTGCTTCCGGGATTGAAACTCACGATCCCGCTTACGGCGCTCTCGTTTTTGTTCGCACTGATCATCGCGGTGGCGGTGGCGCTGGTTCAGTTTGCAGATGTGAAAGGACTCAAGCAGCTGGCTCGTTTTTATGTGTGGGTGATCCGGGGAACGCCGGTGCTGGTACAGCTGTTTGTGGTGTTTTACGGTCTGCCGAGTCTGGGAATTTTATTGGAGCCGTTTCCCGCAGCGGTCATCGTGTTTTCGCTGAATGAGGGGGCCTATGCCTCAGAGACGGTCCGGGCAGCTTTGGAATCCGTGCCCAAGGGACAGATCGAAGCGGGCTATTGTGTGGGAATGTCCTGGCTGCAGATCATGTGGCGGATCGTGCTGCCACAGGCCATGCGCACGGCGTTTCCGCCACTTTCCAATTCCCTGATCGGATTGCTGAAGGAAACTTCTCTGGCGGCAAATATCACGGTGGCAGAGATGTTTATGTCTACTCAGCGGATCGTGGCGCGCACCTATGAGCCGCTATTGCTGTATCTGGAAGTGGGACTGATCTACCTGATCTTCTGCACGATCCTCACAAAGCTGCAGAGTATGGGGGAGAAAAGACTGAAGACCTACGGCGGGAAGCGGTCGAACACAGGGGGAAAACGGTTGGAGACCGATGGAGGCGCAAGATGAGTATGTTGGAGATCAGAGGTCTGCGGAAGTCCTTTGGCGGCCTTGCGGTGTTGAAAGGGATTGATCTGGATGTGGAGAAGGGCGATGTGGTTGCCATTCTGGGACCCAGCGGATCGGGAAAAACGACTTTACTGCGCTGCCTGAATTTTCTGGAGACTGCGGATACTGGGACCTATTGTTTTGACGGGGAAATGTTTTCCTTAGGCAATATGAAGAAGCAGGATATTGCGAAGATCCGGAGGAAGACCGCATTTGTCTTTCAGAATTTTAATCTGTTTGCCAACCGGACGGCATTGGGAAATGTGACGGAAGGCCTGATCACAGCGCGAAAAATGCCAAAGGCAGAAGCGGAGCGCATCGGCAGGGAGGCCTTGGACAAGGTGGGACTTTCTGATCGGTACGATTATTATCCGGGGCAGTTGTCCGGCGGGCAGCAACAGCGTGTGGCCATTGCGCGGGCGCTTGCTACGGAGCCGGAGATCATTTTTTTTGACGAGCCCACATCGGCGCTGGACCCGGAACTGATCGGGGAAGTGCTGAATGTGATGCGGCAGTTGGCACGTGAGGGGATGACCATGCTTGTGGTGACGCATGAGATCTCTTTTGCGAGACAGGTTTCCAATCAGGTTGTTTTCATGGAGAACGGAGCCGTGTTGGAGGCGGGAGACAGCGGGGCATTTTTCGCTTCCCCCAAGGAGGAACGCACGAGAGAATTTCTGCGGATATTGCAGGAGCATGGGAATTAAGATATCAATAAAGCAACAGGCAGGATTTATCAGGCAAAACAAAAAGGAGAGAGCGTATGAAAAGATCAGCATGGAAAAAATTGGCAGCAGCGGCGGTGGTGTCCGTATTGACGCTTGCCGGCTGCGGCGGAGCAGGGGACGGCGCTTCGGGTGCGGCAGGGAGCAGCAATGCCGGAGCGGGCGCAGCGGAAGATCAGCTGGCCAGGATCAAGGCGGCAGGAAAAATGACCGTGGCGATGGAGGGCACCTGGGCGCCCTGGACCTACCATGACGAGAATGACAAGCTGGTGGGATTTGATGTGGAAGTGGCGCAGCAGATCGGTGAAAAGCTTGGTGTGGAAGTGGAATTCGTGGAAGGGGAATGGGACGGTCTGTTGGCCGGTCTGGAAGCCGGGCGGTATGATATTATGGTAAATGGCGTGGATTACACCGAGGAGAGAGCACAGAAGTATGATTTTTCTGACCAGTACGGTTACATCAGAACCGCCATTATCGTGAACAAGGACAACAATGAGATCAAATCTTTTGAGGATCTGAAGGGTAAGACCACTGCCAATACGATTTCCAGTACCTATGCGGAGCTGGCAGAGAGCTATGGCGCTACGACCACAGGTGTGGACGATCTGAACCAGACCATTGAATTGCTCCTGCAGAAGCGGATCGATGCCACTTTGAATGCGGAAGTTACCTTCTACGACTACATGGGCGTGCATCCCGATGCGAATCTGAAGATCGCGGCGCTCACGGATGAGGCCAACCATGTGTGCATTCCGTTCCGGAAGGGTGAGGATTCCGCCAGCCTGCGCGAGGCGGTCAATCAGGCACTGAAAGAGTTGAAAACGGATGGAGCGCTGAGCAAGATTTCCGAGAAATATTTCGGAACCGATATCACAAAATAAAAAAGACGGGAGAGCAGAAATGGCTCTCCCGTTTTCTTATGTACTTCATTCTTATTTTCCTTACGCATTTGCCAACGCGCTTAATTCAGCCAGCATCTTGGGCAGATCCGTGTCCATATTCTCATTGGTGAACTGGCAGGTTCCCACCTTTTTGTGTCCGCCGCCGTTGTATTTTAACATCAGGCTGCCGACGTCCATGGTAGCGGTCTTGTTCAAAATACTGTAGCCCACTGCTGCGGAGCAGCCCTGGCCGCCGCGGCCGTTTACGATCCAGGCGGATACATTCTGTTCCGGATACATGCTGTAGATCATGAAGCGGTTGCCGGAGTAGATTGGATCCACACCGCGCAGATCGGAGATGATCAGCTTTCCGTCTACTTTTGTGTATTTCTTTACCATCTCCACAAACTTTTCCGTCTGCTCATTGTAAACCTGAATGCGCTCCTGTACATCGGGCAGCGCCAGAATCTCCTCAGTAGACATGGTACGGCAGGCATCAATCAGCTTCTCCATGAGCTGATAGTTGGAGATGGTGAAGTTGCGCCATCTGCCCAGACCGGTTCTGGGATCCATCAGGTAGCCGATCAGGATCCAACCCTTGGGATTCTGGACCTCGTCGATGGTGAGGTTGCCGGAATCCACTTTGTCTACCGCCTCCATCATGTCATCAAACTGAGGGAAACGCTCTCTGCCGCCGTAATATTCATAAATAATACGCGCACAGGAGGGGGTGATACGACTTTCGCCCTTATATTTGCCCGCAAGCTGCAGTCTCTCATGCTCGCTGGAATGATGGTCAAACCACAATCCACAGCCCTCTACATAGGGTACGTTGGCGAGACAGTCATTCTCGTTTACTTCAATCAATCCATCCTGCAGATCCTTGGGATGTGCAAATTTCCAATGGTCAATAATGCCCGCTTCCTTCAAAAGAGCGCCGCATGCCAGACCGTCAAAATCAGATCGTGTAATTAATCTCATCGTTAAACTCCTTTGCGTGTATTTATAAATGCATTGCATTCTGTTACAGTTTACCATAAAAATGACAAAAAGAAAAGGAGTGATTGTAAAAGTTTTTTTCCAGAAATTTCTGTTTTGTGGTGGAATTGTACAGGATTTTATGTTATACTGAAAGTACTTTTATGAACATTGGCAAAAATGCCAAGGAAAGAGAGGCGTAAGGTGGAACTTAGAACAGCAGTATCACCAAGAGATGTAAAGCATTATACCACAGAACGTCTGAGAGAAGAGTTTCTGATCCAGAATCTTTTCGTGCCCGGCGAGATCAAGCTGGTATATAGCCACATCGACAGAATTATCACAGGTGCGGCAGTACCTACAGCGCCCATCAAGCTGACGGCAGGGGACGAGCTTCGCGCAGAGTATTTCTGCCAGAGAAGAGAGCTGGGCGTGATCAATATCGGCGGCGCCGGTAAGATCACAATCGACGGAAAGGTATACAATGTCGGTTTCAAAGAGGGCATGTATATCGGAATGGGATCGAAGGACATCACTTTTGAGAGTGTTGACAATGCGAATCCCGCAAAATTTTATCTGAATTCTGCTCCTGCACACAGGACATGCCCTACCGTCTTGATCAAGCCCAACGGGACTCCCGAAGAAGGCGTGGTCATCGTGAAGGATGAGAATAAAGTGGAACTTGGTACCTTAGAGGATGCCAACCACAGAGTCATCTGCAAGTACATACTTCCCGGTCAGGTGGAGAGCTGTCAGCTTGAGATGGGCATGACCAAGCTGGAGCCCGGCAGTGTGTGGAATACCATGCCCTGCCATACCCATGACAGACGAATGGAAGTGTATCTGTACTTTGAGATGCCTGAGGATGCCTTTGTAATGCATTACATGGGCGAGCCTCAGGAGACCCGTCACATCGTGATGAGAAATGAGGAGGCTGTGATCTCTCCCAGCTGGTCCATCCACTCCGGATGCGGTTCCAGGGCATACACCTTTATCTGGGGTATGGTGGGCGAGAATCAGGACTTTGACGACATGGACGGTGTGGACAATAAGGATCTGATGTAAAAATCTATAAAAGAAAAGGAGAAACAAAATGAGCAAGTACACAAATTTCAGTCTTGAAGGCAAGATCGCATTGGTTACCGGCGCTGTTTACGGCATCGGTTTCGCAATCGCAAAGGCATATGCTGAGGCAGGTGCTACCATTTGCTTTAACGACCGTACCCAGGAGAGTTTGGAGAAGGGACTTAAGAATTATGAGGAGGCAGGCATCAAGGCACATGGCTATATCTGCGACGTTACCGATGAGGACGCTGTAAACGCAATGGTAGCGCAGATCGAGAAGGAAGTAGGCGTGATCGATATCCTGGTAAACAATGCAGGTATCATCAAGCGTATCCCTATGACCGAGATGACCGCTGCAGAGTTCAGACAGGTTGTTGACGTTGACCTGAATGCACCTTTCATCGTATCCAAGGCTGTGATTCCTTCCATGATCAAGAAGGGCGGCGGAAAGATCATCAACATCTGCTCCATGATGTCCGAGCTCGGTCGTGAGACTGTATCCGCTTATGCGGCAGGCAAGGGTGGTCTGAAGATGCTGACCAGAAACATCTGTGCAGAGTATGCTCAGTACAACATTCAGTGTAACGGTATCGGACCCGGCTACATTGCTACCCCTCAGACCGCACCTCTGCGTGAGAAGCAGGCTGACGGCAGCAGACATCCTTTCGACGAGTTCATCTGTGCGAGAACTCCGGCCGGCAGATGACTTGATCCCGAGGAGCTTACCGGTCCTGCGGTATTCCTGGCTTCCGAGGCTTCCAATGCGGTGAACGGACATATTCTGTATGTAGACGGTGGTATCCTGGCTTACATCGGAAAGCAGCCCTCTTAATTTTGAGAAAGGTTATTTACAAACATGAAGATTGCATTGATTAATGAGAACAGTCAGGCGGCGAAGAACGAGCTGATCTGCAATGCGCTGAAGAAGGTCGTGGAGCCCATGGGACATGAGGTGTTCAATTACGGTATGCTCGGCGCGGAGGATCCCAACTCCCTGACTTATGTGCAGAACGGTATTCTGGCGGCGACTCTGCTGAATTCCGGCGCGGCTGATTTTGTGATCACAGGCTGCGGTACCGGTGAGGGCGCTATGTTGGCATGCAATTCTTTCCCGAAGGTATTGTGCGGACATATCCAGTCCCCGTTGGATGCGTATCTGTTTACACAGGTAAACGATGGCAACTGTGTGGCGCTTCCTTTCGCGGAGAATTTCGGCTGGGGCGGTGAACTGAAGTTGGAGTATATTTTTGAAAAATTGTTCTGTGCGCCCGGCGGTGGCGGCTATCCTCCTGAGAGAGTCGTTCCTGAGCAGCGCAATAAGAAAATTTTGGACAAGGTGAAGGAAGTCACCCATACAGATATGGTGACCATTTTAAAGAACCTGGATCGTGATCTGGTAAAGGGCGCGTTGTCCGGTGCACCGTTCAAGGAATATTTCTTTGCAAACTGCAAGGATGATGCGATCAAGGCGGCTGTGGAAGAAGTGCTGAAATAAGTACCGAAAATAAGGAGGAATAAAATGAACGCAGTATTAGAGCAGATCAGCAAGATCGGTATTGTGCCGGTTGTTGTGCTGGATGATGCAAAGGATGCAAAGCCTTTGGCTGAGGCGTTGGTAAAGGGTGGTCTTCCCTGTGCGGAAGTGACCTTCAGAACCGCAGCAGCGGAGGAATCCATCAAGATCATGAGCGAAGCATTTCCTGAGATGCTGGTAGGCGCAGGCACTGTGCTGACCACAGAACAGGTTGACCGTGCGGTAAATGCCGGTGCAAAGTTCATCGTAAGCCCTGGACTGAATCCCAAGGTTGTAAAGTATTGTATTGAAAAAGGTGTGCCCGTAACGCCAGGTACCGCAAATCCTTCCGATGTGGAGGCAGCGATCGAACTGGGACTGGACGTAGTGAAATTCTTCCCTGCTGAGGCAGCAGGCGGACTGAATATGATCAAGTCCATGGCAGCTCCTTACACACAGATGAAATTTATGCCTACCGGCGGTATCAATGCCAAGAACATCTGCGAATATCTTGCATTTGACAAGATTATTGCCTGCGGCGGTTCCTGGATGGTGAAGAAGGATTTGGTTGCAGAGGGCAAGTTTGATGAAATCCAGGCTTTGACAGAGGAAGCAGTGAGAACCATGCTTGGCTTCCATTTGAGACATATCGGTATCAATAACGAGAATGCTGAGGAAGCGGAGAAAGTGGCAGATTGCTTCGATACACTCTTTGGATTCAAGAAGAAGATCGGCAACAGCTCTATTTTCGCAGGTATTGAAGTTGAGTGTATGAAGAAGATCGGCCGCGGCAAAAACGGTCACATTGCGATCGGTACCAACAGCGTGGTTCGTGCAAAGAACTATCTGGAGTCCGTGAAGGGCATGAAGTTCATTGAGGAGTCCGCTGTGGTGAAGAACGGCAAGATGACCGCGATTTATCTCGATTGCGAGATCGGCGGATTTGCTGTACATTTGGTTCAGGTTTAATCACAAAATAAACAATTTAACAAAGAAAGGAAACAAACAAAATGGCAAAAGTAGTTACTATGGGTGAGATTATGCTCAGACTTTCCACCCCCAATCATGAGAAATTTATCCAGGCAGACGAGTTCGATGTATGTTACGGCGGCGGTGAGGCTAACGTAGCTGTATCTTTGGCTAACTATGGTCATGATGCAGAGTTCGTTACTGCAGTTCCCGACAACGAGATCGGTGAGTGCGCAGTTGCTGCACTGAGAAAGTATGGCGTAGAGACCAAGCACATCGCAAGAACCGGTGAGAGACTTGGTATCTACTATCTGGAGAGCGGCTCCGCTATGAGACCTTCCAAGGTTGTATACGACAGAGCACATTCCTCCATCTCTACCGCTACCGAGGCTGATTTCAACTTTGATGAGATCTTTGAGGGTGCTGACTGGTTCCACTTTACCGGTATTACTCCCGCTGTTTCCGATGCTGCTGCTGAGCTGACCGAGAAGGCTCTGATCGCTGCAAAGAAGCACAATGTAAAGGTTTCCGTAGACCTGAACTTCCGTAAGAAACTGTGGTCTTCCGAGAAGGCTCAGAAGGTTATGAAGAACCTGATGAAGTATGTCGATGTCTGCATCGGAAACGAAGAGGATGCAGAGCTTGTTCTTGGCTACAAGCCCGGCAACACCGATGTTACCAGCGGTGATCTGGAGCTCGGCGGTTACAAGTCTATCTTCGAGCAGATGGTTGCAGACTACAACTTCGAGTACTGCATCTCCTCCCTGCGCGTAAGCCATTCCGCTTCCGATAACGGTTGGTCCGCATGTATCTACTCCAGAGATACCAAGGAGTTCTATCACTCCAAAGAGTACAGCATTCGTCCGATCGTTGACCGTGTAGGCGGCGGCGACTCCTTCGCAGGCGGCGTGATCTGTGGTCTGGTAGACGGTAAGGACTTCAAGGCTGCTCTTGAGTACGGTGTAGCAGCTTCCGCTTTGAAGCACACCATCCCCGGCGACTTCAACCTGGTTTCCAGAAAAGAAGTTGAGACTCTGGCTGGCGGCGATGCTTCCGGACGTGTACAGAGATAATGATGTCCATAATCTTATTACCTCGACAATAAGATCAATACAGGGGACACAAACGGGGAAGCCCGTTTGTGTCCTTGATTTGCGTCAAGGCACTTCTTTACGATTTTCGGAATATGTGGGGATGAAATGAAAGAGCGATCAGAATTGAACAGAAAAAGAACATTATCAGGATTATTTTTTGCCGTGACTTTTCTTTTGCGGGCGTTGCTGGCTGTCAGAATCGGAATCTGGTTTCCGGCGGCACAGCGCTGGGATGACAGGCTTATGATCGTTTACGCCGACCTTCAGACGCATTTCACAGAACCGGATCCGGATTCGCTGGTAAAATATATCGGATATCCGCTTTTTCTGAATCTTGTAAAGCTATCGCATATTCCGTACACTGTGTGGATCGCTGTATTGTGGTGGTGCGGCGCTGTCCTCGGATTTCTGCTGATGAAACAGATCTGTTGTGTGAAAATAATGCCGTATGCGGCATATCTGTATCTGCTTTTTATGCCGCAGGCGTTTGAAATCTGGAGCGGAACCAGGCTCTACCGGAACGCGCTCATCGGGCCTATGGCATTGATCGTATTGCTTCTGATGTTGCTGATCTTGTTCCGTGTAGGAAAAGAGCAGAAGCGGATTGACTACTGGCTGCCGGTTTTTCTGGGGCTCCTGTTCCTGCAGACTTATTATCTGAAGGAGGATGGGCTGTGGCTTTTGGCATGTCTTATCCTGTGGGCATGCGTTGGTGTGGCCGTCGTTGCCCGCAAGAGAAGGTGGAAAAAGGTAGTATTCTTTTGCGTGCCGTTTGTCCTTTTTGGAGTCGGAACCTTGACTTATGGCATGGTGAACAGACATTATTTTGATGTGTTCGAGATCAATACGCGGACGGAAGGGGAATTGGGTCGTTTCTGCAAAGAGATATACAGGATCGATTCGGACCAGAGGACTGCGGAGGTCTGGGCGCCCTATGACGCCTTAGAAAAAGCGTTTGAGGCCTCGGAGACGCTGATGGAGTATCCGGAGCTTTTGGCAAGTATCCACAATTCGCCAAGATTTCAGGGAAATATTGAAGAATATCCGATCCAGGGGGATTTTCTGGGATGGGTGCTCAGAGATTCCCTGGTGGATTGTGAGATGTGGGGAACAGAGCGTCAGGTGGAGGAACTGTTTCATCAGATCAATGAGGAGCTGGAAGAAGCCTTTCAGGATGGCAGATTGCCAAAGCAAAAGGAAAGGATTCAGCTGCTGGCTTCCGCCGGAGGCAGAACTTTTTCCGAGATCATGGAGCTGCACGCGCTGGTTGCAGAAGGGATGCAGGGCGCAATCTGGCTGAAGGGATATGAAGCCGGGATTGGCGGCGTGAGCGAACAGGAATGGGCGGAAAATGCCCAGTATATTGCAATGGCCCGGGAATATACCAACCTGCCGGATCTGGATGGATCAGACAGACAGAATCGGTCCTATCTGGGGGCGAAAAATATTGCAGATATACTTTTCTGGTGTTATAGAATATGTAACACCGGATTGTTTGTTGTACTCTGTGGGAGCATTTTGACCGGCATTGTGCAGGGGATCAGGAAAGCACGTGATCTTCGGCAGTTTGTCATGGACCATATCGGTTGTTACAGTAAGTTGCTGACCGCAGCGATTTTTCTGGGGATAGGGTTTCTGTATGCTTTTTCAATTGGTTGGTTTTCTTCTTTCCTGTTTCAGGAAGAAATCGTGATGCGTACTCTGAATTTTTATAATATTGCACTGCCGGTGATCCTGGCCGTAGCGTATCTGTTTACATTGGCAGGAGTGAGCGACCTTCGCTCATAAACCGTTTTTCTTTTTGTATTCCAAAAGTATTTCTCTTAATGTGTCCAATTCCTGTTCTGTGAGTTCAGTAATTTCTTTTTCATTATGGGTATAATAGAAAGAAGGCGGAAAGAGCATGTAGGAGCTGCCGCCTGAGGCATACCATAAGGAATCCAGCCGAATCAGTTTTAGCCGGAAGCGTATTTTTTTAAACAGTTTCTTCCAAAAAGCAGAGATAAAGTGTACATGTTTTTCCATACGGTCCCCCCTTCAGTATAGAAAATTGATACAAGTTATAAATATGGTGTTAATTATAATGTAACCGATAAGTGTAAAAAAATCAATAGAAAAAGCATTTATTTATCGTCATAATACGACAAAATTTAAAACACACGTTTCTGTATCTAAATTACTATAACATGTTTAGGGTTACATAAGATAGGTTCTAAAATTAAAATAAGAATAAAGAGCTAAGTGAATATTGGTCAGAACGTGTGAGGGAAAACGATGCAGGACTCGGATTATGGGCGTATAGAAATATGTCTGGATGAACTTCTGGAGAAAAAAGGGATAAGTAAAAATAAGCTTTCCTATAAAGCTGAGATGACTTGGAAACAGATTGATAAATACTGCAAAAACGAGGTTACACGCCTGGATACGCATGTGCTCAGCAAACTTTGCACCGCGCTAGAGTGTAAGATAGAAGATCTGCTGGTGTACCATCCGGCAGATAAGAAGTGAGCGGAAATGATATGAGTTGATCCTGGGGTTACCGCAGGTTGTTATAGTCATCAGAAACGCCGCCATCATAGTTCTGGTTGATGTCATCTGCCACGTCCTGCGCTCTCTGCACAGGGGCAGTGATGTCGAGCTGTGTCTGATTTTGTTTGCTTTCAGTTTCGGTTTCTGTCGTGCAGGCGGTAAAGACCGTGAAGGTCAGAATGCCGATCAATGCTAATTTCTTCAATTTCATGTGATTTTCCCCTTTGAATTATGAAATCTCGAATGGCAGGAAGCATTCGAACCTATTACGATTATATCTGTTTACCGGATAAAATACAAGAAGCCAAATGTACTTTCTATGATATCGGCCCGGCAGACCATTCTGCCGGGCTGAATTAATGAAAAGGGGTTTATGGCTTTGCAGCATCAGCTATGGTTGGTCAAACACTATTTACCGACTGAGTTGTAATCCGAGATAATAGGTATGGAATCTCGGATTACAACTCAGTAAATGGAACTTCTGATTTCAATTTAGCTGATTAATATTTCTATATAACTGCTTAAGGTATTTTCAGGAGGCAGGAAAATATGCTTGTACAGAATGCTGCAATGTGATAATGTTATAATATAAGAGCAAAGATGTGCTGATTCTCTTTTAGAAGAGTATGAAAGAGTTCTGGAACAATTCTGGATGAAGGATATTAATGTAGGAGATGAGTTGGCTATGGAAACACTATTGCTTGAAGCATTTATCTCTAAAATAATAGATGAATGTACAGATGCGTCAGTATTTAAAATAAAGAAAGCAATAGCAGAAAAAAATAATAAAAGTATTGAGTCGCAAATTTATAATATTACGGTTGAGCTACTTACACATCTTTCAGGGAGTAAGTATAGAAAAGATTCAGATGAAATATATAACGATGCGGAGGAACTATTAAAGTTTTTAAAAAATCAGAACAGAGATTATACGTATAAAAGTCGTATATCATTAAATGATGATGAAATAGAGCGTTTTAAAATAGCCTTTTGTGAAGAAATATCAAAAGAAAAATATAAAGAGTTATATGCTGTATTGTTAATATGGTCGAAAAGCGTCCGCGGACCTGACGAGGGTCTGTTAAATCAGATAGATAAAAAATTAGATAAACTTCTTTTACATCAACAAGATACAGATTTAAACATTAAAATTGAACATCCCACAAAAAGCAGAACAAAAGAATATGCTGAAAAATGGAATCAGAATTTATTTCTTAATGACTTTGATGAACAGGATGAAAATCCGGGTGTGAATATAAAGCTGAATGATGTATATAAATTGTCGCTGGTGCCGCAATATATCTGGAAAAACGAGCCTAAAATTTCTAGACATCCATTAAATGAATGTTTAGAAAAATATATTTATAAAAAAAATAAAAATAATGAAATGCTTTTAATTTTCGGGCAGCCGGGGATTGGAAAAAGTACTTTGATTACATGGATTGTTAATCATTATCCGGATAAATTTGATAATATTTTAGTTTACCAATTTGCTGCTGATTTAAGAAGCATTGATTGGAAAAATGAAGATATATTTGATCAGATATTAAAACAGTTAAATATATCTATCTTTAATTTAAATGATAAAATTATAATTCTTGATGGATTTGATGAAATATATGTGGGAGACAATAGAAGGGAGATATTGAATAATATATACTGGTATCTTCAGAGCAAGAGTAATATAATTAATAATTTTTCTGTGATCATCACTTGCAGAGAAAATTATTTAACAGATATTACGAGACTACGCTGTGAATACTTAACGTTATTACCTTGGGGACAACAACAGATAGAGGATTTTTGTGAGGCATATGAAAGCAAGTCTAATTATAAAATTACAAAAGAAACAAAAAATAGAATTATTGCAAATAAACAGATATTGGGCATTCCCCTTATACTATATATGATTTTGGCTTTAAATGTTCCAATTGTGGAGAAGGGATCTATTGTAGATATTTTCGACCGAATTTTTTCTTTGGAGGATGATGGAATCTATGACCGGTGCCTATATGGGCAACCGCATAGAATCGGTAGAATTAAGGATCAGATTCATCAAATAACAAGAAAAATTGCAATATGGATTTTTGAAAATAATGCAGAAGAAGCTTTTATTCCACAGACGGAATACATAAAAATTTGTGATGAAGTCGCGAAATTACAAACAGATAGAAATGAAGATATAGAAAATGATTTTCTGATTGGGAACTATTTTAAATTAATAAAACATTGTGAAGGAAGCGAAACGCAGAGATTGCTTTTTGTGCATCGATCAATTTATGAGTACTTTGTGGCTGAAACAATTTACAATTCCATACAGAAGGCATTGAATATTTTTCTGAGTGACAATGAAAAAAGTTTTTCGGTGGAGGGGTATACAGAATTTGCAGGGGGAATCGCAGTTTATTTAAGAAAAGGTGATTTTAATGCTAACATTAGTAGTTATTTTACCCATAAAATGCTAAGTTTTTACAGAAATATACCCAAAGAAAAAAGGGAATATTTTTTTCCTTGGTTGGAAAAGGCTGTAGAGATAATGCTTGAAAACGGGATGTTTTATGCAGCTTCACAAATAGGATATGCAAATATTATAAATAAAGAATTGCATTGTTTTGTAAATTTGTTAGAAATATTAAGAAATCTGCACACGATAAGTAATACAAAATATATTTTGTCAGAGTGTCCGAGAGGATTTCTGGGCAGGTATATACGGTGTAGTAATATTTTCCCGAATGAGTATGTAAAAAATAAAATAAACTATTTGAACTTAAGCAGACTTGATTTGTCCAATGAAAATTTATCAGGCTTGCTATTAGTAAAAGCAAATTTTGAAGGTACAAATTTGGAAAATGCTGATTTAACAGGAGCCGATTTAACAAATGCAAATTTTAAAAATTCTAATTTGGAACATGCAAGTTTTGAATCAGCAAGATTGATTAGCGCTGATTTATTTAATGTAAATTTGTGTAATGCGCATTTGCCATATGCCAACTTGACATCTGCTAACTTGAAAGGGGCGAAACTCAAAAGAGCATTACTTACGGAAACAATACTATGCAGTGCGGAATTAAGTGACGCCTGTCTTATAGAATCAAACTTATCAGGCGCATATCTTGAAAATACAAATTTAAAAGGTGCCAATCTAACGAATGCTAATTTATGCAGGGCAATTTTAGTTGGGGCAAAGTTGTCGTATGCGGTATTCTCAGAAACAGTATTGACAGGTATGGTGATTGGTGAAAAACAAGTTAAATATTTTGAAGGAGAATATGATTTGCGAGACATATATGTTTATGTAGATGAAGCAATGATAAGCTATCAAGAATATAGTTATGAAAAAAATAGTGTTGTCCAAAACTAGAGAAGAGTTATCATACATTGCTATATAATCATGGTTTCCCGTGAAATACTGGTGTTAAATCTTGGGAAATCCAATAAATATAAGGAATGTGAAGTCGCTGAGGCATTTGCACCGAATTACAACGAGGAACAGGTATTTCAAAAGGTAAGGGACGGCGAACGGATCGCCATACATCAACGGCATTTTAATGACAGACGATATGTAACAGATTTGGAACATATGCCGGAGAACCACAAAGCAGTGGCAGCGTTCCGATCATTTGATGGGAAATACTACCGTAACAAAGCTTATGCAATCGGCAATGCCACAGGAACCTTTGTCAAGACTCTTCTTGAAAAAGCAGATTTCAAAAAGCAGGCATTTGTGACATATACAACACTGAAGAATATCCTGAAAAACGGTCAGGATACCCAGTCCGAAACTACAAACACTGATGCGGAAACACTAACTCCATACCCCATGAGAATTTCCGTGTCGGAGAATGGAAGTGAGAAGGAGAAACATTGACTATGATCCAGCCCGTAAGCTTAAACGGTCTGACGTTGCCCGCTTGTCTGGATGTGAATGGATCAGCAATGGTGTCAATCGCTTTGATTCCTGGCGGCTGGAAAGGAGCTGGGACATGATCGTACAACTATTGCAAAGGAGGTTAAAACAACGTGTCGAGTATGTGGCAACCACGTATGGATGCCCCAAATGTAAGGATACGGAAGAACTGCAGTTTATCAAGGATAACGGAAAACCAGCCCTGATCGCAGGAAGCTATGTTTCGTAATCTCTGCTTGCCTATAGCCTTTACAGTAAATATGCACTATATGTGCCACTATACCAGCAGGAGCAGGATATCCTGCAGCAGGGTGCGCCGATAGGGAGCACATCGATGGCTAAATGGCCTTATTATCGCCGGAAAAGACCAGAAACCGGTCCTTGAGAGCTTTTTGGTACGTATTTGGAACGGGTAATTTCTGCTTCATTCATTGTTTGGTAGTGCGCACAAGAGCAAGGGCAAAGGGCTAAGGCAAGATAGCCCTTGCCACTCAAAGGCTATTACGCAAGATCACCGAGGGCTTCAGCCCTCGGTGATCTTGCGTTAGTGGATGGAATGGCAAATCTTGTTTTAATCAATTTAGAATAGATTCAGAGTAAACTCGCTCCTACGATTGATTGAATAAGAAACTCATGCTGAGAGAATCAACAATTTCTGCAGAGGTGACTCCTGTTACCACCAGAGCGCAGTTATTGGGGTATTCCGTGGAGGTGAATCTGAAATTTTACAGTTATGCGGAGAAGGATAACCTTCAGGAAGTCTGTGATTTGCTGGATTCCAGACAGGTCAACCCTTGGTCACCCCGCAATTCCTGTCTGCCAGAGAAAATAAAATAACGGAAGTCCTTATATTTTAAGGACTTCCGCATAAACTTTAGAGTGCGGAAGATGGGACTTGAACACATTTTTTATTAAAAAATACTGAAAGAAAGGACATTCAGCACTCCTCTACAATCTGGGTGTTCAAGTGGGTGTTCAAGCCTTGCCGACTGTCTTTCACTAGGCAGATTATTATTGAAATACAGGTCGTTTTGCTGTATTATGATTATAAGAAAGTCGGGGAAAATAACTAATAAATACAGACGCCACTAAGAGACTTTAAGCAGAATGTGAAAGGATTGACAGCAATGTCTAGAGCTACGGAAGATATGAGAAATCAGACGGTATGGCAGACAAAAGCTGAAAGCGTTTTGAGATGGTGGACAAAAGGTCTGTCGTTAGAGGATATTGCAGAAGGAGAAGACTTGACACTTGAACAAGTGAAGATCATTACACAACAGCAGAAAGCATGACTGAATAAAATATTAAAATGCAAGTAGTTGAAGGAGGATTAATGAAACAAATCAAGGTATATCTGGATAATTGTTGTTATAACCGACCATATGATGACCAGTCACAGATCCGTATATCATTGGAAACACAGGCTAAGATACAGATTCAAAGTATGATAAAAAATAAGGAATTAGAACTGGCCTCATCTTATGTGTTGCTTTATGAGAATAGCAAAAATCCACATGCATTAAGGCAAAAGACTATTCGCAACTTTGTAAAGGAGAATGTGACTACCTATATAGACGTGGATCATGCTGATGAGGAAAAATTACTTGCAGATCAGATAATTGCTGCTGGAGTAAAGACGGCAGATGCACATCATGTTGCATGTGCTATATTGGCAGGGAGTGATTATTTTTTAACCACAGATGACCGATTATTAAAGTATAAGACGGATAAGTTGCAACTTGTTGATCCTACGGAATTTATAAGAAAATGGGAGGTGGATAAAAATGATGACAGCGAATAACACAAGTACGGCTGAAATTATCGACATAGGTATAAATTATCTGATTGAAAAACTGGGGGTAATAGAAACAGAACGTTTTATTTCTGTTCTTCTTCGGGAGAAATCTGATTATACCAAATGGAGAGAACGATACTTTTCGGATGTGAGTTCTGATGATTTTCATGCCGCTGCTGTGGCATATGGAAAAGAGAATCCATTATAGTATAATAACGGTTGTGCAAAACACAGATGGTCGAACTGTTAGTCCGATCACCTGTGTTTTTTCTTAGTAAGCAGTCTGATAGCTGCTGTTCTTCACAAATATCTCTAAATCTTTCTTGTCGATCCTATATGAATTTCCAAGCATATATGCAGGCAGATAGCCTTCCTTAATGTAAAATAAAATTGTGTTCTTTCCCACTTTTAAAAGTCTTTGTGCATCGCTACGTGTCAGTAAATCCGGCTCGTTTTCAAACATGGAAATCCCTCACTTTCTCAAAATATGTGGTAATAATCGTCTCTGACCGGATTTATCCGGTTTACTTTATTGTTCCAGACGCAGACTTGAGATTTTTGTTCATACATTATCCTTTTGCAAGCAGTTTACATACATAGGCAACCAAAAAAAAATCAAAAAAAGGAGGAAATTGTAGCGATGGGAAAGAAAGTGAAAAAGATTTTGATCGGAACGGTAACTATGGCGGTCACAATCGTGGTGGAGGTTTATGAAAAACTCTACCAGAAAGCAAAGGAGGGAAGGTAATATGTCTGCTAATGTTGAAACTATGTTTTACACAAGGACTACACCCTGGCACGGACTTGGGGTAAATGTGGAGGAAGCACCTACATCGGAGGACGCTCTGGTGGCAGCTGGTTTAGATTGGAGGGTGATCCAGAAGGACATCCGGACATACGATGGAATCTCTGTTCCCGGATTTAAGGCGAATGTGCGGAACACCGATTCCCAGATACTCGGTATCGTAACGGATCGGTACAAAGTAGTACAGAATGATGAAGCCTTTTCATTCACCGACGCACTGCTTGGCGAAGGTGTGACTTATGAAACGGCAGGTTCCCTGCAGAATGGCAGGAGAGTTTGGATACTCGCAAAGCTCCCACAGAAATATATCATCTCCGGAGATGAGATCATGCCGTATCTGGTATTCTTTAATGCGCATGACGGGAGCGGTTCGATTAAAGTGGCAATGACGCCCATCAGAGTGGTATGCCAGAACACTCTGAACCTTGCGCTCAAAACAGCAAACCGGTGCTGGAGCGTAAATCACGTGGGGAATATCGACAAAAAGCTGGATGATGCATTCGACACCCTGTTGAATGCAAACAAGTACATGAACGAGCTTGGCAAGGGCATTGACAGGCTTTCCCATCGTAAGTTAAACGACAGGGAGGTGGCGGAATTTACAGAGATCCTGTTCCCGATGCCGCTTGCTCCTACCGAGATCCAGAAGAAGAATGTGATGCAGTCCAGAGAAGGTGTTCTGACCAGATTCTATGAAGCTCCCGATCTGAAAGGAGTAGGGAAGAATGGTTATCGTTATGTGAATGCAGTATCAGACTTCGCAACTCATGCGAAACCACAGAGGGAGCGCAGCAACTACAGGGAAACCCTGTTCGCAAAGACCGCTGACGGAAACAGCCTGATTGACAAGGCTTATGAGATGGTGGCTGCGTAAGGAGGGTATTATGAAACTGGATGGTCATGGCTGGGGAATTATTGAGATCTGTGTGGCTTTTGTATTGTTGGTATCCGTTGTTCTGATCATTGTAAGGCATGTGGCATAAGTCGGCGGGCAAAAGGAATGGATCAGGAGGAGTGGCATAAGAGAAGTGTGAGTAGCTGATCGATCAACAGATTAGAAGTGTGCAGGGGAACATCAAGAGACGGTGTTCCCCTTTATTTTTCAGAAAGGGGACAGTAAATATGTATACTAAAACATCAACTTTAGGAATGGAACATGAGGAATGGCTGAGATTACGCAAGACCGGGATAGGCGGTTCCGATGCAGGTGCGATCGCCGGGGTAAATCCTTATAGCAGTGCGATGAAAGTATTTCAGGATAAGACTTCTGAGGATATCGAGGAGACAGATTCCGAGTCCATGCGTCTGGGCAAGGATCTGGAGGAGTATGTAGCGCAGCGTTTTACGGAGGCGACCGGGTTAAAGGTAAGACGGTCAAATATGATGTACCGCAGTGTAGAGCATCCCTTCATGTTCGCAGATGTGGACAGGCTGGTGGTAGGGGAAGATGCCGGATTGGAGTGTAAGACGGCAAGCGCATATAGCGCAGATAAGTGGGAGAATGGAAAATATCCGCTGCACTATATGTTCCAATGCTTTCATTATATGGCAGTTACAGGTAAAAAGGCTTGGTATCTTGCAGTTGTCATTCTAGGGAAAGGTTTCCATTATGTGAAATTTGAGTGGGATGACTGGTTCATTCAGGAGCTTATTACCTTGGAGAAAAAATTCTGGTACGAGCATGTGGTTCCGCGGTGTATGCCCGATCCGGACGGCAGCAAGGTTTGTGACGCTGTTCTGGAACAGTATTTCCATAACACAAGGAAGGGAAGTACTGTTCTGTTAAAAGGCTTTGATGAAAAGCTGAAATGCCGGGAGATCCTGGAGGAACAGATGAAAAAGCTGGAGGCTGAGAGCAAAAAGATCGATCAGGAGATCAAGCTGGCGATGGGTGAGAATGAGTATGCAGATACACCGGGATTCCACATCTCCTGGTCGAACGTGGAGACCAGGAGATTGGATGCCAAGAAGATGAAGGAAGAGAGACCGGATCTTTATGATGAATTTGCCGTCACCACCAGCAGCAGAAGATTCACCGTCAAGGCAGCATAAGGAGGCTGGAGCATGAGGAAAAAGACGATAAGGAAGGTCCAGAAGGAGTTTGACGACTTCAAATGCCTGCTCATCCGTAAAGGCAGCAAGGCAGAGATATTCGAGAACTGCACCAAGATTTGTTTCTATAGCTGCATGAAGGAGTATTTTGAGCTGAACAGGAAGATCCCGCTCACTTATCTTCAGATTGCATACCACATCAACGGTTTCCTTGACCTTGCCTGGAAGTATTTCCTGAAATATGAGGAGCTTAGGTACGATACTTGGGAGGCACTCGATGGGCTGATGCAGTGCATGATGGAACACGAATGGGTACGGATCATCACCAGAGAAGAGCGGAAACATATGATGCCGTAAATGTGGAGGGAGCAGATGAACAAAATAATTTTGATGGGAAGGCTGACGAAAGATCCGGAGATCCGGTACAGCCAGAGTGAAACGCCCATGCCGATCGCCAGATATTCCATAGCGGTTGACAAACAATATAAAAGAGACGACGGCATAACGGCAGACTTTTTTAATCTCGTTGCCTTTGATAAGCAGGCAGCCTTTGTGGAGAAGTATCTGAAAAAAGGTGTCAAGATCTTGGTGTCCGGAAAAGTCCAGACGGGAAGTTATGAAAAGAATGGCGTGAGGATACCGTTCTTTGAGGTCGTGGTGCAGGAGCAGGAATTTGCAGAGAGCAAGAACGCGGCACAGAATATGTCACAGAATACAGTACAAGCAGGCAGCAAGGGGTATTCCATTGACGAGGACGGTTTTATGCGGGTTCCTGATGACGCCGATGACGAACTGCCATTTAACTAAGGTACTTCATAGGAAACAAGCGAAAGAGAGGATTAATGTGTATGGAACAAAAAACGATCAGGACGCTGCGCGCGGATGAGATCGAATGCAGGGTTGGAACAATCAGCGAGAAGGGAGTTTCTCTTTTATTATATAAGGATGCCCGGTGCGACATGCGTATCTTGGATGAGGTCTTTGGAGCGAACAACTGGCAGAGAGAACATCTGGTGATCGCCGGGAATCTCTACTGTAAGGTCAGCGTATGGGACAGTTCTAAAAAGCAGTGGATATTTAAGATGGATGTGGGTACAAAGAGCAATTCCGAGAGCGAGAAAGGGGAAGCGTCAGATTCCTTCAAGAGAGCCTGTGTATCGCTTGGTATCGGCAGGGAATTATATACCGCTCCTTTCATCTGGGTAGGTGCGTCCAACGTCAATCTCACGAAGAAGGCTGACAGGTACATCACCTACGATAAGTTCTCCGTCAGAAGTATTTCCTACAACGGAAACAGGGAGATCGTGGGACTTGTGATCGTCAACCAGCAGGGCAAAGAGGTATTCCGCTTGGCTGACAGGTCTGCGGCTGCCGGTCAGGAAAGGACTGTGGCAGGGAACAGAGAGGATACTGCGGGAGTGCAGCCGGAAACGTCACAGGAGAACCTGTCTGACCTGACGGAAGAACAGATCAGGCAGATCCAGAATGAGCTTGCAAGGACTGGGGTTGCGCTGGAAAGGGTGCTGCAGAGGTATGGGATCAGGAGCGTTCAGGAGATGAGCGTGGATATTTACAAAAAGGCGATGAACAGCCTTAAACGGACAAAATCAAAAGCTGCATAATGCGGGAAAGCGAGGGAACGAATGAAAGAGCTGATGAAATTTAAGGACTTTAAAAAGCTTGTCGTACAGGATATACGGGAACATTATGAAGAAGACTGCGATATCAAGGAGCAGGAAGTCTTAAAGAATAATTCCAAAGTCCTGTTCGGGATAAGCATATGCCGGAAGGACAGAAAGCTGGGACCGACGGTCTATCTTGATAACTATTATGAGATCTATCGTATGGGAAAGCCTTTCCAGAGTGTCCTGCAACAACTGCATACTGTGATTGACAGAGAACTGGAGGCGGCAGTTGGATTCGATTTTGATATCGAGAACTTCCAAAACTACGAAAAGATCAAGGAAAGGATCGTATTCCGGCTGGTCAATGCTGCGAAGAATAAAAAGCTGCTGCAGCAGATCCCCCATATCATGTTCTGTGACCTTGCCATATGCTTTGCAGTGTATCTTCAGGATAAAAAGATTGGATCAAGGAGCATTCTGATCTATAACAAGCATGCAGAGACGTGGAATGTAACGGCAGAGGAATTGTGTGCGAGAGCCTTAGAAAACACCCCTAAACTGTTGCCGCCGGATATGAGGAATATCGGGGAATTATTGGAAGAATTCGACGGATACAGGGGAGGGATTGATGAACTGCCAATGTATGTTCTCACGAATAAAATCCGGTGTATGGGGGCGTCAGCGATTCTATATCCGGATATTCTAAAAGAAGTGGCGGCGGAATGGAAAACAGACATAGTACTGTTCCCGAGTTCCATCCACGAATGGATAGCTGTGCCTGGGCGGGAAGTGGACTCAACTGACAGGGCAAGAGAGATCGTGCATGAGGTAAACCGGGTCTGTGTCAATCCGGAGGAAGTGCTTTCGGAAAATGTTTACTTATACAGTGCCGATACAGGAGAGGTACGGATTGCGGCGTAAGGTTTGCAGGGGAAGGGATAAGCGGAATGTTCCTTCCCCTGCGTTAAAGAAAAGGAGGGGATAGAATGTTCATCATTAGGGTAATCGAAAACGAATGTCCGCCTGATGACAAGCCGTTTGTGACAGAATTTGTTGTGGGGGCGCCTGAGGAGGCAATGCAGAAAGTGATTTCACTGTTCGTGCAGGAGAAGGAGAAGATTGATGCGGATATGGAAGAGTATGAAGACTTGGGCTGGTATGGGAGAGTCTCGCTTGCAATGGAGAGGGCATTAACCCAGACGGAGTATCGTACCGTAGAATGTGGAGAGGCAGAGATTTATACGGATTAAATATGGAAAGGACGGGATAAAAAGATAAAATGAAGAAAATATTGGAAGTGCTCTTATATAACGACTTGCAGATTGACGATGAACTTGGCAATTCCGCATATAGCAAGGAGAACCGGAGACTTTTGCATGAAATCATCGAGAAACGGGAGTGTCTGGAGACAGAGCTGAATGACAAACAGAAAGACCTACTGGAAGATCTGGTGGACAGCATGAACCAAGAAACTGCACACTTTGGCGATCACAGATTTGAGAGGGGATTTGAATTAGGAGTTCTCCTGATGGCGGAGGTGTTCCAGGATAGAGAGACTTTCTGGGTTTGATGATCTGGCAATGTATTACTACGTAGGCAAAGATTTGAATGGAGGTGACATACATAGTGAACACGTACAGACGAACAATGAAAGATCAGAAAGCAAGTAAAGAGCCACGGGTGGAGACGGGGAGCTATGCAAAGCCTGATGCTCCTGCTCACAAGAACAATGTATATCATGTGGACTGCTGGATTCATGCTCACTACTGTGTAGATGTGGAGGCTGATAGCTGGGAAGATGCGGTTCAGCTGGTTGAAATGAATATGGGAACGCCAAGAGCGGATCTTCGTGGCTTGGATGTCGGAGATAGTGGTATTACAGGTGTTGAAGATCCGAGTGGAGTGTTTCATTATACAGAATAGGCAGTACGCCAATTGCCGGATCTGATATGATTTATTTAAGAGTATTAAGACAGATTATGGGAAATGACACATTCGGACAAGGAGGGTAATAGACAATGGATACCGATGAAATGGCTGTAATACAAGGCATAGTGCAGGAAATGAGAGGGTTAGAGCAGATTTCTCATGTGTTGTGTACCAGCAGGGATATGTCAGCGAGTGATGTAGATGACGCTTGGTATGTGATGCAGGTTACGATTCATAACTGGCGGGAAGTACTTGGAAAATTATTGCCGTAAAAGGAAAGGGCTAAGAAATCTTCAGGATTTCTTAGCCCTTATGGCGCAGTTTTGTATATAGGTTCAAATATTCGAGTAATAATGATGTTTCGCTTTCATCACCGGATTCCAGTATATTCAGAATAGATGCCGGGAGCTTATCGGCGATGTTTCAATATTTTTTTTCAGAGTCAGATAGTCTTTTGAAGAAAATCATAATTGAAAGTCGGCTATTTTAGTGTCAGGAAATTATTGAACGCAAAAATGAGGTATGCTATTATTGATATAGTAGTTGTTTGCGCATGTTTTATGGAATGGCAGTAAAGCGTTTACATGTAAGAGTAAACAGTTTAGCTTGCAGTTGTTTAGGCAAGAGGAGAAATAGATAACGGTGGAACTGATAAATATTAGGGAATATCCGGTTAAGAACGTGCTGTCTGTTCTTCTAAAGGATAAAACCACAGATAAAAACATCATATTTGCTACGGAGGCTTATACGGAATCGGATATAGGTGCCAAAACTCAGATTACAGAAGATATTTTGCTTGGATTTAGAGCATTGGCAATTCAGCCTCGTGTGTTAAAGAGCATGGATGAACAGTCGGAACGTACCCGTAAGAAAGCTGAAGTATTCACACCATCCTGGATTTGCAATAAAATGAATAATCACTGTGATGCGGAATGGTTTGGAAGGGATGGGGTGTTCAATATTGAGAATGGGCAGAGCTGGGAACCAACTACTGAGCCGATAGAGTTTTCAAAGAAGAATGAATGGCAGGCGTATGTAGATTCTACCCGATTGGAGATCACCTGTGGGGAAGCTCCGTACATCGTATCCCGATACGATACAACTACGGCTGAAATTATCCCTATAAAACGCCGAATTGGCATTCTGGATCGGAAGATGCGTGTGGTCAACGAGAATACAGAAAATGAAAAAGAATGGATAAAATGGACTTATAGAGCTTTTCAGAGCGTATATGGATATGAATTTCAGGGCGATAATCTTCTGATTGCTCGTATCAATCTGTTAATTACTTTCGTAGATTATATGCAGGACCGATGGCAGCGTAAGCCTACTGTAGCGGAATTAAAGAAGATTGCAAATATTATCGTATGGAACCTTTGGCAGATGGACGGAATCACAGGAACGGTTCCCTTTGGAAAACCTAAGGAGTGTTATGAACAGTTGTCCTTCTTTGATTATATGCAGGGAATTAATGACACAGAAGAGGAAACGATGGATTGCCAGATCTATGATTGGAGAAATAATTGTACTATATCATATAACAGCATGAAGAGAGGATAATGATATGAAGTTTGATTTTTGTATAGGGAACCCACCCTACCAAGAGAATACGGATTCCGATAGCACAAGAATGTTACCTGTATATCATTCCTTTATGAATGCAGCATTTGGAGTTGCAGACAAGGTCGAGCTTATAACTCCGGCAAGATTTTTGTTTAATGGCGGACAGACTCCAAAAGAGTGGAATCAAAAAATGCTTGAAGACGAGCATTTTAAGGTACTGCATTATGAGCGAAATGCCGCAAAAATTTTTCCTAATACAGAGATTAAGGGTGGTGTGGCAATTACATATAGGGATTCAGAAAAGAATTGTGAACCGATTAAAGCTTTCGTACCCTATGTGGAACTCAGATCAATTCTTAAGAAAGCAGGCGCTAAAGATGTTTCTGATAGTTTGACGGATATAGCTGATAGCTCAAATGTATATGATTTGAAAAATATATATGCAGATCACCCTGATTATACAAAGTATATTGGTGATGGTGGAAGACACAGCCAATTAAAAACAAATGTGCTAAATATTAACCCAATTTTTACAGATCAACCAACAGAAAATGACGATTATGTGGTTCTGGGATTGGTTAATGGTAAAAGAGGAAAAAAGTATTGCCATCGACGTTATTTGAAATCAGAGCATAAAAGTTTATTCAAATATAAGGTACTAGTTCCAAAGGCAACCGGATCAGGTATATATGGAGACTCATTATCAGAACTTATAATTGTTCCGCCTAATATAGCATTTACACAAACATTTTTGTCAATTGGAACTTTTGATAGTGAAATAGAAGCGATTAACTTGGCAAAATACATCAAGACTAAGTTTTGCCGTGCACTTTTGTATGTTCTGAAAATAACACAGGACAATTTACCTGCAGTTTGGCGGTTTGTTCCAAAACAAGATTTTACGGATAAATCTGACATAGCATGGAGTGTTTCAATCAAAAGTATTGATGAACAGCTATACAAAAAGTATAACCTCACCCAGGATGAGATGGATTTTATTGAAACTAATGTAAAGGAGATGGTATAGATGAATACGCCGAATATCAAATCGTCAAAACCGGTTGTTCCCATGATATATGCCTATACCACTCCGGGAATCACTTATCATGATGGATATATCAAGATAGGCTATACCGAGCAGGATGTTGATACCAGAATCCGCCAGCAGACACATACTGCCGGAATAAAGCCACAGAAGGAGTGGGCTGGTATGGCTATCTTTGATGATGGCTCCGGCGATACATTTACCGACAAACAATTTCATTCCTATCTTCGCAAAAATGGTGTAAAACAGCCGCAGGACGAAGGCAATGAATACTTTGATAAGAAAGACGAGAATGAGTGGTTCCATATCAGCCCTTCTGACTCAAAGAGTCATTTCTATGATTTTCGCAGCAATAGGGGAGTTGGTGGTGATATTTTTGAAGTATCTCCCTATAAACTTCGAAAAGAGCAGGATGAAGCGGTTTCAACTACTGTTGCCTATCATAATGATCATCAAGGTGGAGAATTCTTGTGGAATGCGAAACCCAGATTCGGAAAAACGCTGTCTGTTTATGAGTTCATTCAAAGGATTAAAGCGCAAAAGGTTCTGATTGTTACCAATAGGCCCGCTATTGCGAACTCATGGTATTCTGATTATGAGCATTTTCTTGGCAGGGCATCCGGATACTTCTTTGTCAGCAATGTGGACGGAATAAAAGACAAGCCCCTTGTTATCAAGTATGATACGTATAAGCAGGATCATGATAAAAGAAAGAAGAACCCGAATGATCGTCCTATGGGGCTGATTGAATTTGTTTCACTTCAGGATTTAAAAGGTTCCATTTATTTCAGCAACAATAAAAACGCTGTTAATAAGCTGGAAGAGGTAAAGAATCTACAATGGGATGTGCTGGTGATCGATGAAGCTCATGAGGGCGTGGATACTTACAAGACAGACATCGCCTTTGATCAGATCCGTCGTGGGTTTACGCTGCATCTGTCCGGGACACCGTTCAAGGCTCTTGCTAACAGCAAATTTGATGACCATGCTATATTCAACTGGACTTATGCAGATGAACAGGAGAGGAAGGATACCTGGGACGAAACTTCACAAGAAGAAAATCCTTATGCAACTCTTCCGAGATTATGCCTTTACACTTATCAGATGTCAGAGATCATTCGTGATGAACTGAAACAGGGTGTAGAGATCAACGGTGAGACAGAAGAATACGCTTTTGATCTGAATGAGTTTTTCAGCGTGGAAAATGGTAGGTTCAAATACGGATCATCTGTCGATAAATTCCTCGATGCGCTTACGCTACAGATGAAGTTTCCATTCTCAACACCGGAGTTGCGAAAAGAACTGAAACACACATTTTGGTTACTTAATCGTGTTGAAAGTGCCAAGGCTCTGGCTAAAAAACTGGCAGAGCATCCGGTTTTTAAGGAATATGAGATTATCCTTGCGGCTGGAGATGGCAAGCTGGATGATAACGATGAAACTATGAAATCCTATGATAAAGTGGTCAAGGCAATAGCAGAGCATGAAAAGACGATTACCTTATCAGTCGGACAGCTTACGACTGGCATCACGATTCCTGAATGGACGGCTGTCCTGATGCTTTGCAATATGAAATCGCCGGCATTGTATATGCAGGCTGCTTTTCGTGCGCAGAATCCATGCCTGTTCAAAGAGGGAAGTGAGAGCTGGAGAAAGGAAAATGCTTATGTGTTTGACTTTGATCCGGCAAGGACATTGACTATATTTGAGCAGTTTGCCAATAACCTAAATCCGGATACGGCTACCGGTGGCGGCACAGCTGATGAAAGGGAAAATAATATCCGAAATCTGCTTAACTTTTTTCCTGTGATCGCTGAGGATGAGAACGGTGAGCTGGTGGAACTGGATGCTCGTGAAGTGCTGGCTATTCCAAGAAAGATAAGATCAGTGGAAGTGGTATGTCGTGGATTTATGAGCAACTTTCTTTTCCAGAATATCAGCAATATTTTTTCAGCACCGAAGGAAGTGGTGGATATTATCCAGCAGTTTGAGGCTATAGAGGAGCCTGCCGGAAAGATTAATCTTTCACAGGAAGTCAAAGAAGATCTGTCTCTAAATGAAGACGGTGAAGTTGAGCTTTCCGAGAATTTTGTTATAGGCAGGACATTGGATATCTTTGGTGAGAAGATTTATGATCAGGACATGACAGTCAAGTTGGATGAAACGTTCTGCCAGATTGAAGATGAGCAGGCGGATACCACAGCGGCGATTGACAGATTGAAAGCCTTTGTCAAAGAAAAGCAGGTCAAAGAAGTGGTAGAGCTTGCCCAAGAATCCTATGGTTCGGATATGAAAGCGTCTGATAAGCGTCAGATAGAGAACAAGCTTAACAGTGATGTGGATAAGATTTTTGATAAGCTGCATGGAAGTCTTCAGATTGAGCAGAACGTGATTGAAAACCAGCGAATAGAAGCTCAACAGAAACGGCATGAGACAGGTAAGACCAGCGAAGAGATTGATGAAGAGTTCAAGCAGAAGAAGCAAGAGTCTATAAAACGGTTTGAGGAAGAGCTTCAGACTGCAATAGATGAATTTGGCGACACTTCCGCGCAGACGACCATACGGACAGTAGAAACAAAGAAGAAGGAACGCCTAAAGACCGAGATAGAAGATGGAGTAAGAGACCATTTGCGTGGGTTTTCACGTACAATCCCGTCCTTCCTCATGGCTTATGGTAATGAGACGGTTACACTTGCGACCTTTGATAATAATATCCCCGGACATGTATTCAAGGAAGTGACCAGTATTACATTGGAGCAGTTTAAGTTCCTGCGGGACGGCGGGGATTATACAGAGGAGGAAACAGGGGAAACCAAGCACTTTGACGGTCAGCTTTTTGATCCAGTTGTATTTGACGATTCTGTAAGAGAGTTCCTGGCTCTGAAAAAGAAACTTGCGGATTACTTCGATGAAAAGAGTGTAGAAGACATATTTGATTATATACCGCCTCAAAAGACAAACCAGATATTCACGCCCAAGGATGTTGTAAAACGGATGGTAGATATGTTAGAAGAAGAAAATCCGGGCTGCTTTGATGATAAGGATAAGACATTTATTGATCTGTATATGAAATCCGGTCTGTATATTACTGAAATCGTAAAGAGATTGTTTCAAAGCGAAGAGATGAAGAAACAGTTCCCGGACAGCAAAGAGAGACTCAGACATATCTTTGAAAAACAGGTATATGGTTTGGCTCCAACAGAGATCATATACAAGATTGCCACAAGCTATATCCTTGGATTTGCAGATGATTCGGACGGATTTAAGCATAATTTCAAGCAGGTAGATGCTCTGCCGTATGCGAAAGCGGGGACACTGCAACAGAAGTTGGATGAATTATTTGGAGAATAAACGGTGTAAGATGACGAAGAAAGAAGAGTAATTATTGGTTCTTTCCCACAATACTTGTAGATAGGGACAAGCTAATATTTAAAGAATACATGTATGAGATTATAATGTATAGATGTTTAGGAGACTTTTCATGCTATGTGCTTGAAAAAGGATTTAAGTTCTGCTGTAATAGTAGGAGGTAGTGTATATTATGTTCGATGTATCATTTGCGACGGCTGTAAAAAGGAAGACATCGAAAGTATTTAATAGTTTCATAATTCCTTCACAAGGGTATTATTCGCATCCCACTTTTTGCATTAGTACCTTAGCAGATTATGTTAGGCTTATATCAGTGATTTCATCTATAAATAAGGATCCAATATATGATCAGACTGTTATTTACCGTGGGATGGCTGACCAAGATTATGATTTGAAACCAAGTTTAGCAAGAATCAAGAATCTGGAGATAGATACTGAGGCGGTATTAATTAACGATTTTCTGACTCGACGCCCAGATGCATTTAGTGGACTCACTGAATTTGATATGCTTGGTAAGATGCAGCATTATGGTCTTCCAACTAGAATACTTGATTTTTCGTTAAATCCTCTTGTGTCATTATATTTTGCATGTGACTCTAAAACTACGAAAAATGGTCGTGTTCTTTGTCATAGTACAGATTTGCAGAATGATACTTCGGTGGTTGTAAATGCTATATGTAGCAAGGCAGTTAAAAAAGGATTTGACGATGTTTATACTGTTGATGAGTATTTGTGCGATGATGGGCTAACGCTTAGGAAATATTTATCAGAAGTATATCTATATAATGAAACGCTAGTTGTTAGACCGAAGTATTGGAACCAGCGCATTGCAAATCAATCTGGCTTGTTTATGCTCTTTTTTAACAACATATATGACAGATATAGAAGAATTCTTATACATGGAAAAGAATTGGGATTGGAAAAGGCATTGCAGGATTATTCCTTTGGCAAGATAGACAGAACAAAGGTTGAACAAGCGTGGGAGCAAGAACCTATCGAGTTTTATCGGAAGGAAAATACAGCAGTTTTAACAGAAGAGTGTTTTGCAAAGATGTTTAATTCCTATTCGGACGATGATAAGAAAAAGATTTTTTGGGATAATCTAAGTGGTAGATTTCAAATGGATTGTAGCATAAAGGAATTAAGTAGATCTAAAATACAAAATAGCTTTTGTAGTATTATAATTGAAGCTAAATCTAAAAAGAAAATATTAAAAGATTTATCAAGTATTGGTATTAGTGCTGATTATATTTATCCCGAATTAGAGTACACTGCTATGGAGATAAAACGGAAATATGAAAATAATTGAGAAGAGCAGTCAGTAGATATTCAAAAAGTATGATGTTACATCAATTATTTCAGTGTGAAATATGGGCGTCAATAATAGACGAGAATTTCGAGAGGTGCTAGATATGAAAAAGGAAACAAGATCTTATAACAGAATGCGATAATATCTTGCTGGAAGATAATACAGTGTCTAATCTATCTAAATGTCAGAGAGAATAAGATATGTACGAAAAAGATCAGCTTGATCAACTTATAAATGAATATGATAATGTATCCTCTCGTTTCAGAAGAATTTTTATGGCTTTACGTGGAGCAATTCATGTATATGATAAAGCTTATAGTGAGACTAATGAATTCCTTGCATGGATTGGACGTATACGAGTGTTTCTTCGGCATTCTTTTATATCAAATTAAGTTGAAGGAAAGTAACTTGGTCGCACAGAAACAAGAAATGAGGTCAATAGTAGTGGTTATTCCTAAGTTTGAATTAAAATGTAAACGCGATGGCGGTTCAACTGTGACTTTCGTTTTAAAGAATGTCTCATCTGTAATTGTTTCTAACATCAGTGTTGAAACTTTTGAATTAATAGCTGTTGATAATTCTAGTCAAAATTTATTCAATATGAATATTGAATTTCCTACATCCCTGGGACCAAATGAAGTGGAAGAAATTACGCTCAGTCATCGAGTTTTCGAGGTCAGAGGGGTAGGGTATAAAGAATTTCGGTTTGTTTTCACATTAGAAGATGAGCAATCAAATCAATATCGATATGTGGCAACAAAGAATGTGGAAGATAGAAGAAATTATATGTCGGGAGGCTGGATTATTACTTCTACTTTATTGAAAAGAGGAAATATGGAAGACAAAAGCATGGATAAGCCTACAGTATTTATTTCATATAATTGGGGCAGTGATGAGACTGCGGATGAAACTGAAAAAAGATTATCTCCTATAGCAATAGTTCAACGAGACAAGAGTTCGATAGCTCCTTGGGGGAGTATTAGTGCCTTTATGAAGAAAATACGAAAGGCCGATCTAGTCGTTTTAATTGTATCGGATAGCTATTTGAAATCTGTTAACTGTCTATATGAAGTCATGCAACTTTTAAAAGACGATAATTGGATCAATCATTCGATGTTTCTTGTAGAAGATAGTGCAAAGGAAATCTACAAACCTATTGGGCAACTCAATTATGTAAAATATTGGATAAATGAGAAAGAGAATCTTGAAAAAGCCTTAGTGGGTATGGATCCTGCATTGGTCACCTCTCAAGCTGAGGAACTTAAGAAGATTAAGTTAATTCAACTTAACATTAATGAGTTTATGAAGAACGTTGCGGATAGTAATAATCCTGATTTAGCAAAGGCTATTGAAGCGGTTGAGAGACGTGTACAAAACAATATTTGTGCATCCGAAACGGAAGATGACATACGACTGTCGGCGCTGAATCAACCTATCTTTGATGTGAAAATTGTTGAATTGAATAAGCAGATCCCAGGAACTGTAGATCCAATTAATATTTGGGGAAGAAGAGAGTTACTTCCGAAACATAAGAATGTTTGTTTACAGATAGAACTTTATAGTGAGGTTACTATTCGCAATTTGAAAGTTTTTGGCAGAAGTCTTGAGAAGGGAATAGTAAAACGAAATCATCCATATCAGCTTAATGTGTGTTACATGGAATCGCCAGATAAAAAGTGGAAAGAGCTTATATTAGAATTGAGTCGAGATCCATATCCTGCTGATGAAGATGGAATCCCAAAGATTGTACCATTAGAATACACTATAGATGCAAAGAATTATCAACAGATTTTTAGGCTTGGTGATGATATGACATATTTTTCGGGTGAACAAGAAGAGATTATTCCTAAGGATATAAATAAAGTTATTCTGATGAAGAACCAAATGAGAAAGGACTTTCTAAAGGCGGCATCTGAGCTGGGGAAATACTCACGTGAAGAACTTTGGAAGAATCCAGAAAAAAAATTCATTTCTGATGAAGTGATTATCATTTCCACGGATTGTAGGGACTCAAAATGGAATACTGATGATGGCTTCGGAAAGTATGAGATCTATGATTTCTGTGATGAGGGATTATTATGCTGGGATAATACCGGTTCCAGAGCACAGGTAAAGTATTATTATAATGATAGATTGTTGGTTGCTTCTGCAAATAGAATGCTTTGCCTTCCTTTTGAAAAAATAGTTTCTTATGATTTAGAAGGCAACTCAAGATATAATATGCCCATTATTTACAGTGAGTATCCAATTGGAGAGTCGCCCTTCAAAATATACTATCGTGACAGTTCAAGTGGAGATATTATAGATAATGGCATTGTGGTTTACGCAAAAGTTGAGGCTTAATTGAAGAGGAACGTGTGCGGAATATAAGAATATGGAAACTCAGTAAAGGTTATTAAGAAGAATACTAATCTGTTGAGTAAAGACCATTGTACCTATCTGTAAGGTGGCATGGTCTTTTTTTCCCCGAAGAATACCACATCATCTGATTTCTGCATGTTGCCACAATGGGAATCCCAGGCAGCTTGGCTTCTCATTGTGACAACATAATTTAAGCACTCTGAATATGCTGTTATCAACGATTTAGTAATCAATCTTCGGAATTAGATTTCAACAATAATAGAAAATCCTCTGGCTGATAAACTGTAACCGGAGACTTGGCATAATCTTTAGTATTTCTTGTAACGATGCAGTCTATTCCAGATCTGAGAGCAGTCTCTATCATAACTCCATCTTCATAATCAGAGATGTCTGAAGAAAGAGCCTTTCTGCAATCTAAACCAAGGGTGTCCAATGGAATAAATAGTAAAAACAAGTTGGACAGTATTTTTCTTGTGTCTGCGTCGTTATGGGTGATCCGGTGGGTCAGATAATAAATATCTGTCGATGACTTGGCAGTAATAAATCCGTCAAAATTTCTGTTGGCAGCATGAAGGAAAATGGCCTCGGCAGAGTCCTTGAAGGGCGCTCTTGATTGGAGAGCGTCAATAATTATACAGGTATCAATTAACGCTCTCATATTTTATTCAGCCTTTCTTCTCTTGATTCTTCAAGAGTCATATCAGATGACAATATGCCAAACAGTGATTTGGCAACGTCCACACGATCTTGGTATGGATTGGATAGCTTGGCAACAACCTTACCATTACGTGTAATATATACATCTTCGGTTTCGGCTAGTAGTAGATATTTGCCTAAATTCATCTTGAGTTCGGTAGCTGTGATCGACATAAGCATCACCCTTTCTTTTTTTGTACTATTATTATATACCAATCGAACGAAAATATCAACAAATCGTGCGAATTATTAGAAGAATCTAGGTATCCATAAATTACGATAAAGAAAGGTATGAGAGTGTAGGGAGTGTTGGCTTTGGAACTTCCTACACTCTTTTTATTTATAAGGAAGTACACAGTAATAGCAGGATTACAAATTTATTCTATGAGATGCTGTTGATTACAGTTAATATATCGCCCTTCATTTTTTCCAATTCATGCTTGTTCTTATGAAATTTTAATCCAGTTACATAACTGACAGAATTGATCATCAGATGAAAGTGGAGCACTTTCGTATTGGTATGAACACCATATACCACTTGATAATCATACCCAAAATAGTCAGCAACTTTATCGGCAGCTGTATTTACAAAATCGATATCCTGAAACTCAATAGGAAATGATACGATTATATGATATGCACGTCGGTTCTTATTTTTTCGCAACAGTTTCTGGGTTTTGATAAATTGTGCAGAGGCTTTATCTATATCGTGGTTTAAACCACGAGTACCCCAATGGCGAACTTTATCCGATGTGCCTTTCTCTCGCGTAATATAATGCATCAGATTTTTGATGGCGCGATTACTATTGTATTTGGCTTTTCTGCCAGACTTTATTTTTATGATAATTTTTTCCATATTTCATCAATGACCTCCTGACTTTTTGCGGTATCAGCGGGATCTGCTTTTCCTTCATTAATATCATTCACATAATTTTGTAATGCCGTCATGGTTTGAATAAAATTCAGTTCCTGTCTGTAATAGTTGGGGGTAGAAAATACGTTTCCCAAAATATATTCAGATACGCTCATTCCGTATTTTTGAGCATAGCGTTTTAATCTGCTCAATTCAGATTTTGTAAGGCGTATATCGATTCTTTCAGTTTTATTTTTCTTGCTTTGTGATTTCATAATTATCCTCCATCTGATTGTAAAATTTGTTTGATTAAATAAAAGCCAGATACGCAAAAACTAAATTATTAATTTAGTCATATTTCTGCAATGCATTAATACATAGGCATTTTGGGATGTATTTTAGGAGTGTAATTCGTACACACAAGTACACATAGTAATATTTATTAAATAAATGTTATGTAAGAGTAAAAAATAATTTTTGATTGCAACATTTAAGTAATAAAAATATCTGGAGGTAACTAAAATGAACGAGAAGTTGGAATTGTTTACGATTGACCAAATTTGTGAAATTTTGCATCTGAGTAGAAGCACTGTATACAAAATGTTCCGGAAGGGTGATCTGCCTGGACGAAAAATAGGTGGGAAGTGGCAGATAAATATTTCCAAATTGAAAGAGTATATTTCGGAAGTGCAAGATTAACTCAAAACTATGAAAAAATGATGATAAAAAAACTTTCCCCCTCAATTTCGGGGTATTTTTTCCTATTTAACACCCGAAAATGAGGGGGAAAAACTTTTTATCTACAAATTTTTGAATCCGGAGGTGTGATTTTGGGAGCAGCATCGAACTTTTCAATATTGTAAAAAGGCTGTTTGGTATACTGTTCATACTCTTCTTCACACATTCCTTTTAAAAGGGCGTTATGCCACATTTCTTTATGAAATTCTTCGAACAATTTGATATCTTCATCAGTGCGATTAGAGGCATGCTTATTTTTGATGCGTTGTAATGCGGCATTTTTTAGATGACACATATTCTTGTAATATTTTTTATCTAGGCAAGCGTGCCTTTGGAAGAAAGGAGAGTCTGAATAGTATAATCCGCAAACGTAACAGAATTTGATTGAATATTTATTCCAACGTATGCATGAGAGTTGCGTGAAAATATACTGTGGAAAAGAGTAAATTTTAAAAGCGTGTGTATGAGCATACACAATTTTTTTAGCCGGAGAAGTATTTGTAGAGGCATCAGAACCAAAGGCGCTTTGAATGATACGGTTTTCCAATTTTTGATTTTCAACAAAGTCTTCTTTGAGACTATCGCAAGGTATAGTCTCGGTTACTTCATATCGCAATTTGAAATCCTTAAAAAATTTGTCCCACTCGGACAATGATTTCGCATTGTACTGGTTTCGAGGCATTTTTTCGGCTAGATAATTCCTGAATAATTCAATTTCCAGGAATGGAACAAATTTATCATTCGCAACATCATCAAAGTCTTCCGCATTGATCATGCTTATGGACTGATTCCCGCACTCGCTCTTTGATGTGAAGGCTAGGGACGTATTAAGTGGATTATATATTGAAATACTTTTCATGATCGTATCCCGTGAACATGGAGCAATATCATATAGGCTAAATATAACCTTGTATAAACGAGAAATATGAAACCCTGGATCGAAACCACCAAGTTTCAGTTCCGGACTATTATTGTAAATATCGCACAAAAAGTTAGAAAGGGTGTTACATGCGTTCAGATACAGATGGTACGTGAAAAAAGGGTGAATGCGGATCAGCTCGTGGCAGAAGTTTTCGTATGCAGTTTTAATTGAATTACCAGAAATTTTTTCTGCAACCAGTAATGCCAGTAAGTCCCGTGCCAAAATCCTGAGATTACTAAAGTCATTATTCATAAAATATATGAGATCTGTATACGAGACATCCGCGTGTATTAGATCAAAATCCGTGGATGGAAAATAAAAAGTAGAAAACTTTGGCTCGTTCTTATCATATATCAATGTACCTAATGGAATGTCATAATATTCTCTCAAATCAATCATGCTTTACCTCGTAAATAGTTATTTTGAAGAATAACTCAATTGGATGAAATATTTTTTTAATTCTTATTTAATTAAGATAGATGGTGTTAATGGCAGCCGGCACAACGAGCACTATCACAACAAGAGTATACCATAAATAGGAGGAAAAGAAAATGTTTAGAGAGAATAATAATATGCTGCCTTTGGGGTTTGCATGGGATGAAGAATGTGGGCTTATCTATGGAAATGGTAGGAAAAGCGCTGTGGTTGCAAATGCTTACCCGGTGGTGATTAGGCGCTTGGAATTGCACGATATGGAGACAGGACAGGTTTATATCGCAACAGAGGTTAAGTTCCACTATATTTTTGGTGAAGAATCAGAACCGTTTGAGATCATGGATTCAGAACTGGATTCGGGTAAGTTTAAGAGCAAATTCCCGCCTCAGTTCATTGCCAGGCCGGAAAAGGAAAAAGACATTGCATCAATCATGCGTTTTCTGATTAAAGTCCAATTTAAAGGTGCTGACATGGAAGTGGAAGAAAAACTCAGGGTTGGCTGGAATAAGAAGGAGGATCGCTATACCTTCTTTTGGGGAGATTTGGAGGAAAAGATGATTTCGGAAAGCACAGTTTATGAAGCGATATGTCAGTTGGGAATGATTATCCTGAAAGCCCCCGCGCTTATAGGTCTGGTCCTGGCTGGATTTCACGGAGTTTTGAAAAAAATGCTTGAGATCGCCGGGGTGACTCACGACTTTGTTACCTACGTTGTGGGGGATAGTAATATCGGTAAAACGGACGTTGCCAAAAAGTTTATTCCTGCTATCAACAGGAAAAAGGGTGTAATTTCATTAAATTCAGATTTGAGATCGATCAAGAAGGAACTCGCAGAGAGCTCTGACACAACGATTGTCATTGATGATTACAATAAAAGCCATTCAAATGGATTACGAAACAAAAATTTGCAGCACGCTTCTGAAATTATTTATGGAGCATGTGATGCCGGCGAGATGCTTATCAGCGGAACTACAATCAAATTTAAAGGCTGTATGCCTCATGTGATTTTGACTGCGGAGGAGACGATTAATTCACCGTCCACGCTCAACAGATGCTTTTTAATAGAATTTACAGATCCTATTAATGAAGCGATCTGGGGGAAGACAAATGATTTTGCTGAGAATGGTGGGTTCGATATCATATTGCGTTCTTTTCTGGCGTGGTGTGAAGAGAATTATGAGAAGGTGATCAGTAAGATGAGGGTTGATTATGCAATTTATCTGTCTCAGGCACGCAAAAATATAAAAAAGGATGATATGGTTTTATTCCGCGTTCAGACAACAATTGCGGTTCAGATGGTGATTTGGAGGATAATTTATGAATTTTTGTTATCATTTCACGTTGATAATAAATTGCTAGATAAGGCGGATGAATGTGTGCGAGGGGCTATCTGGGGTTCAGGTGAGGAGTTGGCCAATAGGCTATATTATTTGCAGTCTCATAAGGTGCGAATGGAACATTTGAGGGCAATGGCATCGTTGCTGTTGGGGTTGGGGAATAGGTGCTACTTGGCGAAGACAGAAGAACAGTATAGGCAAATAGGCATAGCTACCAATAAAAAAGGGAAAATATGCATTGGCGTGTGTCTTGTTAATGGCTATTTTAGTTATCGAACCGAGTGGATGTGCTATTTTATAGCACAGGAAGAGGATATAGATGCTGTTTCCGAAAATGCACTTGCCAGAGAACTGACGTTTCATGGGTTGGCTCACCTGGACGAAGGCGGCAAAAAAGCCTCATGCGTTTGGCACTCTAAGCACAAGATGCACCATGTAAACGTGCGGGAATTGCTGGAGTTGATCTTTCCTGAAGAAATATATGATTTACCTCGGCAGGAGATTATCAACAAATTTGAAAACCCGGATGAATATGCATCATGGTAGAAGTCTTCTAGTGGTGCGTAAGCGCTGATTTTTCAGGCACATATTATTGATTTGAAAGGGGGTGACTGTAATGAATACGGTATCTGAAGCCATCATGATCCTGCAAGAAATCAAAGGGTTTTCCCTCGATGAATCGTTGGAATATTTCGGTGAATGTGTTAAAATCAAAAGTGTAGAGGCTGTGCTGAATGATATTGGTGAGATGAAGAATAAAATGTATTTATCGCAGCACCCTTATCGAATCTACGAGGAAACACATCGCGGGAAGATCAGGTGGAGAACCTATGTAACCGACAACGGCAGCCGTAAGCCGATCACTGCATCAACGAGGGAAAAACTTGAGAAAAAGCTGGTCGAGTACTATTACGGCAAGGACAAGAAGCGGGAACACACGATGGAAACAGTGTATCCAGCTTTCCTGAATTATAAGGGCAAGGAAACATCTCTTGCAAATGCACATAAATTGAGCTGGGTATGGGATACCTATTATAAGGATCAACCGATTGTGCAGAGAAGTCTTACGGAGATTACCATGCCGGAATTAAAAGAGTTCTTCCTGGATCAGATCGCAGAGAAGTCTTTAAACAGCAAGAAATTTAAGGAAATGAAATCTCTAGCCAATATGTTATTTGACTACGCCATAGAAATAGGGCTGGTTCGCAGCAATACGGCAAGACTGGTGAGGAACATTTCCTACAAAAAGTTTGCTCCTACCAAGCGGAAGGAGGCGGGGGAGCAGGTCTTTGTGAATGATGAAGAACCGGAGATCATAAAGACGGCGATCTCACAGTACAATAAAACCGGAAATACCGCATATCTGGGCGTATGCCTGAATTTTACTTTGGCTTTGAGAGTCGGTGAGATTGTGGCATTGAAGAATGCCGACATTGATCTGGTGAGATCTACCGTACATATTCAGCGGCAGGAGATCAAACATTATGAGAAGGATAGCGCGGGTAAAATCTTTCGCCAGGGCTATGAGATTGCCGGTTTTACGAAATCTCAGGAATCTGACAGGATCATTCCGCTGACATCGACAGCCGCAGAGATCATCAAAACGATCCGGAAAGCGAACATGGCTAACGGTTTTTCCTCGGAGTTCCTTATGCTGAACAAGAGTGGAGAGCGTATGAACAATGACGCCATCAACAATGTTTTGCGGAGGCTGAACCGTATGGTCGGGACTTCACAGAAAGCGAATCACTCTATCCGAAAGACCTGTTTATCCAACATGAACGCGTCAAAACTGTTGACGGATGAGGAAATCCGTTCTTTTGCCGGACATGCTGACATTGCTACCACGCAAAAGAGCTACATCTATCAGACGGAAACTCTGGACAACCGTATAGACGCCTATCAGAAGGCAATCGATGCGAAAGTCGAGCGGGTGTTCAAGGGTGTTCAAGTAGGGTAGAAAACAAAAATAGCGGGGAGCCTTGATTTATAAGGCTCCCCACCACTTAAAATCATGCGGAAGATGGGACTTGAACCCACACGGTATTGCTACCACAAGATCCTTAGTCTTGCTCGTCTGCCAGTTCCGACACTTCCGCCTGCGCATCACGCAAAAGATATAATATCATTTCTGATAGTGAAAGTCAATCAATTTTTTGAAAAATGCAGAAATTTTTGTGCCGGGAATTTTGTGCCGGGCAACGGAAATTTGCCTGCCGGATAGGAATCGTATGAGACCTACCGGATCCAGCCCCAGCAGATTGCCAGAAACTCGCCCAAAAAGTACATGCCGCGCAGCCAGATGAAAATGCCGATCCCTGCGAAGAAAGCTCGCTGCCATTTGTCGGTCAGCGCAGAAAGGATCGCCTGCGCCTGAGACATCAATACGCACAGTAAAAAGCACATAGTGCCGAAAGCGGCCCGGTCCGGATAATGCGGTGACAGAACCATAGCGCCCCAGGAGAGCAGCCCGCCGATCAGGAGAATGCATTCTGTCTGACTCGGGCGAATGTTACGGATACACAGGTTGATCAGCAGAGCTGCAGCCGTTACTAACAGTACCGGAAACAAATATTCCCAGGCGCCTTTACAGACACCGTACATGCGCAGGAAAATCTGCCAGAGTGTCCCGTAGTTACTGCTTGTGACTTCTGCACTGCGGACGCTGTTCCCGGGTGCGAGGATCATCAGTACACTGCCGGCCAGACACCCCAAGTTTCCAGAAAACATCCAGAGGGGAATGGATTTCTTGGCGCGTTTGTGCAGAAACATGATCAACAGAGTGAGTATCCAGATTGCAGGGCCCATGTTCTCGTTGGTCCAGCCGCATAAAAGTCCAAGAATAAGGAGCATAACGGCTTTCAGCAGGTTGAATGGAAGTCCCGTTTTGGATGGTGTTTCCGATGACGGCTCCAAGGTTTTCAGATAGATCCACAGAAAAGCCAGGATCAAAACAGTGGTGTACAGATAGTTGCAGGCTCCCGTCTGCCAATACATGCTCATCTTCCAGTTGGCGTTCAGGGCATGCAAAAAGCCGATCGTCAAAGTGAAGAAAGCAAAGAAGTGTTCCCTGCGGATGTGCATGATGGCGTTGATCATCCAGGCTAACAGCAGGATCATGAACACATTCAATGCATCTGCAGCGGGCTCATTCAGACAAAAAAGGATCAGCTGGTCAATGGTATGGGCAACGGTGCGCCCGCCCCAGTTGAGATAGTGCCAGATCTGTGCCTGCACAATATCATGCAGGGAAGAAAGGGGTGCCTCAGAGGACAGTACGGTGCTGTACCACTCGTCATCCATCATGATCGGTACGGCGCGCTGGGTTTTCCAGATGCAGAGCAGCCCGGCTATAAATAATATTGCCCAGAAAAGGGTGTCTTTTTTGCTTGATGTATCACGGGTTAACGATTTTTCCATAGTCTTGCCTCTCACGGCGTCAGGACGCCTCGTTCCAATACTATCCTAATCCATGTCAAAAGTCAAGAAATGCGGCTGAAAATCAAGCAAAATAATCAAGCAAAATAAGGGCTTTTGCCTTGTTTTGCCATGCAAAATATGGTAAAATAATATAGAATATATTCTGACAGAAAGGAGCAGCTGTGATGAAGAAAAGGCATTTGGGAAAAATGAGAAAAGTGCTGGCATATCTGTTGTCTGCAGCGCTCTTTTTGGGCAGTGTGGAAACCAACGCCTATGCGATGGAGATGGGGGAAACGGAAAGAATCCCGAATGTATCGGGCGGGGATGTTGTGGAGGAAATAATGGAGCCGGAGGAAATCATCCCGGCTGAAAGCATTTCGGAAGAGATTGTTCAGGAAGAGTCCGTTCAGCTTGTAGAGAGCGGGAAGATCGCAGTAGACAGTGTTTCCGCCAATGACCTGCTTTTACTGTCTACTGTTTCCGGCAACGATCTGTTTTATCTTAAGCCGTTTGAACAGTCTGTGGAAGTAGGCGGCGGTGTCGTGTCTGTGATGGCAGATCAGGGCGTTCTGCCGGTCAATGCAGTTCTTTCCGTACGGGAGGTAACGGCCTCTGAGGCGGCAGAGGTGCAGGACGCGGTGGAGAAGGTGCGCGATGAGGAGCAGAATGTAGCGGCATCTTATACCTTTGACATTAAAGTATACAGTGCGGAGGGCGAGGAGATCCAGCCGGATTCTGAGAGAGGTGCAGTCAGAGTTTCATTTGCCATGACGGAGGTTTCCAATGAGAATCTGGAATCCCGGGTATATCATGTGGCAGAAGTGGAGGACGGTCTTTGGGCAGAAAGTCTTGCGACGCAGACGGTAGCTGCGGAGGAGGGGATTGCGGAGTCTGCTGATGTGGAGGTGGACGTGGATGCGGCGGTTGTGGCCCAGACGCAGGGATTTTCCTATTACACGGTGGAGTTCACCTACGGAACCAGGCAGTATGTGCTGCAGGGGGATGAAAGGGTGAGCCTGTCGGCCATTCTGGATGCAGTGGGGATCACGGTGAACGGCGAGATTACGGATGTGTCGGTGAGCAATGAGGAACTGTTCTCGGCTGTCCGGGAAGACGGCGTGTGGTCTGTGGCGGCGAGACAGCCTTTTTATACCGAAGAGTGGCTGAAATTCACCATGGATGGGGTGGAATATGGGATTGTTGTGACGGATGCGGTGTCCATCGATTATACGCAGCCCCGCAGTTATACGGACAGCAAGGGAAATGTCTATCTGGGCGGATACTATATGGAGATCGGTATCAGTAAACACGGGAGTTTTGGAACTTCTGCTGCCCCTGATGCGGTGTGGGGATTTCACTGCGAGCAAAACTCTCCGGACACCAATTGGACAAGCAAATCGGGAACGGAACGTTATGGAATGCTGGGACTTTTGATTGATGAGGATGGATGGGGTACCGGCAATGTACCTACCAGCGGAGACTTTTTTGTGCCGGGAGATCCGGAGGAGAGATGGATCTTTTCTTATAAACTGAACGATACAACCTATGAACACTTGGTTGCAGATCGAAATGGCAACTATACCGGAAGTTGGTCAGTACAGCCCGAGGCGGTAGATACTTCCTATGGGGATACGCTTTCCTGTACTGTCATGGGAACGACGGCGGAGGGAGTAGAGATTTCTTTCACCTATTCCTTTGGCGTCTATGACAAGCAGTATAACACTTCTCTTAAGGTTATAAACAACAGCGGCAAGAGTATTTCGAATGTCAGATTTGTGCGGAGTTTTGATCCGGATCAGGACAAATGGACACATAATACCCATTACACCTACGATAAAGTGGTTTGCAACCCGGATCCGACCAAACCTGCTGGGGAGCAAAATTACTGTCTGGTGGTTGCCAGAGGCGCAGAAACACTGAATGCGTTCTTTTTTATGATATTTGATAATAGGGTCAGGGCTTCGAGAGCGGTTGCCTTTTCCCCAAACAGTGCTTATTTGACGGGACTTTGGGATACAGCACCGATTACTGCAAAGACATATGCGGAAGACAGCGACATTGTCATGACAAAGACGAATACAAACGGATATGTATTGGAGGACGATGCCATTGCGGTCACTTTTGATTATGGGACAATGGCAGCAGGGAGCGTGGTCACATCGGATTTTTATTCCAGTCTGGATCCGGATATCCTGAATTCAATTCATGTGATCAAGCAGGCGCAAAAGGGGAATTATGAGGTCACCTCTTCCACGGTCACAGCGAAGGAGTTGGATACGGACTTTTCTTACAGACTGGTGGACCCGGATAGCAATGTCTTGTCTCTTGCAGGGGAAGTACTTGGGAATGTATCGGACACCACGATCGGCTGGCAGCCAGGGCAAAGTATGACAGGGCGGAATCTGGGAGACGATACGCCATATCTACATCAGGCATTGGAGATCGGGAAAGCGGATGCCCGGGTGCAGGATGTTCATACGGTGACGACAGCCATTAATCCGGTGGACTCCACGTTGGACGGGGAGGGACAGGAGGTTCTTCCTGACTGGACGGTGTATCCCGAGAGTATGCGCTTTACGCATCTGGATCCGCAGTATGAATATGCTCTGCTTGCGTCAGATGGGGAAACGGTTGTGAAGGACTATGCTGCGGCGCCGGAGGGCACGGTGATCTACGCGGGTCTGGAGTCCGAGACTGCCTACTATCTGGTGGCCCGGTCGGCTGCCAATCCGCTGTCGGATCAGGTGGAGTTTGTTACAACCAGGCTTGTGGTGACAGGGATAGAGGATTTGATCTATACCGGCAGCTCTGTTGTGCAGAACGATCTGTCGGTGACGCTTCAGACGCGTGAGGCAGCGGAAAGCGGGATACAGGAAACGGTTCTGGCAACAGAGGAATATACGGCGGCTTATGCCAATAACACGAATGTGGGCACGGCTTCGATCTCGGTCACTGTGACACGGGACGGGGTGCAGGCGGCTTCGTTTGCAGGCACGTTTCAGATCCGACCGCGGAAGCTGGAGATCCTGTGGGGCAGTACGGAATTTGTCTATGACGGCAGCACGCATATCCCGGCCGTGACCGTGAACGGGATTGCAGACGGGGATGCCGGAGTGATAGAGGTGAGCGGAGAGCAGGTAAATGCCAGCGATACTCCGTATATTGCCGTGATCACATTTTTGGGTAATCCGAATTATACAGTGGCAGCTGAGGATCTGACGAAAAACTTTACAATTTCTCCCATTGAAATCGAGGTGGAGTGGGGGAATAGGCAGTTTGTGTATAACGGTTTGCCGCAGAAGCCGATGGCCGTGGCAAAGGGCGTGCTTGACGGTGAAGAGGTGACGATTGCCGTGACCGGAGAGCAGACGGATGCCAATGAACCCGGTGAAAGCTATACTGCTGTGGCGGCGTCCCTGGGCGGGGCGAACGCATCCAATTATGCACTGCCGAAGGATCCGGAGCTGGTATCTACCTCTTTTGTCATCGAGAAGAGGAATCAGAGCAAGCCGGAACTTTCAGGGAATGATGAAACCATATTTGGGAAAAAGGACGGCATGATCACCGGACTGGAGATATACAGCGGTGAGGGGAATCCCTACATGGAGTATGCGCCGGTGGATGCAGAAGGCAATGCAGCGACCTATGAAAAGGTGACGGATGCGGGCATGAGACTTGCGGCAGGAACCTACCGGGTGCGCTATGCGGAAAGTAAGAATTATCAGGTTTCCGAGGCGGCGGATGTGGTGATAGGACCTGGCAGGAAACTCGCGGTTACCCTTCCGGGACAGAATGATCAGATCGGATATCTCCTGACGGCGGATCGGACGGAGCTGGCATGGCATGAGGATGCGGTGCTTACCTTTGTGCTAAAAGCAGGATATACGCCGGAGGAGGATTTTGCCGTGATGGTGAATGGGGTGACCGTATCTCTGACCTGGGAAGGGACAGATGCGAACGGTGATACGACCTACCAATATACCATTGCACAGGCGGAAACAGACAGCGTGGTGACCGTGGCGGGTGTGGCGGATGTGACCAAACCGGAGGCAGAGATTCAGGTTTCGACCTATACATGGCAGAGCATCCTGAACAAAATTACGTTTGGCATCTTTTTTAAGGAGATGCAGCGCGTGACCATCACAGCGTCCGACGCCGGAAGCGGTGTGGAATCCATAGGATATTATGTTTCTGCAGCGCAGCTTGATGAAGCGGTGGTGCAGTCCATGGAGGAAACGGACTGGACCGCATACAGCGGCGCATTTATGATCGATCGGAATGCGAAGTATGTGATTTATGCAAAAGTCACCGACCGTGCAGGAAATGTTCTGTATCTCTCCTCGGACGGCATGGTGATCGATACGATACCGCCGGTGATCAGCGGCGTGGTGGACGGCTGGGTTTATACGAAAGATGTATTGTTTACGGTGACGGATACTTATCCGGAATTGGTAAAAGTGGACGGTCAGGATGTGACGGAGGAAGACGGTACGTATTCGATATCAGCGGACGGAAAGAGTCATGTGGTCACGGCAATGGATAAGGCGGGAAATCGTACCAGCGTTATGATATCTGTAGGACCTGTGGAGATCGCACCGATCGCGGATCAGGCGTATACGGGCAGTGAAATCGAGCCGGCGCTCACGGTGACCTGTTGCGGCAGTGTGCTGCGGGCAGGTGTGGATTATGAGGCAACATACAGCAACAATGTGGAGCTGAGTACTGCTGAAACGTCTGCAGGTGCGAGCATTGCGTTAAAGGGCAATTATATCGGTGCCGATGTGGAAGCATCATTTCGTATCGTGCCGAAAGAGATCCGCATTACGCCGGTGGCTGCACAGAAGGTGTATGGGGAGGCGGATCCGGAACTGACTTATGTGGCGGAAGGACTGGCGGACAGCGAGGCGTTGACGGGAAATATCGGAAGAGATTCCGGCGAGGATGCGGGAGAATACGCGTACAATCTGGGAAATCTGGCAAATGCGCATTATATACTGACGCTGTATAATCCGGAGCAGGCGGTATTTCGCATTACGGAAAAAGAACAGCAGGTTCCCAAACTTACAGCGATAGCGGAGACCGTTTGGGGCAAAGCAGACGGCAGGATTCAGGGACTTGACGTGGGCATGGAATATGGGAAGGCAGAAGGAGATTTGGCTGTTTTGTCTGCGTTTGTACCGGTGTCCCAGACTGATCTTACGTTTGCCGCCGGCACTTATCAGGTGCGTTATGCGGCAAAGAAGAATTATACGGCTTCTGACGTGGCTGAAGTCGTGATCGAGCCGGGTAGAAGATTGCAGGTGGAACTTCCCCGGAAAGCGGAACAGATCGGATATACCATGACGGTGGATGAGGCGGTGACTGCCCGGGGCGGTCTGGCATGGCATGAGAGCGCGACCGTAACATTTGTATTGCACAGAGGTTACAGCATGGTGACCGGCGGGGCGGAAGGCAATTTTGCGGTCCGTTTGAATGGAATGGCAGTCAGCCTGACTGATGCGGGGACGGATGACAATGGAGGCAGAATTTATACGTTTGCTATAGACAGGGCGGAAACGGACAGTATCTTTACGGTGGAAGGAGTAGCTGACATCACGCCGCCCACAGGCAGGATCACGCTGTCCGACACAGAGGCGAAAGGAATTTGGAGCAATGCGGCGGAAGAACTGCGGAATGTGAAGATTACAGGGGAGGACACCGGAAGCGGTCTGGACCGGATTTTATATTACAGGACCACCGGTACGCTGACGGATACGGCGCTGCGTTTACTGGGCGAGGAAGCGTGGAAGCCGTACAACGGTGATTTTGATATTCCGGCGAGAGGCGGCTATACGGTTTATGCAAAACTGGTCGACGGAGCGGGAAATGCGACGTATCTGTCTGCGGCGCCAAAGAGCCTGCGGGAATGCATTGCAACACTCGACAGGGAAGTGTTTGATTATCAGGAGGGTGTCCGCCATGTGCCGCAGGTGGTTGTGACGGATCACAAAATGCGGCTTGCGCAGGAAGAATATGAGCTTACGGGAACACCGGAAGCTGAAAAAATGGGTACTTACAGCATTACGGTAACGGGAAAAGGAAAATATTACGGTACGGTAAATCTCACCTGGAAGATCGTGGACACGGCTAAGACACAGACCGACGGAAAGGGTGAGATCGCAGAAGGAACGGGAAAGATCGTCACTTATATTGTTCTGGAAGAAGACGTGCCTTTGGTACAGACGGAAGATCTGACAGCGGATCTGGCAGCGAATGTACTCACGGCAGATGAGCAGGCAGTGACGGAGAAAGCACGAAAAGCGGGACTGGACTATGTGGTAAATCTGTATCTGAACATTTCCGGCATTGATACCAGCGTGCAGGCATCGGAGCGGGCGGAAGTGGCAAAACTGGCAGCGCAGGGGGCCACGGGGGTTACCTATTTCGATATCACTTTGTTCAAACAGATCATCATTGACGGGGAGACCCAGGGAATCAGCACGGTTCATGAGGTGGATACGCCGATCGAGATCGTTATGAATGCGCCGGATCTGCCCGAGCGATACAGCGAGTATACGAGAAGTTTCAAGGTGGTACGTGTGCATGACGGGCAGGCCAAATTGCTTGACACGGTACAGGATGAAAGCGGAACGACGTTAAGCTTTGCCACAGACCGGTTCTCCACCTATGCGTTGGTCTATACGGACAAGGATATGGAGGAACGCGAAGATCCCGTGGAACCCGGGAGACAGCCGGCATCGCCCACAGATGAAAATGCGCCTGTGAAGAAGTCGCCGAAGACAGGGGAGGAGTATCTGCCGGATGAAAAGACCTGGCTGATCCTGCTGTTAATGGGGGCGCTCGGTGCAGCGGTGCTCAGAAGACGCATGAAAAAGCGGGGAATGACATAGAAAAAATGATAAAACAGCATAGAACGGAAAAGGAATCGTAAGGAAAAAGCGATTCCTTTTTTGTGTGTAATTGCTTGACAGGTAAAAGAACATATGCTATACTGTACTACACAGAGCAATACAGATAACACAGATGGAATTTTGTATATCCGGACATGAATACTGGTGCAGAGACAGAGGGGGTGAGTACGTGATAGAACTGGATTACAGGAGTAAAAAGCCGATTTATGAGCAGATCATCGAGAGTATAAAGCTTCAGATTCTGCAAGGGTATCTGAAGCCTGGGGATGCCATCCCGTCGGTGCGGGGGATGGCAAAGGATCTGGGTGTGACGCCATCCACGGTGGCGAAGGCATATCAGGAGATGGAGCGGCAGCAGGTGATCGAGACCATTCGCGCGAAAGGGACATTTATCGCCGCACAGCCGGTCACGGAGACACTGCCGCTTGACAGGGAAAAGATCCGATGTAATTTGAGAAGTGAACTGATCGAGTTGAAGCGGGCGAAGGTCTCTAAGGAAATGGTGTTGCAGATGATCGGGGAGATATATGATGCAATCTGAGACGCGAAAAAGGGAAGAGAGCAAGAAAGAACGGAGGGACATAGATGATCGCGGTAGAAAATGTAACGCAAAGTTATGATAAAACGGAAGTACTGCACGACATTAATCTGAGAATAGAAAAAGGACAGATCTGTGGACTGGTGGGTCCCAATGGTTCCGGAAAGACCACGCTATTGAAGTGCATGAATGGCACTTACAAACCGCGCAAAGGACAGGTGAGTTATGATGGAAAGACAATCTATGACATGCCGGAGGTTAAGCAAAAGGTGGCATACGGATCCGATACTATGGGCTTTGCAGGAGGTTGTTCCCTGAAGCATATTATGCGGGATATGGAGATTCTGTACGACGATTTTTCCATGGAGCGTTTTTTACAGTTGGCAGAGAGAATGTCGCTTGATTTGAAGAAAAGGCCGGAGACGCTCTCTAAGGGGCAATATACCCGGTTCGTGCTGGCACTTATGTTTGCGCAGAATGCGGAATATCTGCTGTTGGACGAGCCGGAAACAGGGGTGGATCAGGACGGGAAAGTGATTTTTCGCGAACTTTTGACCAAGGAAGCAGAGGAGCGGGAGATCGGTGTACTGCTTTGCAGTCATGATTTGGAGAGCGTGGAACGGCTGTGCGACAGGGTGGCATTCTTGAAAGAGGGAACAATTATGTTGGATGCACCGGTGGATGATCTGTTTGAGCAGGTGCAGAAGTGGAATGCCGTGGCGGCGGACGAGGCTGTCGCGAAGACGTTGCAGAAGCAGGATGGTATCAGCGTGGCGGTAGACCACTGGATGGGAAAGAACGTGACGCTCTATACCATAGGGGACAGGCGGCTAAATGAGTCGCGTTTGGCGTCTATGGGTCTGCGGGAGATTGCGAAAGACAGGGTGTCGTTAGAGGAGGTCTATGCTCTGGTCATGCACCATGGAAATCTGCAGAAGGAGGCAAATTTATGAGGGAGTTTGGAAAGTTATTTCGGAGAGACAGAAGGTATTGGATAGTATTGGCGTCGGCGATACTTGTATTTGGGGTCTATTGGTTCACCTTTCTTGCCCAGAGCGTGAGCGCGTATCAGGCGATCCAGACGGAAAATTCCCGGAAAATGGAGGCGGTGAGCGGAGAACAGGAGACTGTGTTAATGCGTGATAGCGCTAATGCTTACATGAACTTTCATATGCGGGTGAAGGATAGGGCAGATCTGCTTACCGGTGTGGCGGTAGTGCTGCTGTGGGGATTTCAGTTGGCAAGATGGACAGTACAGAGTCAAAAAGGCGGTATAGAGATGGAGGAGCGGATGCCAATCCGAAGAAGCAGCTTTGTGACCTATGATATCCTCTGCGGCGCAATTTCCTTTGGCGCGTTGTTGCTGGTGGAGAATGCCGTGTACCGGATTGTGAGAATTGGATTGGGTGAGCTGTATAAGAAGGAATTGTTTGGGGCATTTGGGTATTATTTCCCGGATTATGTGCGGGCGATACAGATATGCTTTATGTTCTATTGCATTGCTGTTTTGGGCAGACAGGTCAGCAGGAGCATACTGGGATGTGTTTTTTTCACAGTGCTTCATTACCTGGTGATCATCGAGTTGGAGCCATTGCTGGAATTTCCGGTGGCGGTAAGTATCTGTGTCTGCGTGTTGTGTTATTTCTTCCGGGGCAGGCGGGACATTGCGGCAGGGAGAGGAACCTTTGTATTCCGGGGGGTGCATTATTATGTGCTGAGGGCGGTCTTTGGGAGTCTTTTTTGCATCAGTATGTGGCTTGGGGACACGTATGAGATTGGTTTGAAGGGGCCTGTGGCAATGCGTGCGCTATTGGTGGCAGTGTTTGTGACAGTGTTGAGTCATGTGCTGTTGCAGCACGAGATCGTATAAGAATGGGAACGGAAGGGCCAGACTGCGGGGCAGGCCGATTGTGTCAAAGTCCTACTTGTGGCAGAAGGCAGACTGGGGTATAATCAGGGTAAACAGATCAGGCAGGTGACCGACATTGAAACCCATCAATATTTATGCCCTGACACGGCTGGATGATCCGCTGACACAGCAGAGGCTGGAGAGGCAGATGTCCCGACGAAAACATTATCTGAAGATCAAGGAATGGGAGATTCAGGATCTGAAAGCATTTTCCGCCAAGCTGGAGGCGGTGGAGGAACGTGCCTATGAAATGGAATTCTTCTATTCCTTTATCATGCCCAAGTTGGGAAAAGAATTTGACCTGCTGCGCGTGAACGCGGACTATGTGGTGAATGTGGAGTTAAAGAGCGGGGACGTGCCGGATGAGGTGATCCAGAAACAGCTTTTGCAGAACAGGCATTATCTGGGGACACTGGGACGGACAATCTATTCGTACACATACGTCAGCAGCAGGGACAGATTGGTGCGGCTGTCCAATAGCGGGAGGCTGGTGGAGGCACACTGGGAGGAACTGGCAGAGGTCCTGCACAGGCAGGATAACTGCTATGACGGCGACATTGAGGAACTGTTCAAGGAGGATAAATACCTGATCTCGCCGTTGACAGATCCGGGACGGTTTCTCAGACAGGAGTATTTTCTGACGTCCCAGCAGAAGGATATCAAAAAGCATATTCTGAAACGAATCCAGCAGAATGCACAATGTGTCCAGGGCTTTACCGGGTTGCCGGGTACGGGGAAGACAATCCTGCTCTATGACATCGCTATGCAGCTCTCCTGGCGGGAAAAGGTGTGTGTGCTGCACTTCGGTTCCTGGGTAAAAGAATTGGAGCAGTTGGATGAGCGGCTGAAACGGATTGATTTTTTTGATCGGAGCATGTTGGAGAAATGGCGTGACGCGGGAAGATACGCGGTGATCTGCGTGGATGAGGGGCATCGGATCGAGGCTCCTGTATTGCAGGAGGTGCTGGAGCGCGCGGAGGCATGGAAGGCACCGGTGATCTTTTCGTATGACAGGGAAGATGCCATTTCGCCAATGGAGCGGACACAGGACGGGGCACGGCTGATTGAGGAGATCCCCGATTATGTGTCGTATCAGCTGACCAACCGGATCCGTGTGAACAGTGAACTTTCTGCATTTATCGGGTGCGTGATGTATGTGAAGAACGGCAATCACAGAAGAGAGTATCCGTCGGTGACGTTATCTTATGGCAACAACTGCATGGAGGCGGAGCGGCTGCTGCATAACTATGAGGCGGAAGGGTACGTGTATATCCGGGATGCCGTGGAGGTGGCGCGGAAAGAGTTTGACCGGGTGGTAATGTTTCTGGATGACAGCTTCCGGTATGATGAGGCGGGATACCTCCGGTCCAAGGGAGAGGCAGTGCGCAATCTGTTCCATGGTCTGAGCCGGGCGAAAGAGAGAGTAGCACTGGTGGTACAGGACAATCAAACTGTGTTCGAAACCATTTTGGGGATTGTACAGGGAGAAAAGGCAAAATATTAAGAAACTTCTTGATTTTTCCGGGTATATACGTTATTATTAGTATAAGGAAAATTGTAAACTTTTTTCACATGGATGTGACGTGTTTTCAAAGGAGTGATGATTATGTCGACGTTAAGTTCATGGAGTTCTAATTCAATCAGCGCGCTGTTTGGCTCGGGTAGTACCTCGAAGAGCAATTCGGCTGATCTGTATGGCATGTTTACAGAGAGAAAGTCGATTCAGAGCGGTGCATACAAGCAGACGCTGAAAGCTTATTACAAGTCACAGGGGGCTGACCAGACTACAGGGAAGACCTCCGGCACGACGAAGAAGTCTACGGATGTTTTGAGTCAGATCCTGGATTCCAAGAAGAATCCGACTGTTTCGGCCAAGACGCAGAAAGCGAATTCCACATTGACCACCGGGCTTTCCAGCCTGAAGAGTTCTGTTTCCGCATTGCAGAGTGACAGCGCTTATGCGAATGTGAGCGGCAGTCAGTCCGTGCAGGATAAGGTGGGCTCGCTCATGAAGTCATTCGTGTCGGAGTATAACAATGTGGTGAATGCTGCGAAGGATTCTAATTTGCAGAGCAAGACCGCGAATGTGGCTTCCATGATGCGCAGTACCGCTACCAACGCGGATAAGTTGGCGGAGATCGGAGTCACGGTGAATTCGGACGGAACTTTGGCTTTGGATGAGAAGGCATTGAAATCTGCAGATGTATCCAAGGTGCAGGAATTGTTTTCCGGCAGCGATATCACAAGTTACGGTTCTATGGTTGCGTCCCGTCTGGGATATGCCACAGGCAATTCTGGTACGTCCAGCGTTGCGACCACCACGGCGGCGAAACAGGATACCAATACCAGTGCTGCAGGTGTGAAGGCAGATGCGAAGGCACTGTCGTCTGCGGATCTTTATGCGAAGGTGAAGGATAAAGACGGCAAGGAAACCGATCAGTATGATGTGGCGAGCATTCTGTCTACGGTAAAGAGTTTTGCGGACAATTACAATAAGATGTTTGATGCGGCAGAGTCCAGCACAAATTCCGGTGTGTCCGCTAACCTGACAAGGATCAAAGAGACTACGGCGAGGAGTGCAGATGCATTGAGTCAGTTTGGCGTTACGGTGGGCAGCAATGGCAGATTGTCGGTGAATGAGGATGTATTCAAGAATGCTGACATGGCTCAGGTGAAGAGTACGTTCCAGGATTATGGTTCCTCTGTTGCTACCAGTGCATCTCTGGTAAATTACTATATGGGAACGCAGGCGGATGCTTCCAATGGTTATACGTCCAATGCGGCATATAATCTGGATGGAAATTCCACCTATACCACGACCATGTAGCCGCAATGCAGCTTGACGAAATATTTGTTAGAACAAGCTATAAAGGGTTATAATAAAATGCGATTCCTGTAACGGGAATCGCATTTTTTACGAAATGAGGGGAACATGGAATATCTGATCACTTTTCTGGAGGGAATCATATCATTTATATCGCCATGCATGCTGCCAATGCTGCCGATCTACATCAGCTATTTTGCCGGTGCAGCAAAGCGGAGGAGGGCATTATACGGCGCCATCTGTTTTGCGGTGGGATTTACGGTGGTGTTTTGCATGTTGGGTTTATTTGCAGGGACGATCGGCAGAGTTCTCATGCGGTATCAGACCATTGTCAATCTGGTGACGGGGGTGATCGTGATTCTTTTGGGACTTGGATTTCTGGAAATTATACCGTTGACCTTTTTCAAAGGGATGCAGGTAAAATGGGAGATCACAAGCGGGTTGTCTGCCCTGGTGTTCGGCATGATCTTTGCCGTGAGCCTGACGCCCTGTATCGGTGCGTTTCTGGGATCGGCGCTGATGCTGGCATCTGCGTCCGGAGGGTCCGGGAAAGGGCTGCTGCTGCTTTTTGCGTATTCGCTGGGCATGGGCATACCTTTTGTGATATCGGCGGTTTTGATTGAAAAGCTGCATACCGCGTTCGCGTTTATCAAGAAGCATTATAGTGTGATCAACAAGGTGTGCGGCGGATTCCTGATCCTGGTCGGGATACTGATGATGGCGGGGCAGTTGAACCGGCTGCTGGCGGTCCTTTCGGTGTGAGAACAGGGCAGCACGTGAAAAAGTTGTGAGAGGAGCAGAAAGGAACATGAAGAATTACGTAAAGTGGTTGCTGGGATTTACGGCGTTTATCCTGCTGTTGCTGGGAGCGGCATTGGCTTATACTAAGCTGTCTCTGAATTATGAAAAAGAGAAGCAGAGCGGTGCACAGGAAACGTCGCAGCAGGTGATAGATTTTACCATGCTGAATGCAGATGGCGAGACCATTGCGTTTTCGGAGCTGCTGGGGAAGCCCGTGATCCTGAATTTCTGGGCGACCTGGTGCGGTCCCTGTCAATCCGAGATGCCGCATATACAGGAAGCCTATGAGCAGTATGGAGGGGACATCAATTTTGTGTTGGTCAATCTGACGGACGGCAAGCGGGATACGATAGACGGTGTGAAGAGCTTTATTGAGGAGAACGGTTACACAGTTCCGGTGTACTTTGACACGGAGATGAAAGGGGCTTATTCTTATGGGGCGTATTCAATTCCGCTGACCTATTTCATGGATGCGCAGGGAGCGGTGGTATCCGGCAGGCTGGGTGCTATGACAAGGGAGGATCTTTTCAACCAGATACAGGTGCTGTTGAATCAATAGGCGTTTTCAGGCTTGCCATTTTCGGGAAAAAAAGATATAATTAGGCATTGTAAGTAAGACAGACGATCGCGGCCGGATGCGCGAGTATCCGGGTGAGGAAAGTCCGGGCTTCACAGGGCAGGATGCCGGATAACGTCCGGTGGAGGCGACTCCAAGGCCAGTGCAACAGAAATATACCGCCAAGAAGGAAGAAGGCGCAGGATTCCTTTGGGAAGAATGCGAAGCGTTCCGGCGAAATTTGCATTGCAAATTTCGTTAAAGTTGTTTGCGCAGCAAACAACTTTTGGTAAGGGTGGAAAGGCAGCTTAAGAGACTACCGTCCGTCCGGTAACGGGCGGAGCCATGTAAACCCCATCCGAAGCAAGACCAAATAGAAAGCGACAGGTCGGCCCGGCCTGCTTTCAGGTAGGTCGCTAGAGGTGGCTGGCAACAGCCGCAGTAGATAGATGATCGTCCAACGACATAACCCGGCTTATCGTTTTGCTTACAACAAATAGACCGTGCCCTTGGGCGAGCGGTCTGTTTTGTATTTAGGAGGAAATGTGAGAGACGGATATGGAAGAAATAAACTGTTCTTTCTGGTGATCCTGTCGATGGTGGGAATCCTGCTGATGCCCTATGGGATTCTGGGAAAACCGGGACGCAGCACCGGGAAGAACAATGAGGAGAGTACAAGTGATATCGTCGACAGTGTGGCGGTTGACAGCGTGACGGTCGACAGTGTGGTGGAGATTGCCGTGAAAGATACGGCACAGAATGTGATCTATGCCTCTGGAAACGGTGTGGTTCTGGAAATGAATGAAAAAGAGATCTGTATTGTGACAGCAGGGCATGTGCTGGACCGGGTCGCGGAGGATAAGCAGGTGGTCGTGGGCTTTCGTGATCCGGAGAATTGGACGCATGATGCGGAATTTGAGATCGTGTGCGACAGGTATGAGACTGTGTGGGATGCGGATCTGGCCTTTTTGTTTTTGACTAGGGCAGAGCTGGAAAAGGAAAAACTGCAGCCACAGAAGGTTTCTGTGGCAGAAAAACAGGATTATGATGGTCTGAAGGCGGGTGATACGGTGCGGACCATTGGCTGGGATGAAGGCCAGAAGGTGGTTTATGAGGGAGAATTGCAGGAGAACTGGATTTTTGTTGAGGATTTTTCTCAGTACATGATGCTGGCGGAGTGCGTGATGCGTCCGGGGATGTCCGGCTGCGGGCTTTATAATGCGCAGGATCAGTTGATCGGTATTGCCTGCGGAGGCAATGAAGCGGGACAGCTGGCGGCGGTGCCGCTTCATGTGGTGCAGACCGGAAGAGGAGAAATGGATTAAATTTTTATATAAGTTTTAGAAACCGTGGCTTGACATTCCGGGAGACATGGTAGAAAATAGAAGATGCGAATCGTTTGCAACAACTATTTGAAGTGGAGGATAAAATACAATGACTAAAATTGATGTGGTATCTGGTTTCTTGGGAGCGGGAAAGACCACTCTGATAAAGAAGCTTCTGAAGGAGGCACTGGATGGATCCAAGACAGTGCTGATCGAGAATGAGTTCGGTGAGATCGGCATTGACGGCGGGTTCCTGAAAGATGCGGGAATCGAGATCAAAGAGATGAATTCCGGATGTATCTGTTGCTCGCTGGTGGGAGATTTCGGAACGGCTCTGAAGGATGTGATTGAGACTTATGCGCCGGAGCGTATTCTGATCGAGCCCTCCGGTGTAGGGAAACTGTCTGATGTATTGCGCGCTGTGGAAAATGTGGCGAAGGATCTGGATGTGCAGGTGAACAGCGCCGTGGCAGTGGTAGATGCATCCAAGGCGAAGATGTATGCCAAGAACTTTGGTGAGTTTTTTGTGAATCAGATTGAATATGCCGGCACGATCATTCTGAGCAGAACCGATAAGGTACAGGGAGAGAAGCTGGATGCGGCTGTGAATATTGTGAGAGAGCACAATGATAAGGCGACCATCATTACAACACCCTTGGATCAGCTGGACGGTAAGGATGTGCTGAAGACCATCGAAGGTGCGGACAAGCTGGAGGATATGCTGAAGGAAATGCTGGAGAGCGTGCACGAGGAGCACGAGCATCATCATCACGACCACGACCATGATCATGAGGAACATGAGCACCATCACCACGACCATGATCACGACCACGAGGAGCACGATCATGACCACGAGCATCATCACCATGATCACGATCACGACCACGAGGAGCACGACCATGACCATGAGGAGCACGAGCATCATCATGATCATGAGCACGGCGAGGGCTGCAGCTGTGGATGCCATGATCATGACCATCACCACGCAGATGAAATATTTTCCAGCTGGGGCATGGAAACGCCCAAGACTTATACAAAGGAGCAGATCGAGCATATCTTCGAGGAGCTTGACAGCGGCTGGTACGGTGATATCCTGCGTGCGAAGGGTATGGTTCCCGCAGAGGACGGCACCTGGATCTATTATGATTATGTGCCCGAGGAGCATGAGATCAGAAGCGGCAAGCCTGAGGTGACCGGCAAAATCTGCGTGATCGGTGCAAGACTGCGCGAAGATAAGTTGGCGGAGCTGTTTGCAGGCAAGGCGGAATAAGTGTTTGGATGCAAAGTGAGGTAGGTTTAAAATGACGAAACCTGTATATGTGATAAACGGATTTCTGGAGAGCGGCAAGACGGAATTCATTTCTTTTACGCTGGCTCAGCCCTATTTCCAGATCAAAGGCAAGACATTGCTGATCCTCTGTGAGGAAGGGGAGAAGGAATATGATGAGGCGCTGTTAAAAAAGAGTCGCACAGAGATAGAACTGGTGGAGAATGAGGAGGATTTCACGCCGACGCATCTGACGGAGTTGGAAAAGAAGCACAGACCGGAGCGCATTATCATAGAATATAATGGCATGTGGAATTACAAGAATGCGAAATTCCCCTGGTATTGGAAGGTGGAGCAGCAGATCACCACGATTGACGGTTCCACGTTTCCCATGTACTATACCAATATGCGGTCTCTGTTAGCAGAGCAGATCCGTAAGTCGGAGATGATCATCTTCAACCGCTGTGACGGGATTGAGGATCTGGGCAGTTATAAGCGCAATATCAAGGCGGTGAATCCGTCGGCAGATGTGATCTTTGAGGATTCCAACGGCGAGATCGATGAAATCTTTGAGGAGGATCTGCCTTACGATCTGCAGCAGGAAACCGTTGTGTTGGATAATCATGGGTATGGCATATTTTATCTGGATGCCATGGATCATCTGGAGCGCTATATCGGGAAAAAGATACAGTTTGTAGCGATGGTACTGAAACCGGAAGGATTTCCTCAGGGCTATTTTGTGCCCGGACGCATGGCAATGACCTGCTGCGCGGAGGATATGGCCTTCCTGGGTTACGCATGCGAGTTTCCGGGAGCGGATGCCTTGAAACAGAAGGAATGGGTAAAGGTGACAGCTACTGTGTCCAAGGAATACTGGAAGGATTATAAAGGAGAGGGACCGATTCTGCATGCTGTGAGTGTGGAGAAGGCGAAAGCACCCAAAGAGGAGATTATCAGCTTTGCGTAGAAATGAGATTCCGCGGGAACAAAAAATCATTTTTGTGCTGCTCCTTATGGCATATACCGGAGTCATGCTGTATCTGTTTGTCATGCAGTGTTACGAGGTGCCGGTATTCCGGTCGGATATGCCGGATTATGTAAATAAGGTGCGCGGTATTCAGGGAGATTATGAGTTTCCTTATCCGCTTTTTTTTACGCTGGCAAAGGGAATCGCGCTGATCGCGGGGGCACCGCTGGGTGTTGCGATCGCTACGGCGCTTCTGAATGCACTGGGGCTGTGTGTTACCCGGTATTATATGGGGCAGCTTGTGCATGGAGAGAGCACGGGTCTGGGCGTTGATACCCGTGAATGGAGCCGGGCAAAGGTTTTCGCATTGGAACTTGGCATCACTTTTTTGAGTTTTGCACTTTTCCTTTTGGGAAATCTGTATTCTCCGAAGAATACGGCTTTTTTCGGGTTTGATTATGCGTATCGGTGTATGGGGATTTACACACCGAATCCGATCTGGAACGCCACCTATCTGGCGACCAGACCGTTCACGATTGTATGCTTTTTTGAGGCGGCAAAGCTTTTGAAACGGTATCAGGAACATTTTTCCTGGAAACAATGCCTGCCTTTTGCCATCAGTCTGTTTCTGATGACGATCACAAAACCCAGTTATACATTGGTCTTGGTGCCTTTGATAGGAATCATTTTGTTGTGTGATCTGGTCCGGAGCAGGGGGAAAAGTTTTCGGAATGCTTTCTGTGTGTGCGTGATGATGATACCCACAGGCCTGGATCTTTTGTACCAGTTTTTCGGTGTGTTCAGCGGGACCAATGTGAAAGGCGAGGAGACCGGGATCGGGTTCGCTTTCGCCAAAGTATGGAGCAACTATTCCAAGAATATTTTGCTGAGCGTTATCATGGGGATGGCGCTTACCATCGGCGTGGCAGTTCTGAACTGGAAGAAGCTGAGGGAGAGTTTTCTCTATCGCTTTGCATGGTACAATTATCTGGTGGCGACAGTGATGTTCCTTTGTCTGTATGAAAAAGGGTTTCGCATGATGCACGCTAATTTTTCATGGGGATATATGCATGGAATGTTTTTTGTGTTCTTTCTGACGCTTGTACTGGTGCTGCAGAATACTGTGGAGTGGCGCAAGAGCTGGAAGATCATTTTCCTGCCGGCGGAGTGGGGAGTGTTTGCCTATCATCTGGTATGCGGCGTGAATTTTCTGATCTACGCGTTGCAGGGCAATGATCTGGCAGGATTTTAGGTTTATCGGGTTTTACAGTGGATTGGAAAGGAATTAAGCAGGAATGTTTTGGAATGTGGCAATCGGATTGTTGATTCCTTTTGCGGGGACGACGGCAGGCGCGGCCTGTGTGTTCTTTCTGAAGAATGCAATCAGTCCTCTTTTACAAAGGATATTTACGGGATTTGCCGCCGGCGTCATGGTAGCGGCATCCGTATGGTCTCTGCTGATACCTTCGATGGAAATGTGTGAAGGAATGGGGAAACTGGCTTTTGTGCCCAGCCTCATCGGGTTATTGGCAGGCGTATTTTTCTTGCTGCTCATGGATTCATTTGTACCACACCTCCATTTGGGCAGCGATAAACCGGAGGGAGCGAAAAGCAGTCTGGGTCGTACTGCGATGTTGATGTTGGCAGTGACGATTCATAATCTGCCCGAAGGTGCAGCCTGCGGTGCAATCTTTGCAGGCGTGATAAACGGCGACGGAGCGGTTACGATGGCAGGCGCTTTTGCATTGGCGTTGGGAATCGCAATCCAGAATTTCCCGGAGGGAGCGATCATCTCCCTGCCGCTTCGGAGCGAGGGAAACAGCCGGATGAAGTCATTTTTACTGGGAGCTTTGTCGGGGGCGGTTGAGCCGTTGGGGGCTTTGGTTGCCATTTTACTGGCCAATATTGTCACCCCGATCCTGCCTTATCTTCTGGCATTTGCCGCAGGCGCCATGTTTTATGTGGTGGTGGAGGAACTGATCCCGGAGGCAAGCGAAGGGGAACACTCCAATGTGGGCACGATCGCTTTTGCCATAGGCTTCGCATTGATGATGGTGCTGGATGTGGCGCTGGGATAGGCACTGAATAAGGGAAAAATTATGGAGAACGAAAAGGAAATACAACAGTTAAAAAACAGGTTCCGGGATCTGGCCGACAAGGCCTTTTCCCAGAACATGTTTGCGTTTACGGGGTTTCTTGGGCTGAGTGAGCAGGATGTGTTCTGGCAGATCGAGCGGGAAATCGGATATGCGGGTTATGTGCTCTACGGAGGCGCTGAGGAAACGGACAGGAAAGTGGTGCGTTTCGGCAATGCGGCAGAGTTAGGCTATGAGGTTCCGCTCCCCATTGTCTGTGTCCATATTCAGCCGCTGTCAGCAAAATTTGCAGATGCGCTGTCCCACAGGGACTTTTTGGGTGCATTGATGAATCTGGGAATTGAAAGAAGTACACTGGGCGATATCCGCGTAGGAGACAGAGAGGCCTACCTGTTCTGTCTGGATTCCATTGCACCGTTTGTCTGTGAAAATCTGACGCAGGTCAGGCATACGCATGTAAAATGCGAGGTGGTAGACAGTGCAAAGGAAGTGCCGCAGGAGGAACCGGAGCATATGACGGTGCAGGTCGCATCTATGCGGGTGGACGCAGTGATCGCCAAGGTATATAATAAGTCGCGAGAGAATTGTCTGGAGCTGTTTCGGACGCAGAAGGTATACGTGGACGGACGGCTCTGTGAGAATAATTCCAGACAGTTAAAACCGTTTGAGACAGTGAATGCCAGAGGATATGGGAAATTCCGGGTGCTCGGAGAGGCGCGGGAGACCAGAAAGGGTAAGCTGGCGCTGGAAGTGGCGGTGTATCGCTGAAAGGTGGCGGAATGTTTTATTATTCGACGGAGCAATGGGTGTTTTTCTTTTATCTATATTGTTTGTTTGGATGGTGCTTTGAGTCCTCTTATGTTTCGCTGAAGACGGGCCGGTTTGTAAACCGCGGATTCATGCGGGGACCGTTTCTTCCCATTTACGGAAGCGGAGCGGTCATGATGCTGGTGGTGTCGGCTCCCTTTGAAAGCATGGAGGCACCGGGGCGGCAGATCCTGATCTATTTTGCAG
>JAFUZJ010000053.1 GCA_017476665.1 Lachnospiraceae bacterium | reverse complement strand
GTACGATCTGATGCCGTTGCTGGCAGAATATGTGAAAGAAGAGAAAAAGCGATGAGTGATGTTTCATAAAAAATGGGGCAAGCAAAAATGCTTGCCCCATTATAATATTCCGGTATCTTTCGATTAGATAGCCTCATGGAAAGTACGGGAAATAACATCTGCCTGCTGCTCGGGAGTCAACTTGATGAAGTTAACTGCATATCCGGATACGCGGATCGTCAGCTGGGGATAGTTCTCAGGATGCTTCTGAGCGTCCAGAAGAGTATCTCTGTTCAGAACGTTAACGTTCAGATGATGTCCACCCTTGGTAGCATAGCCATCCAGTAAGTTTACAAGATTATCAACCTGTGCAGTATTTGCCATTGTAATATCCTCCTTATAATTTTTATATATGCGGGGTTGACGGTTACGAAAACAATTTTATAAACAATCGCCTAGTGATAATCGTCCAGACCCTGTTCAAGTGTCGGTACACTGCAGGCCAACGGCGTTCTGGAACAATCCGTGCAGCCCATTGTCTGAACGTTTTTGGTTGCCTCTTCCGCAGCGGTATCCACATTCACGTGACCGACACCCTGCGTCATACCGGCATCCAACATTTTCACAAGATCGTCAACCATCTGCTTCTCGTCCATTGTGTGCCTCCTTATTGGTTTGGTCGGGTGCCTGCGGGAGACACCCGGACCGGTTTAAATGCAATTAAATTACCTGTTCAGATCCGGCTCGAGTATCTCACGGTGATATTGAGCCGGATGTTACCGGATTACTTATTGAGATCGAGTTCAATATCACCGGCAAATACCTGATCCTCTTTACCAAGTGCGCCGGGGATGATGGTGAAGGTATTGGAAATACCATCCTGTGCATCATTGAAAGGCAGCTTGGATACGGAAGACAGGGAAGCAACTGCGCCGTGGCTGTCACGGCCGTGCATCGGGTTAGCACCAGGAGCGAAAGGCTGACCTTTTCTACGTCCATCAGGTGTATTACCGGTAGCTTTACCATAGGTAACGTTAGAGGTAATGGTCAGAATGGAAGTGGTAGGGAAGCCATCTCTGTAGGTGTGATGTCTTCTTACAGCGGTCATGAATTTGTGAACGATCTCCTGAGCGATATCGTCTACACGATCATCATCGTTACCGTATTTAGGGAAGTCACCGGTGGTCTTGAAGTCAACAATGATGCCGTCCTCGTCACGGATCACTTCAACCTTAGCATACTTGATCGCGGAGAGAGAGTCAGCCACGATGGACAGACCTGCAATACCGGTAGCAAAGTATCTTCTTACGTCTCTGTCATGAAGAGCCATTTCTGCTCTCTCATAGCAGTACTTGTCATGCATGTAGTGGATGATGTTCAGGGTGTTTACATAAACATCTGCCTGCCACTCCATCATATCCATGAACTTGCTCATTACATCATCATACTCCAGAACATCGCCGGAAACAGGACGATACTTAGGACCAACCTGCTTCTTGGTAACCTCATCGACACCACCGTTCAAAGCGTACAGCAGGCACTTAGCCAGGTTTGCACGAGCGCCGAAGAACTGCATTTCTTTACCGATTCTCATGGAGGATACGCAGCAAGCGATACCGTAGTCATCGCCGTGAGTTACTCTCATCAGATCATCGTTCTCGTACTGGATGGAAGAAGTCTCGATGGACATCTTTGCACAGTATCTCTTCCAGCCCTCAGGAAGTCTGGTGGACCAAAGAACAGTCAGGTTGGGCTCGGGAGAAGGTCCAAGGTTGGTCAGTGTGTTCAGATAACGGAAGCTCATCTTGGTAACCATAGGTCTGCCGTCAACACCAACACCGCCGAGGGACTCTGTAACCCATACGGGATCGCCTGCGAAGATCTGATTGTACTCGGGAGTACGAGCGAACTTCACGCAGCGAAGCTTCATGATAAAGTGATCAACGAACTCCTGAATCTGCTCCTCGGTAAAGGTACCGTTTTTCAGATCTCTCTCTGCGTAGCAGTCAAGGAAGGTGGAAGTACGTCCAAGGGACATAGCGGCACCGTTCTGCTCCTTTACGGAACACAGATAACCAAAGTAGGTCCACTGGATAGCTTCCTGTACGTTCTTAGCGGGCTTGGAAATATCGCAGCCGTAAGAAGCAGCCATCTCCTTCATCATCTTCAGAGCGGTCATCTGCTCGGACAGCTCTTCGCGAAGACGGATCACATCATCAGTCATAACACGACCGGTAGATGCCTTCTGTGCTTCCTTGTCCTCAATCAGTCTGTCGATACCGTACAGAGCTACACGTCTGTAGTCGCCAATGATACGTCCGCGACCGTAAGCATCAGGAAGACCGGTAATGATGTGAGAGGAACGGCAAGCTCTCATCTCAGGATTGTAAGCGTCGAAACAACCTGCGTTATGTGTCTTTCTGTGAGTGGAGAAAAACTCGGAAATCTCAGGATCTACCTCGTAGCCGTTGTCAGCGCAAGCCTTCTCTGCCATACGGATACCGCCGTAAGGCTGCAGAGATCTCTTGAAAGGCTTGTCAGTCTGGAAACCAACGATGGTCTCCTTGGACTTGTCAAGATATCCGGGACCATGAGAAGTGATGGTGGATACAACCTTGGTATCCATATCGAGAACCCCGCCTGCTTCTCTTTCCTTCTTCTGAAGGTCAAGAACCTGTGCCCAAAGATCCTTCGTGTTCTGGGTAGGTCCTGCTAAGAAGCTCTCATCACCATCATAAGGATGATAGTTTCTCTGGATGAAGTCACGAACGTTGACTTCCTTATCCCATTTGCCAGTTACAAAATCTGTCCATTCTGGTCTCATTGTAGAAATGCCTCCTATAAAATTTTATTTGGTTCGAAGTAACTTGCGTTACCTTAACTCTACAACAATTATAAAAAAAAGAAATCCCGCAGTCAAGGCGGTTTGTGTACTTTTGGGGGTACAAATCATGCACTTTTTTCGATACATTTTTTCAATAAAATAAAGTGTTGAAGAATCAATAAAATTATTATTAAATCGGTGCCAAATTACTTGTCTGAATTTGGAAAAAGTATTATAATTTTTTAGACATTATTTGCAAAAACAGGTTGCAAAATAATTATGGATGATCCGAAAAATTGCAGGTCGAAAGGAGAAAATATACATGAGCGGAATCACGAGAGAAATGACGATCGGGGAGATCCTGCGTTCCAATCCGGAGGTGGCACCGGTGCTGCTGGAGGCAGGTATGCATTGTCTGGGCTGTCCGGCTTCCCAGGGAGAGTCTCTGGAGGAGGCTGCGATGGTACACGGGATTGATATTGATGATCTGATGGAAGCAATAGAGGCGATATAAAAGAAATATACAGGAAAGAAGATCATGTAATAAAAACGGGTATACCTCCCGGATGACAGGAGGAATACCCGTTTTTCATTTGTTATTTCTTAGGATAAGTGTATGTGTAGGACGGTGATTCCGCATTTGGATTGTAATATTCATAGCGGAAAGAGATCAGGGAAGCGTCGACTCCGCTTTCCTGGGCAATCTGGGAGATAGACTGATCCAACGTAGCGGATGCTTTATCAAAGTATTGATCCATCAGGGATTTCAACTGGGAGTCGATAGAAGCATCCAGTCCCCATGCCTGTTCCTTATAATACATCTTCATGATGATCGTGTTGCCGGATATTTCCGACTTTCCGGTTCCGTCGCTGCTGGACAGCGTTTTGTCCAATTCAGCCTGCACGGAAGGATTTGACTTGACATATTCTTCCAGGGACGCATATTTTTTGGAACCACAGCCGATGATAAACACGGATATCATCATGAGCAGCAATAGTTTCAGTGCATTTGATCTGCAGATTCTTTTGAACATTTGTTGTTCCTCCTCATAAAGTATAAAAATAAGATAGTAAGTTGCCACGTGAGTATACCATATAAATTCTTATAATGCAAGAGACAGCTGCCGTATTTTGAACGGAAGCTGTCTCTATATGATTTTGTGGTTATTTTGTGTAGGTAAAGACATATGCCGGTGTGGATTCCCCGAGGTTGTACATTTCATATCGCACGGCGATCAGCGATGCGTCAATCCCGCTTGTTTCTGCCAGCTGATCGATGCCGGAATTCAGGGAAGCTGTGACATCCTCCGTGGCAAAATACTGATCTATGCCTGCTCTGATCTTGGAATTGACGCTTTCGTCTTTTCCAAAGATGATCCGGTCAGCCTGCATCTTCATGATGACCGTGTTTTCGGAAACACTCAGATCCATTGAAACAGGAATGACCTCGTTGGAGACAGACATATTTGTAAAGTCGTCCGGCATAGGGCTGGACTGAATATATTCCTCCAGATTTGCATATTTCCTGCCACAGCCGACCAGAAACAGACATACGGCAATGAGTAAAACAAATGCAAAACGGCCTGAAGACGGATTCTTCTGATTCATTTATGAGCCTCCCATGCTTTAACGCAGTGCAAGCAATTTCAGCGCATGCTCGGGAATCAGCGCATCGCAATGTTCCTCCAGAAAGATCCGACTGCCGGACATACTGCGCTGCAGGGTTCCGTATTCGGACAGGATATTGCTTACACGGTCAAAATCTTCCCTGGAAGCTTCATCCTGCGTCAGAACCAGCAAATAGTTCTGCCTCTGCTCATCTTTGTAAAGCGCACTCTTCGCGGCAAAATCCGGGGAAATGAGCCCTGCCACGGACATTACCTGCTGTAGGGAATCCATGACAAAAATGCGGGTGCGGAGCTTTTCTTCCTGTGTCTCGGCAACAGGAGCCATATCCGACGCAGCCGTGCCGGTTCTTTTTTCCTGCAATTTGTGGAACAGATCAAGCATCTCCTGGTGATCGGTGTCGTCATTATAATCTTCGTCATCGTCATAATCATCATCGTCAGAGGAAGGTGCAAAACGGGAAAACCGGGTATCCAGTTCCTCGGGGTCCTCAACCTTCGTCACAATCAATACAATACATTCCGCATTAAGCGGGATTGCTTCGATCATCAGGGGGATGTCATCTGCTTCAAAGCCAAACTCATAATTAGCCTGACGCATCATGTCGCGGAAAAGATTTTTGGCTTTCTCGGTGCCGTAGGCAAGTTCGCTGATCTTGATCTCGCGGCTGGCCAGATCTTCTCGGGTCAATGTGCAGCGAATCTGATTTTCATTCACTTTCTCAATCTTCATAACGACTCCTCCTTTCTGTGAATTCTATCCATTTCAGTATCTTTCGTCAATAGAAAGAAACAGTTGTTTAAAAAAATTTAAGAATCAAAAATTACTTGCAATTCATGAGATAATCGTGTAAAATCATATTTGCAGATGCCTCTGACAGTTTCGTGCGGAGAGGAGGCTGATGGAGGTACTACAGGATTAGTTGACTTATTATCTCTATATTTATTATATCACAGGCTGCGGTAAATGTGTACTTTTTTCATTATTTTCCAAGAGGTATTTTGAACTTTGGAAGTATTTTTGAAGCACTTTTGCCACAGGTGTGATGTCTTACAGGTGCATAGTGCCTGATCAGGAGATTCTATAGTATATCAACTATTATTTTCACAGATATAATTCATTTTAAACATTTTTGTGCTTTTTTAATTTTTTTATGTTGCCATTTTATGGTGAAAAGCACGGTCGAAGCATCTGCAATCAGTATATCACAAATTTTATCTGAAAATTCACAGCTTCTTTTGGTCAAATATGGGATTTTGCCTTTGGAAAAATTGCTGACATCGATTACCTTCGGAAAAATCTTAATTTGTCAAAATTGGTAATGACGGGGACGCATTCCTGTGATAGAATGTAACTGCCTGACTGCGTACAGTTGCGTTCCCACGGGAATGCGCCGCAACGTGGATCATAGGAAAAAAGGAAAGAGAGCGAAGTACTGATTATGAAGAAAAAATTGATCGTGCCGTTTGTAGCGGTACTGCTGATCCTGATCATTGCGGGGGCTGCATTCGGAAAAACATTGTTGGATAAATATTCTTACAGCACGGAACAGGCTGATCTGGATGAATATTTTCATGTGTCGGGAGATCGGCTTGCCATCATACTGCAGGATGCCCGGATAGAAGAGCAGGCACTTCTGCGGAATGGCGTTTGCTATTTTGATCTGGATACGGTCCATGCCTATATGAATGAAGTTTTCTATGCGGACAGGGGAGAAGGCCTGCTCCTGTATACGGATGCACTGGGGACCGTCAGTGCCGGGCTGGAGGGAAATACCGGTGAGTATATCGACAGGGATGGTACACAGGATCTGGGACACCCGGTCTGTTTTGTGGAAGATGATGTGATCTGGCTGGCTGCGGATTATGTGAGAATGTTCACCAATTATTCCTATGAGGTATTTGAACGCCAGGTACAGGTATATACCGCGTGGGGAGAAGCGCAGACTGCAAAGATACAAAAGGACACCGCGGTACGTCTGAAGGGTGGCATCAAGAGTCCTGTTTTAAGGGAACTGTCAGCGAATGAGACTGTGGAAATCCTGGAACAGATGGACGAGTGGAGCAAGGTTAAGACCTCGGATGCGATCATCGGTTATGTGGAAAATAAGCGCATGGATGAGATCGAGACGATCCGGGAGACGCCGGTGGCAGATTATGTGGCACCGGAGTATGCGGGGTATGAGATGGAAGGCAAGGTGTGTCTGGGCTTTCATTCCATTGGAGCAACCATCGGAAATACCACGTTTTATGAGAGGGCTTCCTCGGCAAAAGGCATGAATGTTATTGCGCCTACCTGGTTCAGCCTTTGTGATGAACTGGGAAATTTCAGAAGTTTCGGAGAGGCATCTTATGTGGAGAAGGCGCATAAGGCGGGACTGCAGGTCTGGGGCGTGCTGGACAATTTTAACTACAGAAATGAAACCAAAGAGTCCGTGAAGGAATATGAGGTGCTTTCCGTTACCTCCAAACGTCAGAAACTGGTAAACGGGATTGTGAATGCGGCCATAAACCTCGGTTTGGACGGTATCAATATAGATTTTGAGCAGATCGCTTCCGATACAGGGATTCATTATGTACAGTTTTTGAGGGAATTGTCGGTGGCCTGCAGACAGAATGATCTGGTGCTTTCCGTGGATGATTATGTACCCTTTCACTTTAACGAGCATTACAGACTGGATATTCAGGGGCAGGTTGCAGACTATGTGATCATCATGGGGTACGATGAACACTGGCATGGCAGCGGAGATCCCGGCAGCGTCTCCAGCATCAGCTATGTAACCAACGGAATCGAGAAAACGATCTCTGAAGTACCTGCAAAGAAAGTGATCAACGCACTGCCGTTTTACACGATCGTATGGACGACCAACGGTGCGAAGGTGACAGATGAATATCTGACCATGAACAATACACCGGATTTTCTGAAGCAGTTCAGCACGAAGCCCGAGTGGGATGAAACGACCTGTCAGAATTATCTGGAATGGAACAGCGCGAGCGGCTTCAAGCAGGTGTGGCTGGAGGATGCGGATTCCATCCGTGTGAAGCTGAATGTGATGAGCGCAAATGAGATCGGCGGTGTGGCCGTGTGGAGATTGGGATACGGTACAGATGCTGTTTGGGAACTGATCCGTGCATATGTTGAATTTTGACGGAAGCGTCAACACGAGAACAATGAGTGAAAGAATGACAAGATAAAAAGACAGCACCGGGAATCCCGATGCTGTCTTTTACATTGAAAAAACACAAAATTGATTTTTAATCCGTTACAGTCTTTTTTCTGAGAGCCAGACAACCGGCAAAGCTCAAAGCGGAAAGAGTAAACAGCCATGCTGCCAGGTGGTTCTCACCAGTCTTTGGTACATCGTCATAAGCTCCGGAAGTGGAAGCTGCTGTTGTTGTAGTTGTTGCAGCGGCCGTTGTAGTGGTTGTGGTTGCTGCAGTTGTAGCGGCCGGACCGGATCCTGTTTTACTGAAATCAGAATCATCCGTCATCAGTCCGCCGGTGTTGCTGTAATCAAAACTGCCTGCAGCAAAATTATAATACTCCTTTATGATACCGCCGGGATTTTGCAGAGAAGCGTATGCCACGGTGCCGCCTACCGATACGTTAGAATCCACGGTGTCATTTTGGCTTGATATCAGGTTTAAGTTTGTTACATTGCTGTTGAAAGTACAGGATGCATCATCATATACATAAGCATTGGTTACATCACCATTGATCGCGGCGTAGCTTTCGCCAAGGACATAGCAATTGTCAATGCCGCCGGCATGAACAACAGCAACTGCCCGGTTAATGGTCAGATTGCTCAAATGGGAGTTGATCTTGATCTCGGTATTCCCCGTTTCTCCGGTTTCATTGGCGAGCACAACTACGATATCGCCGTCTTTTACCCTGTCATCGCCGTTGTTTAGATAATAGAGTTCCCGGCCTTCATATTCATCATTCCATCCATCGACGCCGGTCTGCATCCGCCATTGATTCATATCTATGTCATATTTGACATAAAAAGTTGCAGGCGTTGCAGCGTCAGCCTTCAGGGAAGGGAGAAGCGGTAATGTGGTACATAAAGCCGCCGCCGCTACAAAAGAAACAAGTTTTTTGAAGCATTTCATAATAATTTCCTCCTAAAATGATTTAATCGCCCTGATTCTCCCGGAATGGATAATAGTAATCGCCGGTTTCGACTTCCTTTGCGACTACCACAAAACGACCGTTTTCCACATGATAGGCACAGGTGGACAGCGTAATGAAGTGGTCGCCGAATTCGGCGGTTACTCCGGTGTCGTACAGGGATAGTGCTTTTATATTTTGATAAAAATCATCAAATTCTTCTTGGGTATCTGCCTGAAAAAATTTATAAAATTTAAATACCTGGTCTGTTTTTTTGTATACCTGGGAACGGAATGCAGCAATCACTTCATAGCGGCGTTCGCAATCTTCCGTATACAATGTGATCCGGCTGTGCTCTTTGCAATAGGCCTCCTCGCTGTACTTCATCAAAGAGCCAAACATGGCGCCGGAACGCATATTATGCCCATGAATGATCAAATTGGTGGTTAACGGATCCAGGCAGCTGTCCGTATCCAGCAGAAGACATCCGTTTTTGTCGGGTTTTCCTTCAAAATTACGCTCGATGTAATAGGTCTCCTCTCTGGGAGTCCACATCACCGGATAGTCAATGACGGTTCCTTCTATTTTCAGCCAGGCTCCCATGTCCTCGTTTGCGAGGAAACTGTCTCGGTAAGGGTTCTCTGTGCGTTCTATGGGAGTCACGGGGGCAGTGGACTCCATCACAGATTCCTCAGGGAGAGAACTCGGATATTCCGATGATTCCGTTTCTTTCATGGGATTATCGGCGATCGTGGATTCCGCTGGGGAGGAAGCTGATACGTCTGCTGCATTCTCACGCATCTGCGCCAGGTTTTCTTCGGAGCGTTCGCTCATATTATGCTGAAATATCAATAAAGAAATTGCTGCGGCCAGGAAAAGTACAGATAAAATTCCCAGGCGCACAGACATGTTATTTTTTTTATCATCCATTTTTTTATTATACGTCAAAGAAAAGGTAGATTGCAATAGTTTTAGAAATAATTCAGACAGAATAGTTATAGTAGAGAAGAAATGTGATAAGAGGTTTCTGTTCTATGAAAAAATGTGAGGGAGTCCTGACATTCCTGATAACTGTGTTGTTGCTTTCCGTACTTTTTACGATTGGCAGGGGGGAGGCCGAGCGTGTGAGCAGCACCTCGGCGAGTGTAGCCGTGGGCGGATATGGATCGGGAAAAGAGGAAAAAAAGAAAGTGGTGTTGGATGCCGGGCACGGAGGCGCAGATCCAGGCAAGATCGGGATCAACGGCGCGCTGGAAAAGGATGTGAATCTCCAGATTACCCTGCTGGTAAAACGTTATCTGGAGGCACAGGACGTCGAGGTGATCCTGACCAGAGAATCGGAGGAGGGTTTGTATGATGCGGATGCGTCAAATAAAAAAGTGCAGGATATGAAACGAAGGATTGAGAAAATTGAGGAGGCTGCACCTGCGATCGCGGTCAGCATCCATCAAAACAGCTATCCGGAGGAATATGTGAAAGGGGCGCAGGTTTTTTATTATACAAACAGTGTGGAGGGACAGAAACTGGCACAACTGGTGCAGGACAGTCTTGTGCAGCGTGTGGAGCCGGATAATCGCAGGCAGATCAAGCCCAATGACAGTTACTATATGCTGAAGAAGGCATCGGTACCGATCGTTATTGTGGAGTGCGGTTTCCTCTCCAACAGTGATGAGGCTGAAAAACTCTGCGACCCGGAGTATCAGGAGAGAGTTGCATGGGCGATCCATATGGGGATCCTGCAATATTTAAATCATGTACGTACTTTCCCTTTTTGATGAGATGTGTTATAATTTTAATAATTATGGACAAAAAAGATGAAAAAACCGAAATAAAAACTGAATTTCTTGTGATGCACATGCAGGGAGAAAACTGTGCTGATCAGGATATGGATGGAATCCGCAGAGCGGGGGAAATCCTGCAAAAGGGCGGGCTGGTGGCGTTTCCCACGGAGACCGTGTACGGATTGGGCGGAGATGCCCTCAACCCGGATTCTTCCCGGAAAATTTACGCGGCGAAGGGGCGACCCTCGGACAATCCGTTGATCGTACATATTGCAGAATTAGATGCGCTTCAGAAGATTGTCTCCCAAATTCCGCAGACGGCGTGGAGGCTGGCGGATGCATTCTGGCCGGGACCGTTGACTATGATCCTGCCGAAATCCGATGCGGTGCCGAAGGAGACCACAGGGGGCCTGGACACGGTGGCTGTTCGGATGCCGTCCCACGGCGTGGCACTGGCACTGATCCGGGCGGCAGGTGGGTACGTGGCGGCGCCCAGTGCCAACACTTCCGGCAGACCCAGTCCCACCAAGGCTTCCTTTGTAGCGGAGGATCTGAATGGCAAGATCGATATGATCCTGGACGGCGGCGAGGTAGGGATCGGACTGGAATCCACAATCGTGGACCTGACGGTGGAACCGCCCCAGATTCTGAGGCCCGGATATATCACAAAAACTATGTTAGAGGAAGTGCTGGGCAAGGTGGCGGTGGACGCCACAGTCTTGGCGTTGGCCTCCGGGGAAGAATGCAGTCAGGCTCCCAGGGCGCCGGGCATGAAATACAGACACTATGCGCCGAAAGGGCAGTTGACGATTGTCAGAGGCGAGGAACAGGCGGTGGCTGACTATATTAATGCACAGGCAAGAGTCGGCCGCGGGGCAGGCGAGAAGGTAGGTGTCATTGGCACGGAAGAACTTCTTGCGCGGTACGAGGCAGATGTGGTGAAGAGCGCAGGCAGCAGGACGGATGAGGCTACCATTGCCCATAGGCTTTATGGAATTCTCAGGGAGTTTGATGAGGAACAGGTGACCAGGATCTATTCGGAGTCTTTTGCGACGGAAGGGTTGGGACAGGCCATCATGAATCGCCTGCTGAAGGCGGCAGGGCATCATGTGGTAGATGTGTGAAGAGATCAGATAACAGGGAGGAAAAGAAAAATGATAGCACTTGGCAGTGATCACGGCGGATTTGAATTGAAGGAGAAAGTAAAAAAGCATCTGGAGGAAAAGGGCATTGCCTGTAGGGATTTCGGCTGCCCTGATAAGTCCAGCTGCGATTATCCGGTCTTCGGACGGGCTGCGGCGGAGGCTGTGGCCTCGGGGGAATGCGAGAAGGGAATCGTGATCTGCACCACGGGAATCGGGATCAGCATCAGCGCCAACAAAGTAAAAGGTGTCCGCTGTGCGCTCTGTGGCGATGTACTTTCCGCCAAGATGACCAGGCTGCACAACGATGCCAATATGCTTGCCATGGGAGCCGGGATCGTGGGCGAGAATCTGGCCATGGAGATTGTGGATACCTTTTTAGAAACAGATTTCTCTGATGAGGAGCGGCACAAGAGACGGATCGCGCTGATCGAACAGGATTGAGGAGAAGAGGTACGGAAGGGATATGGCGGAACATGTGAAAATGCAGCCCGCGGGCGCAAAACGTACGGATTATATCAGTTGGGACGAGTATTTTATGGGGGTGGCGTACCTCTCGGGCATGCGTTCGAAGGATCCCAATACGCAGGTGGGGGCCTGTATTGTGAGTGGTAACAACAAGATTCTTTCCATGGGCTACAACGGGTTTCCCAGCGGGTGTTCGGACGATGAATTCCCATGGGCGCGTGAAGGGGAGACCCTGGAGACCAAGTATGCCTATGTGACGCACAGCGAGTTGAATGCAATTCTGAATTACAGGGGCGGTTCGCTGGAGGGAACGAAGTTGTATGTATCGCTTTTCCCCTGTAATGAGTGCGCCAAGGCCATCATTCAGGCCGGAATCCGCACGGTGGTGTATGACAGTGACAAATATAGCGGAACCCCGGCCATCATTGCGTCCAAGCGGATGTTTGAGGCGGCGGGGGTGGAATGCATCGCTTATCAGAGAACGGGGCGCAGGGTAGAAATCGCGTTATAGAATAAAGATGAAATGCACGGAATGCAGGATGTGGCAGGGAGGGTTGGAATGAGATCCGGAATAAGGGCAGCGGCGTTTTTGATGGTCATGGTGCTCGGTCTGGTGTTTGTTTCGGAATATGCTGTGCCGGAGGGAAAGATTGTCATGGCGACGAGCACCCGGGAGAGGATCGATCAGGCGGAGCGGGAAAAGCAGGAGCTGGAAAACAGACACAATGAGACCAAACAGGATATCGACCGCTTGAAGGGCGAGCAGAATACGCTCAAAGGAAAACTGAATAATCTGAATGCGCAGTTGACGGAGGTTGCGGGCAATCTGGAAGATCTGGAGGATCAGATCGACAGGAAAGAACAGGAGATCACGGATACGCAGGCTGCACTGGAGGAGGCGAAGATCGTGGAAGCGGATCAATATGCGGATATGATCACGCGGGTGCGCAAAATGTATGAGAAAAACGATACCAGCTACGTCAACATGGTGATGGATTCCGTCATGGATGCGGGTAGTTTTGCAGATGCCCTCTATACAGCAGACGGCTTTGAGAAGATTGCCGCTTATGACAAGAGAAAGCTGGCAGAGTTCAAGGAGAACCGTCGGCTGATCGAAGAACATGAAGCCCTGCTGCAGCAGGAGAAGACGGAGCTTGACAATCTGCATCTGAAAGCGGAGACGGAGAAAAATAAGATCTCCGGTCTGATCGGGCAGACTTCCGGCTCCATTTCCGCGTATGCGGGGGAAATTTCCCAGGCGCAGCAGGAGGCAGAGGCCTACGAGGCACAGATCAAACAGAAAGAGGCTGATCTGGAGGCGCTGTGGGAACAGCTGCGAAAGGAGATCGCGCTTTCCCAGGCCGCGGCAAAGGGTGAGTGGCGGGATATCTCGGAAGTGACATTTGCGGAGGGAGACAGGTATCTGTTGGCGAACCTGATCTACTGTGAGGCGGGTGCAGAGCCTTACGCGGGTCAGTTGGCGGTGGGCAGTGTGGTGATCAACCGTGTGCTGTCCGGCTCCTATCCGGATTCCGTGGTAGGCGTGATCTATCAGAATAAACAGTTTTCACCGGTGGCCAGCGGACGGCTGGAGCTGGCGCTCGCCGCAAACCGTGCGACCCAGAGTTGCTATCAGGCAGCGGACGAGGCAATGTCCGGCGTGTCCAATGTGGGCAACTGTGTGTATTTCAGGACACCCATTGAGGGATTGACCGGCATCAGCATCGGCGGGCACATTTTCTATTAGAAAAAAGATTGCGGATTGAATGTAAAAAGGGCTGCAGCGCATGCTACAGTCCTTTTTGATTTAAGATTGCCTGAAAACGGTCAAATTTGTCTCTGTAAAGCAGAGAGAGCAGGTTGTTCAGCTGCCGCAGGCTGGCAGTGGCCTGCTCCTGCGTGATCAGCTGTTGATCCAGTGCATCCGCCAGCTCGTCCAGATCCACCACCTTGGTCCGCCCGTCCGGATAAATGATCACATCCGCCAGCAGATCGCTCACGATCAGCGTGTCCCTGGTCTTGTTGAATTCATATTCCACAATATCACAGTACCAGTACAGAAGATCCCCGTCCGGTTTGTAGAACTTGCTGATCTTCACGCCGTCTTTCAACAGATAGCAGGAACTGCCATGGTCGAAAGTGGTCTTGGGATTGATGGTGCGCCAGGTGGTCAGAATGTAGTCGTCGGTCTGCTCTATGATCACATCGTCTTTCAGAGGAATGCATCCTGCCGGGATGAAACGTTTTCTGTATAGTTTCAGATCGAAAGAATTGTCAAAGGAACTGTCTGTATTTTTCTCCATGCTTTTGTCTCCTTTTGGGGCTTATCATTTGCCGTTTCCTATCCTGTTGGTAAAATACTAACCCACCTCAAATCACAAGTCAAGAGAATGATTTTAGTAGACATTTTCTGTTAAAAAAGTTATAATTGTATCTATGAGAATCAATGGGATAACGAATTGGTGAATGACGGGTAAAAAATGAGCCGCGGGCGAAAAAAGAAATACGATAAAAGTGTATATCGGTCTTTGGCACTGATCACGCAGTTCGGGATCAATATGTTGGTTCCAATCGGCATGTTGACAGCGTTGGGGATCTGGCTGGATGGAAAATTTGATACGTCCTATTGGACGGTGCTCCTCTTTTTCGTTGGAGCCGTGGCGGGCGGTCAGAATGTGTATCGCATGGCAAAGGCTGTTTATGCACCGGATGGGAAACAGGAGCGGGATATAGCCCATGAAGACGCAAAACCGACTCATACAGACATTGAAAAGTAAAAACCGTACGCTGTTGGAGGTCTATACGGGCATACTGGTGTTGGCGGTGCTTGCGGCGGTGGTCGGATTGCTTTTGCCCTATCAGAGCGGCGGCACGGCGTGGAAGGTGCAGCGCGGCGGTTTTGAGGCGGCCGTGTGGGCAGCGGCGGTGCTGACCGTGCTTTCCTATCTGCATATGTACAAAAGTCTGGACCGGGCGCTTGACTATGACGAGGGAAATGCGCAGAAGCTGATCTTCAGAGGATATTTGATCCGATATGTGGCGATTGCCGTGATCCTGGTCCTGGCAGCAGTGACGGGCTGGCTCAATCCGTTGATCCTGTGCCTGGGATATCTGTTTTTTATGAAAGTAGCGGCGTATATGCAGCCGTATACTCATAAATTTTATAATTTTATCTTTCATGAGGAGGATCCTGTGCCGGAACCTCTGGTGGAAGAGGAAAATGGGGCTACAAAATTAGGTAATTGCGAAACTCGCTAAGCTCGTTCGCAGTTCTGAACTAAAACAAGGATGAATTCGTGCAGAGCACGAATTCTATAATAAGATGCTGCTAACTGGTCATTTTAGGCGCACTTTAATAAGCTCAGCGGTTTATGAAGTTGGTAAGTCCTATGCGATAAGAGGCTTCAGGCTTCGGATATATTCATGGTGGTGTATCTTGTCTGCTAGCACAACGGTTATAAGTTGTGTGATACCGGCGAGAATGAGATCGGCATGCAAGGTCTTCTCATTTTGGGTTCGGCGACCTGCAAGACAGAGATTATCTTTGATGTGATTGATGTCCCTTTCGACAACAGTCCTGGTCTTGTAGGTGTTATCCCATTCCGCTGTTCCACGGATCGTTCCGGGATATGCACGAAGGTCTTTTTCAGGGTAGACATAGACCATACGCCCGCACATGGATGAAGTACAGGGATTGTTACAACAGCATTCCCGATGACATTTCTGGGTTGACTTGTCATAAATCCACTGCATTTTAGGGCACACAAATTTATATCTGGTCACACCGCTGCGAAGTTTGGAAGTTCCCTCGTATCTCATTGGCAAAGAAGGGTCAATGGGACAACATGGAACACCGTCTGCATTGATGGAGTAGTCGGGATCTTCCAGACCGGCTCTTGCATTCAGGGGAATGTATGCTTTTGAAAAATGCCTGCGATCCCCAAAGGTGTCACCGGTCAGAAGGCTTTTATATATCCCAGCGGAATCGAAAGCTGCATCACCAAGGAAAGTCTTGGGATTGATGAGCGGATGTTTGGCAAAGAAATCGACGAGAGTCGGGATCAAAAGCTTGGCATCATGAACGCATTTATCTTCGTCCGGGGAATCAGACTTTTTGCCAACGACAATGTCAGGGTGAGCCGACATAAAATCCTTGTTGTAAAAAGCGATATGACGGACAATGCCCAGACCATTGGTGACAATGCCAAATTTAAAGACATAGCAGAAATGCCCATTGATGTACAGCTGTTTGATTTCCGGGTTGGCGGAAGCATGGGATGGCATGGTACCATAGGCTGCCTTATAGGGATCATAGGATTTATCAAATCCCATAGCCTTGGCGTAAGCCTTTAGTTGTCGGATGATCCGGTTGGCGTATTTCGGATTGTTTTCCGTAACGAAAGCCTCAATACCGGAGGAATCAAAGATAGTCATATCAGCTTTGGCAGAATCAATAGCCTGACAGATAGGCTCGGTAACATCAACGAGGTTGTCAAATACGAGCTGCAGATCATCTAAAAAGTCCTGTTTAAAGCGGGTGATCTTAGAAGCATCAGGAACTTTGGTGAAACCGCAGAAGTCACGGAGAGGCTTGGAGTAAGCTAAAAAAGTCAGGAGGAGCTGGTCAGTAGGGATGGAAAAAATGCGCTGGATAATTAAAGCCCACAGGAGAGCTTGCAGAGGGTATTTACGGGTTCGTCCCGTTGATGCATAGAAATGATTCTGGAAAGAAGCAGGGATCATTTCATCCAAATCGATATGTTGTTCTAATAGAGAGAGAAACGCAGGTTTGTCATTTTCAAATTTATCCTGGCAATCCTGAAAAATATCTTCCACAGAAAGCTGTTTATATGGTATCATAGGTATCAGAATAACTCCTTTCTTGGATGTGTGGTTAATGGTTTTTTGTCAACTCTATTATACCATATCCGGTGAGGAGTTATTTGATTTTTAGCAACAAAAAATGCTGTAATTATGCGGATCGTGGCGTTTCGCAAACGCCTAGGGGCTACAAAATAAGAGAGAGGGAGGTGAAAATATGACTTATGGCATCTTGTTATCCGGTTCCTCGGATGTGGACGTGATGGTCCACGGACTGCTGAAATATCATTTTTTCGGCCATGAGGTCTGGTTAACAACGACACATGTCAGTCTGCTTCTGGTGGTGCTCATCCTGTGCGGCTTTTCCATAGCGGCGGGACGGGCGATGAAGAAAGGAACGGAAGTTCCGGGCAATTTCCAGAACGTGGTGGAGCTGATCGTGGAGAAGCTGTGCGGTATGGTGGATTCCACCATGAGCAACAGTGCACCGAGGTTTTACAACTATATCGGGACAATCTTTATCTTCATCCTGTTCAGTAACATTTCGGGACTTTTGGGACTGCGTCCCCCCACAGCGGATTACGGAGTCACATTTCCACTGGGTGTTCTGACCTTTATCCTGATTCACTTCAATCAGTTTAAGTATCAGAAACCCAAAGATATCTGGACGGATATGTGTTCCCCGCTGCCGCCATGGCTGCCGATCTGGTTCCCAATCAATGTGATCAGTGAGATCGCAGTCCCGATTTCGTTGTCGCTGCGTTTGTTTGCCAACATTTTGTCGGGCACGATCATGATGGCGCTGATCTATGGGCTGTTAGGAGTGATCGCGACGGCGTGGCCCGCAGCATTGCATGTGTATTTTGATTTGTTCTCAGGAGCAATTCAGACTTATGTATTCTGTATGTTGACGATGACCTACATCAAGAACGCGATCGGTGACGCGGTGTGATGAGGCACGAAAGACATGAGATAAAATGCTTTAGACATGATCTAAAATAAACATCCAAAACCAGGAGGAAAACAAAATGGAATTTAACGAGAACTTTATCTTAGGATGCTCCGCAATCGGTGCAGGTCTGGCAGTGATCGCCGGTATCGGACCCGGTGTCGGCCAGGGTATCGCAGCCGGTCATGCCGCTGCGGCAGTGGGACGGAATCCCGGCGCAAAGAGTGATGTCACCTCTACGATGCTGCTTGGTCAGGCCGTGGCAGAGACCACAGGTCTGTATGGTTTGCTGATCGCAATCCTGTTATTATTCGTAAAGCCTCTGTTACCATAAGACACGGTAAAAATTACCGGAAAGGAGGCAGAAATGATACTATTAACCGCAGGAGAGACCTACGAGAGAATGTTTGGATTGGACTGGCAGATGCTGGCAGATTCCACGCTGACTCTCATAGCTGTCTTTGTACTGTTTGGCGTAATGAGCTATTTCCTGTTCAATCCCGCGCGCAAGATGTTGTCTGATCGTCAGGCGAAGATCAAGGGCGAGCTGGATGAGGCGAGAACCAATATGGAGGAGGCCAGAAGCCTGCGCGAGGAATACGAGGCGAAGCTTCGGAACATCGACAAAGAGGCGGAAGAGATCTTAAGCGATGCGAGAAAACGCGCGCTGGCGAATGAGAACCAGATTGTCGCCCAGGCGAAGGAAGAGGCTGCACGCATCATGGAGAGAGCCCGCAAGGAGGCTGAGCTGGAGAAGCAGAAGGTGTCCGACGAGGTGAAGACGGAGATTATCTCCATCGCGTCCCTGATGGCAGGCAAAGTGGTGTCCGCTTCAATCGATACCAAGGTTCAGGATCAGCTTGTTGACGAAACGCTGAAGGAGATGGGTAAGGAGACATGGCTAAGTTAGTTTCGAAAACATATGGAGAAGCGTTATACGAGATAGCCATGGAATCCGGCAAGACCGAGGAACTGCTTGCGGAGGTGCAGCAGTTATGCGATATCCTGAAAGCAAATCCGGAATTTGACAAAATGATGCTGCATCCGGGAATCCCGAAGCAGGAGAAGCTGCAGGCCATGGAGGCTGTGTTCAAGGGCAGAGTGAGCGATGAACTCACGGGCCTTTTGGAGATCGTGATCCAGAAGGAGCGTTACGGTGAGCTGCAGAATATTTTTACTTATTTCGTCGATAAGATGAAAGAGGAAAAAGGAATCGGCGTGGCGCATATCACCACAGCAGCGGCACTTACGGAAGCGCAGAAGAAGGCCTGTGTGGCAAGGCTTTTGGAGACGACCTCCTATCAGAGCATCGAAGCTGATTTTCAGACGGACGAGGCGCTGATCGGCGGCATGGTCATCCGTATCAACGACAGAGTGGTGGACAGCAGTGTCCGCACGAAATTAAATGATCTGAAGAGACAATTATTACAGATCCAGCTTGGCTGACAGGCTGGAGGAAAGGTGATACAGAACATGAATTTAAAACCGGAAGAAATAAGTTCTGTAATCAAGGAGCAGATTAAGCGATATGCTTCCACGCTGGAGGTATCCGATGTGGGTACGGTCATCCAGGTGGCTGATGGCATTGCCCGTGTGCACGGATTGGAAAATGCCATGCAGGGTGAGCTTCTGGAGTTCCCCGGTGAGATCTACGGCATGGTGCTGAACCTGGAAGAGGACAACGTAGGTGCGGTTCTCCTGGGCAGCAGCCACAATATCAATGAGGGCGATATTGTAAAGACCACCGGACGCGTGGTAGAGGTTCCCGTGGGGGACGCTATGCTGGGACGTGTGGTAAACGCGCTGGGCCAGCCTGTGGACGGCAAGGGACCTATCCAGACAGACAAATTCCACAAGATCGAGCGCGTGGCAAGTGGCGTTATCACCAGAAAGAGTGTGGATACTCCTTTACAGACAGGTATCAAGGCAATCGACTCCATGGTTCCGATCGGAAGAGGTCAGCGTGAGCTGATCATCGGTGACCGTCAGACCGGTAAGACCGCGATCGCCATCGATACCATCATCAACCAAAAAGGTCAGAAAGTAAAATGTATTTATGTGGCCATCGGTCAGAAGGCGTCTACCGTAGCCAATATTGTAAAAACTTTGGAGGAGTACGGGGCGATGAGTTACACCACCGTAGTCGTATCTACGGCCAGTGACCTTGCACCTCTGCAGTATATTGCACCCTACACCGGATGTGCGATCGGTGAGGCGTGGATGGAGAACGGAGAAGATGTACTTGTGGTATATGACGACCTGAGCAAACATGCTACCGCATACCGTACACTCTCTTTGCTGCTTCGTCGTCCGCCCGGACGTGAGGCGTATCCCGGTGATGTGTTCTATCTGCATTCCAGACTGTTGGAGCGTGCAGCGAGAATGAGCGAGGAGTACGGCGGAGGTTCCCTCACCGCACTGCCCATCATCGAGACCCAGGCGGGTGACGTATCCGCTTACATACCGACAAACGTTATTTCCATTACTGACGGACAGATTTATCTGGAGACAGAGATGTTTAACTCCGGCTTCCGTCCTGCGATCAATGCCGGTCTTTCCGTATCCCGTGTAGGCGGTGCGGCACAGATCAAGGCTATGAAGAAGATTGCAGCGCCCATCCGTACCGAGCTGGCACAGTACCGTGAGTTGGCAAGTTTTGCACAGTTTGGTTCCGAACTGGATGCGGACACCAAGGAGAAGCTGGCACAGGGCGAGCGCATCAAAGAGGTGTTAAAGCAGCCCCAGTATCAGCCCATGCCGGTGCAGTATCAGGTTATCATTATTTACGCGGTAACGCATAAGTATCTGTTGGATGTGCCGGTGGAGGATATCACCAGATTTGAGAAGGAGTTTTTCGAGTATCTGGATACCAAATATCCTGAGGTTCCCAAGGCAATCGCGGATGAGAAGGTGATCTCCGAGCAGACGGAGGAGACGCTGAAGAAGGCAATCGATGAGTTCAAAAAGGACTTTAACGATTAGTCCGTGCCGCGTAAGCTGCGGCAGATAGGAGTAGTTTATGGCATCAATGCGTGATATTAAGCGGCGCAAGACCAGTATACAGGGTACTCAGCAGATTACCAAGGCGATGAAGCTGGTATCCACGGTCAAGCTGCAGCGCGCCAGAGCAAACGCAGAGCGCTCCAAACTGTATTTTGAATGCATGTATGACACGGTAAACAGCATTTTATCCCGCGTAGGGCACATAGATCACCGGTATCTGCAGCCGGGCGAGTCAAAACGGAAGGCAGTGGTGGTGATCACTTCCAATCGCGGACTGGCCGGAGGTTATAATTCCAATGTGATCAAGCTGATCACCAGGCATGAAACCTGGCAGAAAGAAGATTTGGACATTTATTCGCTGGGTAACAAAGGTAGGGATGCCTTTGTACGCCACGGCTATACGGTCCGTGAAAATTTTCCGGAGGTCATCGAAGAACCCATATATGCGGATGCAATGCAATTGTCCAAACGGCTTTTAGAGTCCTTTGAAAAGGGAGAGATTGGAGAGATTTATCTGGCATATACTTCCTTTAAGAATACGGTGGTACACGAGCCTAAGCTTTTGAAGCTTTTGCCGGTGGATACCGAGGCGATGCAGGAGGACGGAGCAGAGAATGAAAGCTCCGGGAAGGCCGAAGCCATCATGAACTTTGAACCGGAGGATGTAGAGGCACTGGATATGATCATTCCCAAATACATCACCAGCCTGATCTACGGGGCGTTGATGGAGGCAGTGGCCAGTGAAAACGGCGCCCGCATGCAGGCAATGGACAGCGCAACCAGCAATGCAGAGGAGATGATCAGCGATCTGACGCTGAAATATAACAGAGCTAGACAGGGCTCCATCACACAGGAGCTGACAGAAATTATTGCCGGGGCGGAAGCCTTAGGCTAAGGAGGTTAAAATGGCAGGAGAGAATAGAGGTAAGATCACTCAGGTCATCGGCGCCGTGTTGGATGTGCGCTTCGATGAGGGAAAGCTGCCGGAGATCAACGAGGCGATCCGGATTCCTTTGGAAAACGATGAGTCTCTTACGATTGAGGTTTCCCAGCACTTGGGTGACGATACCGTCAGATGTATTGCCATGGGAAGTACGGATGGGTTGAAGAGAGGCATGGAAGCAATTGCTACCGGCGCTCCCATCAGCGTGCCTGTGGGTGAGAATACATTGGGACGTATCTTTAATGTATTGGGTCAGCCCATCGACAATAAGCCTGCTCCCGAGGGCGTGACCTATGAGCCGATCCACAGACCTGCGCCTGAGTTTGTGGAGCAGTCCACGGAAACGGAGTTGCTGGAGACGGGTATCAAGGTCGTTGACCTGCTCTGCCCTTATCAGAAGGGTGGTAAGATCGGTCTGTTCGGCGGTGCCGGCGTAGGTAAGACCGTGTTGATCCAGGAGCTGATCAGAAATATTGCCACCGAGCACGGCGGATATTCCGTGTTCACCGGCGTAGGCGAGCGTACCCGTGAGGGAAATGATCTGTATCATGAAATGATGGAATCCGGCGTTATCGACAAGACCACCATGGTCTTCGGTCAGATGAATGAGCCCCCCGGAGCGAGAATGAGAGTAGGTCTTACCGGACTTACCATGGCGGAGTATTTCCGTGACAAGGGCGGTAAAGATGTGCTGCTCTTCATTGACAATATTTTCCGTTTTACGCAGGCTGGTAGTGAGGTGTCCGCATTGCTGGGACGTATGCCTTCCGCCGTGGGTTATCAGCCCACACTGCAGACGGAGATGGGTGCCTTGCAGGAGCGTATCACTTCCACCAAGAACGGTTCCATCACCTCCGTTCAGGCCGTATATGTGCCTGCGGATGACCTGACTGACCCTGCACCTGCAACCACATTCGCACATCTGGATGCGACCACGGTGCTTTCTCGTTCTATCGTGGAGCTGGGTATTTATCCTGCGGTGGATCCGCTGGAGTCCACTTCCCGTATCCTGGATCCCAGAATTCTGGGCGAGGAGCACTACAAGACAGCCCGCGGTGTGCAGGAGATTTTGCAGCGATACAAAGAACTGCAGGATATCATTGCAATCCTTGGTATGGATGAACTTTCCGAGGAAGATAAGCTGGTGGTTTCCCGTGCCCGTAAAGTGCAGAGATTCCTGTCGCAGCCGTTCTTCGTGGCAGGACAGTTCACCGGACTGGAAGGTAAGTATGTGCCAATCAATGAAACCATTCGTGGCTTTAAGGAGATTCTGGAAGGGAAGCATGACGACATTCCGGAGAGCTATTTCCTGAATGCCGGCAGCATTGATGATGTGCTTGCCAAAGTGAAGAAGTAAGTAACAGAGAGGATCAGACAAATGGCAGACAATCAGAATTTTCATCTGCGTATCATCACACCGGACAGAATGTTTTATGAGGGCGATGTGGATATGGTGGAATTTAATACCACAGAGGGCGAAATAGGCGTTCTGCCGGGTCATATTCCTCTGACGGTTATCGTGAAACCGGGCATTCTGGTCATCACGGAGAAGGACGACCAGAAAGAGGCGGCGCTTCATGCCGGCTTTGCGGAAATCCTGCCGGAGGGGATCACGATTCTTGCGGAGATCATCGAGTGGCCGGAGGAGATTGACGGACACCGCGCGGAGGAGGCTATGAACCGTGCGAAAGAGCGTCTCGCCAGCAAGACACCGGAGACCGATATTGCCAGAGCTGAGACAGCGCTTCTGCGTGCAATGGCGAGAATTGAGGTTTTGAAATAGTGTTAATAATCAATAGTTAATAAGGAAGCTCTCAGGCGGATCACACACCTGAGAGCTTTTCGAATTTTAGCAGAGGATGTCTATCTTATAAATGTACATTCCCAGACTCCGCTGATTTCGAGCGGTTGGTCGGCTTTTGCACTGCCGACCAATTTAGTGACGATCAAGGTATACTTACCGGCCGGAACGGATGATAACGGAATCGTTACGACTGCATTGCCGTTTGACAGCTTTGCCATATCAAGTTTCTGGTCTTTGACTGCTTTGCCGTGAGATGCATTACTTCCTGCTGCCACCTTTCCGTCAGTATTCACGATCGTGTATTCTTTGATACCGAATGTGTCAAACATGGCATACGGTGCAACAGTCGGGTCGAGGACTGTGAATTTAACGGTCAGCGTGTCCGTGATGTCTGTGATCTGCATGTGTATTTCATCCGTTGCCTGTTCATAAGTTGTTCCGGTTACTGCACCGTCCCATCTGACAATATCCCTGAAAAATCCCTGTAGTTTTCCGGATGCCGCCAGACCGGTCACGCCTGCCAGGCAGAAACACAAAATCAATGCGGCTGCGACAGCCATCGGTCTCATAAATAATGTTTTATTTCTTTTCAATACAGTTTTTCCCATCGTAGTATCCTCCATTTCCTTATAACAATTACCACATCTTCCGCATCACTGGCGTTCCCGAGTGTGATGAGGCATAGGCGAAACAGCATATTTCCGTAAGCTTGTACCAAAGTCTCTATCCTATCAGCCTGCAGTACTGAAGGTTTGTTCATTCTCTCGCCCCCTTTCACTTAATACACGATGAGGACTGTGTTTTGGTCAATTTTGCAAAAAAAGTGATACGCATTGTTTGGACGCGTATCACTTTTTTATGTGTGATGTATTTTCAGAAGGCTCAGTGCATCTTCCTTGGCGCGGCTGTCTGCCTCCCGCGCTGCGGTGAGCAGTTCCAACTCATAATCCGATAGAGAGTAATCGGCTTCTGTATGATTGCCGACAATAAAGTCAATGGATTTTCCGAAAAAAGCTGAAAGTTTAATAAGTGTTTCTATGGAAGGCTGTCTGGCTCCGGTTTCGTAACGGGAATAGATGTTGGGAGTCACTTCCAGATAATCGGCAATCTGTTTTTGGGATAAGCCCCGTTCCAGTCGAAGCTCTTTTAATTTCATGCACAATCACCTCCTAGGAATCATTATAGTACCATTTTGGTATAATTAATATTTCCGTTGCGGCATTTAAAATTCCCAAAATGGTATTTCCTACTTGACAATATACCATAATGGAAATAAAATAATACCGTTAAGGCAACTATACAAAATGTATACAATCGGGAATACCACAAGGGAGGACTATCAAAAAATGAAAAGTGTGAAGCGTTTCAAAACGTGGACGGCAGCGTTGGGCAGCATATTTTCTCTGGGGCTTTTTGCATTGACGGGAATTTGTGCGGAAGCTGCAGTGGAAATCAATGACACTAATTTTCCAGATGAAAATTTCAGGACACATGTAATGATTTATGATACTGATTCGGACGGCACGTTGAGCGATGATGAGCTGAATGCAGTTACTTATTTGGATTGTTCCTGGGAGGCGACGGGCGTAAAAATATCGGATATGACAGGCATAGGATATTTTACGGCACTTCAGACGCTGCGTTGTACGAGTAACAATCTCACAGAACTGGATCTGAGCCACAATACCGCACTGATACAAGTGCATTGCTATTATAACCAGATTTCCAGTCTGGATTTTAGCAATAATCCGAAAATACAGATTTTGAATATACACAGCAATCAGCTGACAAGCCTGAATACCAGCAATAATCTGCAACTAAAGGCATTATCGTGTTTCAGCAATCAGCTGAGCAGTATTGATATCAGCAACAATACGAAACTGCAGCGGCTGTGGTGTCAGGGAAACCAGCTTACGGCACTGGATATCTCGCAAAATCCCGATCTGTATGCGTTAAATTGCAGAGCAAACCAGATTTCTTCACTGAATGTTTTGAATAATCCCCAAATGTTTATGTTGAGATGCTATGACAATGATCTTACAGAACTGGAGATCTGGAATAACCCCTATCTGCTTGATGCGGTAGTAAACGGAACGCTGAGTACAAGCAGCGGTGTCAGTGTTTACCGGGGAAACGAGCCTCAGCGGTACATTGATGGTTCAGATTATGAAAACCGCCTGGATATTGATTCCGATGTCACGATCTATACGGAAAGCAGTACGGTTTCTTTTGATGCAAACGGCGGAACAGGCGCAATGGATCCTGTCACGGTTACAACGACCAAAGATTATACTTTGCCGGACAATGGGTTTACCGCGCCGGAAGGCAAGGAGTTTGATCAGTGGGATCTGGGAAACGTCGGTGATGCGATCACAGTGATGGCAGATACCGTTGTGACGGCACAGTGGAAGGACATACCGGTGGTAAACTATACGGTTTCCTTTGCGGCAAACGGCGGAACAGGCGCAATGAGTTCTGCGACGGTTGAGGCCGGAAGTACATACACTTTACCGGACAATGCGTTTACCGCGCCGGAGGGTAAGGAGTTTGATCAGTGGGATCTGGGAAGTGCCGGAGATGCGATCACAGTGACGGCAGACACCGTTGTGACGGCACAGTGGAAAGACAAGCCTGCATCCCCTGCTGCTGATGATGTCGATGACGATGATGATGACGAACCGGTATCGGAAACAGTTCCCGCAGTTGTCGACAATACGGTTGCAGCAAAGTCCCCGAAGACCGGAGAGGACAGCGGGGTGGCAATTTGGACGGCAATCCTGCTTGCCGGTGCGGCAGGGGTTGTCGTGATCAGAAACAGACAATCCGTCAAATAAAAATTATAGAAGTTCAGAAGACTCCTGCACGACAAGGTGGTTGCGCAGGAGTCTTTTTCTGTAAAAAAGAATTGATTAATAATAGGAAATAGGATATATTCAAAATATACAAATTGTAGATTGAATATGTTTGTCAAAACGGAAGATAGGAATATGACATATGGAAAAATATATTTGGAAAATATGGAAAAGAGAATTACCTGCATTGATAGCAGGTGTAGTGTTAACCGGGTTTGCCTTGATGTCCCTAAGTTTTGCGTTCAGAGTCGGCAGCGGAGGAGGCTTTGGCTTTTTCTTTGTCATCTTTTTGATTGCCGGTGTTTTAGGCGTGTTGCTTATTGTCCAGTGTGTGACAAGCCATATGGATGTGGCACAGACCATGAGGGAGTTTAAGATTACATCGGAGGATCTGTTGGAGGATCTGGCGAAACCGGCATACAGCAGTTCCAGTGCCAAGATTGAGATAGGAAATAAATACGCCATTGTGTATGACAAGAAGCCGCAGCTGGTCATCCTGGACAGGCTGATCTGGGTTTTCCCGGGGCTCTTGCAGATTAATCACAAGCTGTACGGGGTGGTTCCCCTGTATACGACAAATCACTATAAAATAACTTTGGTTGACAGAGAGCATGGGAGAATGAATGTAGACACCTGGGGTGAAAAGACGAGTCAGGAATTACTGGAGCTGATCCACGATAAAGTTCCCTATGCGATCTTTGGATATAGTGACCAGTTGTTAGAGGCTTATCATTATCGGTTTCCGGAGTTTTCAAAGGAAGTGGAAAACAGGAGAGCAGAATTTCTCAAAAAATGTCTATAGGATGGGCTGGATTCGCGTTGTGCAATACGATAGTTACTATCATTTGACCTATTCTTCTGATAATGCAGATCAAGCGAATACGGAGAGGCAAAACAAAATAATGTATTGACAATGAAAATAATAAATGCTACAATTCGAAATCATAACTCTATGTGAATATGTCTGAACGTCGATGATAGGCCGATTCGGTCACTTTTTCATTGTAAAAATTTATGAAAATTTTAAAGCAACAATAAGACATGTAATATTTTTAAGAACAAGCGGAGATATCAAATCATCATAAATCAACAATATATCAAATCATGTTCAGGCTTGCGCATTCGAGGCAATACGATTATAATGGAGGTAGCATATGGCGAAGACAGAATTAGGCAGTGTACAAAAGAAATTTGAGGATCTGAACGTGATCGATAACTTTTTGTTTAATGAGTTAGAGATGCAGGAGGATACAGATCTTGCGAAGGAATTTGTGAGAATCCTTTTAGAAACGATCTTACAGAAGAAAGTTACGAAGATCCGACTTTTTTCACAGTTTGCAGAGCAGGGAAGGAATCCCGGACAGCATGGGGTTCAGATGGACAGTTATGTGGAGGCTTGTGTGGGTGAAGGAGAAGATACGGAGATGATGATCGTCCCTATCAAGCCGGAGGTATTTGACATTGAGCCAAATACCTATCATTCGGACAGTGAAGAGAGGCGCATGCGATATTACCGCGCGCTGATCGACTCGAAATTGCTTGCAGCAGGTGTGAAGTATAAGGATATGAAAAATGTGACACTGATTATGATCTCGAACTATGACCCTTTTGGTCGGGATCGGATGATGTATACGTTTCGGAATACCTGTGAGGAAGAACCGGAACTGGAGTATGATGACGGCGTCAGAACGATATTTTTGTATACCTACGGCAAGAAAGGCGCAGAGAACAAAGAACTCGTGGAACTGTTGCGTTATATGGCGGACAGCAGACAACGGAATGTGACGAATTCTAATCTCCAAACGATTCAGAAAATGGTGGAGAAGATCAAAGAGAATTCGGAGATTGGGGTGAGGTATATGCAGAGTTGGGAGATTAAGCAGATCAGTCATGACGAGGGATTTGATGAGGGGTACGGCGAAGGTTATGGCGAAGGTTATGGCGAAGGTGATCGGTATGGTGCAAGCCGTAAGTTGATAGAAGATATTGCGAACATCAGAAAAAATCTGGGTGTTGATCTGAAGGCTGCATGTGAGGTGCTTGATATAACTGCGGAGGAATATGAGAAAGCTCAAAAGATTGTAGACAACATAAAACAATAGGTTGTAAGGAATAGTCGTGATAAGTTGTCACGGCTATTTTTGTATCTGCCGTTTGTATAAAAAAGAATTGATTAATAATACGAAACAGAGTATATTGAAAACATAAAAGCTATAAATTATACAGAGGAGTGCTTTTATGGAGTTTGATATCAATGCGTTTGTGAAAAGTTTGGATATGGATCATATCGCGGTGGCGCTTGTTAGTATTGGGCTTATTATACTTATCCTGTCCTATTGGGGCCTGTGGCATATGTTTAAAAAAATGGGTATGGCAGGTTGGAAATGTCTGATTCCGATTTATAGTACCTGGATTGTGTTTAAGATCATTTGGAAGGGCAGTGTCTTTTGGTTTCAGCTTTCCATCGGTATCATGGTGAATTTGCTGCCTGCATCGGATATTCCATATAAGACATTGATCGGGATCATAGGAATTGCAGTGGATGCTGTCATTACGCTGATGCTGCATTACAAATTGTCGAGGGCATTCGGGCATGGAATCCCTTTTACGTTGGGACTGTGTATTTGTCCTCCGCTATTCTATATGATCCTGGGGCTGGGGAGTTCAACGTTTGAATTATCAGCACCAAAGAAATTGCGAATGACTACTATCACCCTGAAAGGGCAGGAGTACCCAATCCATAACTTTGACCATATCAATAAGCTGATGCGCAGCGACAAAAAAGCGGCAGCGGTAGTGGAACTGAGCAAGATCACAGGGATGACCTATGAAGAATCGGTAGAAATTTTAGATAAATGGTACTTATATTATTATTGAGGCGGACGAAAGGAAGGGAGCATATGATATGAAAACGATCAGACAGGCAAAAGAAGCAGTGGAACTGGAATATGCAAAGCAGTATCTGGATCAGAACTGTATAGATAGTAACATTGTTTATGAGCAGTCAGTTGGCGGATACAAATACGCGGCATTGCAGGTTGATGATACAGCCTGCGAGGAAGCGTTGAAGCTGATGAAAACGCTGGATGCTACAGTAAAGGAATCGCAGGAAAAAGCAAAGAAAGCTGCTGAAATGGAACAGGAAGAGAGACAGCGACTGCTGCGTGAAATTGACGGGATAAATCAACGGCAGATGCAAAGAGGTATTGGCAGGGCGCTAGGTATCATATTACGTATGTTTTTTGGATAACGGGGTAAACAGCAAATAAGATATGGTGTGGAGTATAAATATCTAAAATTTAAACAAGGAGAGAAATCGGATGAAAAAGAAAGATGGTTTGGGGCAGGTCTGGTTTATCTGTATTTTATTTGTTATTGCAGGACTGATAGGCTTGGTCTGGTCAATTGCCACATTAATTCCTTATCATCAAAAAGGTGTGGATCTGTATGAAACCAATTTTGAGGAGATTCCTATACATAGCCATGTCCATGGAGAGGCGTTCGCTGTGCTGGGGTATTGTGCGGAAAAATACAACACGAACATGGGGGTAAGAGTAGCGTCTGTGTCGGATGCTGTATATTGTCTGATTCCTGTCTATAAAGCAGATGAGGAAGAATACTATATTTTACTTCAAGTGGAAGCGGATAAGGAAAGTGACTACGACAGTCTTATCCAAGCAACGCAGAGTTATATCCTGGGAGAGGCGGAGGATATCAATTGTGATCCAATTTATTTTAGCGGTCTGTTAGATAATGCTTCGTCAGAGATTTATGGATATGCAAAACAATGGTTTAAGGATACGGGGTATTACAGTACCAACGCAGAAATCGAGAAATATGTCCTGCCTTATTGTGTCAATACGACCAAGGCAGATTTGGCTGCCCTGCATGTAATTCCGTTTATTTCACTGGTGATGTTTGCCATAGGGCTTTTCTTTATCATAGCGCTGGTAAAGGATAAGATTGCACCCCGAAAACTGAAAATGACCAGTATGACTTTAAAGGGGAAAGAATATCCGATTCACGATTTTGATAATGTGGATCAGTTGCTGCGGAATGACAAAAGAGCGGCAGCAGTGATTGAATTGAGCAAAATTACCGGTATGACCTATGATGAAGCGTTGGAGATCATAGAAAAATGGCCTATATACTATTACTAAACCGGCAGGAAAATTCGAGAACGGAAGGATATATTATAGTACAATTAGAATATTGGGTTCAAAAGACTCCTGCACGACAAGGTGGTTGCGCAGGAGTCTTTTTTCTGTAGAATACATAACTGAATCATTGAAACGCGCGTTCATATCTGCTAAAATGGCAGTATCACCAAAATTACTGCTCCCGCATACGTTATAAAAAAGACGATAAGGCATATGTGTATGGATTCCGGTTTGAAATTATTGCACACGTTTCCAAGCCATATTCCGTTGCCATATTATATGGATTACCCCGGTTATCAGGGGGCGAAAAAGGAGCAGGAGATACTGAAGGATATGGAATATCTGCAGCAGGCCTATCCCGGCGAGGTGAAGAAATACCAGCGGCGGATTGCGCAGATCCTGGATAAAATGGATTATGAGGGCAGCATGATCTACGATGAGTATCCGGACTTTATCAGTCTGCGGGATATGGCGGACAGTATGGTGAAAGTCATGCAGAACGAGGACAGGGACTGCCCCGAAGAAGAACGCGTGCCCGAGGAGAAATGGTGCTGGATCAGGGATATGGTCCAGGTGCTGTTGTGTGATGAAATATACAAGAGGCGGCACGGCGGCAGGAGAGGAAGCTATTTTTGGATGAATTAGGAAAACTGTTAGAGGAAATATTGAACAGAGATCTGCAGCAGATCGTGCTGAGCAACACCCGTGACGCGGCGCAGGGCACCAAGGTGAAGGTGCGCCCTGTGCTGTTGGCGGGGGAATTGTATTTTCAGGAGACGTTGCACAAAGGGACGCAGGTGTTCCATGAGAATTTGAAAAAGGACGAGATGAAGGAGCGCATTGCCGGCTATCTGGACGAGCTGTTCAAGCAGGGGAGTTTTACCGGGGCAGATGCAGGCGGACAGCGAATGGAGGCCACGGTGCTGGTCAGCAAAAAGGGAAAAAAGACGGTGAAGGTGCGCAGGCAGCAGGAGGCATTCACGCAGAGGGATCTGTCCCATAACCGCACCAAGCAATACATTTTGATGGACGGCACGCCGGTTGATTTTCTGATCGGACTGGGGGTGCAGACGCAGGACGGCAAAGTGACTAAGACAAAGTACGATAAATTCCGTCAGATCAACCGATATCTGGAGTTCATTGAAGATGTGCTGGAGGCGCTGCCGAAGGACAGGACGCTTCGCATTATTGATTTCGGCTGCGGAAAGTCTTATCTTACGTTTGCCATGTATTATTATCTGCATGAATTGCAGGGACGGGACATTCAGGTGACGGGGCTGGATCTGAAAGAAGATGTGATCCGTCACTGCAATGAACTGGCGGACAAGCTGCATTATACAAATCTGCATTTTGAGCGGGGCGACATCAGCACTTATACCGGCGCGGACCGGGTGGACATGGTGGTCAGTCTGCATGCCTGCGACAAAGCGACAGATTTCGCTCTGGAGAAAGCGGTAAAATGGAATGCGAGGGTGATCCTTGCGGTGCCGTGCTGCCAGCATGAGCTGAACGGGCAGATGCGCTGTGAAACGCTGCAGCCGGTGTTAAAGTACGGGATCATCAAGGAGCGCATGGCGGCATTGCTGACGGATGCTCTGCGGGCGGATCTGCTGGAGCAGCAGGGATATGAAACGCAGATATTGGAATTTATCGACATAGAGCACACGCCGAAGAATCTGCTGATCCGGGCGGTGAAGCGGACGGATCAGACCGGTGCAAAGAATATGAAACGCAGGTCGGAGAATTCCGACATCCGTGGTGTTGCGGAATTTTTACATGTGAATCCCACATTGGAGCAATTGTTGCAATAACGGCTGGAGTAATTTTTCAATGAAAAAAGTTTTGATAAAGCTCATTGTCTTTCTGGTGACTTTTGTGGTGGCGTTAATCGTTGCCGGCAAAGTGATGAACCAGGGGCATGACAATATGACGATGGAGATGGCTGCCGCTACGCTGCCTGTCATGCATGTGGAGCGCGACGGCGTGGCCTACAATGAATTGCATGGTTATGTTGTGCCCATGGACGTAGCGTCCATGCGGGATGTGGTGACCGTGCTGGGAGAAAATCGGGAATTTTCCGTGCAGATCGATACCTACGGCAGGAATGTGACGGGAATGTCATTGGAAGTGCGCAGTATTGACGGAACCCGTCTGATCGAGAATACACCGGTTACAGGACTGCAGACGGGAAAGAAAGAGTTTTCCGTGGTTGTGAGCTTAAAAGACCTGATCGAGAAAGACCGGGAATATGCTGTGAAGCTGACGCTGACACTGGATGATGACAGGCAGGTTTCCTATTACACCCGCGCCATATGGAGCGAGTCGCTGCATATTGAGGAAAAACTTGATTTTGTCAGGGATTTTCACGAGAGGCTGTATGATAAAGAAGCGGCGAGAGAACTGACAAGATATCTGGAAACCAACGCCCAGCTGGAGGATAATACCTCCTTTCACAAGGTTAACATTCACAGCAGTTTTAAGCAGATTACCTGGGGAGATCTGGGGGTGAAGGAAGAAACGGAGCCCGTGATTCTAATGACGGAGATCGGGGAGCAGACAGCTTCCTTTCTGGTGAATTTTCTGGTTTCCACAGAGGCCGCCCAGACCAGGACCTATTATCGGGTGGTGGAGCATTACCGGATCCGGTATACCTCGGACCGGATCTATCTTTTGAATTATGAGCGTACCATGACGCAGATCCCGGATGTGGAGAAGATGTATGCCAATGATAAGATCCTGCTGGGGATCACGGACAGCAATATTCCGCTGGCAGAAAGCGAGGACGGCAGTACTGTGGCCTTTGAAGTGGACGGGTCCCTGTACAGCTACAACTCGGTGAGCAATAAGCTGGCGGTGGTATTCAGTTTTTATGACCAGACCTACACGGACAGCCGAGCCATGTATGACCGGCACGGGATCAAGATCCTGAATGTGGATGAGGGCGGTAATATCAGTTTCGCGGTCTACGGTTATATGAACAGAGGGCGGCATGAAGGGGAAGTCGGGATCCAGGTTTATACTTACAACAGTACCCTGAACACGATAGAGGAAAATGTTTATATCCCTTATCACAAAGAGTATGCCCTGCTAAAGCCGCAGATGGAGCGGCTTTTGTATCTGAACCGGGATCAGGTGCTCTATTTGATGCTGGAGGATGTGATCTATTCCATCAATTTGGAAGAAAAGACCTACTATCCGCTGGCCACGATCACCCAGATGGACACTGTCCAGATTTCCGAAAGTAACTGGATCGTCGTCTGGCAGGAGGGAGAGGATATCTATCACAGCCGCAGGCTGAATATCCGAAATCTGAATAATGACGTCCAGCAGGAGATTCGTGTGAGTGCAGACGAAGCGGTGAAGCCTCTGGGATTTATGGGGGAGGATATTATTTACGGCGTTGCAAGAGAGGAAGATATTTACAGGGAGAGTTCCGGACGGATCCTTTTCCCCATGTACAAAGTCTGCATCTGTGACGCCCAGGGGAACCTGCTGAAGGAATATCAGCCGGAGGGAATATATGTCACGGAGTGCAGCATAGAGAGCAATCAGATCACGCTTTCCCGCGTGAAAAAGCAGGCAAACGGCAGTTATGCCGAGACCACGGCGGATCAGATCATGAACAGTACGAAAGAGGAGACCGGGAAGTTTGTGATCGTGGCTCCCGGGATCGACATTTATGAGCGCTATGTGCAGATCCAGACCAGACATAATATTGACAGTAAGACGATCCAGATCCTGACTCCGAAAGAGGTGGTGTTCGAGGGCGGACGGGAGCTTGTGCTGGAGGCGGAAAGTGATGCCACCAGATACTATGTTTATGGCGCCTACGGTGTGGAGAACCTGTTCAGTTCTCCGGCGAAGGCGGTGTTGCTGGCGAACGAAGTGTCCGGGGTGGTGGTGGATCAGAACGGCCACTGCATCTGGCGGAAGGGAAATCGTGTGGCACGCAACCAGATTATGGCGATTCATGAAGATAAGGTGACAGAGGAAAAAAGTAGTCTTGCAGTCTGCCTTGATACTGTGTTAAAATATGAGGGAGTTGTGCGGAACACACAGGCTCTGCTGGAGCAGGGACAGACGGTGCAGGATATTCTGCAGGCGAATCTGGAGAACGTGCAGGTGCTGGATCTGGCGGGCTGTGAATTGGATGCCATGCTCTATTATGTAAATCAGGATCTGCCGGTGTTAGCGCTTTTGTCAGATGGTGAGGCAGTTCTGATCACCGGATTTAATGAGTACAATGTGGTGGTCATGGATCCGAAGAAAGGAACCTTGGCCAAGATGGGCATGAACGATGCCACGGATTGGCTGAAAAAGAACGGGAACAATTTTGTGACATATATCCGCACAGAATAATTTGAAACAGAAAGAGAGGAAAAGAGACATGGACATCAATCAGATCAAGAACAATCTCCCCGAGAAGATCCAGGAGGTAGTGGCAAAGGTTTCTGCGGATAAAACGCTGCTGGAGCAGTTTCAGAAGGAGCCGGTGAAAGTTGTGGAGAAAGTGGTAGGCGTAGACCTTCCTGATGACGTGGTGAACAAGATTATCGACGGCGTCAAGGCAAAGCTGACGGCGGACAAAGCTTCCGGCGTGATCGGCGATGTGGCGGGAGCGATCAAGAAACTGCTGTAACCTATCTGCCGGAATGGGCAGAAGACTATAGGGAATTATAGGGAAACCCGGATGTGCAATGCATTTGGGTTTTCTTTTTTTTATGAACAATGAGGCGGGCGGACACGTTTGCGTGGGTTTGCGTGGGTCTGCGTGTGGTCTGCGTGTCCAAGCACCGAATGTTACAAAAGTAATCTATAAAAATTAAATGCAAAATATAGTTGACAAAAGCAAAATGAAGATGTAATATATATTTTGCAAGGAGGAAGCATTATGAGAAATCTGAAACTGAAATTCAAGCGGATTGAATTAAACATGTCGCAGACGGAGTTGGCGGAGAAAGCCGGCGTGACCAGACAGACCATCGGTCTGATCGAAGCGGGAGAGTTTAACCCGTCACTGAAACTGTGTATCGCCATATGCAGAGCTCTGGGCGTTACACTGGATGATATCTTTTGGGAGGAAGAGGAGGAACAGAAATCATGAAACAGAATGAAAAGAGAAAAAATAATCTGGATGAGAGACAGGAGCTGCAGCTGCTTGAGGTGGAGCACCGGGGCTGCTGGCTGGCATTTTGGGGGTTATTAATTGCATTGATGGTACAGCAGATCATGGGGGCAGAGGCTGCCCAAATGGCAGGGGAGTGGATTGTATTTATGATACTGGCGGGGTATCTTGTTATTGCCTGTGCCAAAAGAGGAATTTGGGACAGGCGGCTGAAACCGGATATTAAGACCAACCTGCTCTTTTCCGCAGGCGTGTCAATTCTGTTTGGTGCAGTTATGTTTGCTACCATATTTCATATGAATCCGGAGTATGTCATGGGCAGTATAGCGGCAGGAGTGTATACTGCGGGATTTCTGTTTGTGCTCCAGTTTGTGTCGTTGAGCATCCTGGCGAAGATCGTCACCAAAAGGCAGAAGGAGCTGGATGCCGAGCCGATGGATGCCGAAGCGGATGCGGAAGATCAAAACCGGTAAGATCAGTAAAAAAGCCTTGAAATAACAAAAATCCTTCGGACAAGAGGAGTACATTAAAATCCTTTTGTCCGGAGGATTTTGCTTTCCAAACATAACTTAAACATTGAAAATATATTTGACATATAGTATTCTATAAATAGACAGAATCAAATTAGAACAAATCAATAAAGGAGAAGATACAGAATGGAAAAGCAGATCATGGACAAGCGCGAGCAGCGCATCATGGATAAAATCTGGGAGCAGACGGACGTGAAGAACTCCGTAAGCGTTACAGAGCTGGAGGAGTTATTTGCCGGTGAAAAGATGAGTAAGGTGTCAATCTTCAAAGCGGTACAGTCTCTGTTGCAGAAAGGTTATATCGGTGTGGAAGGACTGGAACTGTCGGGGACGGTTTATGCGCGCAAATATGAGGCACAGATCACCAGAGAGCAGTATGCGGCCATTGTACTGGCGAACGGCGGAATCCGCACATCATCTCTGGGAAGTCTTGTACTTGCTATGATCGGCAATGATAGAGATGACATGCCAAATGAAACTAAGGACGAGGAGTTGATCGCAGAACTGGAAAAGGTGATTGAGCGCATTAGAAACAGAGAGGTATAAGCGATATGCCCCAGGAAAATTGCTATGGCATTTTTATGTTTTTCATCAGGCTTATGAGTGGAAACTCGCACGTCAGCGTATGGTCGATCATTTCCTGCTTATTTTGGGGCAGTCTTCTGATTTTGTTCTATTCCCTCCTGTGGCGGAGTAAAAAATTTAAAGAAGTTGTAGGTGTGAGAGGAATGCTTGTTTTGTATTATCTATGCATCATTCAGTTGCTCATACCGGTCAGCGCCACATGGCAGAAGCATATTGTGATACCTTATGCGCTGAATCAGATATTTCGGGTATTTCATCGTACAATCATTGCCTATGATTCTGCAGAGATTTCTATCGGACAAATGCTGCTGTTCATCTGGCTGGCAGGGATTGCGATGAAATTTATCTGTCTTTCTGTGGGATATGCGAGAAATGATCAAGTGCTGAAACAGCTTCCGCACAGACAGATCCCACGCAAGGAATTGTCGGAGCAGATGGGGATAGAGGTGCCTTCGCAGATTACGATTTATCGATGTACCGGAATTACCGTGCCGTTCAGCTTTGGTGTGTTACGTAAACGAATCCTGATTCCGGATCAGCCTTATACAGCACAGGAGCTGAAGTATATCATTCTGCATGAGAGGATCCATCTGGAAAAAGGAGATCATTATCTTGCCCTTTTGACAGACCTACTCTGTGTGATCTACTGGTGGAATCCCTGTATCTACCTTTTGAAAAAAGAAGTGGAACAGAGCATGGAGATGCGTTGTGACAGTGAGGTAATCCGCGGTATGGAGAGAGACGAGGTCGCGGATTATATGACAACGCTCCTCACTATTTTTCGCGGCCGCAACAGAAGCGGCGTCTGGCGCGGGCTGGGTCTGTTGGGAACAGGAAACGGGCTGCGTTCAGAGTTAAAGCGTCGTTTTGCCATGTTGGAAAATGATCCGGGACAGAAGACATACACATGGGGAGTGCGGCTTGTGGTGGCAGGATTTGCGTTCATGATGGTACTTATCGCTAACAGCCTGGTCATAGCGCCCTATTTTCTGCCTGACCTGGATGATCTGAATATAGGAACTGGTCCCGGAGATGTCTTCGACATGGATGAGGTCTATATTATGGCACCGGATACCTGTATTTACCAGGTGGAAGACGGAACCTATTTTTTGGAAACCTATGGGAACACAAAGCAGATCCGTGATGAGGTGGCCGAGGCATTGATAGAGGAAGGCGTAAAATTCAAAGGGCAAATTCAGTAAAAAAATAATATCATTCAGTAAAAAATCCGATTTTCCAAATTAGTTCTGATATACTTCTGATATGACTATGTTTGTCATGGCATAACAGCAGGAGGAAAGACGATGCGAAAAATACTGATATTGGAGGATCGCCCGGAGGAGCGGGAGGAAATTGCGACTCTCATCAATACGATCGAGAGCCCTACAGAAGTGATCCGATGTGCGGACACCAAAGAGGCCTATGTATGCGCATTGGAGGGGAATATTGACCTTTTCATTATTGATGTGATCTTAAAACCGGATCAGCAGGAGGACACATCGGGGCTGAAGTTTGTGGAGAGTATCAGGGGCGTCACACGATATGAATTTACACCGGTGATTATCCTTACCTGTCTGGAGGATCTGAAGTCATACAGCTATGAAAAGCTTCATTGCTATGCATACATTGAAAAGCCGTTCGTGGCGGAACATCTGCGCAAGACGATCGTGGAGTGTCTTCGCTCGCCCAGACTGCCGGAGCGGGAGCGTACACTCTACTATCGGAAAGATGGCGCGATCGTTGTGGTGCAGCGCGAGGATGTGGTTTATGCCAAGAGTATACGGCATGCACTTCATATTTTTACACGTAAAAAGGACAATATTGCAATTCCGTATCTGACGGTGAAACAATTTCTTATGGATGCGGACAGTCATGATTTTATTCAATGCAGCCGCAATACGGTCATCAACCGGAAATTTGTGGTTTCCCTTGATCTTCCGCGAAGAAGAGTCTGCTTACAGGGGGAGGAGAATCCTGTGGAGATAGGCGGAACCTATGTGTCGGCGATCAGGGAAACGTTCGGGAGCAGAGAAAATGAGTAAACAGCGACAGGCAGATGCCAATCCGCAATCCGACAGATTGACGCAGGAGGCAAAGGAACAATATGAGCAGTTGGTGCGGGAAGTGCGCATGCGTCAGCACGAATTGGGAAATCAACTAAGCGCGGCGAAAACGCTTTCTTCCGGGGAGGCATCGCAGTATCTGGAGGAGTTAAACCGAGATCAGCGTTACAATGTACTCTTATTGTGCGGGGATCCGTTGCTTGCGGGACTGCTTTATCAGAAATGTAAGGAGGCTGAGGCTCAGGGAATCCGTGTGGAGAGCCATATATCTGCAAGGCTTGAGGCCTATGCGCTTCCACAGCATGACTTGATCGCCATAGTAGGCGGTCTGCTGGACAATGCCATTGATGCGGAATTGTCCAGGCCGGGGGATGAGCGGAACATACGCATCCTGGTGGATAGGGAGGACGGACAGTACCGGATCACCGTGGCCAATCGTTTTCCTTATGTACCCTATGAGACCATGCATAGCTGGTTTCGTGCAGGACATACCAGCAAGGGTATGGGCAGAGGATTGGGACTCGCACATGCCCGGGAGATCTGCGCGGACGGCAGGGCGGATATCGCCTACGGCAACCAGGAGACGGACGGGGACAATGAAGTGTTCTTCATGCTGTATCTGAAACCGCCGGAGGAAACAGAGTCTGCCGGGGAGTCAGTGCGGCAGGATATAGGTGAAGAATATTCACTTGAGAAGACGGAGAGATTGATAGGATTTGGAATGTATGCAGGCATAGCAGGTATTGCGGTGGCTATGAGCCTGCTTATTTTCGTTATTGTACCGTCGAAAGATCAGGGATTGTCTCAGGATTTACCGCAGGACGAAACATATATTGCAGAGGTGAGCGATATACCTGCGAACGATGCGCAGGCGAGTGATATGCAGGCTGGGACACAGGTGTCCGTATCCAGACCTTTTACCCTGTATGATGTGGGCGAAGCACCGGAAGGGGAACAGGAGCTTGAGCGGCCGGATGAAAGCTTCTGGCATCCGTGCAGTTTTTTCCCGACATCCGTAGCACTGGCAAAGATTCAATATGAAACCTATGATGCACAGGGAAATCATATTGCCCGCGATACTTACATCCCTCGCTGGAACGACAGCAGTACGGACAGGGGAGTTCTGGTGAAGCTGGGAAAAGAATATTGGAACTTTGATGGATATCGCAGACGTTTACAGGAATATTGGACTTATAATGAAACCGGGCAGGCAGTGTCTTACCGGTCCTACAAGCAATACGGGGCCGATCTGGAGCCCCAGTTGTATGAAGAAATAGATTATGAGCCGCAGGCGGACAACACAGGCAATGCGGACGGCATACCGCAGGAGGTGCTTGCCGCGCAGAAAAATGAGGACATGACGTGTGATTGGGACGCAGAGCTCAGGCGTGCCCATATCACGGAGACAGACTATTATGGTGAAGAACACCAATTTATTTACGACTATGATGCGCAGGGGCGCAAAACCAGAGGATATTCCATACAGGATAACGTGGCACAGTTGATCTATCAGGCGTATTTCGATGACAAAGGGCGTGTCAAGGAGATCGATGACAATACGCCGCGCCTGATCAAAGAACGTCTGGCAGATAAGTATCGGGAAAATTTCTATGACGAGGCGCTCACGCAGCCACTGCGTCCGCGACAGTCGGAAAACAGGTATCAATTTTATTTTTACAACACGGCGGAGGACTCTCCGGCATATATGCTGAATATTGATGCACAGGAGGGCGACGGCGGGCTGTATGTATATCAATATGATTCAGCAGGGCGGCTTTCAGCGACCTATGTATATGTCATTGATGATGCCTATTTGGGAGAATTTTCTCTGGATACACCAGAGGGAGGATGCTTATACTTCTCTGACAGCCATGAGGAATACTATACCTATGAGAAAACAGGACTGAAATGGCTGGAGGATCGTTATTTTGTGACGGAGATCGCCATGGAGGATGCTTCGGGCAGACTGGCATGGACGTTCTCCTTTGACAAAGGTTACCCTGCGCTGCGCAAAGAGGGAGATTCTGTTGTGGATTGGACTGAGGAGATCGATCAAAATATCCTGTCTGAAATTCAGTAAAAAAATCATGCGATTCAGTTAAAAAAATGTATACTAAATCTGTTTCTGGTATACTTCTATGAAAGTAGTTTTTTAGGGGGAATGTGAAATGGCAAACGAAATATTCACAGAGGACAGGATGCAGCTTTTGTGGGGGCTGGTGCCACAGAAACGTCGAAGCTGGGGCATGTTCTGGGGCATGGGCTTTCCTGTAAGCTGCTTTTTCCTTTTTATGGGATGCTGCTTGGTCAAAGGGTATTTTACGGAAGCGGATGGGAGCACAGGCATGCTGTGGACGGGAATCTTCTATGTGCTGATGGGGGTGGGACTGCTTGCGGGCGTGATCGGTACCTTTTATACGGTTAAAATCAAAAAAGGCGATGTGCCAGGCGCGGTGATCAATATGGAAACCGCATCGGGTATGACTAAGGAAAACCCTTCTTCAACGGAAGTAAAAAATATCATTACCGCCATTGATAACGGCGGAGAACAACATCTGATCCTGAACACCAAGGATGGTTTCTTTCAATTCTATGGCTACCAAGGACAATTTGTTGCGGAGGTCTGGTTTACGCAGGACAACCAGGCCGCAGCGCGGGAGTACTATCAGCTGATCAATTCGAATGTGGACAAATCTGAGACGCGTATTTCTTTTTATACCCCCTACGGAAACTTTACACCGCGCCCGCAGGATCTGATCACGCATGAGCAGTTGATCAAGGCGGTGGATATTCTATTTCAGACCGGCGACCAGCGCAGGATATTAGAGAAAATGGCAAATGAAAAACAGTATTTATAAGGGAGGAAAATATTATGGGTAGATTTTTCAGCGACGCAGCAGAGACAGCACTTCAGTATCTGTACTATGATCTCCGCGCAGGGAAAGGCGCGGAAGCGATGGAGATACTGAAAAAAGCGTCGGAGGAAGGAGACGGCGATGCCAGCTGTCTTTTGGGCAGATGCTATGGCGGTCATGAGTTTATGTGGACCGGTCATAACTTTGAAGAAAATTACAGCGCCATGGTGGCGGCTATGCGCAAGTCATTGGAGCAGGGGAGTGCCCTGGGGACGTTGGTGGCAAAGCGGTGTCTCACGAAGGAGCTGTGGAAAACGATGCCGGAAGTGAATTTTCAGGAAGCTTTTCGGATCATACTGCAGAAGGCTGAGGCCGGGGAGCCCTATTGTCAGTATACGATAGGGAATGTCTATTTCTGGATGGATTTTCCGGAGATTGACGGGGTGACAGTGGCAAACTTTCCTGACGAGAGGGCTTTTGCAACCTATCTGCATGAAAATGTGTGGAAATGCGAGGATTGGTTTCTGAAATCCATGGCAGGCGGATATTTAAGTGCATACAGAAATTTGTGTAATTTTTATAAAACAGGCAACGATGGTTGGGTTGAACCGCAGCCGGAACGGGTACCGAAGGTTATTCAGTATGCGGCGGAGCATGGTCATCCCGACGCACAGTGGGGCTATGGCAATATTGTGGAAAATGCCGGAAACATGAAGGAAGCATATCACTGGTATGAGCAGGCGGCACTGGGAGGGCAGTTTGAGTGCTGCGCGATCATGGGCTATGCGTATCTGAATGGCAAGGAGGTCTCCAAGGATATCGATCGTGCTGTGGAGTGGTATGAAAAAGCGGTACAACAGGTGGAGGACACGAGCTTTAAATATAGGGCAAAATCCCAGCTTGGCTATATTTATTGCGATGGCCTGGGCAACAGACAGCGGGATGGAGAAAAAGCATTTCCCTTGCTGAAAGCTGCAGAGGAACATAAAAACACCAATCGGATCGGCTGGCTGGGAAAATGTTATTTCCGTGGATGGGGAACCCCGCAGGACTATGGCAAGGCTCGCGAATGCTTTGAACAGGAAACAAACCGCGATGCGGAAGCCAATTATATGTTAGGTGTCATTTATGCACAGGGTCTGGGCGTTGCGGAAGATATCGGAAAGGGAGTCCGGTTTTTAAAAGATGCGGACAATCTTCCGGAGGCGAAGGCGGAGCTTGCAAAATATAAGAAGCCTCTGTTCGGCAAGTGGACCCGCGTATAAGTGAATTGCAAGTGATGGAGGGCTGCCATGATCGAAGTAAGGTACAGGGGCGGAAGATTTGAGGCAAAAGGTACTTTTGACTGGGGCGTGATCGGCGTATATGAAAACAAAGAGTTCGGTGTGGGAGCGATCGAGATCAATTTGGAGTTGGAAGATCTGCAGGGCGAGAAAGCGTTTGATTACCATTGGCTCCAACCGCTGCGGAGTTTGTTTGCGGGAAAAGAATTTGGCGGGGATGCGGCGGCAGCGATTCTGACAGACTACTACAACGGTCTGGAGCAAACAGTCATAGCACATCATGAGCAGCTCAAAAACTATTTTTTGTACATGCTGATGGAAAATCTGGTGGACACGGAGTATCCGTTCTGGGAACGGGGGAATGTTCTGACCGAGGGGTACGATGAAGCAGATGCGTCTGTATATGATGGCGAGTGGACAGATGCATTCTATCATGAAATCAGTGATCTGGTCTACGCCATACATGATAAAAACAAGAGTCAAAGCATGGCTGATCTGAATGTGGATATGACCGCTTTTTTCAAGGCACATTTGCCGATGTTTGACCTGGAAAAGCTGTTTGCTGCCATTCGCAGTGAGGGGATGTGCTTTGAGGGGGCGTGCATGGAAGTGCAGTTTTCGGATGACTGGGATGGAGACTATGAATTTTTCTGCAGCGACTATGAGAATTTCACACCGGATCTGAGACCGATGGAATGGCATAATTTTTAAAATGCGAAAGGTCATGTTGCACAAACACAAAAAATATGTTAATTTATGAAATGTGGAGGTGGCATCATGAGATTAAAAAGAGAAACTTATTTACAGCAGATCAGGCCTTATTATGAGGTGGATCTGATCAAGATGATCACCGGTGTGCGCCGTGCCGGTAAGTCTATTTTGTTGGAAACAATTAGAGATGAACTGGTGGAAAACAGCGTGAGAGAAGATCATGTGATCTATCTGAATCTGGAGGATATGGACTACGATTACATTGAGACAGCAGATGATCTGAACGAAGACATCAAGGGTCGGATTCGGGACAAAGCAATTCCACTTTGCTGTCGAGTGAGCTTGCGACGCTTTTGACCGGACGGACAGTGGAATTTGAGATTTTACCTTTTTCCTTTTGTGAGATGAAAGAATTTTACGAATTGAACAACAGACCATTTTCCGAGGATTTGATCTACGATTATCTGAAATGGGGCGGGTTTCCGCTGCGATTTGATTTTTCTGACGAGGCATCTGTCAAACGATATATTTCCAATTTGTATGAAGGCATTATCAACCGCGATATTATCAAGAAAAATACCAGGATTGACAAGAAAGTGTTTAAGGACATTTCGCTCTATATCCTTGCCAATTCGGGAAAAGAATTTTCTGCCGACAATATTGCGGAATACTACAGTCAAAATGCAGGAAAAGAGATTTCTTCGAGGACGATCTACAATTACCTTGACAAAATGAAGAAGGCATACCTGCTGCATGGAGTGACCCGGTATAATCTGGTTGGCAAGGCATCTCTGGGAAACAGGGAGAAATATTACGCCACGGATATGGGGCTGCGCACGATCAATACTAACACCATCAACTACGAGGACACCTTTTTTCTGGAGAACATGATCTACAATGAGCTCCTGGTGCAGGGTTTCACTGTGTTCACGGGAAAAACCTATAAGTCGGAGGTGGATTTCGTGGCAATCAAAGACGGGAAAAAATGCTTTATCCAGGTGGCGTACCTGTTAGCGTCACAAAGCACCATCGACCGTGAATTCGGAGCGTTCTCCCCTATCACGGACGCATCGCCGAAATACGTGCTGTCGTTGGATCGCATCGACTTAAGCCATAACGGGATAGTGCATATGAACATTGTGGATTTTCTGTTGCATAGAAAGCAGTTGGCGTTGACGTAATAATGTAAGAATTATGGAGGTAACTCAAATGGGAGAAAATTTTGAAATCAAAGTCAGTGATGTGGAGGAATGTAAAATTGACTACTCCAAAACAGTAGAAGATTTGGTTGCTTTCTACGACGAGCAGGCACAAAAGATTTCTGAAGGCGATAAATCGTTTTTAAACGGTGAATTTATGATGTTGGGATACGCCATTGATTTTATTGGCCTGATTCAGCAGATTGCCCATGTCACGATTGACTTTGACGAGGGGGTAATCCCGACGCTGGACAATCTTCTGATCAGTCTGGCGAAGCATTTTCAACAACAGCCGGTTTCGGAGGATTTTTTCAATGATATAGTGAAGAAAGCGACAGGTTTTTTGAGTGTTGTGATCTGGAAGAACATAGGCGGCGGATTTATCAGCTCCAATCTGGGATATGGTGTCAATGTCAAAGGAACAAACGCCTTTTTGTATAACCGTGTCGGAAGACGGCTGCAAGGGGCGGCGGATTCGGATCTTATTTCAATTTATGAGATGCTGAAAAATTTGTAAAAGTTACGCAGGGAGGGCACACATGGGGTTATTAGACAAATTGAAAAAACAGACTAAAGCGCAGGAGACAAAACAGGAAACAGAAAAGGGAACAGAAAAGAAAGAACAGCAACCGGGAGGCGCAGTTTTCATTCCCAGGAGCTTGAAGGAGATCTTCGCGGACAACAGGAAATACATCTGTCAGGACAAGGTCGATCCTGCGAAGATCCGCAGGCAGTTCGTGAAAGAGGGCAACCGCTTTGTAGTCACTGTGGGAAAGGCGTCCTGCCCGTCAGGGCGGCTGGTCGTGGGTGACCCGTTGGCGTATTTGTGGCGGGACGAAGCGGCGCAGGATGTGCTTGCCGATACCGTGGCGCCGGGGGAATATCCGGTCAATGTATCAATCTATAGGAGTAACTATTTTGGTTCCAGGATCTGTACCGCGCAGTTGAAGATTACGGACAAAGAGCCGGTGCGGTATGAGCTGGTGAAGGCTGCACATCGCAAGCTCGTGGGGGTGCCGGTGGATACCGGGACGGCGGCGTTTGCAGATGAGGTGGTGCTGAAAGCGTATCAGCAATTTATCGACAAGTGGCACGCCGAAAATCCTGATGGCAATCATTATGACGATTATTTTCAGGCGTTGTATGCCGCAAGCTATGAGAAACTTCCCGAGTGGCAGCGGGAGGGCGGAGATTTTCTGGCGTGGACTGTGCCGGGGACGGATTATCAGATGCCCTTTTTCTCCACGGGTTTCGGAGATGGCTTTTATAGTATGTTCTGGGGGTATGACGAGGTGGGCGAGATCTGTGAATTGATCGTGCCCTTTGCGGATGCGGATGATCTGGAGAAGGCAGATGCGGATTTTGACAGGATGATGACCGGGCTGCCGAAGGCAAGACATTGTATTGCCTCTCGGAAAATATTTGAGACGCGCAGGGTAGGGTATCTCTACCGGATCAAGCCGGAGCATGGACCTACGGACAGCGGGTGGATTTTGTTTGACGGTTCGGAGGACGAGGCGTACACCAGCGATCCTGACAATTGCTGCGTGGAGGATCTGGCGTACATTTGTCAGATTTGTCCGAAGTTGATCACGATACTGGACAAGCCGGTGGGGCACTCTTATTTTCTGAATGATGCCGGAGAGTATGAATATGAAGAGCTGCAGCAGCCGGAGGAGGATGAGACGGCAGGCGGCATGCCACAGAATACAGGGGCAGAAAGCGTGTCGACAGAAGGCTTGACAACAGAAGGCTTGGCAGCAGAAGTAGCTCAGGAGGAAAATTGGATCAAGGATGATGACGAAATCTATGAACTGTTAGATCAGTGGCATGAAAACGATGAGTATGACAAAATCCTTGACAAGATTGCGGAGATACCCCCGGAGCGCAGGAGTAATAAAATATATTTTCGCAAGATCAGTGCGCTGAATAATCTGTCACGCTATAACGACGCAAGAAGAGAGCTGGGCGCGTTAAATGCCCGCTGCAAGAGTCCGGAGGACAGGGCGCGATGGTTCTATATGCTGGGATATATTTTTGACAATACCCATTGCGAAGGCAAGGCGGTGGAGTGTTTTAGGCAGGCTATGGAAGTCTGGCCGGAGAGCGTGTCCAAATTTGATCTGCCACAAATGATCGAGGACAGTATGGGGTATGTGGCAAAGGACATGGCTGCTGCCCGTAAAATGTTGGCAGACCAGATTGAGAAGCTTCATCAGGCATGTGCCGGTGCACAACAGGTGAAGATAAGTGAATTACAGGCATATACCAGAATGGGCGTCATGAGGACGATTTTGCAGAACGGTCCTTTTCGTCAGGAGCTTGATCCTGATGTCAGCGCATACAGATTGGAAAAGGAAGAAGAGAAGGAAGCGGTCAGAAAATATTTTGCGGACATATACGGAATCACGGATCTGAAGAGCCTGCAAAATCATTTTGGTCAGACACAGATCGCACGTGTGGCGGAGGCGGCTATAAGATATTTGGACGGCAAGAGCGATGTCAAACCGGATGAATTGGATGCAGGGACGAGAAATTATTGGGATATGAATGTGCGTTATGTCAGTGAAGTGATAGAACTGTTTCCGAAGGCAGGGCTGCTTGCTTGGGATCTGAATGAGGTGGTGGGAATGGCGCGAATGATGTATGCTGCAGACCTGCTCACCAATACAGAATTGTTTGAGACGTATGTATTTGCGTTTGATTGGTGCAAGGAGGCATTTTCTTCCTGGGAGGAGTATGCACAGTCGCTGATCCTGGGCGGTTTCTACAGCTATTTCATAAAGGAGACGGACTACAATATCCGCGAGGCGGCGAAGTTCGCGTCGGCCGTGGGAACGGTTGCGGAACATACCTATCCGGGGCTTGTGTGGCTGGATAAGGTGGATTGAGAAAAATAAAGGGGAGAGACAGGCAGAACGCAAAATGTAAAAATTATTCCATCGAAAAACGCAATATATATCAACTTATTCGATCGAAAAACGCACTAATCAATTGATTATTCAATTGAAAAATGCTAAAATTTTAATTAAGCAAATTCAATTAAGAATTCATTGAAGGAGTGTGATAGTATGGAACGAAAAACGAGAGAGCAGTTGCTGAAATGGAAAAACAAGAAGAATAGAAAACCATTGTTGATCACGGGTGTCCGTCAGTGTGGTAAGACATATTTGATACGGCAGTTTGGGGAAAGCGAATTTGAAGAAATGGCGTATTTCAATTTCGACGGGAACACGGGGCTGCAAGCGATTTTTGAATTTGATTTTGATACCCAGCGGATCATCAAAGAGCTTGGCAGCATTCTATATGGCAAGGAGATTATTCCGGGCAGGACATTGGTTATCTTGGATGAGATTCAGGATTGTCCGCGGGCGATCAGTGCGCTTAAGTATTTTGCGGAGAATATGCCGGAACTTCACATCATTGCCGCAGGTTCGTTGCTTGGCGTGGCACTTCGGGAAGAAGGAATTTCTTTCCCTGTAGGAAAGGTTGACCGTCTGGAAATGTATCCAATGAGCTTTGAAGAATTTGTGATTGCTGACGGTGGAGAAAAATATCTTAACGGTGTCCGGGAATTGCCGTTTGAGCGCAGCCTGTCCGAACTATATACTGTACCTTTGGAAAAATATTTGAAGAATTATTACATCATTGGAGGAATGCCGGAAGCCGTACAGACATGGATTGACACACATGATTACAGGCAGGTTGAGGAGGTGCAGGACAGGATTCTAAGGGATTATGCGGACGATTTTGGTAAGCACACATCACCGGATACGGCGACAAAGATAAGACTAATCTGGGATGCGATTCCTTCCCAGATAGCAAGAGATAATAATAAATTTATCTTTTCCCATGTAAAGCAGGGAGCCAGAGCGAAAGATCTGGAGGACGCGTTGGAATGGCTTGTAAATGCAGGAATCGCTTATAAATTGAATTTGGTATCAACGCCGGAACTTCCGTTGTCAGGGATGGCGGCTCATTCCTATTTCAAGGTATATCTGTCTGATGTAGGATTGCTAAGAAGAAAATCCAAAGTAAATTACAGGACAATTATAGAAGGTGATGCGTCGTATATTCATTTTAAGGGAGCATTGACGGAAAATTATGTCATGACACAGCTACGGTGTATGGAGATGGATTGTTATTTTTGGCGTACAAAAGCCAATGCGGAACTTGATTTTATCACAGATCATGAAGGGGTTCTGATCCCTATCGAAGTGAAAGCCGCAGATAATACCAAAGCCAAGAGCCTGCATTTGTTTTGCAATAAATATGAGCCTAAAATGGCGGTCAAAACGTCGCTAAAGAATGTGGGGGATAATATGGATGGAAAAACCCATGTCTGGTGCATTCCGTTGTACACATTGTTCCGGATCAAGGATTATATTGCGTATGAGATGGGGTGGAAATGAAAAATGTTGGACGAACTGGCAGAGAGAGGAAATCAGTTGGAAGAGGACGAGCGGTATGACGAGGCGGTTTCTGCGTGGAAGAAAGCCCTTGACCTGATACCGGAGCCGTAGCAGTGTTATAGCGAGACAAGTTGGTTTTTGACGGCGATCGGAGATGTCTATTTTCAGCAGGGAATGTATCCGCAGGCACATGCATGTTTTGACAAGGCGCGGGGGAATTGGTGCATTGAAATGGGGTATGCCAATCCCTTTGTCATGCTGCGGCTGGGAGAATGTTGTCTGGAGATCGGCGACGAGAAGAATGCCATTGAATATCTGCTCAGGGCATATATGCTGGAGGGGAGAGAGATATTTGAACCCGACGAGGACGGGAATGATGACGGGATGAAATATTTTGAGTTTTTGAAAGCGCATGTGGAGCATATTGAGTAAAGAAAAGGCTACGGAATTAGCTGAGCCGAAAGTGATCACGGAGGAGAAAGAAAATGGGATTATTTGATAAGTTTAAGAAAGAGAAAGAGCAGAAAGAACAGAAAGAAGAGAAGATAGTAATTAGTGCGCCTGATGACGAGAATGTAGAGGCTGTAGGCTGGGAAGCAATTGAGAAGGAATTTCTGCGAGTTTACCCGGATCAGGATAATCCGAAACACTATGGGACATTGCTCAAGTGGATCTTTGGGGGAAATGATCCTCTGGATGGGATCAGTGTTTACGATGGCGGCGACTATTGGCATTTTGTTTCTTTTGGCTTAACCGAAATATACGGAAAAGAAAGCGAGAACCTTGACATAAGCGGTTACGGTTATGAGCTTACATTTAAGTTAAAAAAAGATGAATATGAAAATGAGGAAGCAGAGATCAAGAATATTTGTGGAATTCTGCAAACAGTCGCCAGAATTACTTTTACGGCAGGGGAGGTATTCCGACCGAATGAATTCATTTATACCGGACAGACCACCGGGATTGATGCAAATCAGAAATCAAATCTTACAGGATTTATCACCATAAAAGACCCATCCGTGGAAACAATTTCTACGCCAAATGGCCGGGTTGAGTTTCTGGAGTTAATCGGAATGACGGATGCGGAACTAAAGAGCTTATCAGATAGAACGTCTGTGGAAAATATTTACGGGAAACTGAAGTCGGATGTAACGGATTATCATAGAGAATCTGTCATATAGCGTATTGCTGGCATTGACATGATTTTTGGAAAGAGCATGGGGCATATAACTGGAACAAACAGAGGAATAGAATGGTTATGGACATTGTTAATTTTGAAATAAAGCAAATCTATGCGGGGTGGTTTGATGTTTCATTTAGAGAAGGCACAGAAAAGCTGACGATTTCCGCCTCGGATGCATGGGGAAACGATTCGCCCGGAAAGTTCTTAGAAGTCCTCTATGACATGTATGCTGAAAGCGCAGAGCACAGATGTGTTATCTGGGATGAGGAACCGGGAGAGTATTTTATCTGTATGGATCGGTTTGAGAACCGGGTAAGGTTAATCGTTTCTTATTCGGAGGATGCGGAGGATATGCTTGGCAGATATTTTCAGTCGATTGAAGGCGATCTGTCCTATGAAGAGATTCGCGGTTTCTTTGATGACTTGCAGGATTTATTGGTTGTTGAAAATTTAGATCTGGAGCATTTTGTGAAAAATGTTTATGAGGAATTCCGTAAGTGTGATATAGAAGAGTATCAAGGGCATTGGATGGATTATCCCTATGAGCAAATGGAAAAAATGAAAGTGGCATTCAAAAGTTGAAGAGACGTCAAAGCTATTATTAGGTATTTTCTTGAAACGGGTGAGCGGAGTCCCGTGTATAGCTGGATTGAAGATGCAAGCTGTTAGCAGAGGGAAGTATGCGTTTAGTTATGGGAGCAGATCAGTTGATCATCAAGTCGCTGTTTTCAATAAAACAAATAGCGTACCGGGACATACGCAGCATACATACGTCGGAAACCGGCACGGTGATCGTACTGAAAGACGGCGGGGAGGTTACGGCGAAAGGGGAGACGGTTCAGGCGCTCCGGCACCCGGAATTGAAGGCGCTCCTTGAAAACTATCCGGTTTCCTTTGAAGATGCTTCGGAGGGTGGTGTTACCTATGACAGTACGGAGACAAACCGCATGATTGCCGCGGCAAAGTCGCTTGCAGAGACTTTGGCAAGCGGGTTTGTCAAAGCGCATTTCGGACAGGAGTATGATATTGATGTGCGGATTGTGGAAAATATTCTCGGCGCGTCCATGGAATTCCGTTTGCAGAGAGACGGTCAGGTCATAGCAGATTTTCCAGGATATGAGGAGGCGGAAGAGCCGGAAACCTCGGGAAAGTCCGGAGAGCCGGAAGACATGGAAGAGCCACGAAAGTCCGGAGAGCCGGAAGGACCGGACAGGGGGAAGCTGATCGACAGCATGGATCTGAGTTTCCTGTGCAAATGGGATGCGGCAGGTGCCAGCGGTTGGTATGGAGTGACCAATGAAGTAACTGATCCGAAGAGAATGGAAGAATATGTGGTAGGGTATATGCTGGAAGATTTTTATGAGAGATACGGGAAAATTGCGGGAGCGAAAGGAAATCAGCAGAATTAGTTAAGGGAAGGCTCGAGTCTGTATGAATTTTGAAGAAAGGGACATTGCATTATCCATAGACGGTATGGGAATTGTATTTTTTTCACCGGAGACGAACAAGGATATTCCGGAGGGAATGAACTTTTTAGATGAGGAATATTCTGCGCCGGAGGATGTGGCGAGGCATATTAAAAAAGGGGATGTGGTAGGTTTCTGTACGGGAACGGGAGGAGATTTTATCCTGAAATTCCGAGAGGGTTATCCGACGGATGAACTGCTGGAGGAACAGGATGTTGCGATTCGGTTAGGGATTGATCTGCAGGACGACAAGCTGTGTAGGATAGATTTGTTTTGGCTGTCGGAGTGGAGCGGGGGGGCTGCCGGAACAGATCCTGTCCATAAAGCCGGGGTACTACCATATTACACTGTGCACGAAAAGGCCGGATTCGGGAATTTGGGGCGATGACCAGATCATATATGTGTATCTGAATCGATTGGATGTCATGCCGGAGCTGGCTTGGCGGGGCGTGCCGCTGTTGTTTAATGAATAATAATCGGGGGAAATAAAGAATATGAAGAATGTTGGAAAAATGATTGGAATAGTAATGGCTTTTTTTATTCTTTTCTTATTGGGGATTATGATATCCATTCCGTTCGTTAATGATCATACTGCTAAAAACACAGCGAAGGTGATTGAGAAAATAGAATTGCCTGAACATACAGAATACATGGAAAGTTTTTGGAAAGCGGGGAAACTGGTGGGAAATGGTAATGGAATGCAGTACCTTGGAGGCATTCTGATTAAAAGTGAATTATCAATAGATGAGCTGCGAACCTATTATGCACAATATGCAAATGAGGAGTGGGAATGTATTGTTGAAAAGCAGGCAGGTACAAGTATTCAATTGATAGAGCATGGCAATCTATCACTTGATACGAATGTGATGGGGAATGGTTACTATATAGTGTATTCATGGGGACATAATGATTTTGTTTTTTTTAGTGAATTTGATTTAAGGGGGCATTGATTTTATGCGGTTGGCTAACATTTTTTTTGAAGTGCCGGATGTTCCCGAAGGATATACATGTATGGAAATTGTTTGGGATTGATCTTGGTGGAGGAGGACTATGGAGCAAGTGATACATTTTTTTAAAAGTATTCTCAATGCAATTACATTGGCAGGAGTGATCGTGCTTTTTATCGGCTTATTTTATGTGGTGATAAAGGCAGGCATCCCCTATCAGGATTCGCCGTTGGAATTGCAGATCAAATATGCCGTCAATATGGGGATTGGAGAGGAACTGACAAAGGTGGGTTTTTGGATTGCAATTTTAGGTGGTGTGGCGCGGATCCTCATGGGATTGCGGGGATTGATCTTGAAATGGAAAGAAGTGCGAGATAAGAAAATTTAAGAGTTTAATTATAGCTTTTAAGGGAGGAAATCATGAAGAAAGCAAAGTGGTTATTGAGTGGAATTGGCATTGTAATGGCGTCGGCGTTAGCGCTTACGGGCTGCGGTTCGTCTGGCAGTATAGGCGGCGACAACGGCGGAGGCAGCGGGATGTTTGGAGGCATGTTCGGGCAGTCTGGATCGGAGCAGTCGGACAAGCAGGAGCTTACCTTCGAGGAGATTGAGGAGTTGGCGGAGGAGTGTTCTTTTCATGTGCATTGGTATTCGACGGACGGGACGTTTGATTCGGGGACCGCTTTTGTCATGGATTCCGAAAAACATGGGCAGAAGCTGTTGGTGACGGCGTTTCATTTTCTGTGGCCGGATGACGCGGACACGTTTACGGGTGAGGAGCTGCCGGAGTATATCGAGGGCGGCAGGATTTTCTACGCGAAGTCGGGGGAGGACACAGGCGCCAGGTTGAAGAATTGTCTGGTGATCAAGGATGCGGACGCGGTGCCCCAGATCGAAAAGGATGTGGCGGCATTTACGCTGCAGGGACAGACGGATTTGCGGACGCTGCCGCTCTCTAACAGGAAGGTGCAGAAGGGCGAGAAGTTGTATCTGTTGGCGAGTCTGTGGGATACGGAGGATGTGCATGAGAACTGTGTGTATGAGGCGGAGGCGGTTTCTTCGCGAAACGGGGTGCTGACCTTTAAGATGGATTCCAAGTATGGCACGACGGGTGCCAGCGGTGGTCCGATCGTGGACAAATATGGCGAGGTGGTGGCGATTCATATGGCCAGTGGCGGTGGGTATCTGTACGGGCATACGGCAGAGAGCTTTGCGGCGCAGATTGACAAGGGCACGATCTCGGACATCACTTACCCGGAGGAGCCGGTGGATGAGGACGAGGAAACGCCGGTCTATACTTATGCATGGGATGAAACGATGAACGGGGTGTATTTTGATTTCCGGATCGATCATGTGGAATGGATGGATGCGGTGGGACCGAAGATGGCGCCGGAGGGGGCGAAGTATGTGATTCTGGATGTGAGCTTTGACACCCGCGAACTATCTGATGAGGATGTGGATCTGTTCGGGGATGATTTTGTCATGATGTGGGATACGGACTATTCGTTCCGCTGTGATGATCTGGAGGCAAACGGGATGTTCGGGGAGGAATTCACGGTAGCGGGAGATCAGGTGTCGAGCGGGAAGATGGCGTATCTGGTGCCTGCGGATGCGGAGGAGTTGTATCTGTATTTCTGTGATTATATTTATGACGGGGAAGATATGTATTATGAGGTGGGGGAGCATTATTTTGAGATTCCCATTAGCAATGAAATTTCTGTTGGCGATGGAAAGATATTAAATTTGTCTCGTTGATGGATGTCTACTTTTATTGACTGGTACATGTTGATGAATAAAAATTGAAAATTTTGACATGTGGAACAAAATAAAAATTGAATTTTTTGACATATAGAAGAGAATAAAAATTGAATTTTTTGACAAAACTGCTATAATGTGAAACACAAAGTGTTTTCTGGAAACTGCGGAGCAGTTTTCGAATTTGAGTTTGGAAAAAAATTTAGGCATTGTTAAATGGGAGGTAGATTGATGAAAAATTCAATTTTTAGAAGAAAATTATATGACAAAATGCTACAGTGGAAAGAAGAATCGTCGGGCCATTCGGCCTTGTTGATCAAGGGAGCGCGGCGTGTTGGAAAGTCTACTTTAGCTGAAAATTTTGCACAAAACGAATATGAGAGTTATATTCTGATTGATTTTTCTGTTGCGCCTGTTGAGGTTTTGGATCTGTTTCGTGATATTTCGGATTTAAATTATATTTTTATGAGACTGCAGATGATTTATCGCGTCAGGCTGATAGAGAGAAAATCTGTAATAATTTTTGATGAAGTCCAGAAAGCGCCGTTGGCTAGACAGGCGATCAAGCATTTAGTAAAAGATCATCGATACGATTATATTGAAACGGGATCACTTTTGTCCATTCGGATGAATGTCAAGGATATTGTCATACCCAGTGAAGAGCAGAGAGTACAGCTCTATCCATTGGATTATGAAGAATTCAAGTGGGCATTGGGGGATGAAGTAACGATTCCTATGTTGAAAACGGTTTACGAAGAAGGGCAGTCTTTGGGAGATGCAATGAACAGAAGACTAATGCGGGACTTTAGGCTCTATATGCTGGTGGGCGGTATGCCACAGGCAGTAATGGAGTATATCCGTACGAATAATCTGGAAATGGTCGATCGTGTCAAACGTAACATCATAGAATTGTATGAGGAGGATTTCCGAAAGGTCGATTCTTCTGGTAGAGCAATGTTGATGTTTGATGCGATTCCTGCACAATTGAATTCTAATGCTTCCCGCTATCAGGTAGGAGGTGTGATAGAAGGAGAGAGAGTGGAGAGAATTCAGAATATCATTGCAGATATGCAGGATTCTATGACGGTGTATGTATCTTATCATGCGAATAACCCGAGCGCTGGTCTTGCATTTCACAAAAATTTAAGTCAGTTCAAATTATTTTTATGTGATACAGGGTTATTTACGACATTAGCTTTTAAAGATAAGGATTTTACAGAGAATATTTTATATGAAAAGCTGTTAAGTGATAAGTTAAGCGTAGATTTAGGGTATTTATACGAAAATATTGTAGCACAGATATTGAAGGCTTCAGGAAATGAATTGTATTATCATACATTTCCTAAAGATAATTCCACTCATAATTATGAGGTTGATTTTCTGATTGCAAAACGGAATAAGATATGTCCCATAGAAGTAAAATCTTCCGGCTATAAAACACATAAATCATTGGATGCATTTTGTAATAAGTTTTCAGAACAAATAGGAAATAAATATTTGCTATATACAAAGGATGTGGCCAAAGAGAAAGATATTCTTTGTTTACCAGTATATATGACACAATTTTTATAGAAAGTATATAGGGCAAAACTCAGGAACCAAAAGACAAGCGGATGGGATAGTTGGAGGGCATAACAAATGGGATTTTTAACGGAAGAACCGTTTCAAAGGCGGGTTTGGCAATGTTGGGAAGTGTTTTTACAGGGCGAAGAGGAGCTGCGGCGTCTGATCGATCAGAAGGCGGAGAGCGATGTGATCATGGATAAGCTGAACGAGCTGTTGTCGCCGGCGTTTGACGCGGTGTATGCAGAGGTTGGGTTTAACGGGGAGAAGCATGATTTGATCCTGAACTTGGAGGGGGACTGGTCGAGGCTGTTTTCTTTGGTATATTTTAAGCGGCATGCGCCGAAACAGGTCTTGGAGCATTGGAATATTCTGGTGGGAAGGCAGTCGAACGAGAAAGCGGTGGAAAATTTCCGAATTGATATTTGGGGGAATTCGGTCTGCGCGGAGGATATCCGGGTATGGAGCACGTGGGCGGACGGGAAAGCAGCGCTTTCCGTATATTGCGAAAATTTGGTTCCGCTTTTGGAGGATAAGGCGGAGCAGGCTTATGGTATCACTTATATTTTGCTGGATCAGGCAGTGGGTGAGTTGGCGGAAATGAAGTATACTGCGAATTTGGAGATTCTGCATGCGCCCAAGGCAGAACCGGCACTGAAGCTGGGAGAGCTGCTGCAGGATTTTATGACACATCTTTCGCTTACCAGGGAGGAGTTGTTGGATGCGGAACGGTATATTGAACTGTACAGCGCGTATCATATGCAGCCGGACGAGGAAGCTACAGATGGTCTGCGGGGGGATGTGATCGCAGGTTCCACCTGTTTTATTCCGTTGCTGAATGAATTTTGGAGTGCGGAAAGCTACATCATGGATACGTTTGAGGCGGACGGTATTGCGGCGGGATATTTGTTTTATCCTTTGGATCTCTTTGACGGAGAGGATAGGGGCGCGAAGATTTTGGATTTCCGGGATAGGGTCGTGGCGCAGTTGGAGGATGTTGCGGGGGCGGATGCCTTTTCGTTTATCGGAGGAGCCAACGGTATTTATTTTGGGTATATTGATTTTATCGCATGGGATCTGAAAGCGGTGCTTGATGCGGCGGTTTCGATTTTTGGGAAGACGGAAATTGCGTGGGCGGCGTTTCACAGTTTCAGGCAGGATGTGGGAGGCGTTACGCTTTATGAGAGGTGAGGGAGGTAAAGGAATATGAACGATTTCGACGACAGGGATTGGGTAGTTATCAAGGAGCCGTATCAGATTACGATTGTGAATCTGGCGGAGGAATATGAGGAGGCAGTGCGCGAGTGGAACGCACTTCCGCAGCCAAGGTATAAGCAAGAAGAGAGCATGGATCGTGCAGTGGATCTGAATAGTACATTGCTGGAAAAGCCGGAAGAAGAGACACAGCTGGCAATGTTCGCATTATATGTTGCCATATCGGATAATCCGGAAGAGGGATGGTATTTGACCAGGGCAATGGATTATTATTTCCGTCATATGAAAAGAAACCTTCCCGAGTTTTGTCGGGAAATCATTTTTCGTGACTTGAAACATACGAGTAAAGCGGATTTGTCGAACAGTGGGAAAGATTATGTGGCATTGATCAAGGAGAATGAGAATACGCATGTGGCGGATATTTTGGGACTGATCCTGGAGGAACTGCAGGAAAAGGCGGAGCTTTCGGGTGGTGTCGGTGAGGGATTGAGTGATAAAACGATTGAGGAATTGATCGACGAATTAAAAGAGCCGATTGTTCAGTGGCGGAATTTTAAGCTGCCCAAGACGGAGGACGACAGTGCTTATGAGGTGATCAGGAGGATTGCAGAGGTCTGTTTCCGGCATAAGGCTTATCGGACTTGTCTGTTGCTTTCACCTCTACATATGATCTGCGGCAAGCGGAGCTTTACTCACTTTGAGGAAAGTCTGTTTTTTACGGGTAAGGTATTATATGAGTTGGGGTATGAGGAGTTTGCGAGGAATTGTTTTCAGCGGGTGGACGAGAATACGGCGCACACCTGTTGGAGAAAAGAGAATGAGAAATATCGGGCGCTGTTAGAGAAGGAGACGGTGTTGGATGTGCCGCAGTGGGTGTATGACAGGGATGCAGACATACAGGAGAAGGCGGCACGGGGCGAGGCGTTGATCGTAACGGATTCTGAAATGGATGAAATTGATGAAAATCACGAAAAGGAAGTCAAAAAGCAAAGCAGGAAGTATGAGAAACAGTTAAGCGAGAGTCTTGCCAAGTTTGTGGAGGAATGGAAACAGGTGGAAGCGTTGGCGGGCTTGGGAGGAGACGCAAATGCGGAAACCGGGATAGGTTTGAAAGGACAGACAGATGCGGAAAGCCGGGCAGATGTGGAGCTACACAAGAAGGTGGAAGAGCTGCTTGCGTTATTGGGCGAGGCAGGAAAGGATACAAAGGAAGCGGTGGAATGTCATTGCCTGAATGGTGAGGTGTATTTGCGAGAGGGGAATGCGGCAAAGGCAGAGGAGGAATACCGGGCTGCTTATGCGATAGATGCGGGGCGGTACAGCAGCCGATTGATGAAGGACTTTGCGGAATTGGCGGAGTATCGGGGACAGAAAGGGATGGCGAAAGCGTATTGTTTCCGGGCGGAGATTTTGCGGGAGACGGTGGATATGGAGATAATGCGCCAAGAGTTCGGAGTGGAGGCTGCGAACATGATTGGCGCGGCGTATGGGCAGAACGGGCAGGCGGGGAGTATGTTTAGCGCAGAGATTTCCGCACCCAGATATCAAGTGCTGGAAGGAGCACCGGCGATTGAGCTGCATTCCAAGGAGTATGATGATCTGGTTAATGAAATTTGGGAGTTGCTGGTTCCGCCGTTTGCCCATTGCGAAACGGTGCAGGGAGAGGTAGTGCGTATCTGTTGCAGGGTGAGGCGGTGGCTCATAGAACGCGGCGGCGAGAAGTGGATCGGGGATTATAAAGATATGCTGGAACTGATCCCGGAACTGCTCAGCCAGGGGAATGCGCTGGATGCGAAGAAATACGCTGAGGCATGCAAGCTGGCAAAGAAGATCACGTACAAGAGCGATCCGGATCTGCCCCTCAGATTGTGTCAGATTTGTGTGGAGTGGGTGCTGCTGAATCCTCAGCCCATCGGACTGGGGAGGGTGTCGTATCAGATATAGCAGTGCAGGCAGGAGGACGGGATAATGGCAAAAAAGACGATTGTTGATGAGGTGTTTGGGAAAATAACTTATAAAGAGGGCTACTGGAAAGCGGCTGATCCCGTGGTGATGACAATAGCGGGGAGAAGGCAGGAGGCGAAATTAGAGATTGTATCCTTTAGTACCGCATATGACAAAATTCAATTGGGTATCACCAAGAAAGAAGTGGCGGCGTTATTATTAAACACAAATGCAGTCAACGAGGCAGAGGTCTTAAAGAAGAAAGACATGCAGAGAAAACTATATAAAGATATTGTGATTGATAATCTCAAAGCACTTGAAACAAACATAGAGAATGCGGCAGTGCAGGAGCTTTCAGAGGTATTGCAAGATTATGATGAACGGAGTTTGTCAAAATTTATTGGTAAAGAAAAGGCAATAAAATTACTTTCTGCAAAAACGGTCGAGGAAAAGTTGGAGTCATTGCAGTTGTTGAAAATTTTCGTTTTTATGGATTGCATAGAGATCGAGTGTAAGTGTGATTGGTATAAGTATGGAGGCGGGTTCATTATTATCGAAGGCGGAGAATGTATTATGAGACCGATTGACTGTTTGAGTATTTAAGCTAAAAGGATTTTATTCTTGAGTATAGGGCACCGTTTGCGATATGCACGTAGGAGAAACGAGGAGGACGAAGGACAAGTATGGAAATAATCACAGTGGAGACCGATTGGAAAAGCGAGAGCGAGGACGTATTATATGCGGTGCGGGAGGGATTTGGCACGGCATTCCCAGAGCTTGCGGGGGAGAATTTTGATGCCCTTGCGGAGAATTATGCCGCGGAGGAGACGGAGGATTTTATCAATGCGCTGGGGCAGGAGCTTTCGGTGTATGGCATGATGCTTTATCAGATTGCGTCGGACAGCGATTCGTATGTGCTCACGGTCATTCGTGCGGAGGAGGAAGATGCGTTTAAGAAGCAGTTGAAGGCGGAAAAGAAAAAAGGGACTGCGAAGAAACAGCCGCGGAAGAAACCGGGGGATGCGGCCAAGAGGATTGATCTGAGCGAGAGAATTGTCTGCGAGAAGTTTTCTCTGCCGAAGGGATATAGTGTACGCAATACCATACCCTGCATGAAAGATCAGTTGGTGTTGGATTTCCGCAACTGGTCTTATGGGGAAAAGAGAAGGTTTGATACAGCGATACTTGATATTGGCAATTGGCCGCCCAGTCAGGGAGCTGATCTTGGGATTCTGGTGCGGGATCTGGTGGATTGCGGTGACGGAAGGCAGATTGCGAGTGTATCCGACAATGCGATAGGTGGGGACGGGTATCTGATCGACAAAAAGAATCATGTTGTCTGGGGACAGGAGTCCCAGCAGGTCAGGGAATGGAAACAGGTATGCGGAGGGCGTGGGTTTGATCTGTATGATTTGTTTTGGTTTGCGGGGCAGCTTTTTCTGGTAGAGGATAATCGGGTGCATTATACAGTATATCTTGTGGAGAATGTTGAGAATTCCGGCGGGGAGCCGCAAAAGTTGCTGGAGGTGCCAAAGGGTGACGCAAGGACTTCTTCACCGGATTTGTTTGTGACGGACGAGGTGCTTTATCTGCGGGTAGCGGAGGATATTTACCGTTGGGTGCAAAAAGACACAGATTCTGAAACAAAGGGTGTATTTGAAAAAGAAGGTAGTCTGGGCGAGGTTTTGGTCAGTTCTTTCACCAAAATCGGCGCGAGCAGAGTTGCTTACGAGAAACGTCCGGAGCACTGGGGAGGAGAGAGCGACAGTGAGCTGGCAGTGCTCGATTTAAAGACTTTTTGGGAGACAAAATATCCTGCGATACATGGACTGGTGCAGGAGTGGAGAGGGAAGGTATGTGTTCTTTTTGTAGGTGATCCGACGAAGAATACGCCGATTTTGGAATGTTTTGATCTGGAGACCGGAAAGAAACGGGTGTTGAAGTACGGCGCACTCGGCAAGGAATCTATAAGGCAAATCTATGAAACGGCTTGTGGTACGGTGTTGTTAGGCAGCGGCGATAATCTGTACCGTGTGGAGGATCTGTGGGGGCAGATGAAAGAGGTGCGGGTGTGATATGGGAGAAAAAATGGATGACAAAGATTTAAGAAAGCATATGGAAGACATCCGCAAAATGTTGAGAGATACGGATACAGAGGAAGATGTGATAGTCGGTCTGGTGCGCAAGACACCGGAGGTGGCGGGCGTAGTCAGTGCAATGTCCAGGTCTAATCTGTTCGTGGAGGCTATTATGCACCGGCGCATGCGAGTGGCAGCGGCCCTTGCGGAATTGGGCGCGGATGTGAAGTTGGAAGTGCCGGGAAGTCTGATAAAAGGTAATGCCTTAAATGTTGCCAGAAGTCCGGAGGATGCGGAGTGGCTGCTGGGGCTTGGTGTGCAGGTGGAACGAAATCTGGAACAGAATATTCAGAAACGTAAGTCACCCTATAACAATCCGGCAATTATGGCGGTGATGCACAATGAGCCACAGATGGTGTCGTACTGGCTTGCGAAACAGGAGGAGTTGTTTGCCGGGGACAAGGCATATATAGCAGAGTTATATCAAGCGGTGGTGGAGATGATTTCTGCTATGAATCAGGTTAATATGCTGGAACATATCATCGGCGATGACAGAATGTATGAGATTTTGAAAGATATTTATGCTAAGGTCAGCACATTGCCTATATCCATGCAGTTTAAATCAATCAAGCTCTATCAGTCGGCATTGCGGAAGATCGCGGACGAGAGGTTACAGGGCAGGAAGAAAGAGCTGAATCAGATACTGAATCAGAGAAAGAAAGCATTGAAGTGAGAGCCGACCTTGAGTGCACAAATAGTTGTTTACATTTATTGGTTAATCAGAAGACTATCTAATTCAGACGGAGATAACTCAAAGTTTTTAATGATGATTGCTTTAATATCCTCGTCTTTCTGACCGAAATCCCGAAGAGATTTAATGGTTATTTTGATGCCTTCTTTAATGCCTTCTTCAAGCCCCTCCTTATGGGCTTCCTCGCGAACTTTGTTACGGATTTGATTGATCTCCGGCTCCATGAGATCTAATAGTGCCTGACACATAATAGCTCCCTCCTCTTGTTTTAATTCATCTGCGATGTTTTTGTTGGCTGTGAGGCAGACCTGTAAAACAGAGTCCGCCAACTGCTTTTCGCGTTTGTCTGTAATTTCAGCTGCTTTGTCCAAAATCTTTTTTAGCTGCGGTTTGGTAAGTTCTCCTGACAATGCTACAAGCCAGATATGTTTGTCTATATCGAGTTCCCGAGTCACAACAATCTGTGTGGAAAAGCATATTTTCCCCTCAACATAATAGATCCCGGGATACGGATTAGTGATAGACAGACCCTGTTCTTCAAAAGTTCGGAACAATTCCACCGGCTTTGTATGCCGAAACAGAGATATGGTTATCTCCTCGGCTTTGATAGAATCAACTTGTTCCCCCTGAGACTTATACAGGCAGGCATAGGCAGTTGCTTTGTAGTATGTGTCGATATTCAGGTGGGCAGCCGGGGACTTGTATTCCACAACATTATATCTTCGGAATATTCTTGCAATTTCATTGTCCTCGATGATTATGTCGGTATGTTTTTTGATCAGCACATCGATTGTCAGGGGTTTGGTATTGAGGTTATATTCTCTTTCATGCGACATCTCGCTCCGGTATTGATTCAAATCCAAATCTATGCCTGTTACAAATGCGGGATGCCATTGAATCTTTTTTGTCACATCAGTTTCCAATAAATCTGTTTTCTCCTTTCTAAGACAATAATTTTTAGTCTGTTTATATCCACATCATTTGTAAGGTTGGAAATTTCGGCGAGGTGCCGTTGAATTTAAATATGCACTTGCTTAATGTAAAGTTATATTACAATATTCGACAATGTTTGTCAATATTAATTTTAAATTTGCATTTTATAAATTCGCATTTTAATTATCAAACATTGAGCATCAATCTATATACTTTCGACTTACTTTTTAACAAAAACAGTCCCGCAGGTATCGTACTGCAGGACTGTTTTCGTGTAGGAATTAAGGAGTTATGTTATATCGAAAATAAGTTAGTTTTCCGGGAAAATATGTTTCCTGTATTTTTGCAATACCTTTAGCAGCAGGATGCCAAGCACGCCGCAGGAGATCACTTCTCCGGCGCCTACGGTTAGCATGAAATACGGAATAGAGCCCTCAAACTGATACACATATGCCAGCACAAAGGGCACGATCAAAGTGTTGGCAAGGATAGGCGGAATCGGCGCAAGGAAGGTCTTTATAAGGCTTGTCTGTGCGCCTGCCTTTGCCTTGCCGCAGAGAAAATAAGTGCCTAAAGCACCCAACAGGGTGGCAATACTGCCGAACAGTACATCCAGAGGCATGCAGCCGGTTAGAATATTGGACAGTACACATCCAACGAAAAGTCCGGGAATTGCGGCGGGAGTAAAATAGGGAAGGATGGTCAGCGCTTCCGAGAAGCGGACCTGGATGGCATAGTTTGCCAGACCGAGTGCGTTGGCCAACAGTGTCAGCACAACATAAAGAGCAGCAATGACTGCTGCATGGACCAGTGATAAAGTCTTTTTGTTCATTTTTGTTCTCCTTAGTTTTGTTTTACGTGTGGATGGTTTCGAACACACGGATTTGCCGGGGAAAAAAGTGCCCGACAGTGACAAAGGCAAGTATATCACAGTCGAGCGGACTTGACAAGAGATAATTGTAGGAGTTTTTTACAAGGAGTTTTTTAAATCAGATTTGCTTTTTTCAGGCGCTTGCGCAGCTGGACACCGATTACCATTGCCAAAATAAATTTAATGATATCGCCTGGAATATAGGGAATCACTCCCAGCCATAAAGCGCTTACAAAGTCTTTTTGAAGCAGGATTGCCAGCCAGACCGTGCCGAAGAGATAGAGCACGAGAGTGCCGACGATACCGCCGAGAATGGATACCAGCAATTCGTTTTTAATCAGTTTAGTACCGTACTCGATTGCACCGCCGAAGATCAGTGCCAGGAAAATATAGCCGATGATGTATCCGCCGGTAGGACCAAAGAGCTTGCCTGCACCACCCGTAAAGCCGCTGAAAACGGGCAATCCCACAAGTCCCAACAGGATATAGAGCAGGACACTGACGGTTCCGCGCTTCATTCCCAGTACGGTCACAACGAAGTAAACAGCCATACTGCCCAAGGAGATGGGAACAGGGCTGACAGGAATATTCAGGGAAAAGGGTGACAGAATGCAGAGCACAGCAGTCATCAGGGCGATGACGGTCATCTGTTTGATTTTGGGTGAAATGTTGTTCATGGTAAGTATCCTTTCATAATTGATAAAGTGTATGATGAGAAAGGCATTGGATTGTGCACAGATACAGCGCTGTATCTGCACACAATGACTTTGCCTTTTCCCCCTCTTTGATTGTCAACCAAGAAAACGGAAGGTTAACAACAAGAGTAGGATACTGCATTCGGAACAGATTGTCAACCCTTAAATGAAATGCGTTTACGAATATCATTAAAAAACTCCTGCGTGACTATATTGTATACAGCCAGGCAGGAGCTCCTTGATTATTCCAATTCACCGGCTTTATATCTTGCCACAATGTTCTGAATCCTCTCGTTGGGGTTCAGCAGGTCGCTGATGGAGGAATCGTGATTTAATGTGTCGATGATATAAGCAATATATTTACTCAGGTCGCAGTTGATATACCATTCACGGCTCAGAAGATCAGGTGTCTGGTAGATCAGGTTAGTGGTCAGGATCTTGTCGATGATGCCATCCTCATAAGCCTTGTCAAAGCGCTCCAGACCGCTGGTGAACAGACCGAAGGTGGCGAAGACGAAGATCTTGTTCGCCTTGCGCTGTTTCAGCGCTGCTGCAACTTCCAGTACGCTTTCGCCGGAGGAGATCATGTCATCAATAATAATCATATCTTTCCCCTCTACGCTGCTTCCCAGAAATTCATGTGCCACAATCGGGTTTCTGCCATCCACAATGCGGGTGTAATCACGGCGCTTGTAGAACATACCCATATCCAGGCCGAGGACGTTGGCGATATAGATAGCACGTCCCATGCCGCCCTCATCCGGGCTGATGATCATCATGTGATCCGCGTCAATCTGCAGATTCTTTACATGTCTCAATAAGCCTTTGATAAACTGATATGCGGGCTGTACGGTTTCAAAGCCGTGTAAGGGAATTGCATTCTGTACTCTGGGGTCGTGGGCGTCAAAGGTAATGATATTGTCCACACCCATGGCAACCAGTTCCTGAAGAGCCAAAGCACAGTCCAGAGATTCTCTGGCGGTTCTCTTATGCTGACGGCTTTCATAGAGAAACGGCATGATCACGGTGATGCGTCTTGCCTTGCCGCCCACTGCGGCGATCACACGTTTCAGATCCTGAAAATGGTCGTCGGGAGACATATGGTTTTCATGTCCTGACAGAGAGTAGGTCTGGGAGTAGTTCAGCACATCCACCAATAGATATAGGTCAGTACCTCTCACAGACTCCATGATCATTCCCTTTGCTTCTCCGGATCCAAAGCGGGGAACCTTGGTCTCCAAAAGATAACTATCCCGCATATAGCCGGAGAATGCAAGGGATTCCTTGTGTTCGCTTTCCCGCTCTGCTCTCCATTTTACGAGATAGTTGTCTACCTGCTCGGCTAAGGGAGCACATCCTTTCAATGCGATGATCCCCAGTGATCCTACAGGTATGGTTTCCAAATTGCGCTTTTCTTCACGGTTTGGCATGAAAAAATCCTCACTTTCTATTCACTCATGTATATTGGACAATTTTTTACGCATGCGGATGTCCGGACCGGACAGCTTGCAGAGCGTATAATTGCCTGTGATGCGGGAGAAGATCCGGTCGGAATATCGATCCCGCAACGCTTCCAGACTCAGGTTGGTAGAAATGACAGTGGCTTTATGACGCAGATGTCGTTCATTCAGACAGTTAAACAACTGGGTGGAAACAAAAGAATTGGTCGATTCCGTTCCCAGATCATCGATGATGAGCAGATCGCAATCATAGATGTCGTTTTGCAGATCATAAAGCATCTGTTTCTCATTGTGGTCAAAGGTATAATGCGCCAATGTTTCAAAAAGGTCAATACTGCTGAAATAGATCACGTATTGTCCCGACTTGATCAGTTCATTGGCGATACAACCGGAAAGGAAACTTTTTCCGGTACCTACTGTACCATAAAAAAAGAGATTATGATAGTCCTGTACAAAATTTTGTACAAAATCTTTGCTGACCTGTGCGGCTTTTTTGAAGTGCTCTAAATCCTCTCCTTGATAATAGGTATAGGACAGTGTATCAAAGTTCTCCTGCGAGATTACTTCCCGAAGATGGGATTGTTCGTACAGGAGGGAGATTTCCTTCTGCTTAAGACATTGGCATTTTCCTTTTGGGGAACCCGAGTTGTCAATATAACCGGTGTCTTTACAGAAAGGACATTCATAGACCGGCTCCAGATAATCCTCCGGGAAACCCGCTTGCGTCAAAAGTGCTTTCTTTTTTTCGATATTATGCTCTGTATCTCCATGGATGGAGGCGAGAGCCGTGTCATCGCCGTTCAGTAAGCTTTGTAATCTGTTCAGAGAACTGCTTCTGAAAGAAGCTTCCAGTTCCTGATATGCAGGAACTTTATGATAGACCTCTTCCCGGCGCCTGTCCAGTTCCATGCGGTTATGATCTCTTGTCTGCTCATATTGCCGCATGATCTCCCTGTATTGCTGATCATTCAGTGCCATCTGTATCCCCTTTCAGCATCAATTGCTCAGCAATTGCTTTTCCAGTGCTTCAAAGTCATAGCTGTTCTGCGGGAACTGGTTAAACTTATTGTTGGCGGAGGAATTCCGATTTTCGCTGCCCGCCTGCTTGGAGGAGGCAGATCTGACGGAAGTCTTCTTCTGCTGATAGAGTTCATCTATCTTGCGGATATCTGCCTTCTTCTGCACATTTTCCTGATGCCAGTTGCTTAAAATGCTTTCGGCATACTCCAGACGATGGCGGTCCGTTGCCATTACGGTACGGTCGCAGGCTTCCAGGATGATATCCAGATCAAAGCCGTATTCGCCGGTCCAGCGGGTGATATATTCCGCTTCCTTATTGGTAGGAGCGTTTGTCTTGCCCAGTGCATTCATGATCGCATAGACATTTTTGTCATATTTTTTGGAAAAACGTTTTGCCTGTGCAGGTGTGGTGACATTGTTTTCTGCCCAGTTAAGTGCTACGCGCTCTATATATTTGAAGTCTTTCTTGTTCCGCTCCACACAGTAGGCGATCAGATAGTCGATGAGATCCACCGAGAACTGTAATACGTCCGTGAGAAACAGCAGAGATTTCATCTCAGCGGGGGTCAGGGGACGACCGATATAGGATTCCGCGATAAACATGATCTGGGCGGTCTCCTCCCGGTTTTTGAACTCGCGGACATCGCCTGCCGAATAAACAGGCTTCTCGTAAACCGGCTTTTCATAAGCAGTTTTTTCGTAGGCCGGTTTCTCATAGACCGGTTCCGGGGAAACACTTTCGGATGGTTCCATAAACATCGCCAGAGACTGGGAAGTGGAGCTCTCAATCTTGCGTTCCACAGTATACTCCGTATCCAGGTCTCGGAAATGAATGCCGACGGGAATCCCCCCGGCGTCATAATCCAGAGTCAGAAGCTTCTGCTTCTCCCAATATTTTAATGCGCGGATGATCTCGCGCTCCGTGTGATTGAACTTGTCCGCCAGATCGGACACACTGGTAGCCTGATTGGCACCCAGCATGCGCAAAAGGTACAGATATACTTTTAACTGGACGTCATTTGCGCTCCCCATAAATTCATCTATAAAACGGTTGTTCACCGGTGTGGTATTATTTCTGCTGTCTTTATAAATCGTCAAGCGTGCCATAGTTGTCAAACCTTCCCTCATCCTTCTTTTATCGAAGTATTTTAGAGTATAGCACAGGAGTTTTGAAAAGGAAATAGGCAAATTTACGAAAGCCTGACCTATGGCAAAGTCCCATCAAAATGTGGATAACGTGGATAATGTGGATAAAAATAATTGGGGACGGAATCGGAATTGAAATATAAGGGAAATCCATTTTGACAAATATCCACATTTTGGAACAAAATATCCACAGAAGACAAATTGATAAAATTCGTCAATTCTGTGGATATGGTGGAAAATTAAATTCCGAGCAGATTTTCTCCGATTTTATGGACATCCCCCGCGCCCATAGTTATCAACAGGTCATCCTTTGTGCAATTTTCCAGAAGAAAATTTTCAATCTCGTCAAAGGTAGGATAGTAGTAGCAGGTTCCGCCGGCAGCCCGGATCTTCTCCTGTAACGTGCGGGAGCTGATCCCCAGGTTGTCGGTCTCCCTGGCCGCATAAATATCTGCTAACACCACTTTGTCGGCCAGACACAGCGCCTTGGCAAAATCGTCCATAAATGCCTTGGTGCGGGTGTAGGTATGGGGCTGGAACACACACCAGAGAGTCTTGTGGGGATAATTCTGTGCCGCCTTCAGCGTGGCTGTGATCTCTGTGGGGTGGTGTGCGTAGTCGTCAATGATGTTGACTCCGCCGATGGTTCCCTTGTATTCAAACCGTCTGTCCGTTCCGGTAAAGGATTTTAAAGCTTTCACGCTGATCTCGCTGTCCATGTGTAAAAAGTCTCCCAAAGCCAGTGCAGCCAACGCATTGCCGATATTGTGATCACCGGATACGCTCAGTGAGATCTGACGGGCGGCTATATCATTGTCTCCTGTCGCGGTGATATCTGTGTGGGCGGTAAACTGCGGATGTCCGAAAGCGTCATGGGAAATGCCGGAAGGATAATAGTCTGTTCCGGTATCGCTCATGGAATAAGCGATCACCTTGCAGGGAAGGCCGTCTGCTATTTCTTTGTAATCGGGAATGTCTGCGTTGATGATCAGGCAGCCGTCGGCCGGCAGCAGCTCGGCAAATTTTCGGAAAGAGTGCCGGATATCTGCCAGATCTTTGAAGAAGTCCAAGTGGTCTTCTTCTATATTAAGGATGATTCCCACAGTCGGAAAGAAGCTTAAAAAGCTGTTGGTGTATTCGCAGGCTTCCGTCACAAAGTATTTGGAGCCGCCGACCCTGATATTGCCGCCGATGGGCTTATAAATACCGCCCACGGAGATGGTGGGGTCAGTGCCTGCCTGCAACAGGATCTCGCTGATCATAGAGGTTGTGGTTGTCTTGCCGTGGGTACCGCTGATGGCAATGGAGGTGCCGTAATTCTTCATGAGCTGTCCCAGAAGTTCTGCGCGGGTCAGATGCGGAAGTCCCTGCTCCATGGTGGCGATATATTCCGGATTATCCTCGCGGATCGCACTGGTAAATACCACGCAGTCGATATCGGGAGTGATATTTGTAGCTCTTTGGCCGTAGAAGACTTTGATCCCCTTATGCTCCAAGCCTTCCGTCAGCGGGCTTTTCTGTCTGTCAGACCCGGAGACCTTGAAACCGGCATCTGCAAGTATCTCGGCGAGACCGCTCATGCTGATGCCTCCGATTCCCACAAAATATACATGACAGGGGTGCGAAAAATCAATTTTATACATAGCAGTGGTATATCCTTTCATATGTCTCTTGCGCAAACAACGAAAAACAGTGACGCTGCGCCTACTACATTATATACATTTCCGGTGAAAAAAACAAATACAAAGTAAAATATGTGGAAATATGTTTTGGGTGGAATTATAATGGATATAATGAATTTTACAATGGAATCAGAAAAAATGAGGTGAAAGTTCTATATGATAAAGAGTAACCGGTCCGGGCTGCTGACAGCCTTTCTTTCATGCATTGTTATAGGAAGCGTATTTTTGTATTGTTACAAGCAGGCTCCATTCATGATGACCAATGACAATTTTTATCTGAAGTCTATTGTGTCGGGCGAAATGACGGGGGCTCCGGAGTTCAGAATGTATTATATAGGGATTGTTTTTGGCGGTGTGGTCAGCATGCTTTATAAACTATTTCCGGGAGTTGCCTGGTATGGAGTAGCTATGACTGTTTCGCTGGCAGCGGTATTTTCGTATTTCCTGTACAGGATCCTGAATGCGTGTGATTCGCTGATATCTAAGGCATTGATGGCTCTCTCGACAGCTTTTTTCATATATGGTTTTTTCACGCAGCATATTGTGAAGTCAGAGTTTACTACAATTACGGGGATGGTGGGGTGTGCATCCCTCCTGGCTTTGTATCTGCTGGATGAGAGGACGGAACGCAGGCTATATTGGCGGGCTATCGTGCCGGTTGTTTTGTTTGCTGTTTGGTCTGTAAATATGCGGGATAAAGCTTTTTACATGCTTTTGCCCTTTATCGGAATGATCTTTCTGGGCAAACTGCAGGATGTATATGATGCAAAACAGAAGGATGGTTGGAGAAACCTGGTGCTGGCAGGAATGTCATTGGCGGTTGCCATGGCACTGTGTTATACAGGTACGATGATCGCTTACGGAAATGATGCTTGGAAAGAATTCAGAGCCTATACAGATGCATCTGAGCTGGTATTTGATTATTATGGGGTTCCGGATTACGAAGAGCACCGCACGATTTATGATGAATTGAGAATCACAAAGTCTTCTTATGAGGCGATAACTGCACATTACAATATCTTGCTGGATCCTGCGATCAATAGATACAGTATGGAAAGGCTTGCGGATGTGGGAGAAAGAGAGAAGGCTTCCAAAGAAACGCTCATCCAACAGACCGGGAGGATTGCAAAACGTTTTGTGGAGCGTAATTTTACCTCTTATACAGAAAGACCGATCAATATTCTGGTCTATCTGCTTTATTTATGCCTGGTGCCTGCTGCACTGATCCTGCGGAAGAAAAAAGCGGTGCGGGATATTGTTTTTGTGGTTGTTGCCAGAATGTTTTTATGGATATACCTGATTGATCGGGGCAGATTTCCTGCACGGGTGACACAGATCATTTATGTGGCAGAGGTTTTTCTGCTGGCAGGAATTGTTATTAAACATGAACTGTGGAACGTGTTTATGGTAAAACGGGGCGAGCACTGTTTGCCGGCTGGTATGGCGGCCGGTATCCTGATCTTGTGTCTGGCCTGCATCCGATTCGGGGTTCCGGTGGCGAAGGCGCATATGTCTGAAGCGAGAAGCTGGTATGAATTCAGCGAAAGTTACAGGGAACTCCAGGATTATCTGACTGTAAACAATGATAAATTTTACTATTTTGATATGTCGCATCTTTATTTTGAGGAGGAAGTATTTCAGAAACCCCATATGGTTTATGATATGGCAACAGGTAAGCAGGTTCCGGCAAGGAACAATTATCTCTATATGGGCAGCTGGATGCCGCACAGTCCCTGGTATGACACAGTCTTTGCGGATTTAGGGATCACGGATGTCGGAGAAGCGCTTATTTCCCGGGAAAATGTCTATCTGCTTTATCAGGAGGTAGATTTTGATTCGTGGGATTTTCTGGAGCGATACTATGAGGAGCACTATCCCGGCAGTTTTCTGCGGGTTGTGGATGAATTTACGGCGTCCAACGGTACAAAATATGATGTGATCAAAGGGTTTCGGAATTGATGCCACAGTGTTTTGTGAAAAATAGTACACTATAAATTGTGTTATACCGACAAAAATAGTAAAAATGCGTCAAGATATCGGTGGACAAATTCGAAAATATGTGAAAAATATCTATATTAAACGCAAAAAATCAAAAAATTTTTGGTAATTTATATTCACTTCCTGCATAATCTGTGCTATAATGCTTGTATCATAAAAATTGCTGGAAGGCTAGAAGAGGTGATGACATGATCAAGAAAGAGATGATAGCCATGCTATTGGCTGGTGGACAGGGTAGCCGTCTGGGCGTCCTGACATCGAAAGTGGCAAAGCCTGCCGTGGCATTCGGAGGCAAATACCGCATTATTGATTTTCCTCTTTCCAATTGTATCAATTCGAACGTGGACACAGTAGGTGTGCTTACCCAGTATCAGCCCCTGCGTTTGAACACTCATATCGGCATTGGTATTCCTTGGGATCTGGATCGTAACATCGGAGGCGTAACTGTGCTGCCGCCCTATGAGAAGAGCACGAACAGCGAGTGGTATACAGGTACGGCAAATGCCATTTATCAGAACTTGGAGTATATGGAGAGTTTTAATCCGGATTATGTGCTGATTCTTTCCGGTGACCATATCTACAAGATGGACTATGAAGTGATGCTGGATTTCCACAAAAAGAACGGCGCGGATGTGACAATCGCAGTTATGCCTGTTCCTATGGAAGAAGCAAGTCGTTTCGGAATTATGATCGCGGACGAGAACAAGCGAATCACTGAGTTCGAAGAAAAACCGGAGCATCCCAGAAGCAATCTGGCCAGCATGGGCATCTACATATTTAACTGGAAGACTCTGCGGGATGCCCTTGTTGCAATGGCAGATCAGCCGGCACTGGATTTTGGTAAGCATGTGATTCCTTATTGCCATGATAAGGGTTCACCTTTGTATGCTTATGAATTTACGGGCTATTGGAAGGATGTCGGAACATTGAACTCCTACTGGGAGGCAAATATGGAGCTGATCGATATTGTGCCGGAGTTCAATCTGTATGAAGAATATTGGAAGATTTACACAAAGAGCGAGATACAGCCTCCTCAGTACTTCTCAGCAGAAAGCAAGATCGAGCGCAGTATCGTAGGTGAGGGAACCAATATTTACGGCGAAGTTTACAATTCCGTGATCGGATGCGGTGTGACTATCGGCAAGGGCACCGTCGTACGTGACTCCATCATCATGAATGAGACGGAGATCGGAGATAACTGTGAATTGAACAAGGCCATCGTAGCTGAAAATGTAACCATTGGTGATGATGTCGTATTGGGAACGGGAGAAGAGGCAGAGAATGACACGGCGCCTCATATTTACAATCACGGCATTGTAACGATCGGTGAGAAGAGTGTGATCCCTGATGGTATCTCAGTGGGTAAGAACTCTGTGATTTCCGGTGTGACTGTCAAATCGGATTACACAGATTCCGCTCTTGCCAGCGGCAAAACTTTGATTAAGGCAGGTGAATAAACAGTGAGAGCAATCGGAATTATTTTAGCAGGTGGTAACAATCACAGAATGAAGGAGTTGTCTCAGAAGCGTGCAGTCTGTGCAATGCCTATTGCAGGTAGTTACAGAAGCATCGACTTTACATTGAGCAACATGTCCAATTCCCATATTCAGAAGGTTGCGGTATTTACACAATACAATGCAAGAAGCCTCAATGAGCACCTGAATTCCTCCAAATGGTGGGATTTCGGACGTAAGCAGGGCGGCTTGTATGTATTTACTCCCGCTGTGACTGCGGACAACAGCAACTGGTATCGTGGAACAGCAGATGCGATCTATCAGAATCTGAACTTCTTAAAGAGCAGCCATGAGCCGTATGTGGTGATCTCCTCTGGTGACTGTGTGTACAAACTGGATTTTGGTAAGGTTTTGGAGTATCACATTGACAAGAAGGCAGATATCACTGTGGTTTGCCGTGATATGGAGCCGGATGCCAATATCGAGCGTTACGGTACGGTGGTTTTGAACGAGGATAACCGTATTGAGGAGTTTGAGGAGAAGCCCATCCAGGCCAAGACCAACACGATCTCCTGCGGTATCTATGTGATCCGCAGACGTCTTTTGATCGAGATGATCGAGAAGTGTGCGGAGGAAGACCGCTATGATTTCGTGCGTGATATTCTGATCCGTTATAAGGATCTGAAGCATATCTACGGATATAAGATTCAGAACTACTGGAGAAACATTGCGTCCATCGAGGATTACTACGGAACCAATATGGATTTCCTCAAAGCGGATGTTCGCGATTACTTCTTCAAACAGTATCCTGACATTTATTCCAAGGTAGATGATCAGGCACCTGCAAAGTACAATGTGGGCGCAAGTATTAAGAACAGCCTGATCTCCAGCGGTTGTATCGTTAACGGCACCGTGGAGAACTCCGTTGTTTTTAAAGAGAGTTATATCGGTAATAACTGTGTCATCAAGAATTCCATTATCTTGAATGATGTATATATTGCAGATAATTCATACATTGAAAACTGCATTGTGGAGAGTCATAGTACGATCCGTGCGGACTCCCGGTTTGTAGGGGAGGACGGAATCAAAATTGTTGTGGAGCGCAACGAGCGCTATGTATTATAAAACACAACGAAAACACCCGGCTTAGGAAGCCGCTATTACAGTAAGGGGGAGGAACGTATGCGAATCACTGATGTGCGCGTTCGAAAAATCAGCAAAGAGGGCAAGATGAAAGCTGTCGTGTCCATTACTTTGGACGATGAGTTTGTAGTACATGACATTAAAGTAATTGAGGGCGAAAAGGGATTATTCATCGCCATGCCCAGCAAGAAAGCATCAGACGGGGAGTATCGGGATATAGCACATCCCATCAATTCCGGCACCAGAGATTATATTCAGAAGGAGATTCTTGACGCCTATGATAAGGCGAAGGATGAGCCGGAGGAGCAGGTATAAGGCTGAAAAGCCGGTATAGCATACAATTGAATAGTTCTACATAAGATCGGGGCCGCTTTCTTCGGGGGGAGAAAGCGGTCTCATGTTTTGCTTGTTTTTTGGAGGAAAAGATGCGAAAATATTACCATAATCAGAAAGGAAAAAGTATTCATGTATATCATTGTGGGTCTGGGAAATCCCGGCAAAGAATATCAGAACACCCGGCACAATATCGGGTTTGATGTGATAGACAGATTGGCGGAGGAAGAACACATTTCCCTGCTGGAGAAGAAGCATAAAGCAATCATTGGGAAGGGCGTTGTCGCGGGAGTGAAATGTATTCTGGCGAAGCCTGTAACCTATATGAACCTGAGCGGAGAGAGCGTGCGGGAGCTGATAGATTATTATAAGGTGGACGAGGAGACGGAGCTGATTGTGGTCTCAGATGATATCAGCCTGGACGTGGGATCGATCCGTGTGCGGAAAAAAGGCAGCGCAGGCGGGCACAATGGGCTGAAGAGTATTATCGGACATTTGGGACATGATACGTTTATGCGGGTAAAAATGGGTGTGGGCGAGAAACCAAAGGGCTGGGATCTGGCGGATTATGTCCTGGGTCACTTCTCCGCACCGGAACGCGAAGTGATGGACGAAGCCTGTGGGCGTGCAACAGAGGCCATCCGAACCATGGTAAGCGGCGACCCGGACGGAGCCATGAACCGATTCAATGTGAAAAACAGCAGCGGAAATAAGAAGGAGGCATAAGATGCAGGCATTGCTTGCGCCCTTGCGGGAACTGGCGGAATATGAGACCATACGGCAGATTATTCAGAAAAAGAGCGGCAGCGTGTTGGCACTCTCCGGCTGTGTGGACTCCCAAAAACTGCATATGATCTATGGACTGGGCGATGGTAGACGGTGCAGAGTGATCATCACTTTTAATGACCTGAAAGCAAAGGAAATATATGAGGAGTACAAGTTTTATGACAGAAATGTTACATTGTACCCGGCTAAGGATCTGATCTTCTTTCAGGCGGATATTCACGGAAATCAGCTGACCAGAGAACGCATTATTACCATGCGCAGATTGGTGGAGAAAAAACCGGTGACGGTGATCACCACATTTGCCGCGCTGATGACGCCTCAGGTACTCTGGGATAATGACAAAGATGTCATATCTATTGGACGAGGGGGAATTTTGCAGGAAAATCGGCTGTGCGAACAGCTTGTCAGCATGGGTTATGAGAAGTGCTACCAGGTGGAATCACCGGGACAGTTCTCTGTTCGCGGTGGTATCGTGGATGTATTTGATCTGACAGAGGAGAATCCGTACCGGATCGAACTGTGGGGGGATGAGGTGGATTCCATCCGCAGCTTTGACATTTTAAGCCAGAGATCCATTGAAAAACTGGAGAGCATCCGGATCTATCCGGCTACGGAGTTTGTACTGTCCAAAGAACAGATCCGACAGGGATTGGAGCGGATCGAAAGAGAGGCGAAAGACCAGGAGCAGCGTTTCCGAGACGCACATGATCCGGAGGCGGCGCATCGCATTGCCGTGCAGGTGAAAGAACTGAGGGAACAGCTGACGGAGTTCCAGGATAAGGTGAATCTGGAGAGTTACGTGCGGTATTTTTATCAGGATACCGTGACGCTGCCGGAGCTTTTGAGACAGATGGGCAGCGAGCCGGTGTTTTTTATTGATGAGCCTGCCAGAGTGAAGGAACAGGCGGACGCAGTGGAGTTTGAGTTCAGCCAGAGCATGGAGCAGCGGATGCTGAAAGGATATATCCTGCCGGGACAGATGGAACTTCTTTATACCGGTGAACAGGTTGCTGCGGAACTGGCGAAAAGCACGGTGATCACGCTGTCCATGCTGGATTGGCAGTCCGGCTATTTCAAGACAAGACAAAAATTTGACATAAATGTCAGAAATGTTGCGCCGTACAATAACAGCTTCGAGGCACTTGTAAAAGATCTGGAGAAGTTCCACAAAAAGGGATATCGGGTGTTGCTGTTGTCGGGCTCACGCACCAGGGCGGAACGTCTGGCGAAGGATCTGCGGGAGAATGATCTGATCGCGGTCTATACGCAGGATCCGATGCGGGAGGTTCAGCCCGGGGAGATTGTCACCTGTTACGGGCATGTCAGCAAGGGGTTTGAGTACCCCATGTTAAAGTTTGTTGTCCTGTCGGAGACGGATATTTTCGGCGCGGAGAAAAAGAAGAAAAAGAAGCGCAGTCAGTATCAGGGACAGAAGATCAATGATTTTAATGAACTGAAGGTCGGGGATTATGTGGTGCATGAATCCCACGGGCTCGGTATCTACCAGGGAATTGAGAAGGTGGAGATGGAGCATGTGGTGAAAGACTACATCAAGATCTCTTACAGGGACGGAGGCAATCTTTATGTACTTGCCACGGGGCTTGATGTGATCCAGAAGTATGCTTCTGCGGATGCCGCGAAAAAGCCGAAGCTGAATAAGCTGGGAAGCAAAGAATGGGAATACACCAAGACCAAAGTCCGCACTGCGGTTGCGGAAGTTGCAAAAGATCTGGTGGAACTGTACGCGGTCAGGCAGCAGGCGGAAGGGTATCAGTACGGAAAGGATACGGTCTGGCAGCGGGAGTTTGAGGAAATGTTTCCCTTTGAGGAGACGGAGGATCAGCTGGCGGCCATCGCGGATACAAAGGCGGATATGGAGAGCCACAAGATCATGGACCGCCTGATCTGCGGAGATGTGGGATACGGTAAGACGGAGATTGCTATCAGAGCGGCGTTTAAGGCAGTGCAGGAGGGCAGGCAGGTGGTGTATCTGGCGCCCACCACCATTCTGGCAGGACAACACTACAATACCTTTGTCCAGCGACTGAAAGACTTCCCGGTGCGGGTCGATCTGCTCAGCCGTTTTCGCAGCGCTTCCGAACAGAAGAAGACGGTGGAGGATATCCGAAAAGGACAGGTGGATATTGTTATTGGTACACATCGTGTGCTTTCTGCAGATGTACAGTTCAAAGATCTGGGACTTCTGATCGTGGATGAGGAGCAGCGTTTCGGCGTGGCGCATAAGGAGAAGATCAAGAAGTTAAAGGAAAACGTGGATGTACTGACTTTGACAGCAACGCCGATCCCGCGGACACTGCATATGAGCCTGATCGGTATCCGGGATATGAGCGTGCTGGAGGAGGCGCCGGGAGAGCGGCATCCGATCCAGACTTTTGTCTGCGAATACAATGAAGAACTGGTACGGGAGGCAATTACCAGGGAACTTGCCAGAAACGGGCAGGTGTATTATGTATACAATCGAGTGAACAATATCGCGGATATCACAGCACAGATTGCAAAACTGGTTCCCGATGCGACGGTGGCCTTTGCCCACGGGCAGATGAAAGAACAGGAACTGGAACGAATCATGTATGACTTCGTGAACGGCGAGATCGATGTGCTGGTGACCACCACTATCATTGAGACTGGTCTGGATATACCGAATGTGAATACCATGATCATCCATGATTCGGACAATCTGGGGCTTTCCCAGCTATATCAGCTCAGGGGCCGTGTGGGACGATCCAGCAGAAATGCGTATGCGTTTCTCATGTATAAGCGGGACAAAATGCTCAAGGAAGTGGCGGAAAAACGCCTGGAAGCAATCAGAGAGTTTACGGATCTGGGCAGCGGCTTTAAGATCGCCATGCGGGATCTGGAGATCCGAGGTGCCGGGAATCTGCTGGGCATGCGCCAGCATGGGCATATGGAGGCCGTGGGATATGATCTGTACTGCAAGATGCTGAATGAAGCGGTACAGAAGCTGAAGGGACAGGATGCCAATGATACGGATTCTTTCACCACCACCATCGATCTGGATGTGGACGCGTTTATTCCCGGCACATATATTGTCAATGAGGTGCAGAAGCTGGATATCTATAAGCGGATCACAGGGATCGAAAACGAGAAAGAGCGGGATGACATGAAAGACGAACTCCTGGATCGTTTTGGTGCGGTGCCGAAGTCCGTGGAGAATCTGCTGGATATTGCCCTGATCCGGGTGGCGGCACACAGCCTGTACCTGACGGAGATCAAGGGGAAAAATGAGCGGATCATCTTCACGTTTAAGCCGGACGCCAACATAGATCCGACGGGAATTCCCATACTCCTGCAGAAGGTGGGAAAAGATATGAGCTTTACCGCGTACGGCAATCCGTATCTGACTTATAAGTATAAAAAGACGGGACTGGTGGAAACGGACGCGGAGCTTTTGTTGGGCAAAACCAAGGAGATATTGACGGTCATGAAGCAGTTGTTATAAGGGAGAATTATTGTACTCAAAATCTGGTATCTTTTATTCAACACAAGAAATTACGTGGAAGAACAGGAGGTATCAGAGGATGAAGGGATATATTACATCGAGCGGGTATATGGGATTTGTGGAGAACAGATATATACTCTTTGTGAGTGAGGAGGAATATGAGGAATATCTGGAAGACAGATAACCTGAAGAGGGCAGTGGTGCAGCTGCGACAAGATATCAAAAGCATCCGGCTGGCGTTGGCGGTTTTGGCGATTTACATGATCATCACGCATTCCGTTTTCGGCACGGTCTGTCCCTGGGCCATACTGACACATTTTCCGTGTCCGGCCTGCGGCTTGACCAGAGCAGGGCTTTGTGTGGCTGCACTGCATTTCAGGGATGCATTTCGATGGAATGCCATGATCGGACTATGGCTGCCTTATTTATTGTATCTTGCAGTGGAGAGATATGTTCTGGCGAGAAAACCGCGGATGGCGCTCGCGATTGCGACGGTGATCGGGGGCGTGACATGCGTTTATTTTGGATTCCGCGTCTGGAAAGGAATGATTCCGCAGGATATTTTACCGCTCAGACTTTACAGTTTCCCGACAATATGGTAGCATAAAACGAAAAGTGCAGTGAAAGCTGTAAAACGGTACAATTAATACAAATACATAGTGCGAAGGAGAAAAACATGGACAATTATCAGATGCAGAATACCCCCCAGAATAACGCGCAGCCCAACGGCTATCAGCCGAATGGCTACCAGCCCGCTGCTTCGCAGCAGCCGGTGATTCCGGAGGAGTATCGTCCGATCAGTATGTGGGGATACTTTGGCTATCAGCTTTTGTTTGCAATTCCCTGTATCGGATTTATCATTATGATTGTTTTTGCGTTGGGCGGAACCAAGAATATCAATCTGAAAAATTTCGCAAGATCTTTTTTTTGCTGGATGGTCATCTGCCTCATCCTGACGATCATCATTGCGGTGCTGGGCGGTGCTTCCGGATTGTTTGCGGCTATGGCACAGTATAGCGGATACTAATCCGCGGATATTGATCCGGACTGATAGGCTCTGATTTGCATAATTCGGTATTATTTCCACATAATAACTGTAAATCCTGACGGCTCAGAATGCGGGATGGAACAGAATGACAGAGAACATGGAGGAAATAAACGGATGAAAGCAACAGGAATTGTACGAAGAATAGATGATCTGGGGCGTGTTGTGATCCCCAAGGAAATTCGACGCACGTTACACATCAGGGAATCGGACCCCCTTGAGATCTACACCGACAGAGAGGGGCAGATCATTTTAAAGAAATATTCTCCGATTGGTGAGATGACAACTTTTGCACGTCAGTATGCGGAAAGTCTTGCGCAGGTGTCCGGGCATGCGGCTGTGATTGCGGACAGGGATCAGTTTATTGCCGCTGCAGGCGGTTATAAGCAGTTGGTCAATAAATCAGTCAGCAAGCAGTTGGAGGAAAAGGTGAATAACCGGGAGACCCTTTTGGCGGCCCGGGGAGATCGCAATTTTATCCCGGTCTGCGAGGACGGCGGAAACGACTATCAGCATCAGGCCATAGCGCCCATTATTTGTGCCGGTGACATCATAGGGAGTGTGGTACTGTTGGACAATGATAATCGGGGAAAGATGGGGGAGGTTGAACAGAAACTGATTCTGTCGGCGGCCGGCTTTTTGGGGAGACAGATGGAGCAATAAAAAAGTGCCAATGGCACTTTTTTATTGCTCTTATAGCTATTTCTCCCGAATGATCGCATCGGCTTCCGCTAACGAGATGACAGCCTCCACGGGTTCGTCGTTCCGCTGCGGTTTGGACCATACGATCCGGTTTCGTCCAGCCTCTTTTCCTTCGTACAGGAATTCGTCGGCCGACCGGATCAGAGCATTAATATCTGTGGTATCCCCGGCAGCGAGTCCGATGGTCATGGTTACCATGATAATAATGCCGTCGTAGGCACTTTCCATACGTCGTAGATCACTGCACATATTTTCCAAAACCTGATGTGCTTCCCATACATCGGAATGGTCGAAGACGAGAAGAAATTCCTCGCCGCCCCAACGGGCTACAAATCCATAGGTGCGCATATGCTCCCGCAGTGTATCGGCAACATTCTTCAGGATCAGGTCGCCGGCGTCGTGACCGTAGGTGTCATTTACCTTTTTAAAGAAATCAATATCACCGATGGCGATGGAGAAAGGTGTGCCGTCGGTTGCATATTTGCGTATAATCTGTTTCAGTCTGCGGTCGGCGGCGCGTCGGTTGGACAATCCTGTCAAAGCATCCTGCTCGATCATGTTTCGCAGGGAACTTTGCATGGAAAGCGCTGAGCGTCCGATGTCGCCGAATTCATCTCTTCGCTTGGAGACAGAGGGCTCCAGTTCTGCGGTCAGATTGCCAGTTGACACATCCAAAAGAAAATTTCGAATATGGAGCAGAATGCCGGCCACGCGCTTGGTATAGATGAACAAAAAGGCGGAAATGATACCCATCGCCGCAATGGTGACAATGATAAAGGGATAAAGGGACTTCAGAATCTCCGTGTCCACCTGTCCGCTGGGTTTGGCTACACAGATCATGCCGATCGTGCGTCCGTCAGAATTTTTTAAAGGCATATAATAAGCAAAATAGCGTATACCGTTGATGAGCGCACTTGGGGCAAACAGGACTCCGTCGTTTTGCAATACCTGCGAAATGGCAGCCTCCGATGCACCAATGCCTACAAAGCGTGTGCCGGTGGCAGCGTTGTAAGTGGTGGTGAGGATACTGGTATCCTGATAAAAAATCGTGATCTCCAGGTCTGTCTGGGACTTCAGATTGTCTAACAGATCGTAGGCCTGGGTGATATTGGTCTCCCCCTTATATAACTGCAGAGCTTTGTCTCCCACCAGGGAATAATCGCCGGGATATGCGGCGTCCATTAAACTTTCCACGCTGCAGGCAACATAGTGTAATTCCTGGGTGATCTCCATATACATCGTCCTGGTAAAACAATAATAACACAGCAAAATGGAGATAAAACCGAAAACCAATAGCGGTACAATATTGATGATCTGTAAAGTCTGTCCGACTTTTCCTTTTCCTTTGGGCTTCATGATGTACTTCCTCCGCACAATTATATGATATACTTTTATGTGCAGAAATGCAAGGAAGGGAAACAATTTTGCGGTTGTTGTTTCTACAGTTGATTTTTTTTGAGTAATTTGTTATAATATAAAACAAGCAAAGCTTTGTTTCACCAGGTAAAGTGAAAGCGGACAAAGCTTTTTTCTGGTCTGATGAAAGTAAAAACGGATTTTTGAGCAAAAAGGATTTTGCTTGTGATCTGCGACAAAAGGAGGTGTAGTCTATGACATATGAAGAGATTGTTCAATGCGTGAGAACCGCATATGAAAATGCCGATGCGCGAGAGATATACGAGCATATCGCCATTCAGGTGAATGTTACGGGAGAAGGAGAAGGTGCATTTTATATTGAGGTTGCCGGACGTGCAGTTTGCGTGGAGCCTTATGATTATTATGACAGAGATGGTCTGATGACGATTTCCTCCGATACGATCGTAGAGATAGCCAAGGGCGAGATGACATTTGAGCAGGCATTGGAAAAGGGTCTGCTGCGATTGGAGGGCAATATGGATAAGTTCCGCAAAGTTGCCAAACTCAAGCCGGAGGTTCCTCATAAAAAGCGTGCAGCAAAGGCAGAAAACAAGAAGGCGGAAGTGAAAGCAGAGCCTAAGAAGGCGGAGCCCAAGGCAGAAGTTAAGGCGGAGTTCAAGAAGACAGAGGAAAAGCCGGAAGCAGACGCTAAGCCGAAAGTAAAGGCAAAACCGAAGACAGCTCTATAAGATTGGACTTGACAAAGAGGGAAAACACGTACTATAATTCCCATCAGATTATCATTGAAACAGAATGTATCAATTGATACAGAATGAAATGCGTGGAAGGAGAGAGTAGCCGCCACTCAAAAGGCAAAGCGAACCGGTGATGGTGAGAGACCGGTGCGAGTAGAGAGCGGGCGAAGATCACTCCGGAGCAGGCGGCGCGAAGATGGATTTCAGTAGCGTTGAACGGCTGTCCGCCGTTATCGGACACCATATCACTCCCGTAGAATTCAGAATGGGAAGTATGTTGTTGTAAGAGGTGGTAGAGCTTCGTCCTGTTACAGGGCGAAGCTTTTTATTTTGGAAAGGAGACTGAGATGTACAAGCAGGTAGACAAGAATCTGAATTTTGTGGAACGCGAGAAAGCGGTGGAGAAATTCTGGACGGACAACGACATTTTCCGGAAGAGTATTGATACCCGCAAGGAGGGACCAACCTATACGTTTTATGACGGACCGCCCACGGCAAACGGCAAGCCTCACATTGGACATGTGGAGACCCGTACCATCAAGGATATGATCCCCCGTTACCGTACCATGAAGGGTTATATGGTACCCAGAAAAGCGGGCTGGGACACTCACGGTCTGCCGGTGGAGCTGGAGGTGGAGAAGCTTCTGGGTCTGGACGGCAAGGAGCAGATCGAGGAATATGGTCTTGCGCCATTTATCGACAAGTGTAAGGAGAGTGTGTGGAAGTATAAGGGCATGTGGGAGGATTTTTCCAAGACAGTCGGCTTCTGGGCGGATATGGACAACCCTTACGTGACTTACACGGATGATTATATTGAGTCCGAGTGGTGGGCACTGAAGACCATCTGGGACAAGAAGCTTTTGTACAAGGGCTTTAAGATCGTACCCTACTGCCCGCGCTGCGGAACGCCTTTGTCCAGCCATGAGGTGGCGCAGGGATATAAGGCGGTCAAGGAGCGCTCGGCGGTGGTTCGCTTCAAGGTAGTGGGCGAGGATGCTTATTTCCTGGCGTGGACGACTACACCTTGGACACTGCCTTCCAACGTAGCTCTTTGTACCAATCCGAACGAGACTTATTGCAAAGTGAAAGCAGCGGACGGCAAGACCTATTATATGGCGCAGGCGCTGTTGGATTCCGTGCTGGGGAAGTTAGCGGAGGATGGGAAGCCTGCCTATGAAGTGTTGGAAACTTATACCGGTAAAGATCTGGAGTATAAAGAGTACGAACCCCTCTTTGCCTGCGCGGGTGAATCCGCTGCAAAGCAGAAAAAGAAAGCGCACTTCGTGACTTGTGACAACTATGTCACAATGTCCGACGGTACCGGAATCGTTCATATCGCTCCTGCATTCGGTGAGGATGATGCCCGTGTGGGTCGCGACTATGATCTGCCTTTTGTACAGTTTGTGGACGGCAAGGGCAACATGACAGAGGAAACCCCTTATGCCGGCAAGTTTGTGAAAGATGCGGACAAGGATGTGCTGGTTGACCTGGATAAGGAAGGCAAACTATTTGACGCACCCAAGTTTGAGCATGATTATCCGTTCTGCTGGAGATGTGACACACCGCTGATCTACTATGCACGTGAGTCCTGGTTCATTAAGATGACTGCCGTGAAAGATGATCTGGTGCGCAACAACAACACCATCAACTGGATCCCGCAGTCCATCGGCGAGGGACGTTTCGGCAACTGGCTGGAGAACATTCAGGACTGGGGACTCTCCAGAAACCGTTACTGGGGTACCCCGCTCAATATCTGGGAGTGCGAGTGCGGCTGCCAGCATGCCATCGGAAGCCGTGAGGAACTCTATCAGATGAGCGGCAATGAGGAGGCGAAGACCGTAGAGTTCCACAGACCTTACATCGATGCAATCACGATCAAGTGTCCGGAATGCGGCAAGCAGATGAAGCGTGTACCGGAGGTGATCGACTGCTGGTTTGACTCCGGAGCAATGCCCTTTGCGCAGCATCATTATCCCTTTGAAAATAAGGAGCTGTTTGAGCAGCAGTTCCCGGCCCAGTTTATTTCTGAGGCGGTGGATCAGACCAGAGGCTGGTTTTACTCGCTGTTAGCAGAGTCCACGCTGCTTTTCAACAAAGCGCCTTACGAGAACGTGATCGTCATGGGACATGTGCAGGATGAGAACGGCCAGAAGATGAGTAAGTCTAAGGGCAATGCGGTGGATCCTTTTGACGCATTGGAGACTTACGGTGCAGATGCCATCAGATGGTATTTCTATACCAGTTCCGCACCCTGGTTGCCCAAGCGTTTTTCCGGCAAGGCTGTACAGGAGGGACAGCGCAAGTTCATGGGCACCCTGTGGAACACCTATGCGTTCTTTGTGCTGTATGCAAATATTGATGAATTCGATGCGACAAAATATACGCTGGATTATGACAAGCTGGCGGTTATGGATAAGTGGATCCTGTCCCGGCTGAACACAGTGGTAGGTGAGGTGGATTCCAATCTGGACGCTTACCGGATCCCCGAGGCGGCCAAGGCCATGCAGGATTTTGTGGATGATCTGAGCAACTGGTATGTGCGCCGCAGCCGTGAGCGTTTCTGGGCGAAGGGCATGGAGCAGGATAAGATCAATGCCTATATGACGCTGTATACCGCACTAGTGACCCTGTGCAAAGCGGCAGCGCCCATGATCCCGTTCATGACGGAGGATATTTACCAGAATCTGGTGCGCAGCAATGATGCGAATGCGCCGGAGAGTATTCATCTGTGTGCGTTCCCCCAGGTGAAGCAGGAGCATATTGACAAGGATCTGGAGAAAAACATGGAGGCTGTGCTGGATGCGGTTGTCATGGGACGTGCGTGCCGTAATGAGGTGAATGTAAAGAACCGTCAGCCCCTCTCTAAGATGTATATCAAGGCGGATGTGCAGGTGCACGGTGACGCCGGTTCCGTGAAGGATAAGTTCTATACCGACATCATTGCGGACGAACTGAATGTGAAAGATGTGATCTTCACGGACGATGTGAGAGACTTTACGTCCTATACCTTTAAGCCGCAGCTTCGTACCGTGGGACCTAAGTACGGCAAGCAGCTGGGCGGCATTCAGAAGACCCTGGCATCTCTGGACGGCAATGCGGCTATGGATGAGCTGAACGCAAATGGCGCACTGAAATTTGATGTGGCTGGCGTGACGGTGGAGCTGACCAAGGATGATCTGTTGATCGACATGGTGCAGAAGGACGGCTATGTATCCCAGGAGGACAACCGTATGACGGTGGTTCTGGACATGAACCTCACCGAGGAGCTGATCGAGGAGGGCTTTGTATTCGAGATCATCAGCAAGGTGCAGACCATGCGTAAGGATGCGGATTTCAAAGTGATGGATCACATTCGCGTGTCGCTGAACGGCAACGACAAGCTGTCTGCTATCGCGCAGAAGAACAGCGGCGCCATCTCCGGCAAGGTGCTGGCAGATGAGCTGACAAGCGGCAAGGATTTTGAGGTGGCAAAGGAATGGGATGTGAACGGCGAGAAGGTTACCGTGGCGATCGAGAGAGTGTAATACAATACAGCAATTGGTAATATCAACTCAAGGTGCAGGTTCTTAACGAATTAATAAGAGCCTGCACCTTGTATATTTGTTTGATATATACTTTGAAAAAGTTTATAATAATTATACCTATTGCGAGAGGAGCAGATCAATAAATGGCAGAAAAAAAACAGGGCATTCATTGTATCGCGGTCCTGTCCGACACGCATTCTCTCTTGCGTCCGGAGATCAAGCAGGTTCTGAAGGGCTGTGAGGTGATCCTGCACGGGGGTGACATTGCAAGCAGCATGACGTATGACGAGCTGGATGCGATCGCGCCGGCATATTTCGTGCGGGGAAATGCGGATGAGGAGTGGAGCGCAGAGACCTGGCCGCAGGAAGAACGAGAGGCGAACCTGCCGTTGGAGCGGGATCTGGAGCTCTATGGATTTCATTTTTACATGACACACAAGAAAAAGAACATCCGGCAGGATTTGAGCGGGGTGGATGTGGTGATTTACGGACATTCGCATAAATATGCAGCAAACACAGAAGGCGGGACACTTTATCTGAATCCCGGAAGCTGTGGGCCAAGACGGTTTACGCAGCCGATCACCATGGCGGTCATGAAGGTTGACGAAGGGGAGCATAATTATACCGTTGAGCGGATTGATTTGCAGCAGGAGCCCAAAGCCGGTGACAAGGAACTTCCCGACGCAGCAAGGGACATGGACAAGCTGATCCGCGCGATCATGAAAGATATGAAAGCGAACCGCACGGTGGACAGGATTGCCGGGCGTAATAAAGTGTCGGTGGAGTTTGTGAATCAAATTTTGCAGATTTATACCACGCACCCGGGGATTGATGTGGATGGTATTCTGAATCGCATGGACATTTGGGGGAAATAAAAGATTTTAAGGAAGAGAAGGAGGTCAAGATGTCAGGCTACAGAGAGATTGCACGAAAAATAACAGCACAGGTAAATGAACACATCTTGGGTAAGGAGGAAGTGGTCAGGGAGGTCATGACCGCTTTCCTGGCAGGAGGGAATATTTTGCTGGAAGATATCCCCGGCGTGGGGAAGACCACTATGGCCTTGCTCTTCGCGCACTCCATGGGACTTTCCTGGAAAAGAGTTCAGTTCACGCCGGATGTGATGCCTTCGGATCTTACGGGCTATTCTATTTATCGAAGGGAAACAGGAACGTTTGAATATCAGAAGGGGGCGGTATTTTGTAATCTGATGCTGGCGGATGAGATCAACCGCACCACGCCTAAGACCCAGTCGGCACTTTTGGAGGTCATGCAGGAGAAACAGGTCACGGTGGAGGGAGTCACCAGAGTACTTGAGCCACCGTTTATCGTGGTGGCAACCCAGAATCCCTTTGGTGCGGTGGGAACACAGCCTTTGCCCTCCGCGCAGATGGACAGATTTATGATCTCCATGACTGTGGGATATCCAGATTTTGAGAGCGAAGTCAGGATGGCGAAAGAGAACCGTTTGGAAAAGACCAATGAGAATTGTGAAGCGATCACGGATCGTGACAGTTTCTTGAAAATGCAGGCGGAAGCGGACAAGGTGTTCATCAGTGATGAGGTGTACCGGTATCTGGTGGAACTGATCACAAGCACAAGAGAGCATGGACAGATAGAACAGGGAGCCAGTCCGAGAGGTACGATCGCGCTGACCAGAATGGCAAAAGCATCGGCTTGGTTTGAAGGCAGAGATTATGTCACACCGGAGGATGTAGCGTCCCAGTTCCCTTATGTGGCTGCCCACAGAATCCGGCTTGGAGCAGCCGCTCGTATGGAAGGTGTCAAAAAAAAGGAGGTTTTGCGGGAAATCACTGATAAAGTGATAAAGCCTGAGCCAGGTAGAAAATAACGGTAGGAGATTGCGAGCAGTTAGTGGGAGACTTGGGGAAGATGAAAGCATTCTTTTTATTGATATTGGCAACGGTGACGTTATATCTCGCCGGGATTTACCGGTCGGGAATCGTAATGGTTGCGTCGGTCATTGAATTTTTGCTGTGGATATTTATGGCTGTCTTGGCGCATCTTTTTTCTAAAAGTATTAAGGTCATTTCATGGGGAAATGAAAGGCGATTCGTGCGAGGAGAGAGGGCGGGACTTGTACTCGTCCTGGAAAACAAAGGTGTTATACCGATCTGGCACTTTCGTGTCAGGATGCTTCAGCATCAGCACTTTCTGCGTCAGAAAGACCGGAAGAAAAAGCGCAGAGTGAAATTGCTGTATGAGGGGCAGGTGAAGTCCCGCGGCAGGGAGAGGTGTCTGTTTGAAACTTCTGCGGAGCATTGTGGATTTGAAAGCTTTACACTCGAGAGGATCTTTGTGTGGGATAGCTTGAAAATATTCAAAAGGAAACTTAAGACTGACAGCAAAGAGCGGCTTATCCCGGTATTTCCCAGAGAATATGTAATGAATATTGAAGCGGCGGAAGGGGAGAGCCTTTTGACCGTGGGAAACGACAGCGAATCTATTCCTGTTTTGGGTGAGGATGTGCAGGAACTTTTACAGTATAATGAATATGTGCCGGGGGACAACATTAAGAACATACATTGGAAGCTGAGTGCAAAGAGCGATGAAATCTGGGTCAAGAAATTCAGCAGGGCAGATGAACGCAGAGTGTCCTTATTTGCGAACCTTCTGGAGAGTGAGGGGATGGGAGATGTGGCAAAGGATGCTTTTTATGAGATCCTTCAGGCGCTGATCCTGGGGCTTATGTCCGGGTTTGACAGTATAGATCTGCATTGGATGGATCCCCAGACCGGTGAGATACAGAGGCGGATCATCCGGGACAGAGATGACAGTGACGAGGCGTTTGAGGCACTTTATGAGGCTGGATGGATGCAGAAAGAAAATATTGACGAGGCGGCATTTACCAAAGAGAAGCGCACAAAGCTGGGAAGCCGAATGATCGAGCTTGACGGAAGTCTGAGGCTGTTCTGCGGAGAACTCCTTGTCAGGGAATTTACACCGGAAGGGTATGTGAAGGAACTGGAAGAGGGAAAGGTGGTGATACCATGAGTGAGGAAAGAAAAAAGGTATTCTTCGTTTCCCGTTTTTCCCTGATCTGGATGTTTTTGGGGTTCGCCGGGATATTTCCTGTGGTTTCAGAGATGTTTCGGAGTGTTTATGACGGCAGGTGGCATTACGTTGTTGTAGGTGTGATCGTTGCTGCTGTATGGGGGATTGCAGCAACTCCGTTCAGGGCAGCCGTTTATTTTCTGGCGGCGGGAGTGATCGCGGCTGCGCCTGCTTTTGCGGCGAAGGTGTCATGGATGTCAGTTTTAATGGTCTTTCTGTCTTTTTTAGGGACCTATGCAGAGGGAAAAGTACGCGCTGTTACGGTATCCTGTGTCCTGTTCGGAGTGGTTTTCATTGCATCCTTTATCATCCAGAATCTGTTTGGGGATGAGTTAAGCGGGCTGGCGTTTTGGGCGGACAGAGAGATCAGTATGCGGTATCACAGGTTCTTGGGACAATCCCAAAATAATCTATATGAAAACGGAGATGTGATCCGTGGAAACGACTATCTTTCCAATGGGATCATATTGGATATTGTGGTGGACAGGATTCCGTCAGACACCGTTTATTTGAGGGGGTATACAGGTGCTGATTACACAGGACGGAAATGGACGAAGGACAGTGAGACGGATTTTGTGGTGGATGATACTGCTTTCTCGGACAGGTATGAGCAAAAGACATGGCTGCAGATTCGGTTCGAATGTATGGTATTTATGCTGAACCAAGGGTATATGGGTGACTGGCCGATGATGTTGAGGGGAAATCTGCCGAAGGACGAGGAGGCAAAAACCATAAGGCTTCACACCACATCTTCTTATCACGGGAGCTATAAGCCGTATTTTTCCGTGTATGCAAGCAACGCGGAATATCCTTATGAGTTTGCGGAAGGGGAACAGATTGATACCTGGTTTTATTACGAATATGCACAGCTGGATCCGGAGCGCATGCGCAGAAATGAGTTTTTTTTCAGTAAAAAACTGTTGGATGTACGCGATGCGTACGGAGCGTATGCATGGGAGAAATATCTGACTGTGCCCGAGAAGCGGGTGCCAGGACTTGCCGAAATCTGCAGGCAGAATCCTCTTGTGGATTTCACGGAGATCACGGATTTTATCAGGAGCACAGTGACGGAAGGCAGTGTCTATACGAGGACACCCGGAATTACCCCTGTGAATCGGGATGTTGTCGAATATTTTCTGTTTGAAAGCAGACGGGGATTCTGCATGCACTATGCCTCTGCGGCAACGCTGATGTATCGTATGTATGGAGTGCCGGCCAGGTATGTGACCGGAGTGGTGGCGCGTCCGGAGGATTTCTCGTTACAGTCTGACGGAACCTACGCAGCAACGCTGACGGATCTGCGAAAACATGCCTGGGTGGAAATATACCATGAGGATTATGGATGGGTTCCGGTGGAAATGACACCTGCGGAGTATATAGGCGGAGAAATGGGGGCTGTCGGTTGGAACATGGATAATCTGCTGTCAGCTGCGGAAGGCGGAGACGGAGTTGCTTTCAGCGTGACAGGTATTCAAGTGGCAGCGGCGGATGAGGAGGACGAAGAGGAAGAAACAGAGGAACAGATCGGCGAGGACGAGGAAGAAGAGGAAGAGGAGGAAGAAGCGAAAGATCCGAAAACCGGTGGGAGTGAGGAAACCGGAGGAGAATATGGAAAATATATAGGCTATGGCGCGTATGCGGCGATGGCTTTCGGAGGACTGATCCTTTTGGCATTTATCAGAAGGCAAATTTTGGTGAAAAGCCGGAAGGAAATGGAAGTAAGGCAACTTTTTTACAGAATATTGAACTATGCGCAATTGAGCGGAAGACTTGTGGGTTACATCGGTCAGGAGAAAGATTTTGCCGAAAAAATGGCGGAAGAATTTGAGTGTATCGACACAAGTGTGGCGGGAGTGTTTACGGATATTATTATGAGGGCGGCTTATAGCAATTCAACGATTTCCGAAAGGGAGAGGCAGGAAGTGCTTGCAGTATACCAAAAGATTGATGAAGAGATTTATAAAGGCCTTACTGCGGTGCAAAAAATTGACGTAAGCTGGATCCGTGTGTACCATATTTTTTAAAATAATCAAATGCGGAAACATACAAATTATAAAAAACAGTTGGAATTCCCCCTCTTTTTTGATATAATAACAGCGTGTGCATCAAAGTATATTAATAACGAGAGAAAAGTAATGAAAGGAGAAAGTAACTTGAAGGCGACAACGAACACAACAAGCACTACGAAGAAAAAGGCGGCACCTAAGGTTTCTTTTGACAAAGAGCTCTTTAAAAGGAGTGTTCTCTATAATGTAAAGACTTTATACCGTAAGAATCTGGAGGAGGCGACTCCTCAGCAGGTGTTCCAGGCGGTTGCGCTGGCCATGAAGGACCAGATCATCGACAACTGGATGGAGACTCAGAAAGCATATGAGAAGCAGGATCCCAAGATGGTTTACTACATGTCCATGGAGTTTTTGATGGGACGTGCGTTGGGTAATAATATGATCAACATGCAGGCGTATAAGTCTGTACAGGAGGCTTTGAAAGAACTGGATCTGGATCTGAACCTGGTGGAGGATCAGGAGCCGGATGCGGCCCTTGGTAACGGAGGTTTGGGCCGTCTGGCTGCTTGTTTCCTGGATTCTCTGGCAACATTGGGATATCCCGCATACGGCTGCGGTATCCGCTACCGTTACGGTATGTTCAAGCAGGAGATCAGAGACGGTTATCAGATCGAGGTTCCCGATGACTGGCTAAAGGATGGCAACCCGTTTGAGCTGCGCAGACCGGAGTATGCGAAGATCGTAAAATTCGGCGGCTATGTAAATGTGCGCAGAGATGAGAACGGCAGAGATGTGTTCTCTCAGGAGGGATATCAGTCCGTGCGTGCGGTACCGTTTGATCTGCCCATCGTGGGTTACGGCAACGGCATTGTAAATACCCTGCGTATCTGGGATGCAGAGCCCATTGACTGCTTCCAGCTGGATTCCTTTGACAAGGGCGATTACCAGAAGGCGGTGGAGCAGACCAACCTGGCGAGAAACATCTGCGAGGTGCTTTATCCCAACGATAACCACTATGCAGGAAAAGAGCTGCGCCTGAAACAGCAGTATTTCTTCATCTCCGCATCCGTTCAGGAGGCAGTGGAGAAGTACATGAGAAAGCACGACGATATCCGCAAGTTCCACGAGAAGGTTACCTTCCAGCTGAATGATACCCATCCGACCGTGGCGATCGCGGAGCTGATGCGTGTGCTCATGGATGATTATTATCTGACCTGGGATGAGGCGTGGGAGATTACCACCAAGACCTGTGCGTACACCAACCATACCATCATGGCGGAAGCATTGGAAAAATGGCCCATCGAGCTGTTTTCCAGACTGCTTCCCAGAGTATATCAGATCGTGGAGGAGATCAATCGTCGGTTTATCATCGAGATTGAAAATAAATACAACAATGTGCCCGGTGTGGACGTACAGGATAAGATCCGCAAGATGGCGATCATCTATGACGGACAGGTGAAGATGGCACATCTGGCGATCGTTTCCGGTTATTCCGTGAACGGTGTGGCGAGACTGCATACCGAGATCCTGAAGAAGCAGGAGTTGCGTGATTTCTACGAGATGTATCCGGAGCGTTTCAACAACAAGACCAACGGTATCACCCAGAGAAGATTCCTGCTGCACGGCAATCCGCTGTTGGCTGACTGGGTGACCGATCACGTGGGCAGCGAATGGATCACCGATCTGCCGCAGATCAGCCGCCTGAAAGTATATGCGGATGACAAGAAAGCACAGCAGGAGTTCATGAATATCAAGTACCAGAACAAGGTCCGCCTTGCAAAATATATTCTGGAGCACAACGGTGTTGAGGTAGATCCCAGATCTATCTTTGATGTACAGGTAAAGCGTCTGCATGAGTACAAGAGACAGCTGTTGAACATCCTGCATATCATGTATCTCTACAATGAGCTGAAAGAGCATCCGGAGATGGATTTCTATCCCAGAACCTTTATCTTCGGTGCAAAGGCGGCAGCAGGCTACCGCAACGCGAAGCTGACCATCAAGTTAATTAACTCCGTGGCTGATGTGATCAACAACGATGACTCCATTAACGGAAAACTCAAGGTTGTGTTCATCGAGAACTACAATGTGTCCAACGCAGAGATCATTTTTGCGGCAGCAGATGTGTCCGAGCAGATTTCCACTGCAAGTAAGGAGGCGTCCGGTACCGGTAACATGAAGTTTATGCTGAACGGTGCGCTGACACTGGGTACCATGGACGGTGCAAATGTGGAGATCGTGGAGGAGGTTGGCAAGGAGAATGCGTTTATCTTCGGTCTGTCCTCCGATGAAGTCATCAACTTTGAGCAGCATGGCGGCTACAATCCCATGGAGATATTCAACAACGATCAGGATATCCGCAAGGTGCTGATGCAGCTGATCAACGGAACCTATGCGCAGGATACTGAGCTGTTCCGTCCGCTGTACAACTCTCTGCTGAACACGCAGAGTACATCCAAGGCCGATACCTACTTCATCCTGAAAGATTTCCGTTCCTATGCGGAAGCACAGAGACGTGTGGAGATCGCATACAAGGATGAGGACGAGTGGGCAAAGAGTGCGATCCTCAACGTGGCTTGCTCTGGCAAGTTCACCTCCGACAGGACCATTCAGGAGTATGTGGATGAGATCTGGCACCTGGATAAGGTAGTCATCAAGAAATAAATCGGGAGAAACAAGATGGGTTTTCTGGATAATCTGTTAAATAAAGAAGCACGCAAGATCATATCGAGTGTGGTTGACAGTGTTGTGGATAATGTGACGGATTCAATCAAGGACAATCTCGGAGCATCGGGCGCAACCGATACTTCTGCAGCCGGAACGACTGCCACGAGTGCATCAGCGTCAGCCGGTGTGAAACATACCGCGGCAGCTTCGGCGACAAAGGCATCCGCAGGCAGGAGAAAAGCGTCCGGCCTGGAGGGAGAAACCGGCGATGATGAAGATTGCTGCTATGATGTTTCACTGATCCGCAGCCGGATTGAAAAAGCGGCGGCAGAGGATTGGCCGTCCTACGAGCTGCGGAAAAACATTCCGGCAGCCGAGGTCGGAGGCGGTGCAAAGGATCAGGGCTTTGACTATGGTCTGTATCTGGACGGACAGCCCAAGCTGATGATCATGATACTGGATCAATACCAGTACCGCAACAAATGCGTACAGCGTGCTCACAAAGCATGTAAAGACAGAGGGATCGGATCGTTCCACCTGTTGGAGCATCTGCCGAACCGTAAGACCTACATAGCGGAGCGCATGAAAGAATGCATGCCTAACTAAATAGTTAATCAGAAAAAGAAAGAGAAATGCAGCCAGGCTGCGCCCGTGGGGGATCAAGCGAATTTTGTAGCGTCCGGTACCGCCTCTTTGCAGGCGGTGCAGGCGTCGCTTTGCGGGCAGCGAAAGTTCGTTCGGTCTTGTGCTAATCAACACGATTTGATTAGCTTCAAATCCTTTTCTCTTTCTTTTTTCTTTGTAGAAAGTATGCAGAGTATGAAACGTTTATTGGAGGAAGCCTGCCTCGCCGAAAGCTGGCAGGAGTTCTGTGCATATAAAACAGAACATCAGCATTTATCTGAGAAGGAGGCAGCCAAGCTCCGGGACTTTATGGACAGGGAAGCGTGGCTGCCTTTGTGTAATGCTTGGCGTGCGGGAACCTTTCCGGGGACACTTCCGGTGAAACATGTGGTGAACAAAGAGGGGACACGCAAGAAACGGATCGTTTATTCCTTTTCGGGGGATGAAGGAATTTTTTTGAAATACATTGCCTGGCAGCTGTTTCGATTTGATGACTGGTTCTGCCCCAATTGCTATGCATTTCGCCGGTCGGTAGGGGTGAAGGATGCCATCCTGCGCATTCGAAGAGACCAACAGATCGGCGGGCAGTATTGTCTGAAGGTGGATGTGAGCGACTACTTTAATTCCATTGATGTGGAGATCTTGCTGGAGAAGCTTTTATTTGTTCGGGAGCGGGACAGGGATGTCTATGAGCTGTTCGCACGGATTTTAAGGGAAAACCGGGTGATGGAGGATCGGCATATTGTGACGGAGGCCCACGGGGCTATGGCGGGGACACCGATTTCGCCATTTCTGGCGAATGTGTACCTGCGGGATGTGGATTACTATTTTCAGGAAAAAGGTGTCACCTATTTCCGTTATTCCGATGATATCCTGCTCTTTGCAGACAGCAGAGAAGAACTGGAGCAATACCGGGAAGAACTCACGGATCAGCTTTGGGCGTTGCGGCTGAAGCTGAATCCGGAGAAGGTAAAGATTTCCGCGCCGGGAGAAGATTGGGACTTCCTGGGCTTTGGCTATCGAGACGGCAGGATCGATCTGTCGGAAAATACGATCCGCAAGACAAAGGCCCGGATCAGGCGGAAAGCGGAGGCGCTCAGACGCTGGCAGAGAAAAAAGGGATTGGAGCCTGAGAAGGCGGCGGTGGGACTGATCCATGCGATGAACCGGAAGTTTTACGGCAGCCCGGACGAATCAGGGGAATTCACCTGGAGCCGCTGGTTTTTTCCATGCCTTACCACAGATGCGGGATTAAAGGAAATCGACAGCTATTTTCAGGAATACATCCGGTACACAGTCACCGGACGACACTATAAGGGCAATTTCCGCATCCGCTATGAGACCATGCAGGAGTGGGGATATGAGAGTCTGGTGCATGCGTATTACCGGGAGAAAACGGTATGAACTTAGGACAAAGAACGGACTGTCGCAGGATGAGCTGGCGGCAAAGGTCTTTGTGACCAGACAGGCGGTTTTGCGTTGGGAAAACGGAGCTTCACTCACATAAAGATACGTACACAACCCACGCTTACATATACAGCAAGATAAATTTTTTCGAACACACTAAGAAAATGCGGAAAACATATTGACATTTTTCTATGTATCATTTATAGTGATACATAGAAATAATTCTATGTGAGGTATCAAATGGAACAGATTTATATTAATACCGCAAAGATGCTCAAAGCAATGTCTGATCCAAAGCGTCTTCGGATTGTGGATATGCTATCCTGCGGGGAGTTATGTGCTTGTGAGATATTGGAAGAGTTTCATATAACTCAGCCTACACTATCACATGATATGAGAGTTTTGGTCGAGGCAGGAATCGTGATGGACAGGCGAGAAGGGAAAAACATCTATTACAAGCTGGATAAAGAAACTCTTGACCGGATGTATCAAACGTTAGGTAAGGTTTTTGAGGACAAGCCGGACTGTATCTGTCACAAGTGTAGGAAAAACTAAAAAAGCCGACGGAAGTGTGACTGTCGGCTAATCTTTCGACATATATAGAATAATTGCAATATGTCTATAAGAAGGTGATAAGATGGATAATCGTGAAAAAGGAATTAGTTCATTTCAAAAGCATCTGACATGGTGGGTACTTGGCTGCATGGTTATCGGTGTTTTAATTGGGCGTTTTGTTCCGGTAGTTCCGAAGGCATTTGGGAGGCTTGAAATCAATGGTATCTCTATTCCGATTGCTGTACTGATCTGGGTGATGATTTATCCTATGATGATGAAAGTGGATTTCCAAAGCGTGAAACAGGTAAGAAAAAATCCGAAAGGATTACTATTGACATGGATTGTGAATTGGCTAATCAAACCATTTACGATGTGCGGGATAGCCTATCTGTTTTTATTTGTTGTCTTTAGGGCTTTTATTACGCCCGAGTTGGCAACAGAATACTTGGCAGGTACGGTGCTGCTGGGCGCTGCTCCATGTACGGCCATGGTATTTGTATGGAGTACGCTTACAAATGGGAATCCAGCCTATACCATAGTCCAAGTAGCAACAAATGATCTAATCATATTAGTGGCATTTGTTCCGATTGTAAAGTTTTTGTTAGGTGTATCAAATGTGAGTGTACCATACCGTACGCTAGTTATGAGTATTTTTCTCTTTGTGGTCATACCACTTGTTGGGGGCATTGTAACAAGGTTAATCGTAATTAAATATAAGGGGAAGGATTACTTTGAGAATAATTTTAATCATAAATTTGATAATGTCACAATGATAGGACTTCTGATTACGCTGGTCATCATCTTTAGTTCCCAGGCGGAAGTGATTTTGTCAAATCCTATTCATATTATATTGATTGGTGTACCTCTGGTATTGCAGACTTTGTTGATTTTCTTTATTGCTTTTGGTGCAGCTAAGCTTGTGAAATTGCCTTTCGATATAGCAGCTCCTGCCGGGATGATTGGAGCATCTAATTTCTTTGAACTATCAGTAGCTGTTGCTATTGCGTTATTTGGGACTACAAGTTCGGCGGCACTTGCAACAACTGTCGGTGTGCTGACAGAAGTGCCTGTGATGCTGACATTGGTAAAGATAGCAAATAAAATGAAAGTGAGGTTTTGATTCATGTGGTCATTTATACAAGAACAGCTCCTTGGGATGTTGTTGACATATTAATATTAATACATTATAATCATAATTATCTAAGTGAACAAAACGAAGTATCTATACAGAGGAAATACGCTGTCTGGCAGGATTCTGACCGATCGGTCAAATTTTTCAATGTATTTTCAGGACTATTTTTTATACAAAAATGCGAAAAGTAAAAAAAGAGATGGGAGGGATCATTATTCATTTGGAAGATAAGGAGCAGATCAAGAAAGAAAAAAAGGTAAATCGGGTGGAGGAGCCCATGGCGTACGCGGTGGAGCGGGAAAAGCAACAGGGAGAGTATACGTTGGAGGACTACTATACCCTGCCGGATGACAGGCGTGTGGAGCTGATCGACGGCGTGTTCTATGATATGAGCGCGCCAAGCTTTGTGCACCAGGATCTTTCCGGAAGTATTTATTTTACAATAAAACAATTCATCCGTGAGAGCGCGGGTTCATGTGTGCCCCTGTATTCGCCGGTGGATGTCAACCTGGACTGCGACGACAAGACCATGGTGCAGCCGGACGTGGTGATCCTGTGCGATCGGAGCAAAATCCGCAAGTGGGGAGTCTGCGGTGCACCGGACTTTTGTATGGAAATCTTGTCGGAATCCACGAGACGCAAGGATTGCGTAAAAAAGCTGCAAAAGTATAGCGAGGCGGGCGTGAAAGAATATTGGATACTTGATCCGTTTCGTAAGGTGATGATGACCTATTGCTGGAAGGATGATTATGCGGCCCATATGTACCCGTTGGAAGGGAGTCTGGGGATGGAGCTGTATGACGGGGAGCTGCAGATTGATCTGGGCGGCCTGGCAGAGCTGATCGTGGAGTATCCGTAGAGAAAGAAATGAGGTGGAGGATTACTATGATTTCAGAAGAAAATGAACAGAAAAAGAATGATCGTGGACAGAATTCGATAAATCGGGTGGAGGAACCTGTGGCATACGCGGTGGAGCGGGAAAAGCAACAGGGAGAGTATACGTTGGAGGACTACTATGCCCTGCCAGATGACAGACGAGTGGAGCTGATCGACGGCGTGTTTTATGATATGAGCGCGCCAGGCTTTGTGCACCAGCATTTGATCGGTAGCATTTATAAAATGCTTGCTGAATTTTTCGATGGAAAAGCAGGGCCTTGCATGCCGATGTTTGCACCCTTGGATGTAAACCTGGACTGTGACGACAAAACCATGGTGCAGCCGGACGTGGTGATCCTTTGCGACCGGAGCAAAATCCGCAAGTGGGGAGTCTACGGTGCACCGGACTTTTGTATGGAGATCTTATCGGAATCCACGAGACGCAAGGATTGCGTAAAAAAGCTGCAAAAGTATAGCGAGGCGGGTGTGAAAGAATATTGGATACTTGATCCATTCCAGAAGAAAATACTTACCTATTGCTGGAAAGATGATTATGCGGCCCACATGTACCCGTTGGAAGGGAGTCTGGGGCTGGAACTGTATGACGGAGAGCTGCAGATTGATCTGGGCGGCCTGGCAGAGCTGATCGTGGAGTATCCGGGGAAGGGCTAGAAGGCCAACCAGGACATATAGAATGCAATGGCAAGGCGGTCAAAAAAATTTAGGTATTGACAAACCACAAAAACAATAATATGATATTAACATAGAAATTCAGGTGCATATCTGGCGTATCGCCTTTTAATTCACTTTGAAGAAAAAAGAATAATGGATGTGTGAGGAAGGCGTACACGGCAGATTTTTGTCTATACGGAAAGAGTAAATGATAAGCCGAAAGCCTTCT
>JAFUZJ010000052.1 GCA_017476665.1 Lachnospiraceae bacterium | reverse complement strand
TTGAAGAAACAGCGGTGAGGCAGAAATAACACCGCAAAAGAGAGAAGAAAAAGGGAACACCGGGAAAGAACGGAGAACATCAGGAAATATAGGTGGAACACCGAAGAAATGAGCAGGTTTACCGATATTTCGCGGAGACCCAGGGTTTAAATTTGTCAGGGTTTGTGCCTTCCCCATCCATATATACAGTTACCTGCTAAGTATATCATGCAGGTAAGGTTATGCAATAAAAAATGCCGCATTTAGCGACAGGAAGAAGTAGTGGCGAATAGTAATTTGTGAAATTAATCTGTCGTAAAGATGGGAGATTGAAGGATTAGAATTTGTCGGGTAACAATAAATGAAGAAAGGAAATAGAGCGGGATGACTGTAAAGAATGCTTATGGAAAACCTGCTTTATTAGATGAGACAGAATGATGAATATTCCATTTGTAACATTTCTCCCGATGGAGAAAGAAATGAATAATGAAATGCGAGAAGCTTTTGATCGTGTCTTCACACGTTCTTGGTATATCGAAGGCGTTGAGGACGAAGCGTTTGAGAAGGCATTTGCTGACTATTGCGGAGCCCAATACTGTGTTGGTGTGGGAAATGGTTTGGATGCTCTCATGCTTGCGCTAAAGGCGCTTGGAATCAGTGAAGGTGATGAGGTCATCGTTCCTTCAAATACTTATATTGCCACTGCTTTAGCAGTTACCTATGTTGGTGCAACTCCTGTGTTTGTTGAACCGGACATCAGGACATTCAATATCAATCCGGCACTAATAGAGGCGGCAATCACAGATAAGACTAAAGCGATCATGCCTGTTCATCTCTACGGACAAGCCTGTGATATGGAGCCGATTATGGATATCGCCCGCAAGTATAATTTAAGAGTAGTCGAGGACTGCGCCCAGGCTCATGGAGCAACCTATAAAGGGCAGAAGGTTGGAACCTTTGGTGATGCAGCTGGCTTCTCTTTCTATCCGGGAAAGAACCTTGGGGCTCTTGGTGATGCCGGCGCTGCTGTGACTAATGATAAAGAACTCGCAGATAAAATCCGCTCTCTTGGCAACTACGGATCAGACTACAAGTATCATCACATCTTTAAAGGAAATAACAGCCGTTTAGATGAACTCCAGGCTGCGTTCTTAGCTGCAAAACTCCCTCATCTTGAGAGAATGAATGTGGTGAGGAGAAGGATTGCTCAGTTATATACAGATGGCATCAAGAACGATAATGTGATTACTCCTTATGTTCCGGAATATGCCGTTCCTGTCTGGCACATATATGGTATCCGCTGTAAAGATAGAGATGCCCTTGAGAGGCATCTGAATGATAAGGGTATTGGAACTAACAAGCATTATCCGATTCCTATGCATATGCAGGAGTGCTACAAAGACTTGAATATCCCACAGGGGGCGCTTCCGATAGCGGAGGAGATTAGTGCAACTGAACTTAGTCTTCCAATGTATTACGGGATGACTGACAAAGAAGTACAGTATGTGATTGATGCTATAAATGATTTTTAATATGTAAAAAGTGATGTGGACATGATGAAGGAACGCCAGTCAAATATCGAACTCCTTAGAATTGTAGCAATAATCGGAGTCATTGTATTACACTACAATAATCCATCAATAGGTGGAGGAATCGCTTATGCACAGGAAGGGTCAATAAACTATTATATTCTGTATTTTTTAGAGTCATTATTTGCATGCGGAGTAGATCTGTTTATTATTATTTCTGGATACTTCATGTGTACTTCATATAAAAAAAATATGTGGCGACTTGTTGAGTTAATCGTTCAAGTCATTATATTTAGAGAGGCATTATACCTAGTGAGAGTTGCTTTCAAATCAGAGTTATTTTCCATTAGGGGTATTGTTTCAGCATTTATACCAGCAAACTATTTTGTAATCCTTTATGGTGTAGTTTTCATACTATCACCATATATTAATTTTTTGCTGAACAGATTATCCGAAAAGTGTTTTCACACTTTGATGATTGTGTCAATTTGTTTGTTTTCCGTATATCCAACATTGATTGATATTCTTGGAGAAATTAGAGGAGAACCTTTCCGTGGTCTTAGTAGCATTGGAATGTATGGGAGTCAATGGGGATATTCAGCTATCAATTTTCTGCTAATGTATTTAGTCGGGGCTTATTTGAGAAAAGAATGTTCTAGAATTCATAATGCAAAAGAATGGCAGCTATTAATAGGTCTGGTGATAAGTATTATTATTACTGTTTTTTGGGCCAGAATCAATGATATTGTCGGTTTCTTTACAGAACGTAGTGCATGGGAGTATTGCAATCCCTTAATTATTTTGATTGCTGTGTTCCTATTTGAACTGTTCAGTAGGATTAATTTAGGAAGCAAGAAGATTATAAATACCTTAGCTGAAGGGGTATTCACAGTGTTCCTTCTTCATAGTGTATTCATTCCGTATCTTCAAATTGAAAAATTTGTTAATGAAAACCCTGTTGTAATGATTCTTCATATTATTATGTGCGTATCTTTGATATATCTGGTTTGCTGGTGTGTTCATAAGGCTTATCATTTGATAACGGATCCAATCTTTAAGGTCTTGTCTAAAAAGTACAAAAACTTCTGCATAGAGGTAGAAACACAGGAGTAATAACTTGAATAAGCTAAAACTGTTTATAGAAAATTTCTTAGTATACGGACTGGGCGGAATAATCAGTAAAATTATCCCGCTAATAATGGTTCCAATAGTAACCAAAATAATGCCGACGACTGATTACTTTGGTATTAGTGATTTATCAAATACTGTTGTTCAGTTTGGAAGCGCAATTGCTATTATGGGAATGTATGATGCTATGTATCGTATGTTCTTTGAAAAAGATGAAAAAGAGTATAAAAAAAGTATATGTTCTACAGCTCTTGTTTTTACAATTGGCACATCGTTAACTGTTTTTATAATAATGCTAATCTGCAAAGATTTGATTGCACAGTATTTTTTTAGCAATAAACAATATGCTTATGTTGTATATATTTCAGCTATAGCTACTCTTGTGAGTGCAACCAATGGAATAATCTCTGCACCGACCAGAATGCAAAATAAGAGGAAAGTTTTTCTGGTTACAAATACACTCAGTTCAGTGTTGTCATATTCAATTTCCATACCATTACTTCTTGCGGGGCACTATGTTATAGCACTACCGCTTGCAGCTGTTATTGCTGGTATAACGATGGAAGTAGCGTTCGGAGTATTGAATCGACAATGGTTTAACCCGAGGCTGTTTGATAAAAAACTATTAAAACAATTACTAATCATTGCTGTGCCGCTATTACCTAATTTTCTAATCTATTGGGTGTTTAATTCTTGCGATAAAGTTATGATTACTAATATGATTGGAATAGGTGCTGCCGGAGTGTATTCTGTTGGTTCAAAACTTGGACATTGTAGTCAGTTGATTTATACTGCCTTTGCCGGTGGATGGCAGTTTTTTGCATTTTCTACGATGAAAGAAGATAATCAAGTTGAAACTAATTCATATATTTTTGAGTATCTTGGCGTAATTTCTTATATAGCCACAAGTTTTATTTGCGCATGGAGTTTTAGCATTTTTAAGGTTTTATTCAAGGTGGATTATTTAAGTGGATATATAGTAGCCCCATATTTGTTTTTGGCACCATTGCTCCAGATGCTCTTCCAGGTGGCGGCAAATCAGTTTCTTGTAGTCAAAAAAACATGGCCCAATATGCTGATATTATCTTCTGGCGCGATAATTAATCTAATTCTCAATTATTTTTTGATTCCTGTCCTTGGAATAGAAGGTGCTTCAATCGCAACACTAACAGGATATATAGTTTCTGATATTATATGCATAATTGTGTTATGCAGAATGAAATTGATGGTTGTTTCGAAGAGATTTGTATTTGCATCACTTTGCATGTCTGCATTCATTATTATTTGGAGATTGCTGTTTAGCGATTTAGTATTAGCTGGCACATTAGCTGCAATAATGATAACCATCATTATGATTTCATTATATAAAAAGGAATTAAGCGGACTGGCAAAAATACTAAAAAATAGGAAATCAACAATATGAACAGGAGGACTAGGTATGTATAGCGGTGAAATTGGAAAAAACACAATTATTAGTGAGAGGGCATCTATTGGAGATGGTGTTACCATCGGGCACAACTGCATTATAGAAGATGGTGTGTGTATTGGTGATAACGTATTTATTGACAGCAATACAACAATTCGTAGAGGTGTGACGATAGGTAAAGATTCATTCGTTGGATCCAATTGTATCATTGGTGAATACTGGATGGATTTCTGCAAAGACCGCCAATATCATGAGCATCCATTAAAAATTGGAACTAATGCGCTAATTAGAAGTGGATCAATTATTTATGCAGGTTCAGAGATTGGGAATAACTTTCAAACGGGTCATCAGGTTACTATTCGCGAAAAGGCTCAGATTGGCAATAATGTAAGTATTGGGACTCTGTCCGATATTCAGGGAAATTGCAAAATTGGAAATTATGTAAGACTTCACAGCAATGTCCACATCGGACAATTGTCCGTGATTGATGACTTTGCTTGGATATATCCTTATGTGGTTCTGACAAACGATCCGACACCTCCTTCAAATGAGTTCTTAGGAGTTCATGTTCATTCGTTTGCGGTCATTGCAACTGGTGCAATTATTATGCCAGGGCTTGATTTAGGACAGGATTGCTTAATCGCAGCGGGAGCCTATGTAGCGAAATCTGTTGAACCCTATGCTGTTGCTCTTGGAAACCCAGCTAGGATTATTTCTGATGTCAGAAAGTCGAAGAATAAGATAACTGGAGAGCCAGTTTATCCATGGCGAAATCATTTTAGCAACTATATGCCATGGGATGGTGTGGGATTTGATGAGTGGTATGCTTCATTGGATCAAGAAACAAAAGAACGGTATGGTATCTCAGAAATAATCGAATGATTTTTCGTAAAATTAAGTGGTATAAGTCAAAACCATAACCTTATTCGTTTGTGCATGCATGTTTTGAAGCCTACTACTACCACGGAACACTCTACACTTGGCATCACGAACCGCAGAATCTATATACCAAACGCCATATAAGTATCCGATCAGCTGTGATTGCAATGGAAAACGGCGTGTTATCTGAAGTACAGGAAGTTGATGGTCAGGAACGCTTAAAGATTATCGGGTTGGGATGTTCATCAAGCCATAAACAATAAGAGATTAGCCGAATTCGGACTAATCTCCATGTTAGACTACTACACTGCAAAGTGTGTTACTTGTTAAGTTGATTGAACCGCCGTATACCGAACGGTACGTACGGTGGTGTGAGAGGTCGGTAGGTGAAATAATCACCTACCTCCTACTCGATTGAATGGTGCATGTAATCAGTACGTAAACATCTGAGACCAGTACTTCACGCCGTTCGCGGCCTGGTAATAGCCGACGCCGATGGAAGTAAAGTTTGCATTGAGAATGTTGGCTCTGTGACCGGAGCTGTTCATCCAGCCTTCCATGACCTCCTCAGGGCTTCGCTGACCATAGGCGATATTTTCTCCGGCGCCGCGGTAGTTTACACCGTATTCACCCAAAGCGGTAAAGCAGCTGGTGCCGTTGGGACGCGTGTGAGAGAAAAGAGTCACGGTTTCTTTGGCGCGCAGCTGTGCTACGGCGGTCAGATCCTGACGGAGCGTGACGGGCTTCAGCCCAGCATCGGCTCGAGCCTCGTTTACCAGCTCCACAATGCGGAGCACGTAAGCGTGATAGCTTGTGGTTTCCGGTTCCGCCACGGTCTGTGTGTCGGTCTGTGTGTTAGGTTTGGATGGCTTCTCGACAGGCGTCTGGGTCTCCTGCGAGGGCGAGGGCGCTGCAGGCGTCGGCCTTTCCTGAACGGGTGTCACGACCACCGGAGCTGTCGTTTCAGTGGAAGGTTCCGGCTCGGAAGGAGCCTCAGCGGAAGAATCTTCCTGGGGTGGAACCTCGACGACATCCGGTTCCTGTTCCGGCGCAGCAGGAGTCGTGGGACTACAGATGGAGATCTGCGGCGCATAGTTGGTCCAGAAGCGGATCTGGGACTGACAGTTATTCAGGTTATTCAGCGTGTCCTCACAATCCGTATTGAGGCTGCATTGCCCGGGAAGCCCAAGCTGCTCTAACAGGTCGTTGATGTCATCGATATTGACCTGGGGAGCGGAAGCACAGGCATTTCCACCGGCACCCGCGCAGTCGGAATTTCGGTCAGAATCGCAGCTGGGATTGCAATCTGATCCTCGGTCGAAATTGCAATCGGATTGATAAAGAGATTCCGGCCGGATCTGAATCACCGAGAAACACGGTGCGGCCTGTGCCTGTAGCGGTGTCTGGGCAAGAGAAAGCCCGGCTGCCGCGGCTGTAAGTAACAAAATAGATTTCTTCATATCGTATACCTCCTGTCTGTTCTTTTGTAAGATCTATGAAATGCATCAGCAGATCACAAATGTTACAGAATTGTTACAAAATGATTGTAACACAGGAGGTACCGGGATAATACCGGTAATTACTGGAAGTCGGAAGCATCTTCCTGTTTCTGGGCCTCCAGGATGGCAGCCTGAATGCGCTCCAGGGGAACCGGGGTATAAGCGATCCGTTCCGCGCTGACACAATAGCTGCGGGAACTTACGTCCCGATAGGCGGGATTGGCGTGAACATGTCCGAAAATATTGGCATAGGGCATGTTGCGGTTGATATACAGGGGTTCGTGGGACAGGATCCAGTAGCTGTCGTAAATGACGGGCAGATCATACACTTCCGCAAAACCGATCTCCCTGTAATGGTCATTGGAGGAGGTGTCGTGATTGCCCCTGACCAGATATTTGATCCCGTTCAGGTGGGCGACATAGCTGTCTGCGCCGACATCGCCGAGAAAGTATACAATGTCGGAAGGAGTGACGGTCCGATTCCAGTTCCGGATCATTGCCTCGTTCATCTGTGCCGTGTTTTCAAAAGGTCTGTTCTCATATCTTCTGATATTGTCATCGTCAAAATGCGTATCCGCTATAAAAAAGACTGCCATATCTGCCTCCGTATTGCAACTTGCTTGCGTTGCAGCTTTTGATAAGGTATATTATACTATGTAAAAATAAATTGGCAAGAAAGAATATCTGCCTGATCAGGAGAGCAGAAATGGACGGTCATCATGCAAAAACAATCCCAAAGCGGGGAACTGTGGGATCTGTTTTTGCAGGTGTTGCGAACGCATTGGGAAGACTGGAAACAGGACGGAGATATTTCTTTTGAGACGTATATGATCTTCACCTGCCAACAAATTGCTCTCTTTTTTTGCCGTCGGACGGGGAATCCGTTGACGAAATTGCGGAGAAGATCATCAGACTGATCCGGATCAGATGCCGGGTCATCGGAATCCTGTTGCAGATGAATCAGATATCGATAGGTTAGGAGTGGAGTGAAAATATGAGTGATAAGTGCAAGAGATGGATGTTGGCGGCAATTCTTTGCGGTGTGATATCTGCCTGTGGCTGTGCGTCGGGGGAGCAGCCGTCTGCCGCTACGATCGTGCCGGAAAGCACAACGGTGGCGGCGTCGGAACCCGCGTCATCGGCAGCGTCGAATGCGTCGGAACCTGCATCGTCGGATGCGTCGGAACCTGCAGCGCCGAATGAGTCGGAGGCAACATCGGAACCTGCATCACCGGATGCCACGGAACCCGTGCCGGAATCTTCGTCGTCGGCTGCCGCGGAACCTGTGCCGGAGACCGCGTCATCGGTCGCACCAAAACCCGCTGCGCATACAGGGCGCCTTGTGGCCATCGACCCGGGACATCAGGCCAAGGGCAATAATGAGAAAGAGCCGATCGGACCCGGCGCAACGCAGACCAAGGCAAAGGTGGCGAGCGGGACAAGAGGCGTGGTCAGCGGGCTGGCAGAGTATGAGCTGACCCTGATGGTGTCCGAGAAGCTTTGTGCGGAGCTGCAGAATCGGGGGTATGAGGTGCTCATGATCCGCACCACCCATGACGTGAATATCAGCAATGCAGAGCGGGCGCAGATGGCGAATGACGCGGGGGCGGACGTGTTTGTGAGGATCCATGCGGACGGATCGGAAAACAGCAGCGTACATGGCATGGAGACGCTGTGTCAGACAGCGCAGAATCCTTATAACAGCAATCTCTATTCCGACAGCAGAGCGCTGGCGGATGCGGTGTTGGCCGGCATGGTGAACGCCACGGGGGCGAAGAAGAGAAGTGTCATTGAGACCGACACCATGTCTGGGATCAACTGGTGTCAGGTGCCGGTGACCATCGTGGAGATGGGTTTTATGACCAATGCGGAGGAAGATCGGTTGATGGCGACGGAGGAGTACCAGCAGAAGATCGCGGTCGGTATGGCGGACGGCATCGATGCCTATTTTGCGCCAAAATGAGGTTATGAGAGGGATAAAATAAGGATTCTCGCTCTGTGTCCTTTTCGGCGGCTTTAAAGCAATCTCGCGGTGGGAGACCGGAGCTTCACCCACATAAAGATACGCACACAACCCACGCTAATACAAGCCTATACGAAACTTATGGAAAGATCAGGAACAGCACAACCAATATTTTAATGTATGAAAAACATTGACAAGGAAACAATATTATCATAAAAAAGTACGAAAAAGCATACGAAAATCAGTACGGAAAGGAGTGGCTTATATGTTGGCTGTAAAGAGCATGGATGTCAGAGATAATTTCAAGAGTTTATGCGATAAGGTTTTTAACGGAGAGACCTTGATCATATCAAGACCTAAAAACGAAAATGTCGTCATGTTGTCCGAATCTGAATATAATGAAATGATGAAAGCCAAAAGAAACGCTGAGTATCTTGCTATGATAGATAAATCCATGGCAGAAGCAGAAGCGGGTGGATTTATTACAAAGACCATCGCAGAACTGGAGGCGTCCGAATAAATGAATATCGTATTTACACCTACTGCAGGGGAACAATACACCGAATGGCAGAGGGAAGATAAAAAAAGGTAAAGCGCATCAATGAGCTTATTAAGGACATTGATCATAATGGGCTTTTAAGCGGCATTGGTAAGCCGGAGCCATTAAAATACCGCAAGGCTTGCGGCAGACGCATTTCGGATGAACACAGATTGGTTTACAACATGGACAATAATCAAAACCTGATAATATACTCATGCAGGGATCATTACGAGGACTAACATCTGTAATGGAAGAACAATGATATGCCGGAACAGACTATCATTTTCCTCCCTCACGTCTGCGTAAGACAAAAAGTAGGATTATTGCTTCTATCACAATTGCAATCGCCATCATATACGGTAGCTGGATAATGACGCTGCCAAACTCAAATGACTGATAGACCTGCAAAGTAGGATATGAGGCCATCAACTGAGCCGGGGTTAGTACCCGGAGTTTGTCAAGAAACTTGAAAGCCTTATCAGCGTAGCAGAAGCGGTCTAGCGGAATGCCAGAAAGCAAAGTAAGCACCAGATTGATGGGCATGGACAGTCGCAGTTTCAGCAAGCTCGACATACAGCACACGAACAATGAGAATACCATTGTTCCCAAATAGCTGAAAATGCAGGTGATTAGATAATACTCAATCCAGGTCAGGCAATATAAACTAGGCTTGCCGCTGAAGCACATGGCAGTACAGCTTGCTCCTTTGAGAGTGTAAGTTAAAGATACTGCTAACAACATCGCAACCTGGAAGAACAGCCAAAGACAAGTGACCACGGTCATTGTTACGATAAGCTTACGCCGGAGTAGCGTGGAACGTCCATGTTTTGTAGTCCGTAGAATTGGGGTCATATGTTCCATTTGCTCTTGCGAGAAGAGATTGCTCAACACCACAATCAAAGCCATGCCCAGCGTGAAAGGAAGAAATTGCATGACGCTGCACAGCACATCCCAGCCAAGATTGTAACCAATAGTAAGTTCCAGATCTCCATAAGTGGTATCGATAAAGTCCCAGTAGTCCTCAGCCTGTGTTGCGGAATAACCCATATATTCTGCATAGGTCATGCCAGTATCCTTTTCCATATAGTAATTTGAGACTTTGTATTTGTCATGGATATACTGAACCGGATTCTCTGCTAATGGGACGTAAGTATTGAATGCAACTAGGAATGTGTATTCCATTTGTCGTGAATGATACGCATCATAAGGAAGTATTGCAAAGGCGTATTCGAAATTATAGGGGTCATGTAGGGCCTCCTCAACGGTATAGTCAATCTGATAACCTTCGGCCTTTTTTGTGGTAATGTTCTGTGCGATTTCCTCCGGGGAAAGCACGTTTTCATCTAGAAAAGCCTTGTATTCGGCTTTCACATTCTCAATCCATTCATCGTCCACCAGCTCCGTTTCCTGGGACATCCTCCAATGGCGATATTCGCTGTCCTTCCAAAAATTCTCCAGACTAACACCGCTGAAGGTGGTGTATGAGCCGTTAAAGGCAAAATATAAATAAACTCCCAACAGTGTAAGAGTTACAAAGAGTGAGAGCTTGCGCCCCCGCAGTAATTTTTCAAATTCATATCTCATTTTGTCCTCCTCAAGTATCGATATCAGTTTCCGCCGTTTTCATAAAGTGATGCAGCATCAAAGTGGCGATGACCGTAATCAGTAATAGCTCTGCTCCGGCAATAGACCACAAGTGAATATAATGGTTTCCCAGCTGTAAAAGACGTAGTCCGCTCCAAAGCCAACGGCTGTTGATCAGGCAAGGCAGCCACAAGGCCAGCCGGTAATCGTCTGCCATAAATGAAATCAGATAGGGCAAGACCAGTACGCCGCCCATCAGAGCGAAGGAACGCTGGGTGGTTTTGCCGATTCGGGCCAGTAAGAAAATCACAAGTGCGGTTAATTGGCTGGCAATTATCCCGCCAACCAAAATCACCATCAGATATTCCCCAGTGTTCCAGTTGTAGGGACAGGCATTGAATGAGAAATCCTGAACGACACTTTGCAGATTGCCCCAGCCATAGTAGAACGTTAGTATCAGGGCATAGATCAGATTGGATGTAGCCCATACGATCAATGCGCTGATTTGGCAGGTTAGAAACTTTGTCAGGAACAGCTTTCGGCGCCCTTGCTTTGTGCTGCACAGCATGGAAACCATCCCGATTGCCTTTTCCCCGGAAAACTGATCCACACACAGAAGAATCATAAAGATTAGAAACCCCCAGGTGACCATATATTGGTTAGCCATAGATTCGCCTGCAGGAGAGCTTCCGAAGACCAGGTTGCCGTCTTCCGAAGCAACCCGCAGCTCGGCATAAGCTTCTTTGCCTACACTATCATAAACTTCATCCAGCATGTCCACATATGCGTCCAGCATATGTGTAAAGAAGGTGTAGTCGAGGGCAATCAAGATGGCCCGTTGTTCCGGCGTGGCGTCCCAGAGATCCTCTGCTGATTTCGGAGCGGATTCCCAGAGGTTTTCATATTGAGTATTGATGTAATTTTTCCACGTATCGTCCATTTGTCCGCCAAATTCATTTAAGGCAATGGAGAGTTCTTTGGTACCGGAATTGCGGTTCATAGAAACATAGACGACCTGTGCCAGACACACCAGCAGAAATGAAACAACGATCAAGGGCCTTGACCATGTTTTCCGCAATTCAGCCCTCAGCATATTTTCTCCCGACCACTATAGGCGAGATAGGCATCTTCCAGATCCGGTTCCACGGGGACACCTCTCTCTGGGAAACCATTAGGACTGACCAGACGCAGTTGGATATTATCGCCCACAGGCTGCATATTAGCCACCAGATGAGCTTTACGGTAGCTCTCTGCTTCCTCCGGGGACACAATCAGTGTGCAGACCTTGCCCGTCAAGGTTGCCCGGATATGCTCTATGGTATCATGAATCACTACCTGACCAGAACGGAGCATAATCACCTGGGCGGCAATGTGTTCCACATCAGACACAATGTGGGTGGACAGGATCACTAAATGGCCTCTAGTCATCCCTGCGATCATGGAGCGAAAGCGGATACGCTCCTGGGGATCCAGACCGGCAGTAGGTTCATCCAGAATGAGAATTTTAGGGTCGTTTATCAGGGCCTGAGCAATGCCCACTCGTTGAAGCATACCGCCAGAGAAAGCACTTAAACGATTCTTTCGTTCCTCATAAAGACCAACCTGATTTAGAAGATCCTTTGTCTTTGCAGCCGCCTCCTCATTGGAAAGCCCCTTCAATGTGGCAATATACATGAGATATTTTTCGGCGGTGAACCAAGGGTAATATCCTACTTTCTGTGGAAGATATCCAAGGATATTCCGGTAATCCTCACCTAAAGAGCGAATATTTTCGCCATTCAGAAGGACGGCTCCAGAATCCGGCTGGATTAAATCACACATCAGACGGATCATGGTGGTTTTGCCGGCGCCGTTAGGTCCCAACAGACCGACGATTCCCGGTGTTAGTTCCAGATTCACATGGTCAACAGCGGTCTTATGACCGAAGGTCTTTGTCAAATCAGTAATTGTAAGCTTCATAGTTAACTCTCCTATTTATCAGGTTTTTGATTTGTATAAGGAGTGCAGTAAAGGCGGCAAGCGAGATCATACTATTCAAGCAAATTCCCGTTTCCATGATTCTTTCCAGCATCAGACCTATAATCAGAGCAGATATCAAATATATGACCATCATCGCTATCGCGGAATTGCTAACATAATTTGCCCACAACAGTGCAGCCAAGGCACCGAAAATCGTAGGAAGGATTGCTGCAAGAATAAAGCGCATACCCATGCCGTTAATTACCGCACCAGGGATCGCAGCAGCCAGAAGCGCAATCATAGTCAGTCCGAATATACACAGCATGCGTGATAACAAAATCTGGCCGAAGCTGTACTTGCAGCATTTTTCAATCTCTGTCATGCTCCCAGCGCCGGATAGCATAAGATGCCAAATAAAAAGCAGAGCAACAATGGCGCTTGAAATTCCAATTGACATCAAAGCATCCATAGGACGCAGTCTTGCCGTGAGAATAATCTGCAAAGTGACTGCGGCGAGCACTAACACAATTACGCTTGTGGGCATGGATATTAGCTGAAGCTTTATTAGCGGAAGAAGCCTGCTTGGCTTGTGAACCTCCGGCAGAGCCGCGATACATCGCTCCATCGCTCCGGGGGGAGGGGTTTGCTTTGCTTCTTTCAGAAGGACGATGACTTCGTTTTTGTTCATATTTTTTCCTCCATCATTTTTTTACAGGCCGTCAAACCTCGCTGTACCCGAGATTTGGCGGTGGGAATAGGAATATCCAGTATCTGAGCAATTTCCCTATAAGTTAGTTCCTGCATATAATACAAGATCATACATTCTCGTTGTTCTTCCGAAAGCCGAGTCAACAAACCCTGCACTGTAATTTTTGCTTCTACTGCGGCCAAAGAATCCGAAACAATTTGATTTTCATGGATTTCTTCGGTTGGTCTTGCTGTTCGAAAGTAATCGATGATAGTGTTGTGGGCGATTTTGTACAAATACGAGGAAAAAGATGCTGTCGGGACATAAGAATGGATGTTTCTTACGAGCTTTAGAAACACATCTTGTGTCAAGTCCTCTGCAATATTCGGATCACGAGTCTGAAAACATATGTAATTGTATATCTTCTCATAATATAGCCGAATAAGCCGCTCCAAAGAAGCCCGGTCTCCCCGAACAGCCCGGCGTATTAGCAGAATCTCTGTCATAGTAGCTACCTCAATTTGTACTCTCCATATATTATAACGACGATGCACCGCATTTGGATGCAGGAATATTCTTTGATTTTACTGTTTTTGAAATAAAGATACGCACACAACCCATGCGGAGGCAGAGGAACTTGACCGCCTGAGAGCTGCCAATGCTGTCGTTGCGGATCATTTATGTTTATCTCAGTTACCCGCAGAGTCAGGATCCGTCCGGTTACCGCGATTATTTGAAACAGGAATTTGGAGTCTGCGAAAATCTGCGATAGAGTACGGGGATTAAAACGGTTATCTTGCACAAAGACAGACGCATTTATACTGAGCAACTTTCACAAAAATGCCTTTTTTACGCAAAAAACGCTGACATTCCGGGTTTAAATTTGGTAGAATTAGGTTATAACAATATTGTGGGCGAATATCGCCCAAACAGAAGTGTGGCTTATTTTAGTAGAAAGGAAGGTTTTTGTGTTTAAGAAAGGCGAGTATGTAGTGAGCGGAAACAAAGGGGTCTGTGTGGTGGAGGATATTACGACGCTTGATATTTCCGGCGTGGACAAAAAGAGAGAGTATTATATCCTCAAGCCCATTTATGTGATGGGCAGCACGGTTTATGTACCGGTAGATACGGCGGAGGATTCGCTGCGGAGGGTGCTGAGCAGAGAAGAAGCGGACAAGCTGATTCAGGAGATTCCGGAAATCCTGCCGATCACGAGCGCAAATGACAAGCTTTTGGAACAGGAATACAAGGGCTGTATGAAGACCAATGACTGTGCGGAGTGGATCCGCATTATAAAGACGATCTACGAGCGGAAGCAGAAGCGTCTGGCGGCGGGCCGGAAGGTAACGGCGGTGGATGCCAAGTATTTCCGGTTGGCAGAGGACAATCTGTACGGAGAGTTAGCGGTTTCCCTGCAGATGCCCAAAGCCGAGGTGGAAGGATATATCACGCGGGAGATGGACGAGTTGGTGGGCTGAAAGCATATCCGTTCAGAAAAAGCCTTTACATTCCGGTTAAAATGGTATATGATGAGTAAAGGTGTTGACGGAGAAGAATTCTGCCGCGGACAGGTTTTACAGAGAGATGTGTCGTGATCTGCTGTGGATAGGCTGCATTTCATGGTTGAGAGCACATGAACCTGGGACAGAAGGAAACCACTCCTGAGCTGCATGCGAGAAAGCCATATCGGCACAAGCATTGCCGTTATTCCCTGCGTGAATGGGAGTGAGAGTGAAAGAGCAAGGTGGAACCGTGTTTGAGAATTCAGGCACCCTTGGAGAGATCCAAGGGTGTCTTTTTAGATTCCATTCGTGGAAAACAGAGAGGAGAAAGAACATGAAGATCATTTACAGAGACGGTACGGTAGCGGAGTGTCCCGAGGAGGAGGTAACCCATGTGCTGCGCCATTCGGCGGCGCATATCATGGCGCAGGCAATCCAGCATCTTTTCCCGGAAGCGGATTTCGGTTACGGTCCCGCCACGGAGAGAGGTTTTTATTATGATGTGGATCTGGGCGACAGAAAGCTGACAGATGAGGATCTGGCGGCAATCGAGCAGGAGATGAAAAGAATAGTGAAGGCAAATCTGCCCATCAAGCCTTTCATTCTGCCCAGGGACGAGGCGGTGAAGCTCATGCAGGAGCGTGGAGCCAAATACAAAGAGGAGCACATCGGCGATCTGCCGGAGGATGCCATCATCAGTTTTTATCAGCAGGGTGATTACATCGACATGTGCGTAGGTCCTCATATCACTTATACCAAGGCGCTGAAGGCGTTCAAGATCACACAGCAGAGCGGCGCTTATTGGAAAAACGATTCCAAGAATAAGATGCTGACCCGTATCAACGGCGTGGCTTTCGCCACCCAGGAGGAGCTGGAGGCTTATGAGAAGCAACAGGAGGAAGCACGGGCCAGAGACCATCGTAAGATCGGCAGGGAGATGTCTCTGTTCATGACTGACGATCTGGTGGGTAAGGGACTTCCCATGTTTCTGCCCAAGGGTTATACCGTATGGCAGGAGCTGGAGAACTATATCAAGGAAAAAGAGAGAAAGCTGGGCTATCAGCATGTGATGACGCCCTGTGTGGGTACCGTGGCGCTGTATGAGACCAGCGGACACTGGGCACATTATAAGGCAAACATGTTCCCGGCCATGGAGGTGGAGGGCGAGAACTTTGTGCTGCGTCCCATGAACTGCCCGCACCACATGATGATCTATGCAAATAAGCCCCACAGTTACAGGGAGCTGCCCATCCGGATCGGCGAGATCGCCCATGATTTCCGGTTTGAGTCCAGCGGTACCCTGAAGGGCATCGAGCGCGGAAGACATTTTTGCCAGAACGACGCTCACCTGTTTGTGACGCCGGATCAAATCAAGGACGAGGTGAGCCGTGTGGTAGACCTGATCTTTGATGTATATAAGGATTTCGGTATTGAGAATTATCGCTGTGTTCTGTCTTTGAGAGATCCTGCGGATACGGAGAAATACCATCCCGATGACGAGATGTGGAATAAGGCGGAGAGCGCGCTGCGTGAGGTTTTGACAGAGTTGAAGATCGACTTTACCGAGGAGATCGGTGAGGCTGCATTCTACGGACCGAAGCTGGATGTGAACGTGCAGCCTGCTGTGGGTGCGGAGTACACGCTGTCCACCTGTCAGCTGGACTTCTGCCTGCCTGCGAAGTTTGATCTGAAATATGTGGATTCCGACAGCAACGAGCAGACGCCGGTGGTACTGCACCGCGCGATCCTGGGCTCTCTGGACCGTTTCATGGCGTTTATCATCGAGGAGACCAAGGGCAAGTTCCCGGTATGGCTGGCGCCTCTGCAGGTAAAGGTTCTGCCGGTCAGTGAGAAGACTTTTGATTATGCGAAGACCGTTTACGAGGCACTGGATGCGGCCAATATCCGCGTGCAGCTGGATGACCGCAATGAAAAGATCGGTTATAAGATCCGTGAGGCACAGCAGGTTGACAGAGCACCTTACATGCTGATCCTGGGCGCAAAAGAGGCCCAAGAGGGCAGCATCAGCGTCAGAAGCCGCGATACCGGTGAAACCGAGACCATGAATCTGGAGGATTTCATCCGGAAAGTGAAAGAGGAGATCGCAACCCGCGCGCACTGATCGGGATGAGTCTCTGGCAGCGCATTTGAATTTTGACAGGTATAAATTTTAATTTTGTCGTTCACACTAACTTTATGTAAGGGCATATGAATTTTGCAAAAGGAGGAGTCGGAATGGCAGAATTAAAATGCGGTGCACAAAATTGCACCTATAACCAGTCAAAACTGTGTTGCAAGGGTGATATTATGGTGGGAGGCAGGCATGCCGACACCGGCGACGACACCTGCTGCGAGAGTTTTGCGGAGCGCAGGGAAGGGCATGATGCGTTTACCAGTTCGCTGGAGCATCCCAGCAGAGTGATCAGCATTGACTGTGAGGCGGTCAACTGCATCTACAACAGCAACTACAGATGCAGGGCGGATCGCGTGGATATCCGGGGCGGAAAGGCTACCAACAGCAGGGAGACCAATTGCGCGACGTTCACGGAACGCTAATAAAAATTGCAATTTTTTATAAAAATGCTGCAAAATTGCAATTTTACCTGTTGACAAAGTGAGGAGTAAGTGGTATTCTGTCTTAGTGTGTGAGGCGTAAGTCTCTCACGGAAAATAAAGCAGAGTATCCACTCTCACCTTGCGGCAATTGCGCTTGTAAGTGTTGATATCGTTTCAGAGCAGTTTGAGATCCCGCGGAAGGGCTTTGGCGGAGATTGGAAGTTGCATTTTGATCGGATCATTGTGGATAGTTATGCTATCCACTTTTTTATTTCTTATGTATGGAGGTATACAGCCATTAGCGATTTAATGATTAATGAACAGATTCGTGACAAAGAGGTTCGTGTCATCGGAGAGAACAATGAGCAGCTTGGAATTATGTCTGCCAAGGAAGCATTGAAGTTAGCGGAGGAAGCAGAGCTTGATCTGGTAAAGATCGCGCCCACTGCACAGCCCCCTGTCTGCAGGATCGTGGACTACGGTAAGTTCAAGTATGAACAGCTCCGTAAGGAGAAGGATGCCAAGAAGAAGCAGAAGACGATCGAGATTAAGGAGATTCGTCTGTCGCCCAATATTGACACCAATGATCTGAATACCAAGACCAATGCAGCCAGAAAGTTCCTGACCAAAGGTGACAGAGTAAAGGTTACCTTGCGTTTCAGAGGACGTGAGATGGCACATATGAACAACAGCAAGCATATTCTGGATGATTTTGCTGAGAATCTTGCGGATATCGCTATAGTGGAGAAGGCCCCGAAAGTGGAAGGAAGAAGTATGACCATGTTCCTTGCCCAGAAGAAATAGGCAAAGAGCAAATAAAAAAGATTTCAGGAGGAAATAGTTATGCCCAAAATGAAGACAAGCAGAGCAGCTGCGAAGCGTTTCAAAGTTACCGGTACCGGTAAATTAAAGAGAGCGAAGGCTTACAAGAGCCACATTCTGACCAAGAAGAGCACCAAGAGAAAGCGTAATCTGAGAAAGCCCGCTATCACGGATGTAACCAATGTAAAGAATATGAAGAAGATTTTACCCTATTTATAAGTCGGGCAAGGAGGAGAATGAATCATGGCAAGAATTAAAGGTGGCTTAAATGCCAAGAAGAAACATAACAGAGTACTGAAGCTTGCAAAGGGATACAGAGGCGCAAGAAGCAAGCAGTACAGAGTAGCAAAGCAGTCCGTTATGAGAGCACTGGCAACTTCCTATGCCGGCAGAAAAGAGAGAAAGCGTCAGTTCAGACAGCTTTGGATCGCTCGTATCAATGCGGCTGCAAGACTGAACGGTCTTTCCTACAGCAAGTTCATGTACGGCTTGAAGCAGGCCGGCGTTGACATGAACCGGAAGATGCTGGCTGAGATGGCTGTAAATGATGCAGAGGGATTCAAGACTCTGGCAGAGCTTGCTAAGAGCAAGATCGCATAAGTGTATTATCGGAGTGTTACCGGCGTAGTCAGGAAGATTACGCCGGTTTTTTTGATTTAAAATTGTTTTTAACAATTCGTTGCTTGACAATTGTAAAATATTATACTATGATAACTACATCGGTTGTGATCGGTCATACAACCGGTGTAAGTGAACATTTTCTTTGGCATTTCGCCGATTTTTTCACTTTTTATTTTTAACATCGGATCCGAAAAGGTTTTATTTTGTTTACCGTAGAATGAATTGACGGAGTGCCTGAAAATAGACTGCTCTGTCAGGAAAGGAAAGAGCATGGGAAAATATGATAATGTGGATCGGGAGTATTTTACCGATCTGGAGAGGGCTGCGGAATTGTTTTCGGCGGGAGTATATCATTGGCGGTTAAAGATGGGCGGCAGAGATCTACAGGCGATTGAGCGGACATATCCGTCCCTGCACAGTTTGTCGGGGACATTGGAGCGGGACGCCATCTTTCTGTGTGAGAAGCAGCGGGTGAAGTACGGTCTGGAAATCGAAACACATGCAGATTACGCGATGCCTCGTCGTTTTTTAACTTACGATGCCTGTGAATATGAGAGGGAAGCGGAGCGCATGCGAAGCGAGCATGAGCAGAGCGGAGATCTGGTGACTTTTGACGAGATAAAGAGCGGAATGAAACAATCGGACAGCTATTGTCCGGTCATCAATCTGCTGTTGTATCTTGGAAAAGGACATTTTCGCGGAAAGGATGTTCTGCGGGATTTATTTTCTATCCCACAGAGGGTCAAGCCTTTCGTGTTTGAGAAAATCCAGAATTATTCTTATGCGCTGCTGGAAGCGGAGTATGTTGATCCGGATGAATTTCATACAGATCTGAAATATTTTTTCCGGGCCATGCAGTGTCGAAATGACAAAAAGAAGCTGAAAGGATTGCTGGCGCAGGAGGAATATGAATGTCTTGCCCGAGCGGCACAGAAAGCGATCGCGGTTCATTTAAATATTAAAGAACTTGCTAAGAAAGTAGTAGAGGAGGATGAGGAAATGTGTAAAGCGTACAGAGATCTGATTGCGGATGAGAGAGCGGAAGCAAAGCAGGAAGGAATTTTGGAGGGAATTCAGGAGGGGATTCAGCAGGGAATCCAACATATGGTTACCTGTCTGGAGAA